>NZ_LZJZ01000131.1 GCF_001667585.1 Mycobacterium sp. E2733
TTCGGCTTCGCGTCGGCGGGCGGGGGAGCGAGCGGTGCCGGCTGGCCGTTGAGTCCGGGCGCGTCCAGCGGGGGAGCGTTCAGGCCGGCCGGCGCCGGAACCTCGCGCGGCGTCGGGCCCGACAGCGGGCCACCGCACACGGGCCACGCGCCGCGGCCCTGAGTGGCCAGCACGCGCTCGGCAACGGCGATCTGCTGGTCCCTGGTGGCCAATTCGGCCGACGGGGCGTACTGGCCGCCGCCGTGCGAGGCCCAGGTGCTCGAGCTGAATTGCACGCCGCCGTGGTAGCCGTTGCCGGTGTTGATGGCCCAGTTGCCGCCCGACTCGCAACGGGCTACCTGGTCCCATTCGCCATCGGTGGCAGCGGCCGCCTGGCCGGCCAGGGCAATGCTGCCGCCACCGAGGACTGCTCCGGTGACGGCGATCTTTGCGACGCTGATGTTTGACGTGCTGGGCTTACGGTGACGTCCGCTCATAGGCCGTGAAGGATCCTCTCTGTCACGCGCCTGCGAGGTCAGCTGTCGGGTTCGGGTTGGAGAGGCCACCCGGCCGTCGTCGTCTCCACTGCGAAACGACGTCGGCTTCACCCCTAGAGGCCGCGTGCGGCCCCAGTCCGATCACGGTGGACCGGTGGGTCCCCCGTCTCCATCCACGTAGGTCAGTCGGTGGACCCCTGCCTATTGGATGGAGCTCGGCGCGATAGGGAGGGGAGGTCCGCCAATTCGGTTGTCTTGGCGAGCCTTCGGAGAAACGTAGCGGTTTCTGTTGGTCCCGTCACGTTCTGCGAAACCCGGCGTTTCCCCCTCGGCCATGTGCGAAAACCCGAGGAACACGTGGCATCCACGCAGGTCATCGCGCTCGATATCGGAGCGTGATTGTGCCGTTATCAATCCGTTACGTGATGCATTTCACAGTTTTAGCCGCCGGCGAACGGAGGTAGAACGTCGATCGTGTTGCCGGCGCGTAACGGTGCGGTCTCGTCGCGGACCGCGACCCCGTCGCACAGGTAGGAACATCTGCTCAGCACGCTGGCGAGTCGAGAGCCCCGGACGGCGAGGCGTCCGACCAGCTCGGCCACCGTGGTGCCCGGGCGCACCACCAGCGTCTCCGACTCCGCCCCGGCGGCCGCCCGCGCGGCCGCGAAATAGCGCACGGTCACCGAAATCCCGTCTTGCTGGACGGCGGCCTGACCCATGGGGCTAGCCACCGATCGCGCTCATCGGGCGGTCGGGTTGGATGAAGTTCGGGTCGTTGATGCCGTGACCGGCCGGCTTGCCCCACATCGCGACGCGCCACGCGGTCTCGATCGCATCGTCGGACGCGCCGGTGCGCAGCAGCGTGCGCAGATCGGTTTCCACGGCCGAGAAGAGGCAGCTGCGGACCTGGCCATCAGCCGTGAGGCGGGTGCGATCACAGGCCGAACAGAAAGCTTGCGAGACCGACGCGATGACACCAAACTTGCCGCTCTGCGTGCCCGGTCCGCTGTCGACCAGCCAGAGCTGCGCGGGCGCCGATCCGCGCGGCGCCGGGTCCGGACGGAGCCGGAAGTGCGGGCGCAGCGCGTCGAGCACGTCGTCAGCGCTCAGCGCCGCCCCCCGGCGCCACTGGTGCCCGGCATCGAGCGGCATCTGCTCGATGACCCGTAATTGGTAGCCGTATTCGAGGCAGAACCGCAGCAGCTCGACGACGTCCTCGCCACCGGTGACCGGGTCGAGCACGGCGTTCACCTTCACCGGTGTCAAACCCGCGTCATGGGCGGCGGCCAGGCCCGCAAGCACCTCGTCGAGCCGGTTCCGACGGGTGATCGCCGCGAAGTGGTCGGGGTCCACGGTGTCCATCGAGACGTTGACGCGGTTCAGGCCGGCTTGGGCCAGTGCAGCGGCGCGCCGCGCCAGCCCCACGCCGTTGGTGGTCAGCGAGATCTCCGGGCGCGGCCGCAGGCCGGCCGCCGCCGCGACCACGTCTTCGAGATGCCGCACCAACAAGGGCTCGCCGCCGGTGAACCGCACGCTGGTGACACCCAACCGGGTGACGGCGATGTGCATCAGTCGCGCCAGCTCGTCGGGGCGAAGCAGGTGCTCGCCGGGCAGCCAGTCCAGGCCCTCGGCCGGCATGCAATAGGTGCACCGCAGGTTGCAGCGGTCGGTCAGCGAGACTCGCAGGTCGGTGGCCACGCGCCCGTAGGTGTCCACCAACGGGCCCTCGGTCGGCGCGTTCCGCGCGGCATCACCGTCGGTGCGGCCCGGCACCGTTGGCACACCCAATGCGGTCGCCGTCATGCGCCCACCGACCCGTAGTGGGATGGCGAGCTGACCGGAACGATCTGCTTACCCAATGGCATCAATGACACGGGAATCAGTTTGAGGTTGGCCAACGCCAGCGGGATGCCGACGATCGTGATCGCCATCGCCAGCGCGCTGGCCAGGTGACCGATCGCCAACCACACGCCGAACAACAGCACCCAGATGATGTTGCCGATGAGAGCCCCCGTCCCGGCAGTCGGTTTGTCTACGATCGTGCGGCCGAACGGCCACAACGCGTACGAGGCGATGCGCAGCGACGCGAAGCCGAAGGGGATGGTGATGATCAGCAAGAAGCTGAGGAGCGCCGCAACGACGTATCCGGCGGCCATCCACAGGCCGCCGAACACGAGCCAGATGATGTTCAGGATCAGTCGCATATCTCCTCCACCGGTAATGCCCAGCGTACCGAGTAGGCAATAACGGGGGTGCTCGCGAGGCCGGCACCCGAGTAGGATCTACAGACCAAACGGCGTCCTGCGCAGGCGGGACGCTTATTGTGTTGGCCATTCTATTGATCCGTTAGACAAGCAGGTGAGACCAGTGCCGACCGGCAAGGTTAAGTGGTACGACGCCGACAAGGGGTTCGGGTTCCTGTCGCAAGAGGACGGCGAAGACGTCTACGTCCGCTCGTCGGCGTTGCCCGCTGGGGTCGAGGGGCTCAAAGCGGGCCAGCGCGTGGAGTTCGGCATCGCCTCCGGGCGGCGGGGGCCGCAAGCGTTGAGCCTCAAGTTGATCGAGCCGCCGCCCAGCCTCACCAAGGCCCAGGGCCGCCGCGAGACGCCCGTCGAGCACAAACACAGCCCCGATGAGCTGCACGGCATGGTGGAGGACATGATCACGCTGCTGGAGAGCGCCGTGCAGCCCGAGTTACGCAAGGGACGCTACCCGGACCGCAAGACGGCTCGACGGGTTTCCGAGGTGGTGCGTGCGGTCGCTCGGGAGCTCGACTCCTAGCTCGTTCGCGCCGCTGATGTGCGTGGGCCACCCGCTCGCGCAGATAGGGTGAGGAAGTGCCGGTCACGGGGTACTCCCAGGCCGCCACAGTCGTCGAGCAAGGAGGCTGCGATGGCACTGCAAGCGCACGTCACCGAGGAGCAAGCCAGGGCACTGGCCGAGGAGTCTCGCGAAACCGGTTGGGATAAACCATCTTTCGCGAAAGAACTGTTCCTTGGCCGGTTTCCGTTGGAGCTCATCCACCCTTTCCCCAAACCGTCGGATGCCGACGAGGCGCGCACCCGCGCGTTTCTCGACAAATTGCGCGACTTCCTTCGCAGCGTTGACGGCAGCGTCATCGAACGCGACGCGCAAATTCCCGACGAGTACGTGAAGGGTCTAGCCGAACTGGGCTGTTTCGGCATGAAAATACCGTCGGAATACGGCGGCCTGAACATGTCGCAAGTGGCCTACAACCGGGCGCTGATGATGGTTTCCTCCGTTCATCCCAGCCTCGGTGCGCTGTTGTCGGCCCATCAGTCGATCGGCGTGCCGGAGCCGCTCAAACTCGCCGGAACTCCAGAGCAGAAGAAGAAGTTCTTGCCCCGATGTGCCGCGGGCGCCATATCGGCGTTCCTGTTGACCGAACCGGATGTGGGCTCTGATCCGGCCCGGCTGGCCTCAACGGCAACCCCCGTCGAAGACGGGACGGCCTACGAGCTCGATGGCGTGAAGTTGTGGACCACCAACGGCGTGGTCGCCGAACTGCTGGTCGTCATGGCCCGGGTGCCCCGCAGCGATGGGCACCGCGGGGGCATCAGCGCTTTCGTCGTCGAGGCCGATTCGCCCGGGATCACGGTGGAGCGGCGCAACAAATTCATGGGGTTGCGCGGCATCGAGAATGGGGTCACCAGGTTGCACCGCGTTCGGGTGCCGAGCG
Source organism: Mycobacterium sp. E2733 (assembly GCF_001667585.1). Classification (GTDB taxonomy): domain Bacteria; phylum Actinomycetota; class Actinomycetes; order Mycobacteriales; family Mycobacteriaceae; genus Mycobacterium. The sequence goes on from NZ_LZJZ01000131.1 coordinate 4,177, forward strand.
AGAACCTGGTCGGCCGCGAGGGCGACGGTTTGAAGATCGCGCTTACCACCCTCAATGCCGGCCGGCTGTCGATCCCCGCGATGGCGACAGGGGCTTCCAAATGGGCGCTCAAGATCGCGCGCGAGTGGTCGGGGGAGCGCGTGCAATGGGGCAAACCGCTGGCCAAGCACGAGGCGGTGGCCGGCAAGATCTCGTTCATCGCCGCGACCACCTACGCGCTCGATGCCGTGCTCGAGTTGTCCGGGCAGATGGCCGACGAAGGGCGCAACGACATCCGGATCGAGGCGGCGCTGGGCAAGCTTTGGTCCAGCGAGATGGCTTGCGTCATTGCCGACGAGGTCATGCAGATCCGGGGCGGTCGCGGCTACGAGACGGCTGAGTCCCTGGCCGCGCGCGGTGAACGGGCGGTGCCCGTCGAGCAGATACTGCGGGACCTGCGGATCAACCGCATCTTCGAAGGATCCAGCGAGATCATGAAGCTGCTCATCGCCCGGGAGGCGGTCGATGCCCACCTGTCTGCGGCCGGTGACCTCGCGAAGCCTGACGCCGGCTTGCGGCAGAAGGCCGCGGCGGCGGTCGGCGCCAGCGGGTTCTACGCAAAGTGGTTGCCCCAGCTCGTTTTTGGAGAAGGGCAGCGACCCAGGGCTTACAGCGAATTCGGACCGCTGGCGTCGCACCTGCGGTTCGTCGAACGCTCCAGTCGCAAGCTGGCCCGCAACACCTTCTACGGGATGGCGCGCTGGCAGGCCAAGCTGGAGCAGCGCCAGGGGTTCCTCGGGCGCATCGTCGATGTCGGTGCCGAGTTGTTCGCGATGTCGGCGGCCTGTGTGCGGGCCGAGGCCCAGCGCGCCGTGGACCCGGCGGTCGGTCAACAGGCCTACGAGCTGGCCGATACGTTTTGTCGGCAGGCCGCCCTGCGGGTCGAGGCGCTGTTCGACGCGTTGTGGACCAATACCGACGACTGCGACGTCCGGCTGACGCGCGAGGTGGTTCGGAGCCGGTACACCTGGCTCGAGGACGGCATCATCGACCAGTCGGAGGGGACCGGCCCTTGGATCGCCCACTGGGAGCAGGGCGCATCAACCGAGACGAATCTGGCTCGGCGATTTCTGGATTCCTAGCCGACATTCGAGCGAAACAAGGGAGATATGGCCACCTATGTTGCCGGGACGGGTGAATTCACTCGCGACACCAACTACATCACCACCCGCATCACCGCCGATGGGCGAGACGACTATCCCGTCGAGCCGGGCCGGTATCGGCTGATTGTCGCCCGCGCGTGTCCGTGGGCGAACCGCGCCATCATCGTCCGGCGGTTGCTGGGCCTGGAAAGTGTTCTCTCTATTGGCTTTTGCGGTCCCACTCACGACGAACGCAGTTGGACGTTCGACCTCGATCCCGGGGGCGTCGACCCCGTGCTGAAGATCCCGCGGCTGCAGGACGCCTACTTCAAGCGTTTCCCCGACTACCCGAAAGGCATCACGGTCCCCGCGATCGTCGACGTCCCGTCCGGCGCGGTCGTCACCAACGATTTCGCGCAGATGACCCTGGATTTCTCGACGGAATGGACCGCCTACCACCGCGACGGTGCACCCGAGCTGTACCCCGAGCGGCTGCGCGCTGAGATCGATGAGGTGAACAAGCGGGTCTACACCGAGATCAACAACGGCGTGTACCGGTGCGGCTTCGCCGGCTCACAACAGGCCTACGAAGCGGCGTACGACCGGCTGTTCGCCGCGCTCGATTGGGTGAGCGACCGCCTGGCCGATCGGCGATACCTGGTGGGCGACAACATAACCGAGGCCGACGTGCGGCTGTTCACCACGCTGGCCCGCTTCGACCCGGTCTACCACGGGCATTTCAAGTGCAACCGAAGCAAGCTCAGCGAGATGCCGGTGTTGTGGGCGTATGCGCGCGACCTGTTCCAGACGCCAGGGTTCGGCGACACCATCGATTTCGTTCAGATCAAGCAGCACTATTACATCGTGCACGCCGACATCAACCCCACCGGCATCGTGCCCAAGGGGCCCGACCTGGCGGGCTGGCTGTCACCGCATGGTCGGGAAGCTTTGGGCGGCAAGCCTTTCGGGAATGGGACGCCGCCCGGGCCGCCGGTCGAAGGGGAGCGGGTGGCGGCCGGGCACGGAGCTCAATAGCTCAGGCGCACTGACCATTCCGCGTGCGGGACGTCGCGCAGCTCACCGGCGGGGTCCACGACGAGCGTCAGCAACTGCACCACTATCCCGACCAGCCGCCCGCGATGCGGGTCGACCGGGGGGATGGTGACCGCGAACCGGGTGTTCGGCCGAAAGATGGTGCTGGTGGTGTTGGTTGGGTCCTCATACACCTGCAGCAACCGCCAGGGCGCCCGGTAGATCGCGTCGGGCACCGAGAGCTGCACCGGGTAGCGCTCGCTGACCTTCAGCTCGCCCTGGGCCTGCGGCGTGTCACATTGATCGAGGTTGAGCACGCTGCAGTACAGGTACGGCCCCACCCTCGCCAGGTGGCCGTGCGAATACGCGCTGATCTCCGGGCGCTGCGGACCGGACGGGCGTGCCAGCAGCCAGGTGCCGACCCCGACGGCCACGCACAACAGAGTCATCAGGCCGGCGAGTAGCACGGCCACACCGCGTTTCACTCAGGCACCACCGCCGGGCTGCGGCGGACGCCCTCCTGCTCGACCATGACCGGCCTGTTACCTCCGAGGCCCGGGATCAGTGAATTTCCTTGGAAGCTGACCAGCGTCTGCGCCAGTCCCAGGATGAGTATCGCAGTGACCGCGGTGAAGCCAACACACAGATCGGTGTAGACCAAGACGCCCACGGCGCCACCCAACACCCAGGCCAGCTGCAGCGTCGACTCCGACCGCCCGAATCCCGAGGCGCGCGATTCCTCGGGCAGGTCGTTTTGCAGCGAGGCGTCCAGCGAGGCCTTCGCGATGGCGCTGGAGCCCGACGTGACCAGGGTGGCTATCACGGCGGCCACCAGGGTGCCCGCCACCGAGGCGGCCAGCGCGACCGCCGAGACCGCGAGCGTGCAGCGCACCACCAGCACGGCCGGCCGCCCCAGCTGCAGGCGTGCGGCGGCGAAGTTTCCGGCGAAGTTGCCGATGCCGGCGGCCGCGCCGATCATGCCGAGCATGCCCAGCTGAACCCACCCGTTGGCCTGGTGCGCCTTCGCGACGAACGCCGGGTACAAGAACAGGAAGCCGACCATTACCTTGATGGTGCAGTTGCCCCACAACGAGGTAATGATGTTGCGGCCCAGCGGTTGTCGAAGCGTTGCGGTGGCCTTTTTTGGGATTTTCTTGACTTCCTCGGACCACGTCCGCCGCTGCGGTTCGCTGTCCTGGCGGTAGCTCAAGGTGGCCGGCACCTCGCCCGCCGTCACCTCGACCCAGCGCGGGATGCGCATCGACAGCGACGCGCCGACGATGGTGACCGCGATGACGACGAACAACGCGCCGGGCAACTTGAACAGGTGGGTGCAGACGAACTCGACGCCGGCCGCGACGGCCCCGCCCGCGATGGTGCCGCCCAGCAGACCGAATACGGTCAGCCGCGAATTCACCCGCACCAGGTCGATGGTCGGCGGCATGACCCGCGGCGTGACGGCGCTGCGCAGCACGCTGAAGGACTTGGAGAACACCATCATGGCTAGCGCGCACGGATAGAGCACCCACGATGGGTAGCTGCCGCTGGCGCCGTCGTAATTCATGACCAGCACCAGCGCCAAGGCCGTCCGCAAAATGAACGACGCGGCGAGCGCGACCCGGCGACCGTGCTGCAGCCGGTCCAGCGCCGGGCCGATGAGCGGCGCGATGACCGCGAACGGCGCGATGGTGATCAGCAGATACAACGCGACCCGGCCCTTGCTTTCCCCGGTGGCCGCGGCGAAGAACAACGTGTTGGCCAGCGCCACCGCCATCGCGGCGTCCACCGCGAAGTTGGCCATCACCGGCCAGGTGAGCGCGGTCAGACCGGACCTGTCGGCGCCGTCGGCGGTGGCGGCGCGCTGCACCATCCAATACATCCGCGAACCCATCTCGCGGCTCCGCAGCGCTGCGGCGCGCGTGACGGTGATCCGTTCGCCGGCGGCGGCAGCACGGGGTGGGGCGTTGTCGCTTGGGTCCGGCTCCGACCGCTGGCCGATGGGCGGCAGGTAGCGATTGGCGCTCGGCATCGGCGGTGGGCGACGCGTTCGGCGATGGTCGGCGTCATCGGCGGGGTAATTGGCCGTGCCCGGGTGTTGATTTGTAGCTCCATTGCGGGGCCGGCGGCCGGGAGTGGCGGCCACGCGGCCCGGATCGTCACGCCGCCGTCCAGACACGTTCCGATTCTCCCCTATGCCGACGACATGCGTCTGCAGGTACGGGGCGTGGCTCGCCAACCTAGTATTGGAGACGCAATGCAGGAAGGGGACAGCGTGACCGGGTCCATCGAGGAATCCGCCGTGGCGACCGTGGCCGAGTGGCCCGAGGGGTTGGCGGCCGTGCTGACGGGCGCGGTGGACCAGGCTAGGGCCGCCGTCGTGGAGTTCAGCGGGGCGGAGGCGGTGGGCGATTACCTGGGCGTGAGCTACGAGGATCCGGCCGCCGCAACCCACCGGTTCCTGGCGCATTTGCCCGGTTATCAGGGCTGGCAGTGGGCCGTGGTCGTCGCCGCGCACCCGGGCGCCGACCACGCCACCGTCAGCGAAGTCGTGCTGATCCCTGGTCCGACGGCGTTGCTGGCGCCGCAGTGGGTTCCGTGGGATCAGCGGGTGCGCCCGGGTGACTTGAGCCCCGGGGACTTGTTGGCGCCCGCGGCCGACGATCCGCGGTTGGCGCCCGGCTACGCGGCCAGCGGTGACGCACAGGTCGACGAGACGGCCGCCGAGATCGGGCTGGGCCGGCGCTGGGTGATGAGCGCTTGGGGTCGCGCGGAGGCGGCCGAACGATGGCATACCGGCGATCACGGTCCCGACTCGCCCATGGCGCGCTCCACCAAACGGGTGTGCCGCGACTGCGGTTTCTTCCTGCCGTTGGCGGGATCGCTCGGCGCGATGTTCGGTGTGTGCGGTAACGAACTCTCGGCCGACGGGCAGGTCGTCGACAAGCAGTACGGTTGCGGCGCGCATTCGGATACGCCCACTCCGGCTGGTACGGGTTCGCCCGCTTACGAGCCATACGACGACGGCGTGCTCGACGTCGTCGAGGCGCCGCCCGAGCCATCCGACGCACCCGAGCCGGCCGAGGCATCCGATGCCGACACCAGCCCGGAGACCGAGCCGGAGCTCGCGGCATCCACGCCCGAGGTGTCGGAGGCCCAGCCCGAGGCGCCGGACTCCGGAGCCGAGGCGCCGGAGTCGCAACCGGAGCAGCCCGAGGCCGACTAGCCCGTTTCGGCGGCGGCCTTGATCTTGGCCAATGAGGTGTTCATTCCGTCGAGCAGTTCGCGTTCGAAGTTGGTGGTCCCACCGAGCAGTGCATTCACCGTCAGGTTCGAGACCGCGGTCACGCCGTTCTCGGCGTGGCGGCTTTCAATCAGCCGGGTGCCCCCGCCGGTGGGCTGGAGCTCGTAACTCCAGATCGTGTGGTTGGCGTTGATTCGGAACGCAAGCTTTGTCTCGGGGATGACCTCGACGACCGTGGAGGTGGTCGGCCAGAACAATCGGCTACGGCGATTGATGTTGATGCTGCGCATGCCCTGGCGCAGCGGTCCGAAGGTCTTAGTCCAACGGCATTGCGGACTCCACTCCGGCATCCGCCGCAGGTCGGAAATCAATCCCCACACCGTGGAAACCGGTGCGTCAATATCGATTTGCGCTTGAAGTAGCGGGGCTACCATCAATCCTCCCGGGTCCGTTCTGGTCGCGAAATCTAGCTGTGGTCGAAATAGTTTTCGAGTCCGTCTTGTGCACCCCGCGCGCCGCGGCGGGCCGCGGCGAGTTGTAACACGAAGATGCTCGTGCCCAGTACCCCGACCCCGAGCCCGGCCAGCGTCAGCGGGCGCCAGGTCTGCAGGGCGGGCACGAAAAATGCGGCTGCCGCCGCGGCCAGCCAGCCGAGCGCACCGAGTGCGACGAACGGCCAGGCGTTGAGGAGCGCGGGCGGCAGCGGCGGCGCCTCGCGGCTCTGGCCGGGTTCGACAGACATCGCGATTAACATAGCCGCCGCTGCGGCCCGCCGGTACCACCCCATGCGTGGTGGGGCCGACCGAAAATGCCTGGGCCGTGGGTCAAGCGCCGCGAAAGCGGTTGAGCGATTATCGGCCGGCGCGGGCTGCGGATCAAAGCCCGTCGTTCACCGGTTCGTATCCCGATGCCCGAAGGTTCCGTGTAACCTCGCGCCATGCCTGACAGCGATGCGCGGCTGGCCAGCGATCTGTCGCTGGCGGTCATGCGGCTGGCCCGTCAACTCCGGTTCCGGAACCCGTCGTCGCCGGTGTCGTTGTCTCAGCTGTCGGCGCTGGCGACGCTGGCAAACGAGGGCCCGATGACCCCCGGCGCGCTGGCGATTCGCGAACGGGTCCGGCCGCCGTCGATGACGCGGGTGATCGCGTCGCTTGCCGACATGGGCCTGGTCGACCGTGCCCCGCATCCCGTCGACGGCCGGCAGGTGCTCGTCTCGGTTTCTCACTCCGGCGCCGAGCTGGTCAAAGCGACCCGGCGCGCCCGCCAGGAGTGGCTGGCCAAACGGCTGGCGACGCTGGACAGCGAGCAACGTGACACCCTGCGCAACGCGGCCGACTTGATGCTGGCCTTGGTCGACGAAGGCCCGTGAGCGACGGAACCGATGCCCTGAACGTCCAGGACGTTGACGATCCCGACGATCCCCGGCTCGACGATTTCCGCGACCTGAACAGCGTCGATCGTCGTCCCGATCTGCGGTCCGGCAAAGGGTTGGTGATCGCCGAAGGCGTGCTGGTCGTCCAGCGCATGCTCGCCTCCCGGTTCACCCCGCACGCCCTGTTGGGAACCGATCGCCGGCTCGCCGAGCTCACCGGCGACCTGGCGGGCAGCGCGGTGCCGTTCTACCGGGCCTCCGCCGACGTCATGGCGGAAGTGGTGGGCTTTCACCTCAATCGAGGCGTGCTGGCCGCCGCCCGCAGGGTGCCGGAACCCAGCGTGGTCGAACTGATCGAGCGCGCCCGGACCGTCGCCGTGCTGGAGGGCGTCAACGATCACGAGAACCTGGGCTCGATCTTCCGCAACGCCGCCGGATTGGGCGTGGACGCGGTGGTGTTCGGCAGCGGCTGCGCCGACCCGCTATACCGGCGCGCCGTCCGCGTCTCCATGGGCCACGCCTTGCTGGTCCCGTACGCGCGAGCGACGGACTGGCCCACCGAGCTGATCATGCTGAAGGCGAACGGATTTCGGCTGCTGGCGATGACGCCGGACAGCAAGGCATGCGCGCTGCCGGAGGCCATGGCGGCGGCGAGCGACGAACGCGTCGCGGTGCTGGTGGGCGCCGAAGGGCCGGGGCTTATGCCGGCCACCCTGCGATTGAGCGATGTGCGTGTGCGCATCCCGATGTCGCGCGGCACCGACTCCCTCAACGTCGCGACTGCGGCGGCTTTGGCGTTCTACGAACGGGCTAGGCTCGGCTCGTGACCGACGATTCCGTGCCCTGGGCAACGGGTTTGACGGTCGCCGGGTTCGTGGCCGCAGTGACCGGGGCCGGCATTGTGGTGCTCAGTCTGGGACTGATCCGGGTGCATCCGCTCCTGGCGGTCGGCCTCAACGTCGTCGCCGCCGGCGGGCTGGCGCCCACGCTGTGGGGATGGCGGCACAAGCTGGTGCTGCGCTGGTTCCTGCTGGGCGCGGGAATCGGTGTCGCCGGCGGGTGGTTGACGCTGATCGCGCTGACGCTGGCCCGGTAGCGCCTAGTGGCGGGTCGCCACCACCGGCCTAGTGGCGGGTCGGCACCATCGGTCTAGTGGCGGGTCGGCACCACCGGCCTAGCGCTGTCCGCCCGAGCGGACACCGAGCAGCACATCCTCCCAGGCCGGGATGACCGGCTTGCCCCGCCGGGTGTGCACCGGCTGCTCCTGCGGCGCGGGTTGCTCTTGGGGCGCGGGGGCGGCGGGCTGCGCCGGTTCCTCGAACGAGACGTGGGCCACCCGCGCGAGCGGCCGTAGCGGACGGTCGAAATTCGGGTCGACCAATTCTTTGGCCGCATCGTCGATAGCCGTGACCGTTCCGCCGTGCGCGCCGGGGGCGAAGCAGAAGTGCGCGATGTTGTCGGACCGGCCGGCTTTCCACGCAAGCTGCACGGTCCAGCGGCTGTCTTCGTTGCGCCACGCATCCCAGCTGAGCCGGTCGGGTTCCAGACCGCGCGTCACGAGTGCCGCGCTCACGGTTTCCAGGAGGGTGAGTACCGCGGGTCCGTCGGCGAGCACGGGATGCGCGGCCGTTGCCAACTCGGCGGCGCGGGCCCGTTCCAGCAGCACCGGGTGTGCGAACCGCCGGACCCGCGAGACGTCGGAGCCGGACGCCGCGGCCACCTGCTCGACGGACGCGCCGGCGCGGATCTTGGCCTGAATCTCTTTGGGGCTCAGCATGTTGGTGACCTGGATGTCGAGGTGCGGTTGGTCCGGGGGAGCGATGTCGCCGCGCACGGCGGCCTTCAGCTGATCATCGAGGGCGAGCTTGAACGGTTCACCGGCACCGTCGGCCTCACAGATGATGTGTTTGCCGTCGGCATCGACCCCAACTATTTTGAGTTCCCGCATGGCTTCTCCTCGCAGGCTCCGTGCAGGTCGACGGACCCGTCTCGTGCGCACTCTAGTGCGCCAACGTCCGCAAGCTGTGCTGACACGCTGGGCGGGTTGCGTGCTGATTGCGGGGGAGCGGCGCTTGATTGCCCGCCTCCTCAGCCGGCCGTTCCGGCCCGCATCGTCGCCGGGCTAAAGCCGCTCGACGACCCAGTCGACGCATTGTGTCAGCGCGCTGACGTCGTCGGGCTCTACCGCCGGGAACATCCCGACCCGCAACTGGTTGCGGCCGAGTTTGCGGTACGGCTCGATGTCGACGATGCCGTTCGCCCGCAGAACCTTCGCGACGGCCGCCGCGTCGACATCGTTGACGAAATCGATGGTGCCCACCACCTGAGACCGCAACGCGGGGTCGGCGACGAACGGCGTGGTGTACGGCCGTTCCTGGGCCCAGGAGTACAACCGCTGCGAGGAGTCGGCCGTGCGCTTGACGGCCCACTCCAGCCCGCCGTGGCCCAGCATCCAGTCGAGCTGCTCGGCCATCAGCGCCAGAGTGCCGATCGCCGGGGTGTTGTACGTCTGGTTCTTCAGGCTGTTTTCCACGGCGATCGGCAGCGAAAGAAAGTCGGGAACCCAGCGGCCTGACGCGGCGATGGACTCGACCCGCGCCAGCGCGGCCGGGCTCATGACGGCAAGCCACAGGCCGCCATCGCTCGCGAAATTCTTCTGCGGAGAGAAGTAGTAGGCATCGGTGTCGGTGATGTCGACCGGCAGTCCGCCCGCGCCGGAGGTGGCGTCGATGACGATCAGGGCGTCGCCGGAGCCGGCGGGACGGCGGATGGGCACCGCCACCCCGGTCGACGTCTCGTTGTGGGCCCAGGCGATCACGTCGACGGAGGGATCGCTCTGCGGTTCGGGCGCGCTGCCGGCATCCGCCGTGATGACGATGGGCTCGCCGACGAAGGGGTTGTGGGCGACCGCCGAGGTGAACTTCGAGCTGAACTCGCCGAAAGACAGGTGCAGCGAGCGCTTGTCGATCAACCCGAACGCCGCGGCGTCCCAGAATGCCGTCGCGCCGCCATTGCCGAGGATGACCTCGTACCCGTCCGGCACGGAGAACAGCTCGGCCACGCCCGCCCGGACCCGGCCCACCAAATCCTTGACGGGCGCCTGCCGGTGCGATGTGCCGAACAGCGGGGCCGCGGTGGTCGCCAGCGCCTGCAGCTGTTCGGGCCGGACCTTAGAAGGGCCGCATCCGAAGCGGCCGTCGCGGGGTTTGATGTCAGCGGGAACCTCGAGCTGGTCAGCCATGCTCATCAGGGTAGTGAGCGGACGTGACGGGCGGCACGGCGGTCCGACTGCCGACGGGACCCGCCCGGGCAAAACGCCTGGCCGCGTGGCTCGTTGTGTTTCACGCGCTGTTTCACGCGCTGTGAGGCAGGGCACACTAAAGCCCTGACCACTGGTCAGCCCACCGTGCCCGCAAGGGGCCTGGAAGATATGCGGTACCTGCGGTACTGTCTGGACATAGCACGTCCTAATGTAAACCTCGCTGGGGAGGCTTGGATATGGCCAGGACACGCATGGTTCGGCGTTGGCGCCGCAATATGGAAGTGCGCGACGACACCGAGTACGTCAACACGCTCGCCACTCTGTCCGAGGGGTCGGTGCGGCGAAACTTCAACCCGTACACCGACATCGACTGGGATTCGGACGAATTCGCCGTCACGGAGAACGACCCTCGGTGGATTCTGCCGGCGACCGACCCATTGGGCCGCCACCCCTGGTACCTGGCCCAGTCCAACGAGCGCAAGATCAAGATCGGCATGTGGCGCCAGGCCAACGTCGCCAAGGTCGGGCTGCACTTCGAGTCGATCCTGATCCGCGGCCTGATGAACTACACGTTCTGGGTGCCGAACGGGTCCCCGGAATACCGGTACTGCCTGCACGAATCTGTCGAAGAGTGCAACCACACCATGATGTTCCAGGAGATGGTCAATCGGATCGGCGCCGACGTGCCGGGCATGCCGCGGGCGCTTAAGTGGCTCTCGCCATTGGTTCCGCTGGTGGCCGGCCCGCTGCCGGTGGCCTTTTTCATCGGCGTGCTCGCCGGCGAGGAGCCGATCGATCACACGCAGAAAAATGTTCTGCGCGAAGGCAAGTCGCTGCACCCCATCATGGAGCGCGTGATGGCCATTCACGTGGCCGAGGAAGCTCGCCACATTTCCTTCGCCCACGAATTCCTGCGCAGGCGGGTGCCGGAGCTGACCAAGCGCCAGCGGTTCTGGACAGCGCTGTACCTGCCGCTGACGATGAAGATCCTGTGCCGGGCAATCGTGGTTCCGCCCAAGGCGTTCTGGCAGGAGTTCGACATCCCGCGTGACGTCAAGAAGGAACTCTTCTTCCGGTCGCCGGAGTCGCGAAAGTGGCTGAGCGATATGTTCGGTGACGTTCGGATGCTGGCCCACGACACCGGGATGATGGAGACGCGCTCGGCGCGGCTGATGTGGCGGCTCTGCAAGATCGACGGCAAGCCCTCGCGCTACCGCAGCGAGCCGCAGCGCCAGCACCTGGCCGCGGCGCCGGCCGCCTAGGGCTGCACGGATAATCGTTTATGCCGCACGTTATTACCCGGTCGTGCTGTAACGACGGGTCCTGCGTTTTCGCGTGCCCGGTGAACTGCATTCACCCCACGCCCGACGAACCCGGCTTCGCCACCTCGGAAATGCTCTACATCGATCCGGTGGCCTGCGTGGACTGCGGGGCGTGCGTGAGCGCCTGCCCGGTCGGCGCGATCGCGCCCGTCACCCGGCTGGATACCAAACAGCTGCCGTTCGTCGAGATCAACGCGTCGTTTTACCCGGAACGGCCCGAGGGTGAGAAGGTGCCGCCCACATCGAAGCTGGCACCGGTGATTCCGGCCGCCCAGGTGCGTGCCCGCCGCCAGCCGCTGACCGTGGCCATCGTGGGATCCGGGCCGGCCGCGATGTATGCCGCCGACGAACTGCTCACCCAGCACGGCGTGCGGGTCAACGTCTTTGAGAAGCTGCCCACTCCCTATGGGCTGGTGCGGGCCGGGGTAGCGCCCGATCACCAGGACACCAAACGGGTCACCCGGCTGTTCGACCGGGTCACCGGTCATCGCCGCTTCCGGTTCTACCTCAACGTCGAGGTCGGCAGGCACCTGAGCCATGCCGACCTGCTGGCCCACCATCACGCCGTGATGTACGCCGTCGGTGCCCCCGACGACCGTCGGCTGGAGATCGAGGGCATGGGCGTGCCGGGCGCCGGAACCGCTACCGAACTGGTCGCGTGGATCAACGGGCATCCTGATTTCGCCGATCTGCCAGTCGATCTCAGCCATGAGCGGGTAGTGATCGTCGGCAATGGGAATGTCGCGCTCGACGTGGCCCGTGTGCTCACGGCGAACCCTGACGACCTGGCCCGCACCGACATCTCGGATCGCGCATTGGCGGCGTTTCGCGCTTCCGCCGTCCGCGAAGTGGTGGTCGCCGCGCGCCGTGGCCCCGCCCAGTCGGCATTCACCCTGCCTGAACTGATCGGACTCACCGGCTCATCCGACGTCATGCTCAGCGCGGCCGACCACGAGCTGGTGGCGGCCGATCTGGCGGCGGCCACGGACGGCTTGACGAAGCGCAAGCTGGAGATCCTGAGCGCACTCGGTGCCGATTCGGCACCGGTCTCGGCCCCGCGGGTCCGGCTGGCCTATCGGCTCACCCCGCACCGTGTCCTGGGTGATCAACGCGTCACCGGCGTGGAGTTCGGCGTCACCGGAACCGACGAGCTGCGCCGGCTGGACGCGGGTCTGATGCTGACGTCAATTGGCTACCGCGGCAAGCCGATTCGCGACCTGCCGTTCGACGATTCGGCGGCTGTGGTCCCCAACGACGGCGGTCGGGTGGTTGATCCCGACTCCGGTGCTCCGGTGCCCGGGGCGTACGTCGCGGGCTGGATCAAGCGGGGGCCCAGCGGGTTCATCGGCACCAACAAGTCGTGCTCCCTGCAAACCGTTCAGGCCCTGGTAGCGGATTTCAACGCCGGCGAGCTGAGCGATCCGGTAGCCAAGCCGGAGGCGCTGGCCAAGCTGGTGCAGGCCCGGCAGCCCGACGCTGTCGATGCCCGCGGCTGGCGAGCCATCGACGCCGCCGAGATTGCGCGCGGCAGCGCCGACGGTCGGCCACGAAACAAGTTCACCGATGTCGCCGACATGCTCGCCGCCGCTGCCGCCGCCGAGCCCGCGCCGCCGTCGCGACGCGGGCTGCTGGACCGCCTGCTCGGCTAGCCGGCGCCCTGCCCGGCCATCGCGGCCTGGATTTCGTCGTAGCCGACCTCGCGGACCGGCTGACCCATCGACCAGTGGTGGCCGAACGGGTCGGCGACCACACCGTAGCGGTCACCCCAGAACTGGTCGTCCAAGGGAGCGACCACGGTGGCGCCCGCGTCCAGCGCCCGCTGGAACTTGGCGTCGACGTCGGTGACGGTCAGGTGGATGGTGACCGGGGTGCCGCCCAAAGACTTGGGCGTCATCGACTTGCCGCCACACACCTCGGGGAAATCGTCATTGAGCATGACTAGAAAGCCGTTGATGCGCACCGCGGCGTGGATCAATTTCCCGTCTGGCCGAGGCACACGTCCCAGCTCTTCGGCGCCGAAGGCCTTGACGTAGAAGTCAATTGCGGCGGCGGCGTCGTCCACCACCAGGTGCGGGGACAGGGCGGGTTCGATGTTGAGCGCCATTGTGGTTCTCCTTGCTGTCGGTTCCCAGCCGGCCCGGGACGGGCGGGCTCGCGAGTTATGACTCCACCCGCGACGAAAACTCATCGCGGTGACACTCATTTAATCGCCGGGCACCGACAACCAGGCCCGCCTCAGGCGTTGGTGAGGCTGCGGTGCCAACCCTCGACCGACTCCGGGCTGCGCGGGCCCGGTCCCACATAAATGGCCGACGGGCGCACCAGCTTGCCGAGCCGCTTCTGCTCGAGAATGTGCGCACACCAGCCGGCGGTGCGTCCGCAGGTGAACATCGCCGGCATCATGTTGGGCGGTACCTGTGCGAAGTCCAGGATGACCGCCGCCCAGAACTCGACGTTGGTCTCGATGGCCCGGTCCGGCCGGCGTTCGCGCAGCTCGGAAAGGGCGGCCTGCTCGAGCGCGACCGCGACCTCGTGGCGCGGCGCGCCCAGCCGCTCGGCGGTCGCGCGCAGCACCCGCGCGCGCGGATCCTCGGCGCGGTAGACCCGGTGCCCGAAGCCCATCAGCTTGTCGCCGCTGTCCAGGATCTTCTTGACCAGCCCGCGGGCGTCTCCGGTGCGCTCGACCTCTTCGATCATCGGCAGGACCCGCGCCGGCGCCCCGCCGTGCAGCGGTCCGCTCATGGCCCCGATCGCCCCGGACAACGCGGCGGCCACGTCGGCGCCGGTCGAGGCGATCACCCGGGCGGTGAAAGTGGAGGCGTTCATGCCGTGTTCTGCGGCCGAGACCCAGTAGGCGTCAATGGCCTCGACATGCCGCGGGTCCGGCTCGCCCTGCCAGCGCGTCATGAAACGCGCTGTGACAGTTGAGCATTCGTCGATGACCCGCTGCGGTACCGCGGGCTGATAGATGCCGCGGGCGGACTGCGCGACGTAGGACAGCGCCATCACCGACGCCCGGGCCAGCTGGTCGCGCGCCGTGGCATCGTCGGTGTCGAGCAGCGGCCGGTACCCCCAGATCGGTGCCAGCATCGCCAGGCCCGCCTGCACGTCGACGCGCACGTCGCCGGTGTGGATGGGCAGCGGGAACGGCTCGGCTGGCGGCAAACCGTGGCCGAACTTGCCGTCGACCAGCAGGGCCCACACGTCACCGAACGTGACCTGCTGATTCACCAGGTCCTGGATGTCGACGCCGCGGTAGCGGAGCGCGCCGCCGTCTTTATCCGGTTCGGCGATCTCGGTCGTGAAGGCGACCACGCCTTCGAGGCCGGGAACAAAGTCTTCGGGGACCACAGTCATACGAAAATTCTCGCACCCCACCCTCGGGCCGACGCTACCGGCCGGTAGCGAGCCCCGGTAGCGTTGGCGCGATGGCAGGACCAGACTCCGAGCACCTGCAAAGGATGCGCGTGGAATACGGATCGGTGGAAAAGGACGGCAGTCCCGATCTCGACGCGGATTGGCTCGACGACGGTTGGGTTTCCTTGTTGCGCAAGTGGATCGACGACGCCGAGCGGTCCGGCGTTGCCGAGCCGAACGCCATGGTCCTGGCGACCATCGTCGACGGCAGGCCGGCGAGCCGATCGGTGTTGTGCAAGAGCGTGGACGAGTCCGGGATCACATTTTTCACCAACTATGGCTCGGCCAAGGGCGCCGAGCTGGCGACGACGCCGTACGCGTCGGTCACGTTTCCCTGGTACCAACTGGGGCGGCAGGTTCACCTTCGGGGTCCGGTGAGCAAGGTCACCTCGGCGGCCACCGAAAACTACTGGTCCAAGCGGCCGCGCGGCTCCCAACTGGGCGCGTGGGCATCGGATCAGTCCCGGCCGATCGCGTCGCGCGCCGCGCTGCTCGACCAGCTGGCGGAGGTGACCGCGCGATTCGCCGACCAAGAACAGATTCCGGTGCCGCCGGGCTGGGGCGGCTACCTGCTCGCCCCGGAGTCGATCGAATTCTGGCAGGGGCGGGAGAACCGGTTGCATAACCGGATCCGGGTCACCGGCGGTCACGTCGAGCGCCTCCAGCCCTAGGCCGCCCCACTGCGTCAATCGCGCACGTATCGCCAGGAAATTATTTCCGCGAATCGATTGAGCGCGGTTGGGAGCCCCGCCCGCGGCACTCGCCCGGTGTCATTCCAGCCGCCGCGCCTGCAGGTGTAACTCCTCAAAGCGGGCGAGGGCGGCGTCGAGGTCTGCCTCGTCGAATACCTCATTGCCGCCGATTCGGTCGCCGTCGACAATCGGGATCTGGATCATTCGCCAGTCGGCGTCGAAGCCTTCCGGCGTGGTCCCATGCGCCTTGAGGGCGATGACGGCTCCCAAGCCGGTGAGCCGATGCACCGCCTCGATCTGCATGCTGAGGTCCGGCGTGAGGTCCCAAACGGAGCGAATAAATGCCGAAGCGTTCGCGGCGGTCGCGATGAGTGGCCGGTGGTCGATGGTGTGCCAGTCCGTCGGGGGGATTTCGTGGCGGTTGAACGAGGCGTAGGTTCGTGCGATGACCGACCACGTATCCGCGTGGGCGGCCGCTTCGCCAGCGAGGTAGCGAGCATCAAGCTCCTCGAAAGCGGCGTCGATGTCGTCAAGGTCGAATATCACGCCCGCGACGATTCGCTCATCGGCGTCGATCTCGACGATGCCGAGCATCTCGGCACCCACCTCGCCGGACATGCCGCGGTTGACGGAACGGACCTTGGCGAGGACAAGGCGCTCGCCGCGGGTCGCAACGACGCTCGAAGAGATGGTCTCCGCGCCGACCTCGACGGCTGCTTGGTTGTCCGCGATGTACAAATCTCGGCCGCGTCGAATCCCTGCGTTCACGACACGACGGCGATCGTCTGCAACAATGTCGTCGGCGAGTAGCTCCGCCATGGCGGCCCAGTCCCGGGCCGAGAAGCACGGACAGTATCGCTCGAGTATTCGGACCGCCGCGTTTTCCAGCCGCCGCGACAGGGGGAGCAGTTCCTCGAATCTCGCGAGAGCGGCGTCGAGGTCCGCCTCGTTGAACAACTCGCAGCGGTTGATCCGGTCGTCTCCGGCCGTGAGAACCCCGATCATCCGCCATGCGGCATCCAAGCCGTCCTGCGACGTTCCATACGCAGCGTGAGTAACGACCGCTCCGAGGTTGCCCAGCCGATGCACGGACTCGATGTACATCGTGAGGTCGGGTACGAGATCCCAGGCGCCGCGGATGTACGCGGTCTGATCAGCCGCCTCGAACGAAGCGCGTAGCCGATGATCGGTTGTCACCCAATCCGTGGAGGCCGGCGGTAACTCGTGTCTGTTCAGCGTGGCGTAGCCCGCGGCGATAACCGACCAAATATGCGCCTGAGCCGCTTCGCCGGCGAGGTATCGGGCATCGAGCTCCTCGAAGGCGGCGTCGATGTCGCCAAGGTCGAACGTGATTTGCGCCGCGATTCGGTTGTCGGCGTCGATCTCGACGATGCTCAGCAGCTCGACGTCGAACTCGCCGTGCCGCAGGTTGCGATTCATGGAATAGATACGGGTAAGCGCCAGGCGCTCGCCGCGGGTCGCCATCACAGTCGACGTTATGTTCGCCTCGATCTCGGCGAGGACTCCCATGTTCGCGATCACAGCGTCGGGACCGTGCCAGACCCCGGCATTCACCACGCGCCGGCGATCTTCGAAGACACAGTCGGACGCCAGGATATCGGCCATCGCGTCCCACTCTTGGTTCTCCACAAGTGCAAAGAAGCTGTGGCACAGGCGACTTGCCGAGTTTTCGAGACGTGGCGCACACGGTTGCAGTTCGTCAAAGCGGGCAAGGGCCGCGTCAAGGTCTGCCTCATCGAAGATTTCGCAGCGGCCGATCCGGTCGCCTTCGACGGTTAAAAGAAGGATCATTGGCCACTCGGCATCGACGCCTTCTGGCGAGGTCCCAAACGCCACATAGCTGCAGACCGCTCCCCGCCTGCTGAGCCGATGCACCACCTCGATGTGCATGCTGAGGTTGGGCGTGAGTTCCCAGATGCCGCGCATGGCCGCTTGCCCTTCGCGCGCATCGATCACAGCAAGTTGCCTGTGGTCGATGGTGACCCAGTCCGCCGCCGGAAGCTCCTGCCGGTTGAACGCGGCGCATTCCCGCGCAATAACCGACCACGTATGCGACTGTGCGGTCGCTTCGTCGGTGACGTACCGAGCATCCAGCTCCTCGACGGCGGCGTCGACGTCCTCGGGGTCGAATAAGACGTGCGCCGTGAACCGCCCATCGTTGTTGATGTGGCCGACACCGAGCATCTCGACCCCAAACTCCCCGTGTCGCGGATTACCGTTCGAGGAACAGATCCGAATCAAGGCGAGCCGTTCCCCCCGGGTGGCTATGGCGGTCCATTCTATGTTCGCCCCACCCTCGTCTAGGGCTCGCATGTTTGCGATCACCGCATCGCGACCGCCCCAGAATCCCGCATTCACCACGCGCCGGCGATCGTCGATGCAACTGTCCGCGGCAAGGATCTCGGCTAACGCGGCCCAGTTGCGGGCCGCGAAGTGCGCCATGAAGCGTTCTGTTGCGTAGGTTGCCGCGTTCTCCAGCCGCCGTGGCTTGCGGAGCAGTTCCTCGGACAGTTCATCAAAGCGCGCAAGGGCGGCCCCGAGGTCTGCCTCGTCGAAGATTTCGCAGCGGCTGATCAAGTCGCCTTTAACGGTCAGCACGTTGATTCCGCGGAATTCGACGTCGCCGCCCTCGTGCGACTTCCCATGCCCAGCCCAGGTGACAACCGCGCCTAGACTGGTTAGCCGATGCGCGGTCTCGATGTAGACGCCGCCGTCGGATAACAGGTTCCACGCGGAACGGACATACGCCGTCAGGTCACCGGGCGTAAACGCAATGCCCTGCCGGTGGTCGATGTTCACCCAATCAGGTGTCGTCGGGAATAGCTCGCGCCGGGTGAGCGCTGCGCAGGCTCTTGTGATGACCGCCCATGTGCACGCGTGGGCGGCGGCTTCGCCTGCGATGTAACGGGTTTCGAGCTCTGCGAAGGCCGCGTCGATGTCGTCGGAGTCGAACGCAACACGCGCCACGATCTGGTTTGCGGCGTTGACTTCAACGACGCATAGCACCTTGCTCCCCGACCAGCCATCCAAGATGGAGTAACGACTGAGGGCGAGGCGTTCCCCGCGGATCGCAATAACGGCTGACGTATAGCCCATGACTCCGACGTCGGCAACCGCCTGTTGGCTTGCGATTTCAGCATCTCGACCTCGCCTGAGCCCGGAGTTCACTACGTGACGACGATCATCCATGGAAATGTCGTCCGACAGTATTTCCGCCAGTGCGTCCCAGTCGCGGGCCGCGAAATAGGTCAAGGAGCGTTGCTCCACTCGGCTTGCCGCGTTTTCCAACCGCCGGTTCTGCGCATGCAACTCGTCAAACCGGGCCAGGGCGGCATCGAGGTCTGCCTCGTCGAATAGCTCAGAGTGGTCGATCAGATCGCCTTCGACCGTGAGAAGTTGGATTATTCGCCACTCCGCGTTGAAGCCATCTGGCGAAGTTCCGCATGCAACGAGGGTGACTACCGCTCCCAGGCCAGTTAATCGATGCACAGACTCGATGTGAATGGCGAACTCGGGCGTGATGTCCCACGTATCACGGAGCGTTGCGATCAGGTCGCCACCCATCTTTCCTACGACTCGTCGGCGATCGACGTTGACCCAGTTTGACGTCGTCATGGGAAGTTCATGCCGGTTCAGCCCGGCATAGATCTTCGCGATAGCCGACCAAGTGCGCGCGTGGGCGGATGCTTCGCCCGCGAGGTAGCGAGCGTCGAGCTCCTCGAAGGCGGCATCGATCTCGCCGAGGTCGAATGAGGCGGCTGCAACGATCCGCTGGCCGGGATCGATTTCAAAGACTCCAAGCACCTCAGATAGAAACGCCCCATCCGGCCCGCGCATGTGGCCCGAGTATTGGGCCCGCATGAGGACGACGCGCTTGCCGCGGGTCGCTATGACGGTCGATGTCATGTTCATGATCGAGAGGTCGGCGATCGCCCGCATGTCCAGGATCACGGCGTCTCGACCGCGTCGGACTCCCGCACCCACCACCCGGCGGCGATCGTCACTGCAGAAGCCGTCGGCCAAGATCTCCGCCATGGCGTCCGAGTCCCCTGCGGCGATGTGCGCCAAGTAGCGCTCGGCGACTTGGCTTGCCATATTCTCCAAATGCGCTGCCGGGCGGCTGAGTTGGTCGAACTTCGCGAGCGCGGCGTCGAGTTCCACCTCGTCGAAGATTTCACACCGGCTGAGTAGGTCGCCTTCGACCGTCAGGAGGTCGATCGCTCGCCACTCGACGTCTAAGCCCTCTTGCGAGGTTCCATTCGAAACCCGGGTGACGACTGCTCCGAGGTTGTTCAACCGATGTACAGCCTCGATGCGGAGGGTGAATTTGGGCGTAAGGTCCCACCCGACAACAACGTTCGCGGTCTCATTGCCCGCCTCGATCATTGGGATTCGCCGATGGTCGACATTGAGATAGTCCGGCGTCAACTTGGGGACCTCGTGCCTGTTGATTACACTGTAGGCCCCGGCGATGACCGACCACGTGTGCGACTGGTCGGCGGCTTCGCCGGCGAGGTAGCGGGCGTCGAGTTCGGCGATGGCGGCCTCAACGTCGTCGGGGGCGAAGACGACGATCGCCGCGATCTGATTGCCGGAGTTGATTTCGACGACGCCCAAGCCCTCGGAGAGGAAGTCGTCGGACCCGCTACCGCGGCCCGAGGCGCGCGCGAGAATGAGGCGCTCCCCACGCGTCGCGATGACGACGGACGACATGTACGTGAACCCGGCCTCGGCTGTTGCCCGCAGGTTTGAGATCTCGGCATCCCGGCCGTGCCGGACCCCTGCGTTTACGACCCGCCGTCGATCGTCGATAGAGATGTCATCGGCCAATACCTCCGCGAGCGCATCCCAGTCGCGGGCCGCGAAGTGCGCCAAGTAGCGCTCGATCGTCTGCCTTGCCGCGTTTTTCAGCCGCCGCGTCTGCGGGCGCAGCTCCTCGAACCGGGTGAGCGCGGCATCGACTTCGTCCTCTTCATAAACCTCCACCCGCGATCCATGCGAAAGGAACAAAAAGGTTCGACCCCACTGCAGTTCGTTCCCGTGTGCGTCGGTGCCTTCGATGACGAGGGTGGAGACGAGCCCGTGGGCGTCGAGCGCATGTATGGCCTTCATCCAATAGCGGGCGTCGGGAGCCAGCGTCCATAGCTGCTCGATCGCTCGCCCGTAGTCTTCCCCCGACCCGAACGGGACCCGTCGACGATCGGCATACCCAAGCCGCTTAAGCATCGGCCCCGGTTCGTGACGATTGAGCTCCCCCACGGCGTCCATTACGGGCTGCACGACGTTTCTGTAGGGCGCCGCCTCGCCGGCTAGGTATCGCGCGTCAAGCTCGGCGATGGCGGCGTCGATATCGTCGAGGTCGAGCGCGATCATGCTCACTATCAAGCCAACGGTGTCGACCTCAGTGATCACCATAAGTTCAGTGTCGAATTCGTCGCGCCCGTGGAGAGTTACGTGGCTTAGGCACAGACGATCCCCCCTGACCGCGAGCTTCGTTGCCGAGATACTCACGATGCCCAAGTCAGCGAACGCGCGAAGGTTGGCGACCTCTGTCGTGCGGTCACTGCTCTCTCGGCGAAGTCCTCGTCGGCGGTCAACGACACAGAGATCGTCGGCGAACAACCCGCCGATCTCGTCCCAGCGCCCGCTGCCGAACAGCTTGCCCATCTGGTCGTTGACCCGCGTCGCGGCGTTCTTGAGCGGCGCTGGACGATGTACGTCTTCGAACCGGGTTTGCGCGGCGTCCAGTTCGGCGAGCGCGGCATCGATGTCTTCGATGTCGAAAGACACCTGCAGGGCGACCCGACCCTCCTCGTCGATGCCGTATAGCTGGAGCATCTCGTCGCGTGATGCCCCCGGGCTCGCATCGGCTGTGCCAATTTCTAGTCGGGCGAGGGCCAAGCGCTCGCCTCGTACGGCGATGACCGGGATTCGAATTCGCAGTGCACCGCTCTCGGCTATGCGTCGCGCCTCGCTATGCGAAAAATCCTTACGGGCAAAGCCGCCGGTGATCTTGCGGCGGCTCTCGACGACGCCCTCGGGTGCAAACAACTGCTCGAATTCGTCCCACGCCTCGCGATCGATAGCAGTCGCCCCGCGGCTGATCACCCGCGCGCACGCGTTGTCCAACTCGACGGCCGGCATTTCCGGTGCCGGGACGGGCGAGGTCGCGCGCTCACCGAGCACGCCACCCGCATTCTCGGCAAGTGCCGCAGCGCCTTTGCGCTCGTACAGGCCGACCGCACGCTCGGCGGCGGCCCGTGCCCCCGCTGCGTCGCCGGCGGCACCCAACACCGTTGCCAACGCCAGGCAAGCATCGGCGTGATCAACCAACAGGTCGGTGCGCTCGGCGAGGCCAACGGCGGCGTCGGCGACCCGCCGTGCATCGCCGTGCGCACCCCTGCGCGAAAGCAGCCGCGCCCGTAGTGTTCGCCAGGCGATCGATGGCTTCAGCGCGTGGCCGGCGAGACGCTCGCTCTCCGAACACAATTCGCGGGCCTCGGCATCTCGATCGAGCGTCAGGCACGTGCGGCCGAGTAGGGCGGCAGTCTCGGCGGTGTCCGCATCGAGGCCCATGCGGCGAAAGCCGTTGTAGGCCTTCCGGAGATGCGCCTCGGCTGCGGCGGGTTCGTCGACTATCAGTTCGACGATGCCGGCAAACTGCTCGACCTCGAGCAGGGCGTGGCGCAACCCCAACTCGGTGACCGTGCGCCGCGCCGATTCGATCATCCGTCGGGCTGCGGCGTCGCGGCCGCGAAAGGCCTCCAGCACGGCCTGGCAGCGCGTCGACGTCGCCTCGACCGAGGGTGAATCCGTTGTGATCCGCAGCAACCGCACCACGTCGAGGCACCGGCCGCCCGCCCGCGGCACCGGGTTGGGCCCCCACAGCGCCGCCAGTGGCGCTTGCGCCAGCACCGCGTTCACGCGGCGGTGATCACGCGCGCGCCGCGCCGCCGTCAGGGCATCGTCCAGGGCGACTTCGCAGTCACCGATTCTCCCCAGCCTGGCCAGGCATCCGGCACGCACGGTGTGCGCCTTGGCCTCTCCGGCCGGATCATCGAGTTGGGCCAGTTTGTCGGCGGCCGCGCCGACCGCGGCTTCGATGTCGTCGAGTCGCTCGGGATGGGCCAGCATCGCGAGCTGGCCGTCAAAGCACGTCGCCCACGCCGCCAGGCGGGCCGAGCCGACCGTCGACTCCTGCAGTCGCGCGACCGCGCCGGCCGCCGAGGTGACGTCGCCGGCGGCCAGCAGCGCCTCGCAGCGCGCGACCAGAAGGTCCGCGGTCCGGTCGGCGCGATCGGGCAGCTCGTCGTCGATTTCCTCCAGTGCGTGCAGAGCCCGGTCGTAGAGTTCGGCGGCGCCTTCGTAGGCGAGGCGGGCCATCGCCTGGTCGGCTGCGCGCCGGCAGTACTCGACGGCCTTGGCGGCGTTGCCAGCCCACGCGCATTCGAAGTAGTGGTGTGCCAGTTCGGCGAGCAGCTCGTCGTCGGCGCCCGGCTGACTCTCCAGCGTCGTGGCAATTTTCTGGTGCAGCCGCAAGCGCCGCACGGACGGCAGCTCGGCCAGCAGCGACTGCCGGACGAGGGCGTGGTTGAACCGGTAGCGCCCGCCGGGCTCTTC
This sequence comes from Mycobacterium sp. E2733, assembly GCF_001667585.1. GTDB lineage: Bacteria > Actinomycetota > Actinomycetes > Mycobacteriales > Mycobacteriaceae > Mycobacterium. The sequence goes on from NZ_LZJZ01000131.1 coordinate 27,277, forward strand.
GATGACGATGCCGGCCTTGCCCGCCTCGTCGAACGCGTCGACGAGGTCGTCCCCGACGACCCCCTCGACCAGTTCCACGGAGAACCGGCTGCCGACCACCGCGGCCGCGGCCAAGGCCTTGTTCGTCTCCGGCGAAAGCCGGGAAAGACGGCGGCTCACCGCCTCTCGCACCCCCTGGGGCAGCGTGGTCTGGTCCCACCGGCCTCCGCTCTCGTCCACGTGGCGCAGAGCCTCGATGAGGAAGAACGGGTTGCCGCCCGTGAGCGACGCCAAAGCCCGTGCCAGCTCGTCGTCGTTGTAGCCCGCCTCGGCGACGTAGGCGCTCACATCGTCTTCGTCGAGGCCGCTCAACTGAATTCGACTGGCGGTGCCGTCACGGTGCAGGTCGGCCAGCATCGCCGAGAGCGGGTGGGCGCGGTCGAGGTCGGTGCTGCGGTACGTGACGATGACTTGCACGCGGGCGTGCTCGCCGAAACGCAGCAGATGCCGCAAGAGCAGCAGCGTGGGTTTGGCCGCCCAGTGCAAATCGTCGAGGATCAGGACGACGGGCGCGCCCGCGGAGGCGAGTCCCAACAGCGCGACGACGGCGTCGAACAGTGCGTAGCGTTCGGTGTCCGGGTCGGCGCGGGTCGGCGCGGGAAGATCGGGGAGGACATCGGCCAGCCCAGGAACCATTGGGAGGAGCGCCTCCACGCCGCGCAGCCCACGCAGCGCACGTGCGCCAAGGCATGGCACCAGCGACCGCAGGGCTTCGGCGAACGGCTGGTACGGGGCACCGAGGTCCTCGTCGCAGCGGCCGTAGATCACCAGGGCGCCCTGGTCGTAGGCCTGTCGCGACCATTCCCCGGCCAGACGCGTCTTACCCACTCCCGGTTCGCCGGCGATCAGCATCGCGTTTGCACCCCCGGCGAGCACCGTCTGCCACGCCGCAGAGAGCCGCTCGAGTTCGTGGCCGCGTCCCACGAAGGGCCCGGAACCGGCGAGCACCGGGGGCAGGCTCGGCCGCTCCACCGGACCATCCGTTGTATCCGGCTCCGGATGGTCGTCGGTTTCCACTCCCAGCTCGAAGACATGCTCCGGACGGGGGAGGTTGCGCAGCTGGCGCGTCCCGAGGTCGGCGAGCACGACGTTGTCGGCCAGTGAGTCGATGACGAGCTCCGCGGTCGCACCCGAGCACAGAATCTGACCACCTGTGGCCAACGACCGCAGGCGGGCGGCGCGGTTGACGGCCCGACCGAAGTAGTCGCCGTCGCGCAATTCGACCTCACCGGTATGCAGCGCCACGCGGATCCGCATAGGTGCTCGCAACACCCACGGCTCGTGACCGATCGCGCCTTGTAGCTCGATCGCGGCGGCGGCGGCCGCCGACGCGCGCTCGAACACCGAGAACGTGGCATCGCCTTCGCCGCGCGTCTTGATCAGCCGCCCCCCGCGTGAGGTGACGACCTGTTCGACGAGTTCGTCGTGTCGTGCGAGCGCCACCGCCATCGCATCTGGGTCGGCCTCCCAGGCGACCGTCGACCCCTCGATGTCGGTCAGCAAGAAGGTCACGGTGCGAGTAGATGACGAAAGCTGTTGTGCAGCGGGGTTTTCCAGCGCCCCATCCTGCGCGACGATTGCGGCCTGGAGCCGTCGAAGCTCGGGCCCGGGTTCGACCCCCAATTCATCGGCGAGCAGCGACCGTGCCCGTTGATACGCGCCCAGGGCGTCGCCTTGCCGACCTGCGCGGTACAGGGCGAGCATCAGCTGGCCCCATCGCCGCTCGCGCAGCGGCGCATCGGCCACTGCCGCCTCGAGCTCGCCGATCACTTCCGCGGCGCGGCCCGTCGCCAGCAGCGCGTCGGCCCGGTCCTCCACGAGCGCGGCATGGCCCTCGATCCACCGCGTTTTTTCCGACGTTCCGCGCCGCCCGTCGGGCAGTTCGGGGATGCCGCGCCAGAGGGCGAGCGCCTCCTCGAAGCGGGCCACCGCCTGGCTGGTCTCCCCGGCAGCGGCGGCGTCGCGTCCCAGGCGGGCAGCCGCTTTGTAGCTGGCGGCGTCCACCTCGGCGCCGGCCAGCGTCCACCCCGCGCCCCGAGTCAAGACAAAGCCATCGCCCAGGGTGCGCCGCAGCAACGAAATGTGGGTTTGAAGGGCCTTGGCGGCGGTGCGCGGCGGATCCTCGCCCCAGAGCAGCTCAACGAGCGTGTCGGCCGCGACGACCGAGCCATTGTGCAGTCCCAGCAACGTGAGGATGGCGCGCGGTTTGGCGCCCGGGATTTCGACGGGCGTACCGTCGTGCCGGACCTGGAGAGGTCCCAAAACCCCCAGTTCCACGTGTTGCAGCCTAGTCACGCCACTCATCGTCGGTGGCGTGATTCAACACGCGGTCAAGGTCGAGTAAAAGCTGTCTTGTCGGCTATTTCTGAGAGTGCCGCTTCCTTCGCACCCCTTGCCTTGATGGGCCAGATTGGCCGGAGTTGCTCCTGTCATCGCTACGACCGTTAGCGGCTCACCGACGAAAGGCTGCAAGACCAGCAGACCCGACCCCGGGCAGGCACGCGAACGCGACAACGACTACCTTCACCTATAAGCACCTAGTCAGGGCAGCCATACCAGCCAGAGCGCAAAGGGGTTCTCGTGGCCGACACCGACGACACCGCAACTCTGAAGTACCCGGGGGGCGAGATCGACTTAGAGATCGTCCGCGCCACCGAGGGTGCCGACGGGATTGCGCTCGGTTCCCTGTTGTCCAAAACCGGGCACACCACCTTCGACAACGGCTTCGTCAACACCGCCTCCTGTAAGAGCGCCATCACCTACATCGACGGCGACGCCGGGATTCTGCGTTACCGCGGCTACCCGATCGAGCAGCTCGCCGAGAAGTCGACCTTCATCGAGGTGAGCTACCTCCTGATCTACGGCGAGCTGCCCGACAAGGACCAGCTCGCGGAATTCACCACGCGGATCCAGATGCACACCATGCTGCACGAGGACCTGAAGCGCTTCTTCGACGGCTTCCCGCGCAATGCGCACCCCATGCCGGTGCTGTCCGCCGTGGTGAACGCGCTGAGCGCCTACTACCCCGACGCGCTCGACCCGATGGACAACAGGCAGGTCGAGCTGTCGACCATCCGCCTGCTGGCGAAGCTGCCCACCATCGCCGCGTACGCGTTCAAGAAGTCCGTCGGGCAGCCGTTCCTCTACCCGGACAATTCGCTGTCGCTGGTGGAGAACTTCCTTCGCATGACGTTCGGGCTACCGGCGGAGCCCTATCAGGCCGACCCCGAAGTCGTGCGGGCGCTGGACATGCTGCTCATCCTGCACGCCGACCACGAGCAGAACTGCTCGACGTCGACGGTTCGGCTGGTGGGGTCGTCGCGGGCCAACCTGTTCACCTCGATCTCCGGTGGCATCAACGCGCTGTGGGGACCGCTGCACGGCGGCGCCAACCAGGCGGTGCTCGAGATGCTCGACCAGATCCGCGAAAGCGGCGACGACGTCAGCGAGTTCGTCCGCAAGGTGAAGAACCGCGAAGAGGGCGTCAAGCTGATGGGCTTCGGCCACCGCGTCTACAAGAACTACGACCCGCGCGCCCGGATCGTCAAGGAACAGGCTGACAAGATCCTGGCCAAGCTCGGCGGCGACCCGCTGCTGGACATCGCCAAGGAGTTGGAAGAGGCGGCGCTGACCGACGACTACTTCATCGAGCGCAAGCTGTACCCGAACGTCGACTTCTACACCGGGCTGATCTATCGGGCCCTCGGCTTCCCGGTCCGGATGTTCACCGTGCTGTTCGCATTGGGTCGGCTACCCGGCTGGATCGCGCACTGGCGTGAGATGCACGACGAGGGCGACAGCAAGATCGGCCGGCCGCGTCAGATCTACACCGGCTACACCGAACGCGACTACAAGACGATCGACGCGCGCTAATCAGAGCGGCGCGTATTTTCCGACCGGCGAGCGTGCGTGTTTGTACGGAGACACGCCGCCCCAAGCGCGCGGCTACGCACCCTCGCCGCCGATGAGGTAATCAGAGCGAGGCCAGCACCGCCATGGCGGCGTTGTGCCCGCCGATGCCCGACACCGCGCCGCCGCGGCGGGCGCCCGAGCCGCACAACATGATCCGCTCGTGCGCGGTCGCCACCCCCCATTGCCGCGCCGGCGTGTCGAGCGGATCGCCGTCGTCCGCGAACGGCCACGACAGGCCGCCGTGGAAGATGTTGCCGGCCGTCATCCTCAGTGTGCGGTGCAAGTCCAGGGTGGTCGTCGTCTCGATGCACGGCCGGCCCTGAGCGTCGCTCATCAACACATCCTGAATGGGTTCGGCCAGAACGGAATTCAGCGAGGCCAGGACCGACTCGGCCAGCCGGTCTCGCAGGGCGCCAAAGTAGCTGCCGTCGAACAGCGAATGCGGGGTGTGCAGGCCGAACACCGTCATCGTGTGGGCGCCCGATTCGCGCAGGTCGGCCGACAAGATGCTCGGGTCGGTCAGCGAATGGCAGTAGGCTTCGCAGGGCAGCGGATTCGGGATATGCCCGGCCGCCGCGTGCGAATACCCGGCGTCCAGTTGGGTCCAGGTCTCGTTCACATGGAATGTCCCGGCGAAGGCCTGTTCGGGGGTGACACCGTCGTCGCGCAACCGGGGCAGCCGCCGCAGCACCATGTTCACCTTGACCTGTGCGCCCTGGGCGGGGGTCGGCGGCCGTTCGCCGAGCAGGCCCGCCAATACCGCCGGTGTGACACCGGCGAGGACGAACCGGGCCCGGATCAGGTGCTCCTGGTCGCCGGTGCGGTAGCGCACCAGGCCGTCCGGTTCTAGCTCGTAAACCTCTGCGCCAGTGGTGATTTCGGCACCATGGCGGACAGCGGTCATTGCCAGGGAATCGGTCAGCGCGCCCATTCCGCCGACGGGAACATGCCAGTCCCCGGTCCCGCCACCCAATACGTGATAGAGGAAACAGACATTCTGGATCAGCGACGGGTCGCCGAGGCGCGCGAACGTTCCGATCAGCGCGTCGGTCGCGATCACACCGCGGACCACGTCGTTGTTGACGGCGGCTGCGATGGCGTGCCCGATCGGCTCGTCGATCAACGCGTGCCACGCGGCCGCCGCCCCGCGGTCACCGCTCCCCAAGACATGCAGGCGGGCCTGCTCGCGGGTGCGCAGCGGTTCCAGCAGTGTCGGCCATAGCCGTTGGGTCACCATTCGGCAGCGTTGGTAGAAGGCGGCGAACCCTTGCTGATCGGGGCCGGCGCCGATCGCGGCGAACGTGTCACCGGCCGTGCCGACCAACAGCCCATCGCGGCCAGCGGTGGCGGGGTCGGGCGTATACGACGAATACCGCCGCCGGGCCAGCCGTACCGCGGCACCCAGGTCGGCGACGATGCGGGGCGGCAACAAACTGACCAGGTAGGAGTACCGGGACAGCCGGACACCGACACCGTCGAAGGCCTGCGCCGAAACGGCGGCCCCGCCGACGTGGCCCAGCCGCTCCAGCAACCGCACCCGAAGGCCCGCCCGAGCCAGGTACGCCGCCGCGACCAGACCGTTGTGACCGCCACCAATCACTATGGCGTCTAAGGCATCGACGTCTGGCGCGTGACGGCTCAGTTCAGGTAGCCCTCGACCTCGCCGGGGGGACGGACCTCGGCCTCCCGGGGATCACCGCCGGTCTCGCGCAGTGCCCGACGCTGCCGCAGCAGGTCCCAACACTGGTCCAGCTCGACCTCCAGCCGACGCAGGCGGTCGTGTTCCTCCGATTCGGAGATGTCGCGGCGCTGCAGCTCCTCCCGCAGGGCTTTCTCCTGCGCGACCAGGTTGCGGATGTGTTCCAGGGTTTCGTTGTCGGTCGGTTTCTTGCCGTTGGCCATCGCTCCAGTGTGCCCGACACGGCGGGGGTCGAATCGCTAGGTTGCACGTCGGCTGCCGGGCGGACGCGCGCACGAGCACCGCCGCTCCCCGTCGCCGGACCGTGCAAGAACTCGCGGTGGGCCATCGGCGCCGCGTCCCACGGCCGAATCCCCCTCGGCAAGAACGGCTTTGGCTTGAGCCCAGCCGGCGAACAAGACCCTGGTCCGGGCGCTGGCCCCCACACTGATGCTCTGCACGGGCAAAAGTCCTGTGTCATTGGGCAATTCGGAGCCGGCCCGGAAGCGCTAGCTCGGGCCGGGGAGGCGCAGCACCAGGCGCGCCCCGCCCAGCGGGCTGCTTTCCAGTGCAGCGGTTCCGCCGTGTAGGTGGGCCTGTTGTGCTACCAACGCCAGCCCCAGGCCCGAACCTGAATGCGAGGCGGTCGACCCGCGGGAGAACCGTTCGAACACGACGTCGCGTTCGTCTTCGGGCACGCCACTGCCGTTGTCGTCGATGGCGATCTCCACCCCGGCGCGCGAGCTGACGGCCGAGAGGCGGACGCTGGTCGCGCCGCCGTGCTTGACGGCATTGGCGATCGCGTTGTCCACCGCGAGGCGCAATCCGGCCGGCAATCCGACGATGATGCACGTCGGCGACGGCACGAGTGACACGTCGAGGTCGGGGTAGATGCGCATCGCGTCGTGAGCGGCGCGGTCAAGCAGCTCGGTGATGTCGACCGGCACCTGATCGTCGGATGTCGACAGTTCGCCCTGGGCCAGCCGCTCGAGGGCACTCAGGGTGGCCTCGATCCGCGACTGGGTGCGGATGACGTCGCTCAGCACCTCTTTGCGTTGCTCGTCGGGCATGTCCAGGGTGGCCAGCACCTCGAGGTTGGTGCGCATCGCGGTCAACGGTGTGCGCAGCTCGTGCGACGACACGGCGGCGAAGTCGCGGGCCGACGCCAGCGCCTCCTTGGTCCGGATCTGCTCATCCCAGATGCGCTGCAGCATGCCCCGCATGGCTTCGGCGATCTCGACGGCTTCGGTGGCGCCGTGCACTTCGACCCGTGGCGCCTCGTCGCCGGCATCGATCGATCGGGTCTGCTGCGCGAGCTGCTTGAACGGGCGCACCGCGAACGCGGCCAGCAACCAGGCGAACACCGCCGCCGCGCCGATGGCGAAGCCACAGATCAGCAGCACCCGCCGGTGCAGGTTGTTGGTCTCGGCAAGGGTCGCGTCATAGGTCGCGCCCACGGCCAGCGACGTGGGCTCCGGCGCGGGAATCTCCACCGTCCGCACCCGGTAGCGCACGCCTTTGACGTAAGCGTCCGCGTAGTCGACGTCCAGCCTCGGCAGCGTCACGTCGGAGTTCGACCTGACTTGGTCGCCGCGACGAATCGTAATGATGGCGTCGTTGTCATTGGGCGAGCGCGGAATCTCGTCGAGACCGCGCGGCAGGAAGGGGATCGCGAAGCCGGCGGCCTCATCGAGGCGGCGGTCCAGCCGCTCCTTGCGGTCGTTGGTGATGCCCACCCAGACGACGATGCCGACGATGAGCACGGGAATCGCCGCGCCGATGGCCGTCGCGACCACGACCCGCGCTCGTAGCGAAGGCGTACGGGTCAGGATTCGGGACAGAAAATTCATTGGCCGCTCGAGCTGATTACTGCATACGCAGCACGAACCCTACTCCCCGGACGGTGTGCAGCAGCCTGGGACCGCCATTGGCCTCCAGCTTGCGGCGCAGGTACCCGATGAACACGTCGACGACGTTGGTGTCGGCGGCGAAGTCGTAACCCCACACCAGTTCCAGCAGCTGCGCGCGGGAAAGCACCGCGGTCTTGTGCTCGGCCAACACGGCCAGCAGGTCGAACTCCCGCTTGGTCAGGTCGACGTCGACGCCGTTGACGCGGGCGCGCCGGCCGGGAATGTCGACCTCCAGCGGGCCCACCGTGATGGTTTCCGAGGAGGATGTCGCGGTCGCGCCGCGACGGCGCAGCAGCGCCTTCACGCGCGCGACAAGCTCGGCCAACACGAACGGTTTGACCAAGTAGTCGTCGGCTCCGGCCTCCAGCCCGGCCACCCGGTCGTCGACCGAGCTGCGGGCGGACAACACGCAGACCGGGACGTCGTTGTCCATCGCCCTCAGTGCCGTGACGACGCTGACGCCGTCCAGCACCGGCATGTTGATGTCGAGCACGATCGCGTCCGGCCGCGTCTCGGTGGCGCTGCGCAAGGCTTCGGCGCCGTCGACCGCGGTCGAGACCTCGAATCCGGACAGCCGCAGGCCGCGTTCCAGCGAGGCGAGCACATCGGAGTCGTCGTCGACGACCAAGACGCGGGGTGAGATGCCACCAGTGTCCATGCCGCCCATCTTGCCTGATTGTTGATCGCGGCGGTGCTCTGGCCGGGCCGTCGATGCCTAAAAGGTTACGTTTTCGAGGCTGGGCCGCGACTGCCCGTTGGTATGGGCGGGCCACCCCGAGATCGGTTGGTGTGAAGTGGCATTCGCGCCCGGGGTGACCGGTGTCTGATTGATGTTGCCTCCCCGAGGGATCGGGTCACTCCACGGTGAGCCCGCTGAGCCGCACCGCTAGCTGCCGGCGCACCGCGGGAACCCCTGCGGCCAGGCGCATTCCGGTGTTGCGGAGGGGCCGCAACGGGCGGGGCAGGGTCGCGACCCGGGTCAGCCGTCCCGTCAGTTTCAGCACCCGCTCGGCGCGGCGGCGCTGCGCGGCGCTGTAGGCGTCCAGCGCGGCGTCCGAGCCGCCCCGCAGGACGGCGGCGAGCGCCTCCGCCAGCGCCACCGCGTCGGTGATCCCGAGGTTCATGCCCTGGCCGCCGGCCGGGCTGTGCACATGGGCCGCGTCGCCGGCCAGCAACAATCGGCCGGCCCGGTAGGTGTCGGCGACGCGGTGATGGATGTGGAACCGCGACCCCCACACCAGCTCCGTGACGACCGTTTGTCCCGGCCCGAAGCCCCGGCCGTCCAGCAGCGCCTGCACATACTGCGCCGACGGTAGCTGCGGCGCGTCCGCGGTCGGCGCGACCACACGGAAGATGTCGCCGGGCAGCGGGGCCAGCACCGTCAGGCCGTCTTTGGCGTAGAACAGGATCACCTCGTCGCGGGGCGCCTCGCCGGTCACCCGCACGTCGGCGAGCGTGAAGGACTCGGCGAATTCCCCACCGGCGAAGCCGATTCCGGCTTGGGTCCGAACAGTGCTGTGCATGCCGTCCGCCCCGACGGCGTAGCCGGACCTGACCGTGTCGCCGTCGTCGAACGTGGCCGTCACGCCGTTGGCGTCCTGGCTGATGCGGCTCAGCGCCTTGGGGCGGACCACGTCACCGCCCAACTCGTGGAGTCGCTCGAGCAGCAGCCGCTCGGTGTCGGCCTGGGACAGCATCAGGGTATACGGGTGGTCCGTCGGCAGCTGGCTGAAGTCGACCGGCATCAAGACGTGCCGGCCCTGCCGCATGGTGAATCGCGGCGCGATCAGCCCCGCCTTGACCATGCGCCGGGCCACGTCGAGCTCCTCGAGCACCTCGAGGGTGCGCGCGTTGACCGCCGCGGCGCGAGACGTGTTTGCGCCCTCCGCCAGCTTGTCGACCACGGCCACCTGAATTCCGCGGCTGAGCAGTGTGGCGGCGAGGGTGAGGCCGGTGGGGCCTGCGCCTACCACCAGGACATCGGTGTCCCTCATGGTCGTTCCTCTCCCTAGATCGGTTAGTCAACGCTTGTTGGCATACCTCCATGCTTGCGCGCCGACCGAACTATGTCAACAGTTGTTGGCCTACACTTGTTGGCATGAGAAGGTCGTCGGACGAGACAAAGGCGGTGATCCTGGCGGCGGCCCGCGAGCGGTTCGGCGCGGTCGGGTTCCAGGGCGCGACGATCCGCGCCATCGCCGCCGACGCGGGGATCGATCCCGCGATGGTCATGCGGTACTACGGCAGCAAGGACAAGTTGTTCGCCGCGGCGGCCGAGTTCGACTTGCGGTTTCCCGACTTCGCCGCGACCGATCCGGCGCAGGTCGGGCGGTCGTTGGTGCGGCACTTTCTCGAACGCTGGGAGGGCGACGAGGCGCTCGTCATCCTGTTGCGGTCCAGCGCCACCAACGGCGAAGCGGCGCAACGGATGCAGGAGATCTTCGGAACCCAGATCCGGCCGCTGGTCAGCTCGCTTGTGCCGTCGGAGGAAGTCGCCGTGCGGGCGGGGCTCATCGCCACGCAGATCCTGGGGATGGCGTTGTGCCGCTTCGTGTTACGGCTACCACCGGTCGTCGAGATGACCCGCGACGAAATCGTCGACTGGCTCGGCCCGACCATTCAGCGCTACCTCGGGCTACCGGACGACTGACTGGCGAGACATAAACCACGGTGACGTTTGGCGGCGTGTCGAGTGCGTGGTTTACGTGTCGTGAGCCGCCCGGCCGCCGTTCAGGGCAATCCGATGCGCCGATAGCGCTGTAAGCGGGCCGTCAGCCGCTCGCCGGCCGGCAGCGCGCGCAGCGCCTGCACCTCGGCGGCGATGGCGCGCGAGAGTCGCTGGCAGAACTCGACCGGTTCGTCGGCGGCGTCGGGATGCTCCGGCACGACGGCGTCCACGATGCCCGACGCCACCAATTCGGCCGACCGGATGCCCTGCGCCGCAGCGAGTTCGGCGGCGTGATCGGTGTCGCGGAAGACGATCGCGCTGGCGCCTTCCGGCGGGAGCGGCGCCAGCCAGCCATGCAACGCCGAGAGCACCCGATCGGCGGGCACCATCGCCAGCGCCGGCCCGCCGCTGCCCTGGCCGAGCAGCACCGACACCGTCGGGGTATCGAGGGTCACAAGCTCGGCCAGGCACTGGGCGATCTGGCCGGCCAGCCCGCCCTGTTCAGCCTCGGCCGACAGCGCGGGCCCTGCGGTGTCGATCACCAGCACCAGCGGCAGGCGCAGCTCGGCGGCGAGCGCCATGCCGCGCCGGGCCTCGCGCAGGGACGCGGGCCCCACCATCCCGCCAGTCACCCGCTGCTGCCCGAGCACCACCGCGGGCTGACCGGCGAAACGGGCCAGCGCCAGCAGGGTCGTCGCCGCTTCTCCCTGCCCGGTGCCCGAGAGCAGTACCCGATCGGTGGCCCCGTGGCGCAGCAGCAGCCCGACGCCCGGCCGGTCGGGACGGCGGGACGCCACCACCGAATCCCACGCCGGCACGTCGGGTAGCGGTTCGGGCGGCGCCGTAGCGGGCAGGGGCTCGGGTGGGTCGGCGATGACGGTCAGCGCGCGGTCCAGCGTGCGCCGCAGCTCGCCGACCGGGACGACCCCGTCGACCACGCCGTGGCGCTGCAGGTTCTCCGCCGTCTGGACGCCTTCAGGGAAGGGTTCGCCGTAGAGCAGCTGGTATACCCGGGGCCCGAGGAAACCGATCAGGGCGCCCGGTTCGGCGACGGTGACGTGGCCGAGCGAACCCCATGACGCGAACACCCCGCCGGTGGTCGGATTGCGCAGGTAGACCAGATAGGGCAGGTGGGCCTGCTTGTGCAGGCGGACGGCTGCGGCGATCTTCACCATCTGCAGGAAGGCGACCGTGCCCTCCTGCATGCGGGTGCCCCCGGAGCTGGGCGAAGCCAGCAGCGGTAGGCCCTCGGAGGTCGCTCGCTGCATCGCGGCGGTGATCCGTTCGGCCGCGGCCACCCCGATCGAGCCGCCCAGGAAGCCGAACTCGCAGACCACCACCGCCACCCGGCGTCCGCAGATGCGGCCCTCGCCGGTCAGCACCGATTCGTCCAGACCGGTGGCAGCTCGCGCGTCCGCCAGCTCTTGCGCGTAGGCCTCGCTGACCGGCACCCCGAGCGGCTCGCTGTCCCAGCGGATGAAGGAGCCCTCGTCGAGCACCGCGTCGCGCAGCTGAGCAGCCGTGATACGACTCACGACACGAGGCTATATAGGGTGGCTGCCATGATCGGTGTTACCCAGGCCGAAGCCGTGCTGACGATTGAGCTGCAGCGGCCCGAGCGCCGCAACGCGCTGAATTCACAGCTCGTCGAGGAGCTGCGGGAGGCGTTCCAGAAGGCGAGCGACGGCTCCGTTCGGGCCATCGTGCTGACCGGCCAGGGGACCGCGTTCTGCGCCGGCGCGGACCTGAGCGGCGACGCGTTCGCCGCCGACTACCCGGACCGGCTCATCGAGCTGCACAAAGTGATGGATACCACGCTGATCCCGGTGATCGCCGCCATCAACGGCCCCGCCATCGGCGCGGGGCTGCAGCTGGCCATGCAATGCGATCTGCGGGTCGTCGCACCGGACGCGTTCTTTCAATTTCCGACGTCGAAATACGGTCTGGCGCTTGATAACTGGAGCATCCGGCGGTTGTCTTCGCTGGTCGGTCACGGGCGGGCCCGCGCGATGCTGCTGGCCGCGGAGAAGCTGACCGCCGATGCGGCGCTGCAGACCGGAATGGCCAACCGCATCGGAACGCTGGCCGACGCCCAAGCGTGGGCCACCGAGATCGCCGGCCTGGCACCGCTGGCGATTCAGCATGCCAAGCGGGTGCTGAACGACGACGGCGCCATCGAGGAGGCCGGGCCCGTGCACAAGGAGCTCTTCGAGAGAGCGTGGGCGAGCCAGGACGTGATCGAGGCGCAGGTCGCCCGCATCGAGAAGCGACCGCCGAAGTTCCAGGGGGCCTGATCGCCATGCTGCGGGGGGCGCTGCGACTGGCCGCCGGCACGGCTTCGCTGGCGGCCGGCGGCTGGGTAGTGCGGGCGCTGCACGGCGCGCCTGCCGCCCTCGGCGCCCATCCCGTCGCGATCAGGGCGGTGGCGGAGGGGTCACCGAACTACCGTGACGGCGCATTCGTCAACCTCGACCCCGCGTCCAATCTCATGATGGATCGCGAAGAACTGCGGCTGGTCGCGTGGGAGCTCATCGGCAGCCGGGGCGTGAGCCGGCCGGCTGCGCCAATCCCGTTGGCCGCGCCGGCGATCTTCGACGGTGACCCCGGCCGGCTCGCCGTCAGCTGGTTCGGTCACTCGACGGCGCTGCTGGAAATCGACGGTTACCGGGTGCTCACCGATCCGGTCTGGAGCGACCGATGCTCACCGTCGGACATCGTCGGACCGCAGCGGCTGCACCCGCCGCCGGTGCAATTGGAAGGGTTGCCCGCCGTCGACGCGGTGGTGATCAGCCATGACCACTACGACCACCTCGATATCGACACGGTGACCGCGCTGGCCCACACGCAGCGGGCCCCGTTCTTCGTGCCGCTCGGTGTCGGCGCCCATCTGCGCGCCTGGGGGATACCGGAGCACCGCATCGTCGAGCTCGATTGGCATCAGAGCGGCCTGGTCGACGAGCTGACCGTGACTTGCTTACCGGCGCGGCACTTTTCGGGCCGCTTCCTGGACCGCAACACCACGTTGTGGGCGTCGTGGGCCTTCGCCGGTCCGAATCATCGCGCCTACTTCGGCGGCGACACGGGCTACACCCAGAGCTTTGCGCAGATCGGCGCCGACCATGGACCGTTCGACCTGACGCTGTTGCCCATCGGCGCCTACAACACCGCGTGGCCGGACGTCCACATGAACCCCGAGGAAGCGGTCCGGGCGCACCTGGACCTCACCGGCGATGGACTGCTCGTGCCGATTCATTGGGGCACGTTCCGGCTGGCTCCCCATCCGTGGGCTGAGCCGGTCGAACGTTTGCTCGCCGCTGCGGAACCGGAACGGGTCGAAGTGGCGGTCCCCGCCCCCGGCCAACGCGTCGATCGCGCGGCGCCGCCGAAATCGAATCCCTGGTGGAGGCTCTGATTCGGGGTCTGGCAGCTTCCCCACGTTAGAGTTTCGCCATGACGAAACGCGCGGCCGCGGCCGTTGCCACGGTGCTGCTGGGCCTAGCCGGATGTGGGCCGGCGCAACCGGTATCCCGCCCGCCCGCGCTCTCTGACGCACCGCCCAACGAGGTGTCCGGTCTGGCGATCCCCGCCGGACGCATCGACGAGGCGGTCGCCAAGGTCGACGGCATGGTCGGCGACCTGATGAAGGGCACCGGCGTCCCGGGCATGGCCGTGGCCATCGTCCGCGGGGGAAACGTACTGTACGCCAAGGGTTTCGGCATCAAGGATGTGACCAAGGGACAGGCCCAGGACAACAAGGTGGACGCCGACACCGTCTTTCAGTTGGCCTCGGTGTCCAAGTCGGTCGGTTCGACGGTGGTCGCACGTGAAGTCAGCGACAATGTCGTCGCGTGGGACACCCCGGTGGCGTCGAAGCTGCCGTGGTTCACGTTGAGCGATCCCTACGTCACCGCCCACGTCACCGTCGCCGACCTGTATTCGCATCGCTCCGGGCTGCCCGACCACGCCGGTGACAAACTCGAAGATCTGGGCTACGACCGTCGACAGACCCTCGAACGGCTGAAGTTTCTGCCGTTGGCCCCGTTTCGAATCAGCTACGCCTACACCAACTATGGAGTGACCGCAGCGGCCGAGGCGGTGGCGGCCGCGGCGGGCAAGTCATGGGAGGACCTGTCCGACGAGGTGCTCTACCGCCCCCTGGGGATGACGTCGACCAGTTCGCGGTTCGCCGACTTCCTCGCCCGGCCCAACCACGCGGTCAATCACATCAAGATCGCCGACAAGTGGGAGGCCCGATTCCAGCGCGATCCGGATCCGCAGTCACCCGCGGGCGGAGTGAGCTCGTCGGTGAACGACATGGCCCACTGGCTGATGATGTTGTTGGGCAACGGAACTTACAGCGGTCGGCGCATCGCGTCGCCGGAGGCCCTGCTGGCCGCCACCAGCCCGCAGATGGTTTCCGCGCCCGCAAGGACGCCCAAGGCGCGCGCCGGGTTCTACGGATACGGCTTCAACGCGTCGGTCGACTCGTCTGGGCGCACCGAATACAGCCACTCAGGCGCATTCGATTTGGGGGCGGCGACAAACTTCGTGGTGATGCCCTCGGAGGACGTGGGCATCATCGCGCTGACGAACGGCGCGCCCTACGGCATCCCGGAAACGCTCACCACCGAATTCATGGATCTCGTGCAGTACGGCCAGATTCGTGAGGATTGGGCGGCTCTGTACAAGAAGGCGATCGGTTGGCTGAACAACCCGGAGGGGTCGCTGGTCGGCAAGCAGCCACCGGCCAACCCGGCGCCGGCCAGGCCGCTCGGCGACTACGCCGGCGTGTATGCCAGCGAATACTGGGGCCCGGCCGTCGTCACCGAACACGATGGTTCCCTCCAGCTGGCGATGGGTCCCAAGAACCGGACGGTCAGGCTGACGCACTGGGACGGCGACACCTTCACCTTCGGTTTGACCGACGAAAACGCCCCGCCCGGAACGATTTCCAAGGCAACCTTCGCGGGAACCACGCTGAACCTGGAGTACTACGACTCGGACAAGCTGGGAACGTTCGCCCGATGATCGCCGGCCTGACCGATGCCGAGGTGGCGCAGCGGGTCGCTGACGGCAAGAGCAACGCGGTCCGGGAACGCGCCACCCGCAGCATCACGGACATCGTGCGGGCGAACGTCTTTACCCGGATCAACGCGATACTTGGGGTGCTGCTGCTGATCGTACTGGCGACGGGCTCGCTGATCAACGGGATGTTCGGCCTGCTCATCATCGCGAACAGTGTCGTCGGCATGGTTCAGGAGATCCGTGCCAAACAGACGCTAGATGCGCTGGCCATCGTCGGACAGGCGAAACCGTTGGTGCGCAGGCAGTCCGGGACGCGCACCCTGGCACCATCCGAGGTGGTGCTCGACGACATCATCGAACTGGGGCCCGGGGACCAAGTCGTGGTCGACGGCGAGATCGTCGAGGAGGCGAACCTGGAGGTCGACGAGTCGTTGCTGACCGGGGAGGCCGACCCGATGGCGAAGGGCATCAGGGACGCGGTCATGTCGGGCAGCTTCGTCGTCGCCGGCACGGGCGCCTACCGCGCCACCAAGGTCGGGCCGGAGGCATACGCGGCCAAGCTGGCCGAGGAGGCCAGCAAGTTCACGTTGGTCAAATCCGAACTGCGCAATGGGATTAACCGTATCCTGCAGTTCATCACCTACCTGTTGGTGCCGGCGGGTCTGCTGACTATCTACACCCAGTTCTTCACCACCCACGCGGGCTGGCGACAGTCCGTGCTCCGGACGGTGGGCGCGCTGGTGCCGATGGTGCCGGAAGGCCTGGTCTTGCTGACGTCGGTCGCGTTCGCGGTCGGGGTGATCCGGCTCGGGCAGCGCCGTTGCCTGGTGCAGGAGCTGCCCGCTATCGAGGGCCTCGCCCGGGTCGATGTGGTCTGCGCGGACAAGACGGGCACCCTGACCGAGAACGGCATGCGCGTCGCGGCCGTCGAAGAACTCGACGCGGCGCAGCGCGACGGGGTCGCGGACGCGCTGGCGGCGTTGGCCGCCGCCGACCCGCGCCCCAACGCGAGCATGCAGGCGATCGCCGAGACCTACCAGCGCCCACCCCCCTGGATCGCCACGGCCACTGCGCCTTTCAAATCGGCCACCAAGTGGAGCGGGGTGTCCTTCGGGGACAATGGCAACTGGGTGATCGGGGCGCCGGATGTGCTGCTCGACCCGGCGTCGACGGCGGTCGAACAGGCCGAGCGGATCGGTGCGCAGGGTTTGCGGGTGTTGCTGGTGGGCACCGGCGACGTCGCCGTCGATCATCCGGACGCGCCAGGCCGCGTTACCCCCGTAGCGCTGGTGGTTCTCGAGCAACGGGTGCGTCCGGACGCCGCCGAGACGCTGGATTATTTTTCTGAGCAGGATGTTTCGGTAAAGGTGATTTCCGGCGACAACGCGGTGTCGGTCGGCGCCGTCGCCGACAAGCTCGGACTGCGCGGGGAGACGATGGATGCGCGCCGGCTGCCGGCGGAGCCCGCGCAGTTGGCCGACGCACTGGACACCCACACCACGTTCGGCCGGGTGCGGCCCGACCAGAAGCGGGCGATCGTGCACGCCCTGCAATCGCACGGGCACACGGTCGCGATGACCGGCGACGGCGTCAACGACGTGCTGGCCCTCAAGGATGCCGACATCGGTGTCGCGATGGGCTCCGGCAGCCCGGCATCGCGTGCCGTCGCGCAGATCGTGTTGCTGGACAACAGGTTTGCCACCCTGCCATATGTCGTCGCCGAGGGCCGGCGGGTAATCGGCAACATCGAGCGGGTCGCCAACCTGTTCTTGACCAAGACCGTCTATTCGGTGCTGCTGGCGCTGCTCGTCGGCATCGAATGCCTGTTTGCCAAACCGCTCCAAGCCGATCCCCTGCTGTATCCGTTCCAGCCGATTCACGTCACCATCGCGGCGTGGTTCACCATCGGAATCCCGTCGTTCATCCTGTCCCTCGCCCCCAACAACGAACGCGCCTACCCGGGCTTCGTGCGGCGGGTGCTGAGCTCGGCCCTGCCCTCCGGGCTCATCGTCGGCACCGCGACTTTCGCGTCCTACCTGCTGGCCTATCACGGCCGGCACGCGACGTTCCAGCAACAGGAGCAGGCGTCGACCGCGGCCCTGATCACGCTGCTGATGTCGGCGGTGTGGGTACTCGCGGTGGTCGCGCGCCCCTACCAGTGGTGGCGGGTCGCGCTGGTGGTCGCCTCCGGCCTGGCCTATGTGGTGATCTTCAGCATCCCGCTGGCCCGCCGGGCGTTCTTGCTCGACCCCTCCGATGTCGTGGTGACCTCGACCGCGGTGGGGATCGGCCTGCTGGGCGCCGGCGCCATCGAGGCGATGTGGTGGATCCGGGCACGGCTGCTGGGCATGCAGCCGCGGCTGTGGCGCTAACGGCCGGGCCAAGTAGGATTTCGGCGGGGAAAGGACGGGTACATGGGATTCCTGGACAAGGCCAAAGACCTGTTGTCGCAGAACGCCGACAAGGTCGGGACCGCTATCGACAAGGCCGGCGAATTCGTCGACGAGAAGACGCAGGGCAAGTACTCCGACACCATCCATAAAGTGCAGGAAGAGGCCAAGAAAGCGGCCGAGTCCGCGGCTAAAGGCGACGACCAGAACTGAGCTCATGGCGAAACTCTCCGGATCCATCGACGTCCCGCTGCCACCCGAGGTGGCCTGGAAGCATGCCTCCGACCTGTCCCGGTACAAGGATTGGCTGACCATTCACCGGGTATGGCGCAGCAAACTGCCCGACGGCATCGACAAGGGCACGGTCGTGGAGTCGATCGTCGAAGTCAAGGGCATGTACAACCGGATCAGGTGGACGGTCGTGCGCTACAAGCCACCGGAAGGGATGACCCTCAACGGTGACGGCGTCGGCGGCGTCAAGGTCAAGCTGATGGCCAAAGTTCAGCCCGCGGAAGAGGGCTCGATCGTCAGCTTCGACGTCCACCTCGGCGGCCCCGCGCTGTTCGGGCCCATCGGCATGATCGTCGCCGCCGCGCTGCGGGGCGACATCGACATGTCGCTGCAGAACTTCGTCACTGTGTTCACCCGGCCCGACCCCGGCATGAACGGTTCCGGCGGCGGTCGTCGCTGACCGACGAGCGCCACGCTGGCGTGACGTTCCCGGGTCCGTCGGACGTCGGCTAATCTCGCTTGCATGAATCGCCGGCTGCGTCCTGGTTGGCTGGTGGCACTTTTCGCGTTGCTGATCTCGGCCAGCGCGTGGCTGCCGTGGTTGACGACCTCGGTCAACGGCGGGGGCTGGGCCAACGCCATCGGAGGCGCCCACGGGAACTTGGAACTGCCGCGCGGGTTCGGCGCGGGCCAGCTCATCGTGCTGCTGTCCTCGGCGCTGCTGGTGACCGGCGCGATGGTCGGCCGCGGCCTATCCGTCAGGCTCGCTTCGGTTGCCGCGCTGGTGATTTCGCTGTTGATCGTCGCGCTCATGGCGTGGTACTACAAGCTCAACGTCAATCCACCGGTAGCGGCCCAATATGGGCTGTACGTCGGCGTCGTCGCGGCGATCTGTGCGGTGGTGTGCTCGATTGCGGCGGTCATCGCGGCCCTGACTTCGTCCGGCCGCTGAGGTTTCAGGGCGAAGGGAACTCGTGCGTTCCTGAGGCGGAGCTGTCGCTCGGCTCGTTGACGCCGAACACGAAGGGCGCGAACACGATCTCGCGACCGTCTGGGTCGCGGTAGGTGACGGCGCCCGTCGCCGCCCAGTACGGGTGCTGTTCGACGGCTTTGATCCCTGCCGCCTGCAGGCGCGCGATCGCCGCCTGTTGCGCCTGCTGGTCGGGGAAGTACAGGCACAGTTGTTCGTGGTGGTCCACCGCTACGGGCTCGACGGATTCGACGATCTCCATGGTCAGGTTCCAGCTGGGCAGTCCGAAGATGGCGCCGTTGCTGCCGTAACTCTCGCCGAACGTCTCGAAAAGCGGCAACCCGACCAGCTCGCGATAGAACCGCACCGTCTCTTGGAAGTTCGCCGACCGGCGCGCGAAACGGATGCCGCCGATCGACGCCAGCTGCACCGGCCAGTGCGTGGTGCGGCGCGGATTCTGCGCGGCCATCAGAGCCCGATTGCGCTTGCCGGCGACTCGGCGGTATCCCAGCGCCGGAGCTCGGCGCCGGGCGCCCACGTCGAGTGGGTGCCGCTGGAAATGCGCTCGGGCAGTTGAAGTTTGCACACCGGGCCGTCTGCGATCCGGGCGGCGTCGAAGATCACGCAGTAGGAGGCGTCGGTGTTCATGTCGGTGGTGAGGGTGACCAGGTAACCGTCGTCCTCACCGGTGGCCCCGACCCTTGGCGCCATTGCCGTTTCGCTTCCGTAGACGCCGTCGCCGAAGCGGAATTCCTGCTGGGTTCCGGTCCGCAGGTCGTGTTTGACCAGGCCGTCGAACAGGAACCACCCCGGCTTGCCGGTGGCGGCATAGGAGTAGCGGTAGTCGCCCGCGGCGTAGTCCGGGTTGATGGTGCCGAACTCGGTGATGGACTCCGACAGCCGCTCCTCCCGCACCGTCCCGGTGGCCAGGTTGAAACGCCAACGGTGCAGCCGGGACTGCAGGCGATCGAGCGCCAGGAACCGAAACAGCTTGTCCCACTTCGAACCACCGGTGTCCACCGGCGAAGGATCACCCTCGAAGAAGCCATCAAGGACGATCTCGTCACCGTCCTCATAGGCGTTGACGAAGTGCAGCACGAACGTCGGGTCCGCCTCGAACCACCGGATGTCGGCGGTTCCGCCGCGGCGGGGGAGGATCGCGAACCGCGATGGCACGTCGGGATAGAAGCGCGGCAGGTGCACGTCGTGCTCGAGCAGGGCGGGGTCCCAGAACAACGGAAAGTCGTTGAGAATCACATAATTTTGCGTGAACGCCATGTCGTGTGGCAGTCGCGGGCCGGGCAGCGGGATGTCGACGTAGTGGACCAACTCGCTGTTTTCGTCGACCACGCCGTACCGCATGTACGGGTCTCGCTTGCTGTAGCTGAAGAACAGCAGTTCCCCGGTCTTGCTGTCCACCTTCGGGTGCGCGGAAACGCCCCAATCGGTCGGGAACCGCCCGTTCCAGCTCTCTTTGCCCAGCGTCTCGCCCGAGTACGGATTGACCCGGTAGAGGTCGCCGCATTGGTAGAAGCTGGTCAGTGCGACGCCCCGGTGCACGATGACGTCGGTGCTCGACGCGTCCTTCATCCGGGTGCGCGCCCCCCAGCCGTGCTCGCGCTTGGCCAATTGCACCGGCTCGGCCAGCCCCGGCCACAGCGGCTCGCCGGCTTCGTTCTCCGCCAGGAAGCCGTCGGTGCGGACAAAACGGTTGCGGTAGAAGGCCTTTCCGTCGCGAAAGCCGACCATGTGCAGCATGCCGTCGCCGTCGAACGGGTGATAGGTCTTCAGCGCCGGATGCAGCGGGTTTTCGGTGTTGCGCAGATAGATGCCGTCCAGGTCGCGCGGGATTTCCCCGTCCACAGCGATGAGGTCGTCGGCATCCCACTCGGTGGTCTGGGGACGCCACGGCCCGGTCCGGTACGGGTGGTCGTCGTCTTCGGGCAGGGTGGACAGGAATTTACCGACAATCTCAACATCCATGTCACACACTCTCTGCCGTGCTGACGACGAAACTGACGGTGGTGGCGGTGCTGCCGCCGAAATTGAGGGTGCCGAACGTCTTGGCTCCTTCGACCTGATAATCGCCTGCCGCACCGCTGACCTGCTTGGCCGCGTCGAGCAGCATGCGCACGCCGGAAGCCCCGACCGGATGGCCGCCGCCGATCAGCCCGCCACTGGGGTTGATCGGCAGCCGGCCGCCGATCTCGATCTCCCCGTTTTCGATGGCCTTCCATGACTCACCTGGGCCGGTCAGCCCGATGTGGTCGATGGCCAGGTACTCGCTGGGAGTGAAGCAGTCGTGCACCTCAAACCCGTCGAGTTGGTCGAGGGTCATGCGGGCGCGGGCCAACGCGTCGTGTACCGCGGCCCGCACGTGCGGAAGGACGTGGGGGTCATCGGCGGCCCGGTCCAGCTTCTGCCGCAGACCCAGCCCCACCGTTCGGTGCCCCCAGCCCTCGATGCGGCCGATCGGGCGGGCATCGGGATGGCCGCGCAGGTAGGCATCGCCGACTAGAACCAATCCCGCTGCGCCGTCGGTCATTTGGCTGCAGTCGAAGCGCCGCAACCGGCCCTCGGTGATGGGGTTGGTTGCCTCGTCGTCCGTGATGGGGTCGGGGACGGTCCACGCGCGCGTCTGGGCGTTGGGGTTGCGCCGCGCGTTGGCGAAGTTCAGCTGCGCGATGGCCCGCAGGTGTGCGTCGTCCAAGCCGTAGCGCCGGTCGTATTCATCGGCGACTTGAGCGAACATCGACGGCCACAGGTAACGCGCGTCGGCCCCCTCGTGACCCGTCCACGCGGCCGCGCCCAGGTGCCGGGCCGCGGTGTCGCCGGGCACCGTCTTCTCGAGCTCGACCCCGACCACCAGTGCCGTGTCGTAGGCGCCCGACCGCAGGTCGGCCATCGCGGCCAGCGTTGCGACGCTGCCGGACGCGCACGCCGCTTCGTGCCGGGAGGCGGGGGTGTCCCAGAGGTCGGCGCAGACGGTGGCCGGCATCGCGCCCAGGTGGCCCTGAGCGGCGAACATCTCGCCGAAGGCGTTCGCGACGTGGACCACTTGGATGTCGGCCGCGTTCACGCTGGCCGCGGCGAGCGTGCGCTCGACAACCTCCACGGTCAGGGCGGCGAAATCGCGGCCCTCCTTGGTGAGGTTGCGGGCGAAATCGGTTTGCCAACCGCCCAGGATCCACACACCCGACGAGCCATTCATACGCCGCACGGTACTCCTGGATGACCTCGTCGTTGAGGCGTATCGCGAGCGCCCTAATCGAAAAGCAGCCCCGAAATGGGGCGGCCCCGTCGGCTCTCGGGCTGAACCGACGGGACCTAGGCGTACGCGAAGGCCGGCCGACGCGTTCGCCTCTCATGGAACATTGCCCCGTACGGCGGCGAACAAACATGCGGCTTGCGTCTAAAGCCGTCGTGCGCGTTAAACGGCGCCTTCGACGAGCTCGGTGGGCTCGGGCCCGTCCGATCGACCTCCCGGAACGCGGACGTCGTCCAAGTCGATCGCCGCCAAGTCGATGCCCTTCGTCTCAGCAGCGGCGAGGACGGCCACGGCGCTCACCGCGGCGGTGGCCGCCAGGTACCAGGAGATGGGCACCGCGGACTTGTAGGTCTCGAGCAAGCGAACCGCGATGATGGGTGCAAGCGAACCGGCCACAATCGAGGTGACCTGGTAGCCCAGGGACACCCCCGAATATCGCATCCGGGTGGGGAACATTTCGACCATGTCCGCCGGCTGGATTGCGTACATGAGGCCGTGAATGACCAAGCCGAGGACGATCGCCGACAAGATGATCCCGTTGCGCCCG
The DNA here is from genome assembly GCF_001667585.1 of Mycobacterium sp. E2733. Classification (GTDB taxonomy): domain Bacteria; phylum Actinomycetota; class Actinomycetes; order Mycobacteriales; family Mycobacteriaceae; genus Mycobacterium. The sequence continues at coordinate 49,915 of NZ_LZJZ01000131.1, forward strand.
CTGTTCATCATCGGGAATGCGAAAAAACCCCACGTGCATGCGCTGATCGCGCCGATGAAATAGATTGGGCGCCTGCCGAACCGGTCGCTGAGGTGCCCGACCAGCGGAATGACCACGAAGTGGACGGCATGCGCGACCAGCAGCCACCAGAGGATGGTCTTGGTCTCGGCGTGCACGTGGACCTTCAAATAGGTGATGGAGAAGGTCACGACAAGGTAGTACATGGTGTTCTCGCCGAGCCGCATACCCATGGCGGTGAAAACGCCACGGGGATAACGCTTCAACACCTCGACGACACCGATCCGGGTGTGATTGATCAGCTCGGACCGTTGCTGCGCTTCATAGAAGATCGGTGCGTCTGTCACCTTGGTGCGGATGTAATAGCCGATCAGAACGACGATCGCGGAAAGCCAGAAGCCGACGCGCCAGCCCCAGCTCAGGAATGCCGGATCGGAGAGTGTCGAGGTAAGAACCAGTAGCACCACGGTGGCCAACATGTTCCCGCCGGGCACGCCGGCCTGCGGCCAGCTGGCCCAGAAGCCGCGACTGGAGTTCGGACTGTGCTCGGCAACCAGCACCACCGCCCCGCCCCACTCGCCGCCGACGGCGAAGCCCTGCAGGAATCGCAGCACCACCAGCAACGCGGGCGCCCAGTATCCGATCTGGGTGAAGGTGGGCAGACAGCCCATCGCGAAGGTGGAGACGCCGACCAGCAGCAGGCTGAGCTGCAGCAACTTCTTGCGGCCGTACCGGTCACCGAGTTGGCCGAAGACGAGGCCACCGAGCGGGCGGGCGGCAAAACCCACCGCGTAGGTCACGAAGGCGGCGAGGATTGCGTCGAGTTCGTTACCGCCACGGGGAAAGAACACCTTGCTGAAAACCAGGGTTGCCGCCGTGCCGTAGAGGAAGAATTCGTACCACTCCACCACCGTGCCGGCCATGGACGCGGCGACCACGCGGCGCAGATACGCCTGGCCTTGGGACAGGTTGGCGCGCAGGCCATCACGCACACTCATCGATCGCCCTCCTTGGCGGCCGCCCACCCGTGGCCGCCGCGCAGGCCGTGTGCCGAAACCGGGCATTCTCTGGGCGGCGATGAGTGTGCTGGCGGATCGGAGCGTACCTGGCCCGGGCCTGCGTTGCGACACGGTCACGGATGCGTACCTATCGCTGCATCACTAGTCACAACAGTCGCGCCACTCACTATCGTCACATGAGCCAACTGCGGACGTCAATGCGGTGTCCCGCCGCTCGAAAGGTGTTACATGTCGGCGATTCTTCGAAGTGTGTCGCTATCGATGGCGTCGGCGGCCGCTGTCGGACTCGTCTACGTGATCGGCCCAGCGCCGTCGGCCAACGCCACCCCGTGCGGCGCGCCGGAGGCGAACATCGACCCGCCCGCCGCGCAGCCGGCGATGCCCGCACCCCAGCCGGTCGTCCAACCGCCGACCGGGCGCAGGCCCACCCATACCAATGACCAGGCCCCGCTGCCCAAGCTGGGGCCGCTGATCTCCTCATTTCTCAAGCCGGCGATCCCACGACAGGCCGCGCCGATGAGACCGCAAGCGGAGGTGTTACCGCCCGGGCCGAATCCTCCCGTCCCCGGACTCCCGCAACCGCCGAACGCCGGTCAGCTGCAGCCCAACGGCGCAGCGGTCCCACCGCCGCAGCCACAGCCGGCGCCACCACCACCTCCCTCGATCGCGGGCGCGCCGACGTCGCTCGTCGACTGGGTGACCGGACCCGACGGCCCGAACAAGACGCTGCAGCGTTTCAGCATTTCCGGTACCGACCTCGGTATCGCTTGGGACAACGGCGATCCCATGAACCGCCAGGTCCTGATGGCGTTTGGCGACACCTTCGGCTACTGCAAAGTCAAGGGTCAACAATGGCGCTACAACACGCTGTTCCGCAGCTCGGACCGGGATCTGTCGCACGGAATCCACATCGCGGACGGCATCCCCAACGACCGGTACTCCGGTTCACCGGTGTGGGCGACGAACCTGTCCAAGCAGGTCGTCAACACCATCCACAAGGCAGCCCACGAGACCGGGATCATTCCGACCGCCGGCATCTCGATCGGCCGGACGCAGTACATGAGCTACATGTCCATCCGGCAGTGGGGCCGAGACGGCGAATGGAGCACGAACTACTCGGCGATCGCGCGGTCCAACGACAACGGCCAGAACTGGGGGATCTTTCCCACCTCGATCCGCACGGCCTCCGCGGACGCCATCCCGGGAGCCGGATTCACGCCCGGCAATGAGAACTTCCAAATGGGTGCCTTCATGAAAGGCAACGACGGTTACCTGTATCAGTTCGGGACCCCGTCGGGACGCGGTGGTGCGGCATTCCTGTCGCGGGTGCCGCCGGGTCAGTTGCCCGACGTGACCAAGTACCAGTACTGGAACGGCGACAACGGTGGCCGCTGGGTTCCCAACAACCCGGGCGCGGCTACGCCGATCTTCCCGGGCCCGGTGGGCGAGATGTCGGCCCAATACAACAACTACCTAAAGCAGTATCTGGTGCTCTACACCAACGGCGGCAGCAACGACGTGGTCGCACGCACCGCGCCGGCCCCGCAGGGACCGTGGAGCCCCGAGCAACCGCTCGTGTCGGCCTTCTCGATGCCCGGCGGCATCTATGCGCCGATGATCCACCCCTGGTCGTCGGGGCGGGACCTGTACTTCAACCTGTCGCTGTGGTCGGCATATGACGTGATGCTGATGCACACCGTCTTGCCCTAATCGTGATCGTGTCGCACCCCGAATAGTCAACAAAGCAGGCGCACCCTGAATGAAGTGGGGCTCTAGTGAGAGAGGAGATCGGCGATGATCACCTTCGAGAACCCGGCCACCTCGACCGCCAGTAAGCCACGGCGGCCAGACATCGAGGTGCGCATCGAGGGCGTGCGCCGAAGGGATGGCGCCGTCCGGTTGGGCATCTTGCTCGACGGACGGATGGCCACATAACCCAGCGCGTCGCCGGCCGCAACGGCCGGGGCAATATATATGCGTGAGTTGGGCCAAGCGTGAAGCAAAGGCGCTCGCGGACGCGACACTGACGGGCGATGCCCTACTTGCTGAACTCGAAGACTATATCCGCGTGCATAATCCGCTTCTGACGGACGTTCGGCTGGCGCGGGCAACCGCGACCGAGGAGTACGAAACGGGCGCCCAACCGCCTCGACGCTGGTACGACGTCACCTACCTGGCCGACGACGGCGAAGGTTACGGGATTACCCCTTGAGCGCTCTGATACCTCTGCTCGGCCACGCTCAACTCCCTCATCTAGGGAGCGTCAAGGATCAACCGAAGTAACTGTCAACCATCAACCGAAACACTGTCAGGCATCACCCGAAGACAAAATGTCAACCATCGGCCGACGTCATACACACCCGTGAGTGCCCCCGGCGGGATTCGAACCTGCGACACCGGCTTTATCAGCCAGCGTGTTTCGTTAGTTGCCGTTATTGGTTGGGCTGCAATGGTTTGGACGCTCTAGTGTTAGCAACGATTGCCGGTAGTTCGCGCCGATTCCCGATCGTAAACGGTGAATAAACGATGGGGCGGTTATCCCCTTGGTCAGCTGGCCCCCCGCCAGGCGCCGGGCTCGGATGCGCTCGGCGGTGGACGCCGGCGCCGCCGAGGGTGTGGGCGGGTGACGTTCGTGGCGTGCTGATGCGCACGAGCGATCGTGGAATCCCCCGCCACCGACCAATCGATGATGCCCGCCTCCTGGGCATCAGCCAGCAACCGTCCCAGCACCTGATCCCAAATACCCTCAGCACTCATCCGGCGATGCCAGGTCCGAATCGTCTGCCACGGCCCGAACACCTCGGGCACGTCCCGGCAGGCGATCCCGCACCGATACCGGTAAATGACGCCTCCACCAATTGCCGGGCATCCCGAAACGGCCCCGCGTGCCGGTCCGCACTGGCAACAAATCCTCGATCAACGCCCACCGAGCATCCGAAAGCAACTGAAAACGCGACATCCCTTAAGCCTCAGGCACAACACCCGAAACCTTTGTCAGCCACGCGCTATGTCCCAGATGCAGTGGACGCCGTCGATAGTTAACTCCCCCACAGCCCGTGCTTTTGCATTCGCCATGGCGTCATCGGCGTTGCCAGCGATTCCCCAGTGATAGTCTTCGGCGTCCTCCACCAGCGCCAAGCACGGCGTACCGGAGGCAATGACGTGACAGTTTGGCCCGCCCGTGTTTCTGCAGGCGGCTAAGGCCTGACCTTCCGCGGCGCCCTGGCTTGCTGGACCCCAGCTCCAGTGGGTGTGATCTTCACGATCGGAGGCCGCAACGGCCACCCATCCCGGATCGGAATGAGCCACCGGGGCGGCAACCATGGCTACGCCCACTAACAGTGCACCGACGCCTGCGTTCAATTTGTTGTTCATCGATACCCCTTCACGATGAGCGGATACCGTGAGCCTCCTGTCACAGCGACCTATCACGTAGAGTCCTTCGCCACCAACACGATGAGCCCATGGTCACTGAGCCGATAACCGTCGACCGCTGCTGGGGAGGCTCGGCCCTGCCTTGTCACGGTGTTCGCCACCTCGGATGACCGGAAGGCTCGGGTGGGGGATTGTCCTCGCGCTAACCCGCCATGACGATGTCGCTAATCGGAAACCGATTTAGTGGACATCGCGTCGAGCAGCGGCAGCAGTGTCTTTCAATTCCCGGAAGTTGGACCGATGTCGACCCGGTGACGGACTCGGTGATGGTGCTGGCCGCGACGGCGGAGTTGGGCCTCGAAGGGATCGTGTGCAAGCACCTTGATTCCGTATACACGCCGAGAGTGCGATCACGGGACTGGATCAAGACACCGCACCGTAAACGTGGCGACTTCATCGTCGGAGGATGGGTACCAGGCGTTGGCGTCAACTGGCAGACCGTCAGCGCGCTCCTCGTCGGCGCCTACACCTCACAAGGACGGCTGCAATTTTGCGGAGTGGTCGGAACCGGCCTCAGCGCCGCAGAGCGACGATGACTCATTAAGTGTCTACAGCCGTTACAGCGCATTACATCCCTATTCGCCGAAATGCCTTCGGAGATCGCCACTTATGCGCGGCGGGCCAATGCCGAAGTGGTCGGGGCCATTGAGTACCGAGACTCTGGCATCACATTGCGGCATCCGTCGTGCAAGGGACTGAGGGCCGATGTGGACAGCGCCTCAGTGGCCCTGCATCCGATCATCCAGGAGCGGTGAGGTGCTCCTTTGCGCGTTGAGACATTCCGTTATGCCGCAAAGGGGCATACCGAGCAGATCGACGTAGGCCGTTCGAGCCGCTGCTGATCCCGCGCCTCGCTGGCTAGCAGTCGCTCATGGGCCAACTGCTGGCCGAGGACCGCTTCGGCATGCTCGCGGCCCTGCCTGCCAGTGAGCCAGGTGAAGAACACGCCGCCGACGCCGACTGCAATCGACGCCACGGCTGCCGCCACCGGGGCGACCAACTCCCAGGCCATGGGCCGATTATCGCGGGTGTCGTTGGTAGATCAGGGTGCATCGGGAGGCGTGTCCGGCCGCGGACCGTAAGCAATGGGAAGAGACGTGTCCTAGCGGCACCGGGCCGTTCTTTGCCCTTAACGCGGCGGCAGGTTCAAGAGCTGCAACTGAGTCGCGCACTGTTCGCTCGGCACATTCTCGGGCCTGGTTGGCGCGGACCCAGGCTCGTTCTATGTCGTCCTTCGAGAGAGAAAGAGAGTGATCCATGTGCTGGCCCATACCCGCCTGTGGTCGTTCTGTGCCACGCTCGGCGTCCAGCTTATCGGTGGTCTGGGAGTCGAGTCCACGCCGATTCCGTGGCCAGGCACGCCGAAATATCCGCTGGCTGGCGCTGATGATCGCGAGAAACCATCGCACGATGATCGCACGATTGTCGCTCCTTTGTGGCCCGAAAACCGCCTCTGATCTGCGGATTCCCGCCTGTGCCCCCGGCAGGATTCGAACCTGCGACACCGGCTTTAGGAGAGCCGTGCTCTATCCCCTGAGCTACGAGGGCGGGCCGTCTGCGAACACCCGACCGCACCCCGAGTCGCATCCGTGCAGGCGTACATAAGGTGCGTCTAGCGTCCTGACGCCGTGAGTTTAGCGGGTCTGCTCATGGCGACCATTGCCATTCCACGCCTCGTCCGCGGTAGCGGTCGCTCAGCGCGGTTGGGTGTCAGCCGGCGAGAGTAGTCAAGAGCTAGCCGCCGGACTCGCCGGTTCGGTCAGTCCTCGTCTTCGATGACGTGCATGGCGGCTTCCTCGGCGGACGCCGCGCCGCCGTCGAGCCCGACGTCCGAAGCCACCAATTCATCCTCGTAGTCGCCGCCGAATCCCTCGTCCGGCGCGACAAGGCGGCCGGCTCGGGCGCGGCCCACCTCGCTCCACTGGGGGAATTCGAACTCGCGCTCGGATGCATCGGAGCGTTGCTGCTCGGCTTCGTCGAGCGGGACATTGATGCGAGCTGCCGGGTCGGGCTCTTCCTCCGCGAGCAGCTGATCCATGGTCTCACCCGGGCCGAATGCGCCTCGTCCGTAAGGCCGCTCGGGTGGCGAATACCCCTCGTCGAGGACGTCGTCCACACCCCGATCTATCAGGGTGTCCTCGGGCTGAAGCTGGTTGTCGTCCTCGACACTGTATTCGCCGGCTGCAGGGCCGGTCTCGTAGTGAGAAGTCACGATATGCCTGCCATGTGTCCGTCGTTCCTCCATACCTGTTCTGCTGCAATATAAGTCGTCTCATGGAGGGGTAGGGCCCGAAGTTTCTACCCGAAACGTCATCAGCTGAGCCGTTCGATCTCGTCGGCCGCATCCGTCAACGCTGCGGCGAGTTCGCGTGCGGCGATCCCGTCCAGCGCATCCAGGTGGCGGGCGTGCACGGCGATCCACCGTCGCGTCGAGCCGTCGACCTGCTGTCGACCGTAGATCTGAACGCGCGCCCGCCCGCCTCGGCGAGTGGTGCCCTCAAAGTCGCGAAACCAGTTCCTGTCGAGCTGCCAGTCGAAGGTGCGAACGGCACCGTCGGGGGGTGCGATGGCGTCGAACGGCATCCCGGCGGACACGTTCTTGGCCGCCCACTGGCGCGCCATTTCCAGCAGCGTCCGCGGTTCGTCGCGTTCGAGGCGCTCGAGCTGAGCGATCTGCGCGGCGGTGAGCTGATCGGCCACGTCGCGCCAGGTTTGGGCGGTGTCGTCAGATGTGGTCATGCTCTGCAGTCTGCGCGGCTGACCCGGTGCCGGCGAGAGTCGAAAGTCATGTCTTGAGTCAACTCCTGCGTCAATTGGCCTGGCAGCGGGCCGGCCCCTGCGGGCTCGGTTCCCCGCCAGCCGCCCTGTGTCGGCTTGCGGTTCAATGGTTTACCCGACTCGCAATGCCGTTCGCGTCGGACTGCACCGCGGGACGCCCCGAATCACGCCACGCGGCAACCGATGTCCTCAAACGACGGCCCACGACGGCCCAAGACGCGGAGAATGGCAACCGGGATCGTGACTCCGGGAAGGGAGGAAGCAATGGCCGCAGACCCACAATGCGCCCGCTGCAAACAAACCATCGGACCGGGATGGCTCTACCTGACTGCGCATCGCCGCGGCCAAGCCGCGCCGGCCGATGACGACGCGGTACTCATCCATCTACCCGACGAGTGCCCGCGGGCCGGGGAGCACGTGCCGCCGAGCTAGACAAGTGGTCGATGAACCACTCGCGGGCCAGCACCGCGACCCGCTCGAGCGTCCCGGGTTCTTCGAAGAGATGGGTGGCGCCCGGCACGACGGTGAGCTCACAGTTGCCCGGGATGGCAGCCCGCGCTTGCCGATTCAATTCCAGCACCACGTCGTCGTTGCCGCCCACTATCAGCAGCGTCGGCGCGTGAACCCTGGCCAAGAACGGGCCCGCAAGGTCCGGCCGCCCGCCCCGGGACACCACCGCCGCGACATTTACGCGGGGGTCGGTGGCGGCGACCAGGGCGGCGCCCGCGCCGGTGCTGGCGCCGAAGTAGCCGACCCGCAGCGCGGCGGTGTCCGGTTGCCGGCTGAGCCAGCCGGTGACGTCGACCAGCCGTCGCGCCAACAGCTCGATGTCGAACACGTTGGCGCGGTTTCGTTCCTCCGCCGGGGTGAGTAGGTCAAACAGCAGCGTGGCGAGACCCGCGTCGTTCAGCACGTCGGCCACGTAACGGTTGCGGGGGCTGTGCCGGCTGCTCCCACTACCGTGCGCGAACAGCACCACCCCGACCGGATGCTCGGGGATCGTCAGATGGCCGGCCACCGACACCGAACCGACGTTTACCCGCACTTCCTCGTCGCGCAACGGTGGGTCGGCCGAGGCGGCGTCGCCGACCGGCCCCCGAGAACCGTCGCGGGCGCGATCCAGGAGCGCGACCACCTCGTCGTCAGAAGTCTGGGTGAAGTTGCGGTAGCCCTGGCCGACGGCGAAGAAGAACTCCGGGGTGTGCAGGCAGACCACCTCGTCGGCGTATCCGGCGAATCGTGCGAACACATCACTTCCGCCGATCGGAACCGCCAACACAACCCTGCTCGCGCCCTCGGCGCGGGCCACCTGGCACGCGGCCTTGGCCGTCGCGCCGGTCGCGACGCCGTCGTCGACGATCACGGCGGTCCGTCCCGCCAACGGGATCCGCTGATGCCCACTGCGGAACCTGTCCGAGCGACGAGCCATCTCGGTCCGCTGCTTGGCCTCGACGGCGGCAATCTCGTCCGCGGATAAGCGGGCTTCACGCACCACGGCGTCGTTGATCACCCGCACCCCGCCCTCACCGATCGCGCCGAAGGCCAGCTCGGGCTGGAACGGCACCCCGAGCTTGCGCACCACCAACACATCGAGCGGCGCCTGCAGGGCGTTGGCGACCTCGAAGGCCACCGGCACACCGCCGCGCGGAAGGCCCAGCACCACAACGTCTTGACCGCGCAAGGATCCCAAGCTCTCGGCCAGATGTCGGCCGGCGTCACCGCGGTCGTCGAACAGCCTCGAATCGCCACGCAGCGACGCCAGCCGTTGTGCCAGCGGCCGCCCGCAATCGCCACCGCGATGCCTTTGCGTCATCTTCCGAGTGTGTCGCGACCCTATTGCGCACCGAAGGGTCGTAAGGCCACTCCCGCGGGGACCAACGCCTCCTGGCCGTCGATTTCCGGCCGCCTAGCGTCGGCGCTGTGGCGACGGATCGCTCACCGGGCTCCTCGCGTGGCTCCGGTGTGGTGACGGTGTTATTGGGCGGCGACGTCATGCTCGGGCGAGGCGTCGATCAGATCCTGCCCCATCCGGGCGATCCGGAATTGCGTGAGGAGTATCTGCGCGATGCCGGGGGATATGTCCGGTTGGCCGAGCGGGCGAATGGGCCGATTTCGCGACCAGTGGACTCCCGTTGGCCCTGGGGCGAGGTGCTGACGCTCCTCGATGAGGCCGCCCCTGACGTTCGGCTGATCAACCTCGAGACGACGATCACTGCCCGCGGTGAATTCGCCCACGGCAAAGCGGTGTGTTATCGAATGCACCCGGACAACCTGCCCGCGCTGGCGGCGGTGCGGCCGGACGTCTGCGCATTGGCCAACAACCACATCCTCGACTTCGGTCACCACGGGCTGGCCGACACCGTGACGGCTCTGACCGGTGCGGGAATCCGGGGCGTCGGAGCCGGCGCCGACCTGCTTGCCGCACGCAAGCCGGCGGTGGTCGACGTTCGCGACGGAAACCGGGTAACGGTGGGCTCGGTGGCGATGCCGTCGGCCGGCGTTCCTGCGTCTTGGGCGGCGCGCCACGATCGGCCCGGCGTACGACTGATCCGGGATTCATCGGTGCGCGGCGCCGCCGACGAGGTGGCCGCGGACGTCCTGGCACACAAACGAGACGGCCAGGTCGCGATCGTTTCGGTGCATTGGGGATCCAACTGGGGTTATGCCATTGCGCAAAGTGACGTCGGATTCGCGCACCGGCTGATCGATGCCGGCGTCGACGTCGTGCACGGTCACTCCTCGCACCACCCCAGGCCGATCGAGATCTACCGCGGCAAACCCATCCTCTACGGCTGCGGCGATGTCATCGACGACTACGAAGGCATCGGTGGGCACGAGTCATTCCGCAGCGACCTCAGACTCCTGTACCTGACCGAAACGGATCCCGCTGCCGGAGAACTGGTCTCGTTGCGGATGATTCCGCTGCGCGTGCGCCGGATGCGGCTCGAGCGTGCGGCACGCAACGAGGCCGAATGGCTCCGCGGCACGATCGAGCACGTCAGCCGCCGCTTCGGGTTACGGGTCGTGACGGGGGCCGACGATCTTCTGGAGATCGAGTTGACCGGCAACCGCTAACCATTCAACGCAGCTCCGCGATCACCCTCGAAAAGTTGTCGATGTTGTTGTCCTGCACCGTGAAGGATGACACCCCGTACTTTTCCCGATAAGCGGACAACGTATCGGCGATCTCGCGGGGCGAACCGCTGAGCACCGACGGCATGGAGAGAATCTCCTCATCGGAAAGCCCCGGGGAGTAGGTGCGCGTCAGCTTGAGGTCGGGCTCGGTTTCGCCGTCCCGCGGCATCGCCGTGATCGCCAGGTTCAGCTCGAGTGAATCGAACCGGTCTCCCGCGGCGTTGCGGACGAATTCGACGCGTTCGGCGAACGGGTCATCGACGGCGCGCACCTTGGCGCCGGTCAGCCCGACGATGTCGGCGTTGCGCGCCGCGATGGTCAGCACCCGGTCACCATTGCCGGCGATGATGAGTGGCGTCGACGGGTGGTGCTCCTTCAAGTACTTCGTCATGTGTTCGAGGTAGTCGACCCGCGCGCCGGCACTGGGATACGGGATTTCCGCGGCTTCGAACTCTTCGCGGACGTAGCCGGTGCCGAGCCCGATCTCTAGGCGGTGGTCGCTGAGCAGATCCAGGGCCTGCATATCCCTGCTGAGCAGAGCCGGCTTATAGAACGCGGAATTGAGCACATACATGCTCAGCCGAAGCTTCGTGGTGACCATGGCCACCGCGGTCAGCGTCGGAAAGGGCGCTGCGGCACCCAAATGGTCTGGCACACAAAGAATGTCGAAGCCTGCGTCTTCAGCCCGCTTGGCCTTATCGAGCAGTGCCTCGCGCGACTTGAAGAACCGCATGCTCATCCCGAAACGAAAATCCCTGGCCACCAACAACTCCGTTCAACCGAAGGACAATTACCAACAACGCGCCGCTTCCGCCAGTCCCTGGATCAGCGCCTTGGTGACCGGCGACAGGCCGTCGTCGCCGGGCAGCGGGCTGCGCGGGCTCAGACCCCGCACGCGAGGCGACAGCTCCAGCTGGGTCCCGCCCTCGCGCACCCGATTCACCGGATTGCCCGGATGCAAACCCCGCAACTCCGGCGGGATGTTGTCGAGGTCGGTGACCACCCGGTAGCCGGTCAGCTGAATGTGCCGGGCCAGATGCGCGGCCAGGGCGCGGTTGCGGCCGCCGGCCAGCAGCTGCGTACTGCGCCCCATGCGGCCGTAGCCGTGCAGCGACACCGCAACGTCGACATGGTCGAGGAACTCGGCGAGCCGCCGCGACTCGGCCGGGTCGAACATCGCCGACGGTAGATGGTGCGGGTAGTGGTCGGGATGCCGCAACACGTACACGGATGCGTCGACGGCGGCGGCGGCGCGCTCGGCGATCACGTCGGTCATTTCTTCCAGGCCGCCGCCGTGAATGGCGAGAAAGCCGAAACGCGAACGCAATCGGCTCGCCTCGATCACTCCAGGCTCGCTCAACAACGCTGAAAGCGATTGCGGCGCAGGCCCGGACGTCGACACCGACGCCCGGCGGGGCCAGCGCGAGGGATCCCAGCGCCGCAAGAAGTCGATCCAGCGTTGCGGCAGCCCGTGCTGCACGGCGCCGTCGATGATCTTGGGCAGGTAGCCCGGTCGGGGCGCACCCGGTGTCACCCGATGGTCGATGTAGACCCACGCCGGCGACGGCCCGGCGTCGGTGTGCACGGTCAGCCGGTCGCGCCGGTAGCGCACCGGCACACCCTCCGCGCTGTCCAGGGTCGCCAGGTCACCATCGGAAATCTGCCAGACCACGCCGTGTACCTGATTCCCGGCACACGGCTCGACCGTGGCCACCCCGCGCTGGTTGATCAACCAGTCGTGATCGGACAGGACCGCCGGCCGTGGATCGGCGGCATCGGGACACCGCAGCGCCATCTGCCTGACGCACAGGTTCGACCCATATGCGAAGTAGGCATGCCGGCGGGCCGGCATTCAGCCGGTCACCGTCAGCCAGATAAGCACCACGTTAAGCAGACTAATCATCACGCCGACGGCCCAGCCGACAACCGTCGTGACGGGATGATTGGTGTCGCTGCCCATCAGGTCCCGGTCGCTGGTCAGCTTTACGAGCGGAAGGACCGCAAACGGTATCCCGAACGACAGCACGACCTGAGAGAGCACCAGCGCCCGGGTGGGGTCGAATCCGACCGCGAGGATCACCAGGGCGGGACACACGGTGACCAAACGGCGCACCAGCATCGGGATCCTGCGGTGCAGCAACCCCTGCATGATCATCGCGCCGGCGTAGGCGCCCACCGACGACGATGCCAGCCCGGAGGCCAGCAACCCGATCGCGAACAGCACCGCGATGGCCGCGCCCAGCGTGTGGTGAATCGCGGAGTAGGCGCCCTCGATGGACGCGTTGATGTTGCGGTGCTGCAGGTTGATCGCGGCGACCAGCAGCATCGCGGCGTTCACAGTTCCCGCGACGGCCATCGCCAGGACCACATCCAGCCGGGTGACCCGCAGCAGCAGGCGTCGCGCGGCGCCCTCAGCCGGATGGCCGTGTCGGTCGAGGACCAGCCCGGAATGCATGTACACGGCGTGCGGCATCACGGTGGCGCCCAGGATGGCGGCGGCAAGCAGCACGCTTTCGGTGCCCTGGAAGCGCGGCAGCAGCCCGCCCAGCACGGCCCCCGGCGGCGGCGTCTTCACGAAGAAGCTGGCCGCGAAGCCTATGGCGATGACGAGCAGCAGTCCGGTGATGACGCGCTCGAAGATGATCTGGCCGCGCCGGTCCTGGATCGCCAGCAGCAGCAGGGACACCATCCCGGTGATGACGCCGCCGACCAGCAGCGGCAAATCGAACAGGATCCGCAACGCTATTGCCCCGCCGACGATTTCGGCCATATCGGTTGCGATCGCCACCAGTTCGGCCTGGACCCAGTAGACCAGCCGGACGGGCCGACTCATTCGCTTGCCGATGGCCGCGGGTAACGAGCGTCCGGTGACCAGTCCGAGCTTGGCCGACAGATACTGCACCAGACCGGCCAGCGCGTTGGCCACCACGATGACCCACAGCAGCAGGTAGCCGAACTTCGCGCCGGAGCTGACGTTCGCGGCGACGTTGCCCGGATCGACATAGGCGATCGCGGCGACGAAAGCAGGCCCGAGCAGATACCAACTGCTTTTCAGCGAGTCCTGGCTGCTCTGCGTCAACGTGGCGCCCTTCGATTCACACGACCGAATAAGAAAGTGAGGTTAGCCGAAGACTCGCGGGGGACCCGGAGGCCACCCCACCATTCGGTGGTCAATGGCGCCGGCGCTTCATGCCGCGCCCGCTGCTCAGTCCGGCAGGTAAAGGCCCTTGCCGGTGATCAGGGGCAGGTCCAGCGTCGTCACTATCCCCGGCGGGGCAGCCACCACCGCGGGGATCGCGTTGACCACCCGCATCGCGGTGGCGACCAGCCCGGCGTGGTTGTGGTCGCCCTTGCGGCTGCTCAGGCAGACATCCATCGCGTAGGAAGGTTCTCCGGTGATCTCGATGCGGTAGGACCCGCCGTGCTGGGCGGGCTGCGGCCAGTCCGGGCACAGGTCCTCGCGCAGCCGGGTGACGTGCTCGAGAACGACGACGGGGTCGCCGTTGACCATGCCGAACACCTCGAACCGCAGCGCGGCGGCGGTGCCCTTGGGGATGTGCCCGGACGCAATGTCGAAGTCCTCCGGCGCCGGCACGCGCACGTACTCCTGCGCGACCGAGTCGAGCGAAACGCCCAGGCCGGCCGCCAGTTGCCGGACCACCGATCCCCACGCCAGGCTGAGCACGCCGGGCTGCAGCAGCATGGGGATGTCATCGAGCGGCTTGCCGAAGCCCATGACGTCGAACATGACCGCGGCGCTGTCATAGGTGGCGTAGTCGACGATCTCCATACAGCGAATCTGCTGGATGTTCTGACAGGTGCCGGCCAGCGCCAGCGGCAGCAGGTCGTTGGCGAAGCCGGGATCGATCCCGTTGACATACACGCTCGAATTCCCTTCGCGCGCAGCGTCTTCGATGGGCTTGATGAGCTCTTCGGGAATCACCTGCCACGGGTACTGCAAGAAGACCGGGCCGCTCCCGACCACATTGATCCCGGCGGCCAGGACGCGCCGGTAGTCCTCCAGCGCCTCGGGCAATCGGTTGTCGGCGAGCGCGTTGTAGACGGCGCACTGCGGTCCGGTGTCGAGCACAGCGTCCAGGTCGGTGCTGGCCAGCACGCCGGTCGGATCGGAAAGTCCGGCCAGCTCCGCCGCGTCCTTGCCGGCTTTGGCATCCGAGGACACCCAGACGCCCCTGAGCTCGAACTCGGAGTTGATGATGAGCGCTCGCAGCGCGTGGACGCCGACATTGCCGGTGCCCAATTGAACGACGGGTATTCCCATGACGGCTCCTTAGCGGTCGGGGGTCACAGATCCGGGACTGGGATGTCGAGATTGGGGTAGGTGAGGCCGCCGTCGACCTCCAGCGTCTTACCGGTCAGGAAGCTGCCCGCCGGAGAAGCCAAATAGACTGCGGCGGCGGCGATGTCGACGGGATCACCGAGGCGGCGCATGGGGGTGGCCTGCTCCATCGGCGCGCGCAGCTCGTCGTTGGACGCGACCACGTCCAGCGCGGAGGTGAGGATCGATCCCGGTGCGATCGCGTTGACCCGGATGCGCGGGCACAGGTCCAGGGCGGTCAACCGGGTGTAGTGGGACAGCGCCGCCTTGGCGGTGCCGTAAGCGGCGAAGCCGCGTCCGGCCAGCCGGCCCATGGTGGAGGTGATGTTGATGACGATGCCGCCCCCGGAGTGCTCGAGCATGAGGGGCACCGCCGCGACGGTCAGCGCGTGGGCGGTGGCGACGTTGAAGGTGAAGGCATCCTTGAGGTCCTTGGTCGAGGTGGTCAGCAGCGTGTTGGGCATGGTGCCGCCGACGTTGTTGACGACGATGTCTAGTTTCCCGAAGGCCTCGACGGCCTGGCCGGCCAGCTGCGCGGTCACCTCGGGGTGGGCCAGGTCGGCGGCGACGATGTGCGCCCGCCGACCGGCGGCACGGACCTGTTCGGCGACGCCTTCTAGTTGCGATTCGGTCCGCGAGGCGATCAGGACATCGGCGCCGGCCTCGGCGAAAGCCAGCGCGATGGCCGCCCCGAGGCCGCGGCCGGCACCGGTGATGACGGCGACTTTGTCGTCGAGACGAAATCTGTCAAGGATCATTGCGGCCTCTCTTCGCCCAAGTTGTCAGCCGACACGGTAGCAAGCCCCGCCGTCTCGGATGCGGCATTTCTGGAACAGGTTCTACTTTTGCATATGGAGGGAGCGATGTAACGCCCCGCGCCCACTCCCGGTTCACCGCCGGAACCGGCCGGCCTCGCCGCGTTTCGCGTCCACTGCGAGAACATCCGCCCGGCGCTAGCCTTAGTGCTGACCGTTTGGTCGGCGCGCAGCGGCTATTGAATGGTGGCGATGATGCTCGACCTTTCCCGATGGGAATCGTATTGGGGCTGAATCGATTTCGCGCCGCAATAGGTGTGCTGACCGTTGCCGTCCTGGCGCTGCCGGGTTGCGGAACCAACGAAAACGGGGCGGGGGCGAATGCGGGGCCGGGCACGTCTTCCGGCAAGCTGAGCTGTGGCGGGAAGAAGTCGCTGAAGGCCAGCGGGTCGACCGCCCAGGCCAATGCGATGACCCGATTCGTCAGGGCGTTCGAACAGGCCTGTCCCGGCCAAACGCTGAACTACACGCCCAACGGCTCCGGCGCGGGGATTGGCGAATTCACGGCGAATCAAACGGATTTCACCGGGTCGGACTCGCCGCTGGCTCCCATCGAATACTTCGCGGCGCGGCAACGCTGCGGTTCGCCGGCGTGGAATTTGCCGGTGGTGTTCGGGCCGATCGCGATCACCTACAACGTCACGGGTGTGACTTCGCTGAATCTGGACGGCCCGACGGCCGCCAAGATATTCAAGGGCGCCATCACGGCCTGGAACGATCCCGCCATTGCCGCGCTTAACCCGGGCATCGCGTTGCCCACCGAGCCGATTCGGGTGATCTTTCGCAACGACCAGTCCGGTACGACAGACAATTTCCAGAAATACCTGGACTCCGCCGCCAACGGCGCCTGGGACAAGGGCATCGGAAAGACATTCAACGGCGGTGTCGGCGAGGGGGCCAAGGGCAATGACGGCACGTCAGCGGCGGTCAGGGCCACCGAGGGGGCGATCTCCTACAACGAGTGGGCGTTCGCCCAGGCGCAACAACTCAACATGGCCAAGATCGTCACGTCGGCCGGCCCGGACGCCGTGGCGATCAGCGGCGCCTCGGTCGGCAAGACGATCGCCGGTGCTGACTTCACCGAGGAGGGCAACGACTTGGTCGTCGACACATTCTCCTTCTACAAGCCGACCCGGCCGGGCTCCTACCCGATCGTGCTCGCAACCTATGAGATCGTCTGCTCGAAGTATCCGGATCCCCAGGTCGCGGCTGCCGTGAAGGCTTTCCTGCAGAGCGCCGTGGGCGCGGGACAGAACGGCTTGGCGGACAACGGCTACATCCCCGTTCCGGAGTCCTTCAAGTCCCGGTTGTCGGCAGCGATCGACGCCATTTCGTGAGCTCCCCGCACCCGCATGCGGCGGCCCCGCAAGCCGTCTTGGCCAGCGACAATCGGCCGACGGCAATTTGCCCAACGTTAACCTTCTTGCTGTTAGCTTCGTTGCTGCGAGAGACGCTGGTCGCCGGGCAGCGGCTGGAAGAACGTCGGCAATCCTGTTCACCCCTACCGTTAGGAAGTGACTTGAAACTCAACCGATTCGGCGCCGCGCTGAGCGTCGTGACCGCTGGTGCGCTGGCGTTGTCGGGGTGCGGAAGTGACAACAACGCCAGCGGCGGAAGCGCCACGAGCGCGTCGTCGTCGGGCAAGGTCGCCTGTGGCGGGAAGAAGACCTTGAAGGCCAGCGGGTCGACCGCCCAGGCCAACGCGATGACGCGCTTCGTCAACGCCTTCGAACAAGCCTGCTCCGGCCAGACGTTGAATTACACCGCCAATGGCTCGGGTGCGGGAATCAGTGAATTCAACGGCAACCAAACCGATTTCGGCGGATCGGACTCGCCACTTGCCGCCAAGGAATACGCGGCGGCGCAGCAGCGTTGCGGCTCACCCGCATGGAATCTGCCGGTGGTGTTCGGTCCGATCGCCATCACCTACAACGTCAAGGGCCTGAGTTCCCTGAGCCTCGACGGCCCGACGGCGGCGAAGATCTTCAACGGCGCCATCACGACCTGGAATGACCCGGCCATTGCGGCGCTGAACTCCGGCGTGACGTTGCCCGCCGAGCCGATTCACGTAGTCTTCCGCAACGACGAATCCGGAACCACGGACAACTTCCAGAAATACCTCGACGCCGCCTCCAACGGCGCGTGGGGCAAGGGCTCCGGAAAGACGTTCAAGGGCGGCGTCGGTGAGGGGGCCAAGGGCAACGACGGGACCTCGGCGGCGATCAAGGCCACCGAGGGATCCATCACCTACAACGAATGGTCGTTCGCTCAGGCGCAGAAACTGGACATGGCCAAGGTCGTCACGTCTGCCGGTCCCGACGCGGTGGCGATCAGCGCCGACTCGGTCGGCAGGACAATTTCCGGGGCCAAAATCAGCGGGCAGGGCAACGACCTGGTGCTCGACACGCTCTCCTTCTACAAGCCGACCCAGCCCGGGTCCTACCCGATCGTGCTGGCGACATACGAGATCGTCTGCTCGAAGTATCCCGATTCGCAGGTCGGCACCGCGGTGAAGGCGTTCCTGCAAAGTACGATCGGTGCGGGGCAGAGTGGCCTGGCCGACAATGGGTACATCCCCATCCCGGATTCGTTCAAGTCCAGACTGTCGGCTTCGATCAACGCCATCACGTGATTTGAGGTGGTCGTGACCCGAGGAGCGGTAGCCAGCCCGTCGACTCCCAAGAAACCTGAGCTCAAGTCGCTGGGTACGCCGTCAGGTCGGCGGGGAGACCGGCTGTTCAGGCTGACGGCTGCCGCTGCCGGGTCGACGATCGTGGTCGCAATCCTGCTGATCGCGCTGTTCCTGCTGATTCGTGCCGTTCCGTCGCTACGGGTCAACCACGCGAACTTCTTCACCAGCGCCCAATTCAGCACCACCGACCCGGGGAAGCTGGCGTTCGGCATCCGCGACCTGTTGATGGTGACCGTCCTGAGCTCGCTCACCGCCCTGGTGGTTGCGGTGCCGGTCGCGGTCGGGATCGCGGTGTTTCTCACCCAGTACGCGCCCAAGCGGCTGGCCCGCCCGTTCGGGGCGATCGTGGACCTGCTGGCCGCGGTGCCCTCGATCATCTTCGGATTGTGGGGCATCTTCGTGCTGGCGCCCAACATCGAGCCCATCGCGGCGTTCCTCAACCGCAACCTGGGCTGGTTCTTCCTGTTCAAGCAGGGCAACGTCTCACTGGCCGGCGGCGGCACCATCTTCACCGCGGGCATCGTGCTTTCGGCGATGATCCTGCCGATCATCACGTCTGTCTCGCGTGAGGTGTTCCGGCAGACCCCGCATATCCAGATGGAAGCGGCGCAAGCGCTGGGCGCCACCAAATGGGAGGTGGTGCGGATGACCGTGCTGCCGTTCGGTCGCAGCGGTGTCATCGCGGCGTCGATGCTGGGGCTGGGCCGCGCGCTCGGTGAGACGGTGGCGGTGCTGATCATTCTGCGCTCCGCCGCGCGCCCCGGGAATTGGTCGCTGTTCGACGGCGGGTACACCTTCGCCTCGAAGATCGCCTCCGCGGCAGCCGAATTCAGCGCACCGTTGCCCACCGGGGCCTACATCGCCGCGGGCTTCGCGTTGTTCGTCTTGACGTTCGTCGTCAACGCGCTGGCCCGCGCCATCGCCGGCGGGAAGGTCAACGGATGACGGCAAACGTGTTCGACCGGCCGGTCAAAACCCAGGCGTTCCGGCCCGTCAGCGTCCGGCGCCGGCTCACGAACAGCGCGGCGACGATATTCTTCGTCGCCTCGTTCCTCGTCGCGCTGGTGCCGCTGGTCTGGGTGCTGTCGGTCGTGGTGGCCCGGGGTTGGTACGCGGTCACCCGATCGACGTGGTGGACCCACTCGCTGCGCGGGATTCTGCCGGAGCAGTTCGCCGGTGGCGTTTATCACGCGCTGTACGGAACCGTGGTGCAGGCCGGGGTGGCCGCGCTGTTGTCCGTGCCGCTCGGCCTGATGACCGCGGTCTTCCTGGTGGAATACGGTTCCGGTCGGCTGGTGCGCCTCACGACGTTCATGGTCGACGTGCTCGCGGGGGTGCCCTCCATCGTGGCGGCGCTGTTCATCTTCAGCCTCTGGATCGCCACCCTGGGCTTCCAGCAGAGTTCGTTCGCCGTATCGCTGGCGCTGGTCCTGCTGATGCTGCCCGTGGTGGTGCGGTCCGCCGAGGAGATGCTGAGGTTGGTCCCCGACGACCTGCGCGAGGCCAGCTACGCGCTCGGTGTTCCCAAATGGAAGACCATTACGCGGATCGTGTTCCCGATCGCGATGCCGGGCATCGTCTCCGGCATCCTGTTGTCGGTAGCGCGGGTGATCGGCGAAACCGCTCCGGTGCTGGTGCTGGTCGGCTACAGCCGGTCGATCAATACCGACATCTTCCACGGCAACATGGCCTCGTTGCCGCTGCTGATCTACACCGAACTCACCAATCCCGAGCACGCCGGTTTCCTGCGCATCTGGGGTGCGGCGCTGAGCCTGATCATCATCGTCGCCGTGATCAACCTGATCGCGGCGGCGACGCGGTTCCTGGCGACCCGGCGGCGCTGAGTACGCGGCGATTCCGCGTCAGGATTTCGACGCGGCCTTCTTGGCGGGTGCCTTCTTCGCCGGTGCCTTCTTCGCGGCGGTTTTCTTGGCCGGTGCCTTCTTGGCGGGGGCCTTGCCGTTACCGGAGCGCGCCTTCACGCTGGCCTCCAGCTTGGCCAACAGGTCGGAGACGTCCTCGGTCTCGTCGAGTTCCTTGGGCTGCTCCTCGGTGGTAAAGGCTTCGCCGCCTTCGAGTTTCGCGTCGATCAGCTCCTGCAGTTGCTCCTGGTAGGTGTCGTGGTAGCGGTCGGGGTTGAAGTCTTCGGCCATCGACTCCACCACCTGACCGGCCATCTTGAGCTCCGCGGGCTTGATCTCGACCTCCTTGTCGAGCACCGGAAAGTCGGGGTCGCGAATTTCGTCGGGCCACAGCAGGGTGTGCACCATCATCACGTCGCGTTTGCCGAAGTCCTTGACGCGCAACGCTGCCAGCCGCGTCTTGTTCCGTAGCGTGAAGTGCACGATCGCCATGCGGTCGGTCTCGGCGAGCGTCTTCGCCAGCAGCACATAGGATTTCGATGACTTGGAGTCCGGCTCGAGGAAGTAGCTCCGGTCGAACAGCATCGGGTCGACCTCTTCGGCGGGAACGAACTCGAGCACTTCGATTTCGCGGCTGCGTTCTTCGGGCAGGGTGGAGATGTCGTCGTCGGTGATGATGACCATCTGCCCGTCGTCGGATTCGAACGCCCGGGCGATGTCACGGTATTCGACGACCTCGCCGTCCACCTCGCACACGCGTTGGTATCGGATGCGGCCGTTGTCCTTGGCGTGCACCTGATGGAACTTGATGTCGTGGTCCTGGGTGGCGCTGTACACCTTGACCGGGACGTTGACCAGCCCGAACGCGATCGAGCCCTTCCAGATGGAGCGCATGTAAGTCAGTATGCCCATACTGTTCGCCGGCTAACAGGACGCCGGGCCGTCGCGCCGCAGCTCGTGACCGCATCGAGGCCCGCCGGGAAGCTATGGCCGGTTTGCCTGGGCCCGCAGCTCGGCGCGATGGGGGAGGTCCGCCCCGGCGCGGCTCACGGTCACGGCGGACAACAGGCTGGCCGCCTCGAGCGCTTCCGCCAGGAGATTGGTCGGAATGTTGCGCAGGGCGGACCGGCGTTCGGCGCCCAACAACTCCATTCCCCAGAGCGCATCGAGCAGGCCCACCGTGAAGGCGTCGCCGGCGCCGACGGTGTCCACCACCCGGACGGGCCTGGCGGCCGCGCGTGCCTCGCCGGCCGAGCACAACGCCAGCGAGCCGCGGGCGCCCATCGTCACCGCCACGATCGCCGGTCCCGAAGCCAGCCAGCCTCGAGCGGTCCGCTCCGGTTCCTGATCGGGGTCGATCCAGCGCAGGTCCTCGTCGCTGACCTTGACGACGTCGCTGTGCTCGACGAGGCGCTCGATCCGCGCACGGGCCAGATCGCGGTCGTCGATCAGCGACGGCCGCACGTTGGGGTCGAAGGTGACCGTGGCCGAGACGCGGTAGGTGTCGATCAACGCCGCGACCGCCAAGCAGCCCGGCTCGAGCACGGCGGCGATGGACCCGGTGTGCACGAACAATGGCGGCGGAACCTCAGGTGTGCCGGAGAGCCGCCAGTCGAGATCGAAGGTATAGGTGGCGGATCCGTCCGCGGCGAGGGTCGCTACCGCGGTCGGTGTCCGAATAGCCGCGGTGCTGCCCGGGGCAAGCTGTGCCCCAGCACTTTTCACGTAGTCGATGATGCGCCGGCCATGCGGGTCGTCGGCGATGTGGGTCAGGAAGTCGACCTCGCGGCCCAGCCGGCCGAGTCCGACGGCGACGTTGAGCGGACTGCCACCGACATGCTCGTGCCCGTCGACGATATCGATCAGCGACTCGCCGATCACCAGCCCGCGGGTCATCGCACCAAAGCCTCCAGCGTCGCCCGAGCTCCCTTGCTGTGCAACGAATCCAGCGCCCAGCAATACGCCTCGACGAACCGTGGTTGGTGTGCCAGATCGCAGAACACGGCGGTCACCTCAATGAACGCGGCGGGGTTCTGGTGTTGCGACCGGGCGATCGGGATGAGCGAATCCGCGAGCTGGTCTACCACCTCGTAAGGCCTACCCCATTCGTCGGTGCCCTCGGCGTAGCGCGCCCAGCTGGCCGCCGCCGCGGCCGCCAGTTGAACCGGACCGTCGTTGGCCAGGTTGTCGCAGATGACCGGAAACAGCCACTTCGGGATGCGGTCGGACGAGTAGGCGCAGATGCGCGCGACGGTGTCGCGCACGGCCGGGTTGGCGAACCTTTCGACCAGAGTGCGGCCGTATTCGTGCAGGTCGATTCCCGGCACGGGCGGCAGAGTGGGGATCGCCTCGTTGTCGAAGTAGGACAGCAAGAATTCGGCGAATAGGGGATCGCGCGCCGCCTCGTGGACGAACTGGAAGCCGCACAGATGGGCGAAGTAGGCCAGGCACTGATGCCCAGCGTTGAGCAGCCGCAGCTTCATCAGCTCGTACGGGCGTACGTCGTCGACCATCAGCACCCCCGCGTGCTCGAGCGGCGGCCGGCCATCGGCGAAGTCGTCTTCGATCACCCAGGCGGTGAAGGGTTCGGCCACCACCGGCCACCGGTCGTCGACGCCGAAGTCGCGCCGCACTTCCGCGGCCATCTCCAAAGTCGTTGCCGGAGTGATGCGGTCAACCATCGAACTCGGGAACCGGACGTGTTCAGCCACCCATTCGGCCAACGCGGGATCCCTGCGTTCGGCACCGGCGAGCACAGTGCGCCTGGCGACGTCACCGTTGTTCTCGATGTTGTCGCAGGAGACGACTGTCGGCGCGGCGATTCCCCGATCGCGCCGCCTGGTGAGCGCCTCGGTGATCAACGCGAACGCCGGCCCATCGGGGTCGCGGTACCCGCCTTCGGTGATGGTCAGCGAAATGATCCGGGTGGATGCCGCGGTGAGCACCTCCAACGCCGATTCCGGATCGTCCGGGGCGTAGCGGTAGTCGACGATCGACCCGATCACCTGGGCGTCCCGGCTGCCGTTGGGGTTCTCCAAGATCAGCGTGTACAGCCCGTCTTGACCGTTGAGGACGTCGCGCATGGTCCAGTCGGCGGGCATCACCCCTACGCCGCAGATGCCCCAGTCGTGCGCCAGGCCCTGTTGCAGCAGCAGGTTGAGGTAGGCGGCCTGATGTGCGCGGTGGAAATGACCGGCGCCGATATGCGCGATTCCGACGGCCACGCTGCCGCGGTCGTAGTTCGGCGCCTCGATCGGCAGTTCGGAAAGCGACGCATTGTTCAGGTTGATCGCGCTAGCCACCATTGGCCAACTCCTCACCGGGCCGCAGCCGTTATTCGGCTCGCGGCACCTCTCGACGGTATGACGGCCGCGGGCAGAAGCCCAGCGGCTTGGACCAGTCGCGGACCAGCCGACGCCCTAGGCGAGCGGGGCACCTCCGGTCGGCACAGCCGACAGCAGCAGGACATCGGCAAGCGCACGCCACGAATCGGTTATTGCGACCGCGCCCGCATCGATCAAATCCGCTCGGCGGCAATCCCGTTCGTCGGGTGGCACGAACATCAGGTTGCCCACGGCGGCGTAGCCGGCTGCGACCGCGGAACTCACGCCTGCCACTGAGTCTTCGATGGCCAGGCCTTGTTCCGCTGCGACGCCCATCACCTGGCCGGAGTGCAGATACACCGCCGGGTCGGGTTTGCTTGTCGGCACCGGGAGTGAATCCTCCGCGCTGAAAGTCACAGCCTCCGGTATCAGCGAGTCGATGCCGGTGGCGGCGAAGCACGCACGCAGACGTTTGGTGGCGCTGGAGCTGACGGCCGCCAGCGCATAGTGCGGCGCGAGGTCCCGCAGCGGTCCCAGCACCCGCGGGTCGGGGGTCAGGGTGACGGCCAGGTGAGCGGTCACCCGTTCCCGCTCTTCGCGCACCCACTGCTCGAGCTCGTCGGCGGACAACGCCTTGCTGCTCGTCAGGTCGCCGGCCGAGGCGATCACCGCTGCGGGAAGACCCCGGGCCAACGCCGGATCGAGCGGCAATTGGCACTCGACGGCCAGGCCCAGAGCCATGGCGCGGAAGTTCTTCCCGACGGCGCGCTTACGCAACTCCTCCGAGTCGAGCGGAGCGGTCACGCCGAACCTGGCCAGGAAACGATTCATGACCCCGGTCGACGCTTCGAACGCCGGCCGCTCCGAAGCGAACAGGTTGTCATCGGCGTCACAGAGCAACGTTGTGATCTGCGCCGGGTCGAATGTGCGCACTAAGGTCAGCCCGTCGTTCATCGAGACACCAACTCCCGCTCGTCGTTGCGCAACGCGTCGCGCAGGGTGGGCACCACACCGCGCGTGTCGATGTCCGCGATCATCGTGCCGAGGCGCTTGGCAAAGCCGGGCACCGCGCGTAGGTCGGCGAACATCGCATGTCGGAGCAGCGGATCAGGGTTGTTGCCTGCCATGTTGGCCAACCTAGCGACCGGTATCGCCTGCGAGTCTTCGAGGCGCAGCTTGCGGCCCTGGAGGTCGTGGCCCCGCATATACCGGGCCCACCCCGCAACACCCAACATCAGCAGCGTGTGCGGTCTACCCCGCGTGATCGCCTCCTGCAGCGAGGGCAGCACAAAGGAGGTGATTTTGCTGGTTCCCCGCCGGGCCAGCCGCGA
Source organism: Mycobacterium sp. E2733 (assembly GCF_001667585.1). GTDB lineage: Bacteria > Actinomycetota > Actinomycetes > Mycobacteriales > Mycobacteriaceae > Mycobacterium. The sequence continues at coordinate 74,662 of NZ_LZJZ01000131.1, forward strand.
CAACTGGTCGCTCATGCAGGGATTGCCGAGCCGGTCGAGCAGGGTGGCCCGGTATTCGGGGCAGTTCATCCCGGGGACTGCGGGCAGCAGCGGCTGGATTTCGTCGCGCAGCAGCTTCTCGACGTAATCGAACACGACGCGGTCCCGCATCGCTTCGTCGGTTCGCTGGTAACCGGCCAGCGTGGCCAAGCACGCGAGCGCGATATGGGTTCCGTTGAGCAGACGCGTCTTGATCAGCTTGTGATCGCTGACATCGGCGACGAATTCGGCGCCGACCTCCTCGAGCGGCGGCCGCCCATCGCTGAACGAATCCTCGATCACCCATTGGCGATACGGCTCGGTCACGATCGGACACTTGTCGGCCACGCCGAATGTCTGCTCGACGAATGTGCGCTCAGACTTCGAGGTTTGCGGCGTGATGCGATCGACCATGGTCGACGGGAACGCGACATGCTTTTCGATCCAGCGGGCAAGTCCCGGATCCTTGCACGCGGCGAACGACACCAGCGCGGTTCTCGCCGGGCGGGTGTCGCCGGGAATGTTGTCGCAGCACAGCACGGTGAACGGCGCGAAGCCCGCGCGGCGGCGCCAGTCGAGGGCTTCGGCCAGATATCCCCAGGCGGTGGCATAGCCGTCGGATGCGACCAGGTCGGCGCGCACGTCGGGGTGATAGGCGTCGAACTCGTCGGTGACCGGATCCAGGAAGTATCCGTTGTCGGTGATCGTTAGGCTGACGATTCGGGTTCGCGGATCCGCCAGTGCGGCCCGGACCGCTGCGCCGTCATTCGGTGCGAAATGGACGGAGCCGATCGAACCGACCACGCGGGCGGTCTGCCCGTCATGGCCGCGCTGTACGACGGTGTAAAGCCCGTCCTGTGCGGACAGCAGGTCTTTGGCGCCCGGGGAGTGGAGACTGACGCCGGTAACACCCCAACGATGCGAAATGCCTGAGCGGGCAAGGTCGTCGAAGTAGACGGCCTGATGTGCGCGGTGGAAGTTGCCCGCACCGATGTGAACGACACCGCGTTGCAGGGCCGACCTCTCGTAGGTGGGTATGGCGATTCGCCGGGAGTGCAGTTGCAGGGTGGCATTGCTGAGGGGGACGCCGCTTTCTGGACGTCGGGACATTATGGGCATCGATACTCCGTGCCCGGGCTGCCCGCGGGTCTAACGCCTTCGTAATCGATGTCACAGAAATTTACGTTTAAGACATACTCCGTGGTGGGAAGCGATGCGCGCTGCTCAAACGCGTAAGTTGACTCTCATGGCACCGCGGGTGAAGCTCACCAACGCCGAAAAGGTGCTCTACCCCGCCACCGGGACCACGAAGCGGGACGTCTTCGACTATTACACCCGGATCGCCGAGGTGATGATCCCGCACATCGCGGGGCGCCCGGCCACCCGCAAGCGCTGGCCCAACGGCGTCGAACAGGATTCGTTCTTCGAGAAGCAACTGGCCTCGTCGGCGCCGGACTGGCTGCCGCGCGCCAGCGTCACCCACCGGTCCGGGACCACGACATACCCGATCATCGACAGCCCAGAAGGATTGGCCTGGATCGCGCAACAGGCCGCGCTGGAAGTGCACGTGCCGCAGTGGCGGTTCGTCGCCGAGTGGACCCGAAGCAAAGCTGAACAGCTCAAGCCCGGCCCGGCTACGCGATTGGTGTTCGACCTCGACCCCGGTGAAGGCGTGACCATGGCTCAGCTCGCCGAGGTGGCCCATGCCGTGCGCGATCTCATCGACGGCATCGGGCTGACGCTGTTTCCGCTCACCAGCGGCAGCAAGGGCCTGCATCTCTACGCGCCGCTGGCGGAGCCGGTGAGCAGCAGGGGCGCGACCGTGTTGGCGAAACGCGTTGCCCAGCAACTGGAAAAGTCGATGCCCAAGCTGGTCACGTCGACCATGACCCGCAGCCTGCGGGCGGGCAAGGTGTTCCTCGACTGGAGCCAGAACAACGGGGCCAAGACGACCATCGCACCGTATTCGTTGCGCGGCCGTCAGCATCCGACGGTCGCGGCGCCCCGCACCTGGGCGGAACTCGGCGCGCCCGGGTCGCTGCGTCAATTGCGCTACGACGAGGTGCTGGACCGGGTCGCGCGCGACGGCGATCTGCTGGCGGCGCTGGACAACGACGTCGCCGTCCCGGACCGGCTGACCAAGTACCGCAGCATGCGGGACTCGTCGAAAACTCCCGAACCGGTCCCCCGGACGAAACCGGCAACGGGCCAAGGCAATTCCTTCGTCATCCAGGAACACCATGCCCGCAGGCTGCACTACGACTTCCGGCTGGAGCGCGACGGCGTGCTGGTGTCGTGGGCGGTGCCGAAGAACCTGCCGGAAACCACCGCGGTGAATCACCTGGCGGTGCACACCGAGGATCATCCACTGGAATACGCGACGTTCGAGGGCAACATCCCCAACGGGGAGTACGGGGCCGGGAAGGTGATCATCTGGGACTCCGGAACCTATGAGGCGGAAAAGTTCAATGACTCCGCCGAAAAAGGGGAGGTCATCGTCAATCTGCGGGGCAACAAGGTTTCCGGCCGCTATGCGCTGATCCAGACCAACGGCGACCAGTGGCTGGCGCACCGGATGAAGGACCAGAAGACCTTCGACTTCGACGGGATCGCGCCCATGCTCGCCACCCACGGCTCGATATCGGCGTGCAAGGCGAGCCAGTGGGCCTTCGAGGGCAAATGGGACGGTTACCGGCTGCTGGTCGAAATCGACCACGGCGCTTTACGGGTGCGGTCCCGGCGCGGCCGCGAGGTAACCAATGAATATCCCCAATTACGCACGCTGGCAGCAGATCTCGCCGACCATCACGTGGTGCTCGACGGCGAGGCGGTGGTCCTGGACGCCGCCGGGGTGCCGAGCTTCCATGCGATGCAGAACCGCGGCCGCGGCAGCCGCGTGGAGTTCTGGGCGTTCGATGTGCTGTTCCTCGACGGCCGCTCGCTGCTGCGGGCCCGGTACCAGGACCGCCGAAAGGTGTTGGAAACGCTCGCGAGTGGGAGCGACCTGATCGTTCCCGAATTGCTGCCGGGTGACGGGAAACAAGCGCTGGAGCACTCGGCTGAGCACGGCTGGGAGGGCGTGGTCGCCAAGAAGCGCGACTCCACCTATCAGCCGGGCCGGCGGTCGGCGTCCTGGATCAAGGACAAGCATTGGAACACCCAGGAAGTCGTCATCGGCGGCTGGAAGGCGGGCGAGGGCGGCCGCAGCAGCGGCATCGGCTCGCTGCTGATGGGCATCCCGACCGACGGGGGTCTGCACTTCGCCGGGCGGGTCGGAACCGGGTTCACCGAACGTGACCTTGCCAACCTGAAGAAGACGCTGGCGCCACTGCACACCGACCAATCTCCCTTCACCCCACCGCTTCCCCGCAGTGAGGCCAGGGGCGTGACGTTCGTCGAGCCGGTGCTGGTGGGGGAGGTGCGCTACAGCGAGTGGACCCCGGATGACCGGTTACGCCAATCCAGCTGGCGTGGGCTGCGGCCGGACAAGGAGCCGAGTGAGGTGGTGCGCGAATGAAATGGGTGACCTACCTGGACGCCGACGGGGAACGCACCGGGGTGCTCTCCGGTGACGCCATCCACGCGATGCCCGCGGGCGTGACACTGCTCGACCTGATCGGCCGTGGCGCCGACGGGTTGCGCGCGGCCGGCGATGAGGTGCTGCGAGCACCGGCGGCGACGGTGCCCCTCGGTGCGGCGCGACTCTTGGCGCCGATCCCACGCCCGCCGTCCATCCGCGACTCCCTGTGCTTTCTCGACCACATGCGCAACTGTCAGGTCGCTCTGGGCGCCGGGGGGGCACTCGCCGACACCTGGTATCGGATACCGGCGTTTTATTTCGCTTGCCCGGCAACCGTTTTGGGACCCTACGACGACGTCCCGACCGCTCCCGGAAGTGCTTGGCAGGACTTCGAATTGGAGATCGCCGCGGTCATCGGAACCGGCGGGCGGGACCTCTCGGTCGACGAAGCCGAACGCGCCATCATCGGCTACACCATCTTCAACGACTGGTCCGCACGGGACCTGCAGCAAATGGAAAGCCAACTGGGCATCGGGCAGGGCAAGGGCAAAGACAGCGGCGTCACGCTGGGTCCGTACCTGGTGACGCCGGACGAGCTCGAACCGTACCGGCGGGACGGCAGGCTGGCCCTGCGGGCGACCGCCCTGGTCAACGACACCGTGATCGGGTCGGGGTCGACCGCCCAAATGGATTGGACCTTCGGCGAAGTCATCTCCTACGCGTCGCGCGGCGTGACGCTCGTTCCCGGCGACGTCATCGGCTCCGGCACCGTGCCGACCTGCACGCTGGTCGAGCATCTGAACCCGACGGCGCTGGACTCGTTCCCCGGCTGGCTGCACGACGGCGACGTCGTCACGCTCCAGGTCCAGGGGCTGGGGGAGACCCGGCAAACCGTGCGGGCCAGCGGCCCACCGCACCCGCTGGCGGCCCGGCCCAACCCCGACGCGGCGCCCGCCCCGCGTCGGGTGAACCGGGCGCACGCGAAGGTCCCCTACACCCGCGGCCTGCACGAGGTCGCCGATCGGGTGTGGGCGTGGACGCTGCCGGACGGCGGCTACGGGTGGAGCAACGCCGGGCTGGTCGCCGGCGACGGGGCGTCCCTGCTCATCGACACCCTGTTCGACCTGGCGTTGACCCGCGAAATGCTCACCGCGATGCGGGATATCACCTCGTCGGCGCCCATCACCGACGCGCTGATCACCCACTCCAACGGGGACCACACCCACGGCAACCAGCTGCTCGACGCCTCGGTACGGATCATCGCCGCGCAGGGCACTGCCGACGAGATCGCGCACGGGATGGCACCCGAAATGCTGGCGATGGCGCAGACCGCGAACCTCGGCCCGGTTGCCACTCCGTACACGCGAGATCGCTTCGGGCACTTCGACTTCAGCGGCATCAAGGTGCGCAACGCGGACCAGACCTTCGATCGCGAGCTGACCATCGAGGTGGGTGGGCGGCGCGTCGAACTGCTGAACCTCGGCCCCGCGCACACCGCCGCGGATTCGGTGGTACACGTGCCCGACGCGGGGGTGCTCTTCGGTGGCGACCTGCTGTTCATCGGCTGCACCCCTATCGTGTGGGCCGGTCCGATCGCCAATTGGATCTCCGCCTGCGACGCGATGATCGCGCTCGACGCGCCGACGGTGGTGCCGGGCCATGGCCCCGTCAGCGATCCGGACGGAATCCGTGCGGTCCGTGGATATCTCGCGCACGTGTCCGAACAAGCCGAGGCCGCCTACCGCCGGGGGCTATCGTGGTCCGAAGCGGCGGACACCATCGACCTTGGTGAGTATGCGACCTGGCTGGATGCGGAGCGAGTGGTCGTCAACGTCTATCAGCGGTACCGCGAACTCGACCCGGGAACCCCGCAGCTGGAGGTCATGGCCCTGCTGGTGATGCAAGCCGAGTGGCTGGCCAAGCGAGGCTAAAGCCGCACGGCCCGAACGAATTTGATCGTGGTGGCCGGAACCCGCTGCGCGGCCTGCCCCAACTCCGGCAGTCCGGCAGCGGAGAACAGATCGGTGAGCCGGGATTCGGTGGTGTCCCAACCGTTCGCGTGCAGATGCGCGGCGACGTCGGTGTGCTCGCCCGGGTACGTCAAGTCGGTGAGGTCCATGTCAAGGCCCCACCGTCGCCAGCCTTCGGTCATGAGCCGGTCTTGTTCCTCGGCCTCCGGCGAAGTCCCGCTCACCGTTCCGTAGTCGGCGGCGAACCGGCTGCCCTCGGCGGACAACGGGATGATGGAGTCCAGCAGCCGAACCTCGGCCTCCGGCGGGAGCCACCCGATCAGTACCCCCTCCGCGAGCCACGCCGTGGGATGCGCAGGATCGAAACCGGCCTCCTGCAGCGCCGCCGGCCAATCGTCGCGCAGATCGATTCCCACCTCGCGAAGCGTGGCGGTGGGCGCCGCCCCGATTTCAGACATCGTCGCCGCCTTGAACGCGATCACCTCGGGCTGGTCGATCTCGTACACCGTGGTGCCGACCGGCCAGCGCAGCCGGTAGGCGCGGGCGTCCAGCCCCGACGCCACGATCACCACCTGCAGGAGGCCCGCCTGGCCGGCCGCCGCGAAATAATCGTCGAAATAGCGGGCGCGGGCGGCGAACGTGTCGACCATCCGATGAAACCCGACGCTCTGCTCGAGTTCGTCGGAATCCAGCTCGCCGCTGGCCAGCTTGCTGAACACGTCCAATCCCACGGCACGCACCAGCGGTTCGGCGAAGTCGTCGGTGATGACCGGTTGCGGACGCCTGCTCGCGGCGGCCCGGGCCGCGGCAACCATGGTGGCCGTCGCCCCCACGCTGTTGGCCAGGTCCCAGCTGTCACCTTCGGTTCGTGCCATGGTTGCTCCTTCGATGTGGCGGCCAAACCACCGTAAGCCCCATCGGTGAACAGCGCGTCGCCTACGGTTTCGGCTATGCCCCCAGTGGAATTGGAAACCCTCGAAGGCGACATCGCCCGCATCACCCTGAACCGGCCGGAGCGCCTCAACGCGATCGACGGATCGCTGATCGACGGCGTGGACCGCGCCTTGGATGCGCTCGGTGGCGGCGAGATCAGGGCCGCGATCCTGACCGGCGCCGGGCGCGGATTCTGCGCCGGGGCCGACTTGAGTGGCACCGGCGAGCCGTGGACCAAGCCCAGACCGTCGACCCCGCCGTTCAAGGTCAACTACGACTCCCAGGTCCGCCTGGCCGAGCTGTTCACCCGGATCTATGAGCTGCCCATTCCGGTGATCGCCGCGGTCAACGGCGTGGCCGTCGGGGGAGGGCTGGCGTTCGCACTGGTCTCCGACATCCGCGTCGCTTCGGAGCGGGCCCGGTTCTCCTCGGCGTTCATCAAGGCGGGCTTCTCCTCGATGGACATGGGCACCAGCTACCTGCTGCCGAAGATCGTCGGAGCCGGAGTGGCGCGCGAGCTCATGCTGACCGGCCGCATCATCGACGCGGCCGAGGCCTACCGGATCAAGCTGGTGCACGAGGTGGTCGCGCCCGACGAGCTGATGGCTGCCGCGCTGAAGGTCGCCCGGTCCATCGCCGAGAACAACGCCTATGGCGTCTGGCAGACCAAGATCGGTCTCAACGCGGCACTGGACGCGCCCAGTTTGCGGCATGCCATCGAGATCGAGAACCGCACCCAGATCCTGAGCGGTTTCACCAACAACCCGGCCGAGGCGGCCAAGGCGCACCGGGAGAAGCGTGCTCCGAGATGGGATCCGCTGTGAGGGCTGGCCCGATGGCGTCGGCCCCGGCTTCTGTGAGTGTGGCGACCGCCGCTAGACCTTCGCGATGACGTTCTCGGCGAACATCTCCAGGTTGCGAATCTTGTTCTCCAGCGGTTCGGTGTCCCTGCCCTTGATGTAGGGAATGCGGAACCCGACGATGGCGTCGGTGACGCCCTTGTCCTCTAGCCGTTTGATGCCGTCCACGGTGTACGCGTCGGCCGAGATGACGTGAATCTGGAACGGTCCGGTCTTGCCGGCTTCTTCGCGATACCGCTTGAGCTTGGCGATGAGCCCGTCGAGTTCCTCCGGGTCGCCGCCGCCGTGCATCCAGCCGTCCAATCGGGCCGCGCGCCGCAGCGCGGCGTCGGCGTGCCCGCCGATCAGGATCGGGATGGGCTCGGTGGGAGCCGGCGTCATCTTGGTCTTCGGGATGTCGTAGAACTCGCCGTGGAATTCGAAGTAGTCGCCGCTGGTAAGCCCCTGGATGATTTCGATGCATTCGTCCATGCGCTTGCCGCGCTTGGCGAACGGGACGCCCAGCAGTTCGTAGTCCTCCGGCCATGGGCTGGTGCCGACACCGAAGCCCACCCGATTGTTGGTCAGCGCGGCCAACGAACCGATTTGCTTGGCGACCAGCGCCGGCGGCCGGATGGGCAGCTTGAGGACGAAGAAATTGAAGTGCAGCTTCGTCGTCACCGCCCCCAATGCCGCTGTCAGCACGAAGGTTTCGATGAACTCCTTGCCGTCCAGGAACTCGCGATCGCCGTCGGGCGTGTACGGGTACTTCGAGTCGGACTCGAACGGGTAGGCGATGCTGTCGGCGATGGTCATGGCGTGGTAGCCGGCCGCCTCGGCCGCCTGGGCCAGCGGGATGTAGTACCTGTAGTCGGTCATCGCCTCCGCGTAGGTGAACCGCACGTCATCTGCCTTCCTGGAGCCGGGTGGTCACACGAGATTAGAACGTGTTCTAGTTCTACCCGTGCCCGGGTTCCCAGCACAATAAGGCGTCAGAGCTGGTTTTCGGGTCCGATGACCGCCCACACCGTCTTGCCGGCCGAGGTGGGAGTGCTGCCCCACGCGCGTGACAACGCGTCGACGATCGCGAGGCCGGACACGTCGATGCCGTTCGCCGGCGACGGCAGCCGTACGGCCGGGGCGTGGCTGCTGTCGGACACCGCGATCGTCGCGGTCGCGCCATGGCTCTCGATCCGCATCATGGGGAAGCTCGCGGTGTGTTCCAGCACGTTCTCGACGAATACGTTGACCACCACCAACGCGACCGGAATCAGCGTGGATTGCGACCAGGCTGTGAGCCACTCGCGGACCAGCCGACGCGACTCGCGCAGGCTGGTCAGGTCGGCGGGCAGCTGGGCGTCGGCGCAGCGAACGGTGCGGCGGCTCTGCTGACTGAGCGCCTTCATCGCCGCTTTTTCGGTCGAGTAGACCGGCATGAAGTAGGCCACGCCGCTGCGGGCGATCGCCTCGCGTGTCCCGCGGTGCGCGCATACCAGCACAACCGGAATATTGGGATTGCCGCGAACCTGCCAGTGCGCGCCGATGAAGGTCGACCACGCCAATTCGGCAAGCACCTTGAGCGCGGAGATGTTGACGATGACGGCCGTGGGCTCGCCCAGCGTGGCCTGCAGAATGTGCTCGCGGAGCGCGGAGGAGTTGGTGGTGTCGAGCACGCCGTCGACGGTCAAGATCGCCACGGATTGATCCGTCCGCGTCGCGACGGCCAGCGAGCTGGAGGACTCAGCTACCGAGCTCACCCCCGCGACCCCTTCGCCTTCGCGGGCCTGGGGCGTCGGGGCGCGCGGATTCCCTGCGGGGTCCGAAACGGAGGCGACGTCGCAATCCGGCTTTTCAGCTGGGTCCTGTCGTCCGGTTCCATCGCTGCTCCTCGAATTTCTGCCGGGCCAACTGCTTGAGTATCCGCCCTCAGCGGCAAAAGTCTAATTCGGGTCGAGCAGCCTGGACGCCACCGGAAAGCGCAGCCCACGGGCGTCGTGTTGCCGGCGCGCGCGACAGCCGGCGCGGTATGAGTGAGGCGCGTGCCCGTCCCCACCCGTTCGAGGCCCCCACCTCTACCGCGCCGAACATATTGTTCGTGTGCGCTGCGCAGCACGCGCATCCCCCGGGATTACCACCTTCCGCGTCCCCCCAAACGCGGCAACGCGCCGCCGAAACAAGCGCGATTAGCAGCGGGAAGCCGCCGACCAGTTGGGGGCGTACGGCGGGGCGCCCACTCCGGCGACCGAGTGTGTCCCCCACGGTGTTTGCTCGACGATCCGCGCGGCGGCGCTGTGCCGGCCCACCGTCAACGTCGCGGTCCGGGCATGCCTGAGCGCCTCGTCCGGCAGCGGCCGCGACGGCGAACCGAACACCGTTCCCTGCCAGTGGTATCGGCCGTCGATCGGATCGAGGTGGCCGGTGAGCCGGACTCGCACCGGATGGCTGGCCCCGGCGATTTCCAGCGTCGCCGCGCCGTCATAGGTGTCGCCGCGCTCGGGCACGCTGGCCGACAGGTCGAAGGCGGATGCCACCAGAGGAGCCTGTTCGGGTGTCAGCTGGGCGCGCTCGTTGAACACCCCCAGGCTGCTGGCGCGCACCTCGATGCGGCCGCTGCCCGTGCGCTCCATCAGCCGCAGGCACTCGGCGATGTAGCGCGTCTGCGCGTCGGCGTCGGGGCCGGTGACGAAGAAGTAGTTGGGGAAGCCGCGAACGGCCACGCCGTAGAACGGCTCCAGGCCGTCGCGCCAGGCCTGCCGGATGGTCAGCCCGCCGGCGCCGATCAGTGCGGCGCCGGCCGGCTCGTCGGGGATGGAGAAGCCGGTGCCGTAGACGATGGCGTCGACGTGGTGCTCGGCGCCATCGTGGGTGCGGACGCCCGATGCGGTCACCGCCTCGATCGGCGATCCCCCCAGCATGATTCCAGGGCGGTCGGCGGCCGGCCGGATGCGCCGGCTCAGCCAGCGGGTGGCCCGGGTTGGCCACAGCGGGAGCTCGGTGACCACGCGGCGCGGCGAGTGGGCGAAGACGGTGACGGAGGCCGCCACTTCGATCAGCCGGCCGATGTGGTGACCGGCGGCGGTGTCGGTGCCGACCACCGCGATGCGCTTACCGCACGGATCGAAGTCGGCATCCCATGCGGCCGCGTGAAAGGAGGCGCCCAGAAAGTCGTCGCGGCCCGGAATGTCGGGCAGCCAGGGAACGAAGGGCGTCCCATTGGCGGCGACGACGGCCCGCGCCCGCACATCCTCGCCGCCGGCCGTCGTCAGCAGCCAGGTATCGGTGACATCGTCGAACGTCGCCCCGGCTGCCGAGGCCGGCCCGTCGGGGGCTACGAGGTAGGCGACCCCGGCCGCCGACAGCGCCGAACGGACGCGGGCGTGCGCACCCAGGATGGCTATGGGGTGGCAAGGCTCGCCGAGGCCGTGCGGCCGCGTCACAGAAACCTGCTGCGCTTCCAGCCGCGGCGCGCGAGGGGGCCCAGCAGGCCCACCTCGGCCAGAAACGCCGCCAGCGGGGCGAAGCCGGCAACCTGCATCTCGCGGCGGTGCGGGCTGGTGCGCGCGGTCTTTCGGGCCCGCTTCGCGTACAGACCCGTGCGCGCATACGGGACCGGGTTGCTGAACAGATAGTTGAAGAAGTACCCGCCCAGCCCGTTGATGTTGGCCATGAACCAGCGGTTCAGCCGGGGCATTTCGGCCACCCGATTGCGGGCGCCGTCGCGGGCGAACTGGATGTGGCGCGCTTCCTCGGTGACGTGAATCCGCATGAGCCGCTGGATAATCGGTTGCAACTCGGGGTCGTCCATCATCTGCCGCTGCAACGAGTCGAAGATCTCCTCGCCGATCAGCGCGGCCACCCACAGCATCGAGCCGCGCTGAAACGCCAGCGGAAGCGCGTTGATGATCATCCGGTGAAAACGCCTGGGCCGCACCGGCTTTGCGCCGATGCGCTCGATGGCCTTGCCGAACATGACCATGTGGCGGGTCTCATCGCCCAGCTCGGTCAGCTTGTAATGGGTCGACCGGCTCGTGGGGTCCTCGTGCAGGATCGTCCGCAGCAACGATTGATTGAGCATGTTCTCGAACCAGATGCCCGCCGAGAGCGTGTTGACCAATTCCTGGCGGGACAGTTCGATCTGTTGCTCGCGGGTCATCTCGTCCCACATCGGGGTGCCGTACAGCGAGACCAGCCGCGGCGGCAGGTAGAACTTGTCCGGGTCCAGCGGCGCGTCCCAATCGATGTCGACGATCGGTTCGTAGGACTTCTTCACCGAGCCCCTGAGCAGACGCTCCGAGAACTCTTCACGACTCGGCCCACCTGGTTTGACAGCGGAAGTCATGGCGCCGGCGTCCCTTCATCGGGTGCTTCAGACGGTACCCATGGTACTGGGTACTTTGGGTCCCGACTAGGCCCTTCAGGTTTCGATTCGGCAATCTGATGCAAGCAACGAGGAGGAGTCTTGGGCCGGCATATCCACGTCATCGGCATCGGCGCCGGCGACCCCGACTACGTGACGGTTCAGGCGATCGAGGCGCTCAACGACACCCAGGTGTTCTTTGCGATGGACAAGGGCGAGGCGAAAAGCGACCTGGTGGCGCTGCGACGAGAGATCTGCGCCCGGTTCATCCGCGAGCCTGGCTACCGCTTCGTCGAGCTGCCCGATCCCAAACGGTCGACCGACTCCGACTACCGCGAGGCCGTCTCGGACTGGCACGCGGCTCGGGCCCGGGTCTGGGCGGCCGCGATCGCCGCCGAACTGGGCCCCGACGGCGTTGGTGCCTTCCTGGCCTGGGGGGACCCGTCGCTGTACGACAGCACGCTGCGCATCCTCGAGGCGGTCGCGGCCGAGCTCGAGTTCACCTTCGACGTCATTCCGGGCATCACCGCGGTGCAGGCGCTGACGGCTCGACATCGCATCCCGCTCAACGAGGTCGGCGAGCCGGTCCTGATCACCACCGGCAGGAAATTGCGCGCGCAGGGCCTGACCGGATCAGGCCCCTCAGTCATAGTGATGCTCGACGCCGAATGCTCTTTTCAGGTCTGCCCGCCCGACACCCAGATCTGGTGGGGCGCCTACCTGGGCACCGACGACGAGTTGCTGGTGGCCGGCAACGTCGGCGAGGTCGCGCCGCGCATCGCGGCGGTCCGGGCCGAGGCGCGCGCGCGGCACGGCTGGATCATGGACACCTATTTACTCAGACCGGCAGACTGAAGGCGTGCCCGAACTGCCCGAGGTCGAAGCCCTGGCCGACCATCTGCGCCGCCATGCCGTCGGCCTGACGATCGGCCGCGTCGACGTCGGCGCGCTCTCCGTGCTGAAAACCTTCGACCCGCCGCTCAGCACGCTGCACGGCCAACCCGTGACGGGGGCCCATCGGTGGGGCAAGTACCTCGGCTTGCAGGCGGCGGAGCTGTACTTGATCACTCACCTGTCGCGGGCCGGGTGGCTGCGGTGGTCCGACAAGCTGGCCGCGGCGCCGCTGCGGCCGGGCAAGGGCCCGATCGCGCTGCGCGTGCACCTGGGCACGCCCGGCGAGGCGCCCGGCTTCGACCTGACCGAGGCCGGCACCCAGAAACGGCTGGCCGTGTGGCTCGTCGACGATCCGCAGTCGGTGCCGGGGATCGCCGCCCTCGGCCCCGACGCGCTGGAGCTCAACGTCGACGATCTCGCCGGCCTGCTGGCCGGCAACACCGGGCGGATCAAGACGGTCATCACCGATCAGAAGGTGATCGCCGGCATCGGCAACGCGTACAGCGACGAGATCTTGCACGTCGCCAAGATCTCGCCGTTCGCGACCGCGGGCAAGCTGACCGATGAGCAGCTCACCACGCTGCACGACGCGATGGTGTCCGTCCTGCGCGACGCCGTGAGCCGATCCGTGGGTCAGGCGGCGGCCACGCTCAAAGGCGAGAAGCGCTCCGGACTGCGGGTGCATGCCCGCACCGGTCTGCCCTGTCCGGTGTGCGGGGACACGGTTCGCGAAGTATCTTTCGCGGACAAGTCTTTTCAGTATTGTCCGACGTGTCAGACCGGCGGCAAGGTGCTGGCCGACCGGCGGATGTCGCGGCTGCTCAAGTAGGCGACGACAGCGGTCGCTATGCTGCCCGGGTGACTCGTCAGAAGATCCTCATCACTGGTGCCAGTTCCGGGCTGGGCGCCGGCATGGCGCGTGCCTTCGCCGCCAAGGGCCGCGACCTGGCGCTGTGCGCTCGGCGCACCGACAGGCTCGACGAGCTGAAAGCCGAACTTTCGCAACGGTATCCGGGCATCAAGATCGCCGTGGCGGCGCTGGACGTCAACGACCACGAGCAGGTGCCGAAGGTCTTTGCAGAACTCAGCGACGAGCTCGGCGGCATTGATCGGGTCATCGTCAACGCCGGCATCGGCAAGGGTGCGAAGCTGGGCTCGGGCAAGCTGTGGGCCAACAAAGCGACCATCGAGACCAACCTGGTGGCCGCGCTGGTGCAGATCGAGACCGCGCTGGAGATGTTCGGTAAGAGTGGTTCGGGTCACCTGGTGCTGATCTCATCGGTACTGGGCAACAGGGGGGTGCCGGGGGTCAAGGCCGCCTACGCCGCCAGCAAGGCCGGCCTGAGTTCGCTGGGTGAATCCCTGCGCGCCGAATACGCGAAGGGCCCGATCAAGGTTTCGGTCATCGAGCCCGGTTACATCGAGTCGGAGATGACGGCCAAGTCCAACAGCACAATGTTGATGGTGGACAACGAGACTGGCGTCAACGCGCTCGTCGCCGCCATGGAACGCGAGCCGGGCCGGGCGGCGGTGCCGTGGTGGCCGTGGGCGCCACTGGTTCAGGTGATGCGGGTGCTGCCGCCCCCGCTCACCAAGTGGTTCGCCTGACCCCTGATTTAGAGCCCCGAGCGTGCGTGTTTGTACGCGACCCGCCGGGCGAACGCGTACAACTGCGCACGCTCGTGCCGGCGATCAATGCGGTACGGGCGTGTAATGCGCCGCGTCGCTGGTGAATTCGGGTTTGCCGTAGGTCGCCAGCCGTAGCTTGAGGAGCCCGATGACGTAGGCGTCGGTGATCTCTCGAAGCACGGGGACGCGGCTGGCGTGGCTCACGGCGGTGAAACGCCCGATGATGAAGGGCGCGGTGAGGGCGACGCGCATGAGGTCCGTCGGCCCCATCGAGACTCCCATGGCTTCGGCGATCTCACGATTCCCATTGCAGAAGGTGCGAACGAAAGTAAGCTTGCTGAAACTCTTTTCGACCGCTTCGGCGCAACGGTCGAAAAGAGTGGTGTCGGGGCGCAAGTAGGCCGCCATCGTTCCGCGGACGAGTTCTTGGCAGATGCTGTCGAAACCGTCGCGCAGCAGTGCCGAACGCGCGTGCATGACGTGGATGATGTCGGCCGGTTCCGCAGGTAGCAGTTCTTCCGGTAGGCCGAGCAAAAAGCAACGATACCTGGCGAATTCGACCACGGCGCGCTCCTCGGCGGTGAACTCGGTCCGGCCCTGTTGGCGCGCCTTGCGGGCAAGCAGGTACTGGCCGATCATTCCGGCAGGCATCTGGTCGACCTGCGGCACGGGCATGCCGTACACGGCGGCATCCCACTTGTCCGATTTCTTGAGGGCGTTGTAGCGGACCATCGAGTGCATCAGCCGGACCATGGCGGCCGCCTCAAAACCGGGGCCGAAGCGGTCCAGCGCACCGGGCAGCGTGGTGACGGCGAAGAAACTGGCGGTTTCGTTTACCCGGCGGGCGGCCCGCTTGCCCGATAGTGCGCCGGTGAGGGCCATCGGCAGCGCGGCGTAGGTGTTGGTGAAGGTCGCGATGAAGGCCCCCCGCGTGATGAAGGGGGCCAACAGCGCTGCGGGGATCCGCTCTTGGCGGGCGCCCTCACGGACCAGGTCGAAGTCGATCCATTCCGGGGTGGCCTCCATGGCGGCGATGAACGAAACCAGCTCCGGGGGGGCGTCGGGCACCGCCTCGATTCCCTCTCGGCAGGCCGTCTTGAGCATGTCGATCAGCTGGGCGACGCTGTGCGAGGCCATGAGTGCCGCATAGGGGTCGGCGACGACGTCGCCGAGCAGGGTGGCCGTGCTCATCAGCTCGACCACTCGGTCGTCTTCTAGGATCGGTGCGCGGTCGGCGATCCAGGCGGGCAGAGCCGAGTCGACGTCGGGCTCCGTGGCCAGACGGTCCGGCTGCCGGTCGAAGTCGAAGTCTCCATACAGGTCGGGCTGCAATTCACGCTGGCTGCGGACTCGCTCGGCGAGTTCGGGGTAGTACGTGACCATCGCTGCCTCCCAGTAACTAACAGTTCGTGAGCAATACTCACAAGTTGTTAGTTATGCTGTCAAGCATGAGCGCGGGCAACCCGAAGCGGCGCATGACCGCCGAAGGCCGGCGCGAGCAGATCCTCGACGTCACGCACGCGATCGTCGACGCCGAGGGGTTTCACGCGGCCACGCCGAACCGGATCGCCGAGGCGGCCGGCATCAATCGGTCGTTGATCTATCAGCTGTTCGGTGACCCGGCGGGACTCTTCGTCGCACTGATCGACCGGGAGGCGGCCCGGGCCGGCGCCCAGTTCGCCGACGCGGTGTCGGGGTTGGATGCCGTCGCCGAGGACCAATCGCTCGTCGTCGCGTTCGACGGCGTCCTGGCCGCGGTCGACGCCCACCCGGCAACGTGGCGACTGTTTCTGTTCCCGCCGCAGGGCGCTCCACCGGAGTTGTATGCGCGGCTGGCTCAATCGCAGGCCGTCGTGTTGCAGTTCTTCGTCACCGAATTGCTGCGCATCAATCCCAACGTGCACGACCCCGAATACACCGCGCGGATCCTGCACGCCGCCGGACGCGAATTGCTGCAGCTGCACCTCAGTGAGCCGCAGACCGCGACCGTGGAACGCTTGCGCACTTTCGTACGGCGATTGGGCTCCGACGTCATGAGCCGCACCGGATGAGGGCTGTCAGCTGGTGCGGCCGCGTTCCATCCGGTAGCGGCGGACCAGCGCGTCGGTCGAGCTGTCGGACTGCGGGGCCGGCGAACTATCTGAAGTGATCACCGGCAGCAGCGCTTTCGCCTGGGTTTTGCCGAGCTCCACGCCCCACTGGTCGAACGAGTCGATGCCCCAGACGACTCCCTCGGTGAAGACCTGATGCTCGTAGAGCGCGATCAGTTGGCCCAGCACCGACGGGGTGAGCCGGTCGGCCAGGATCGAGGTCGACGGCCGGTTGCCGGGCATCACCTTGTGCGGCACGATGTCGGCCGGCGTGCCTTCGGCGGCGATCTCCTCGGCGGTTTTGCCGAACGCCAGCACCTGGGTCTGGGCAAAGAAGTTGCTCATCAGCAGGTCGTGCATGCTGCCGGTGCCCTCGACTGTGGGCAGGTCGTCGAGGGGCTGGCTGAAGCCGATGAAGTCGGCCGGCACCAGCCGGGTGCCCTGATGCAGCAACTGGTAGAAGGCATGCTGGCCATTGGTTCCCGGCTCGCCCCAGAAGATTTCGCCGGTGTCGGTGGTGACCGCGGTGCCGTCGGCGCGCGTCGACTTACCGTTCGATTCCATGGTCAGCTGCTGTAGATAGGCAGCGAACCGCGCCAAGTCGTTGGAGTAGGGCAGCACCGCGCGCGATTGGGCGCCCATGAAATTGGAGTACCACAGCCCGATCAGCCCGAGCAGCGCCGGCGCGTTGGACTCCAGCGGGGCGGTCTTGAAATGCCGGTCCACGATGTGGAATCCGGACAGGAAATCGGCGAAGGCCTCCTTGCCGATGGCGGCCATCACCGAGAGGCCGATCGCCGAATCGACGGAGTACCGCCCGCCGACCCAGTCCCAGAAGCCGAACATGTTGTCGGTGTTGATCCCGAAGTCGTCGACGAGGCGCTTATTGGTGGAGACCGCCACGAAATGCTTGGACACTGCGGCGTCGCCGAGCGCGTCGGTCAGCCAACGGCGCGCGGCGGTCGCGTTGGTCAACGTCTCGAGCGTGGAGAACGTCTTCGACGCCACGATGAAAAGCGTTGTGGCGGGGTCTAAGTCGGCCAGTGTGGCGATGAGGTCGGCCGGGTCGACGTTGGACACGAAGCGGGCGGAAATCCCGGCGTCGGCGTAGTGGCGCAACGCCTGGTACACCATCACCGGACCGAGGTCCGAGCCGCCGATGCCGATGTTGACCACGGTGCTGATTCTTTTTCCGGTGGCCCCGCTCCATTCACCGCTGCGTAACCGGTCGGTGAAGGCGCCCATCCGGTCCAGCACGGTGTGCACGTCCTCCACGACGTTGTGGCCGTCGACGATCAGTTCGGCGTCGCGGGGCAGTCGCAGCGCGGTGTGCAATACCGCCCGGTCTTCCGAGACGTTGATGTGCGCTCCTGCGAACATCTGGTCGCGGCGCTCTTCGAGGTTCGCCGTCCGTGCGAGATCGATCAGCAGTCGCAGCGTCTCTCGGGTGATGCGGTGTTTGCTGTAGTCGATGTAGAGGTCGCCGACCGAGACGGTGAGTTCGCGACCGCGGTCGGGATCCTCGTCGAAGAATTGGCGCAGATGGGTCGCGCCGATGTGTTCGTGATGCCTGCGCAGGGCGTCCCACGCTGGGGTGGCGGTGATGTCGGGGAGGCTTTGCACGGAGGTCATAGTTCGACCCTAGTGACGGTCGCAAGCGCGGCGCTGCCGGGCGCTGCGGGCCGTCACCATCTGCTCTAGTGACGGTCGCAAGCGCGGCGCTGCCGGGCGCTGCGGGCCGTCACCAGCCAGGGGCCTCAGTGGCCGAGCCGGCCCCTGCCCAACCGCAGCAGCAGGATCGCGAGGTCCTTGCCGTCGGGACCGAGCTCGCTGTAGCGCTCGATGACCTTCATTTCGCGGCTGTGCACCAGCCGCGTGCCGCCGGATGCCATCCGGACCTTACCGATCGCCTGCGAAACCTCGGTTCGCCGCTTCACCGCGGCGAGGATGTCGGCGTCCAACCGGTCGATCTCGTTTCGCAAGTCGTCGATGCTCAACTCGTCGGCGTCGGCCGTCTGTGGGGTTTCCACCGTCTCAACCTTCATCTCTGCTGACTTCGCATTCTCGGGATGTGGGGGTTGTGGTCTCATCCGGTTTCGGGCCTCACAAAAGAGACGAGCCCCGGTCTGCGGAAGCGGACCACGGGGCTCTGACGAAAGCAGCTAGACCACGGGGACCGGTAACCGGTACCCGTAGAAAAATCGGCGGCAGTTCCGTGTGGAAGGCTGCCGACGGCACTGCGCGCTGAGCACTAAACGAGTGTGCCACTACAAACGGCTCCCATGCAAAAAGGTGCTCGTGAGCTGGCCATTACAGGGTCGACGCGCCGGGCGAGGACAGCCCGGCGTCCGTCGCGGCGACACCCATGCCGGGGCTGCTGGTCGGCGCGGATTCCATTAACACGGCGCGAAATTCGGTGTTATAGCGGATTGTGCGAGATTGACGGCGACGCAAACTCGGGCGGTGATTATGACTCGCTTTTATACTCGAGTCTAATTACGGCCCATTTTCAAATGGGGGCGCATTCGATTGCGAAACGCGGTTTTCGCGGGCCCGTTTCTGCCCGGCGGAGGGCGGCCGGGGCACTAGCCTGGTGGCACGCCTGGGCGCGTTGCGTCGGTGGGCGGCGGTAAGTTTGGACCAACATGAGTGTGTACGCAACCGATGCCAACGTAGCCTCCGACGCAGATCAGTTGCTCGAAGGCCTCAATCCGCAACAGCGCCAGGCGGTGGTGCACGAGGGCTCGCCGCTGCTGATCGTGGCGGGGGCCGGATCCGGCAAGACCGCGGTGCTGACGCGCCGCATCGCCTATCTGATCGCGGCGCGCGGCGTGGGGGTCGGCCAGATCCTGGCCATCACTTTCACCAACAAGGCCGCCGCCGAGATGCGCGAACGGGTGGTGCGGCTGGTCGGCAACCGGGCCCGCGCGATGTGGGTGTCCACCTTTCACTCGACGTGTGTGCGGATCCTGCGCAACCAGGCCTCGTTGATCGAAGGCCTCAATTCCAACTTCTCAATCTACGACGCCGACGATTCCCGCCGCCTGCTGCAGATGATCGGGCGCGACATGGGGCTCGACATCAAGCGCTACTCGCCGCGGCTGCTGGCCAACGCCATCTCCAACCTGAAGAACGAGCTGATCGACCCCGCGGAGGCGGTGGCGAAACTGACGGACGACTCCGACGACCTGGCGCGCACCGTGGCGTCCGTTTACGGCGAATACCAGCGTCGGCTGCGCGCGGCCAACGCGCTGGACTTCGACGACCTGATTGGCGAAACCGTTGCGGTGCTGCGGGCCTTCCCGCAGATCGCCCAGCATTACCGGCGGCGGTTCCGCCACGTCCTGGTCGACGAGTATCAGGACACCAACCACGCTCAGTACGTGCTGGTGCGCGAACTCGTCGGCCACGACGCCACGGAGTCGCCCGACGAGGTCCCGCCGGCGGAGCTCTGTGTGGTCGGTGACGCCGACCAGTCGATCTATGCGTTCCGAGGCGCCACCATTCGCAACATCGAGGACTTCGAGCGCGACTATCCGGACGCTATAACCATTCTGCTGGAACAGAATTACCGCTCCACACAGAACATCCTGTCGGCGGCCAACTCGGTGATCGCCCGCAACTCCGGGCGCCGGGACAAACGGCTCTGGACCGACGCCGGCGCCGGCGAATTGATCGTCGGCTATGTCGCGGACAACGAGCATGACGAGGCCAGATTCGTCGCCGAGGAGATCGATGCGCTCGCCGACCGCGGCGAGATCACCTACAACGACGTGGCGGTGTTCTACCGCACCAACAACTCGTCGCGGTCGTTCGAAGAGGTGTTCATCCGCGCCGGCATTCCCTACAAAGTCGTTGGGGGAGTGCGGTTTTACGAGCGCAAAGAGATTCGCGACATCGTCGCCTATCTGCGGGTGCTGGACAACCCCGGCGATGCGGTCAGCATGCGGCGCATTCTGAACACCCCCCGGCGGGGCATCGGGGATCGTGCCGAGGCGTGCGTGGCGGTGTACGCGGAGAACACCGGCTCAAGTTTCGCCGATGCGCTCGTGGCCGCGGCCGAAGGCAAAGTGCCGATGCTGAATTCGCGCGCGGAGAAGGCGATCGCCGGGTTCGTCGAGCTGCTCGACGAGCTCAGGGGCCGCCTGGATGAGGATCTCGGCGATCTGGTCGAGTCGGTGCTCGAACGTACCGGATATCGGCGCGAACTGGAATCCTCCACCGATCCGCAAGATCTGGCCCGCTTGGACAACCTCAACGAACTCGTCAGTGTGGCACATGAATTCAGCACCGACCGGGCCAACGCCGCCGCGCTGGACGAGTCATTGCAGGCCCCGGACGACGAAGACGTGCCGGACACCGGTGTGCTCGCGGAATTCTTGGAGCGCGTCTCGTTGGTTTCCGACAGCGACGAAATTCCCGATAACGGCGCCGGCATGGTCACCCTGATGACGCTGCACACCGCCAAGGGGCTGGAGTTCCCGGTGGTATTCGTCACCGGCTGGGAGGATGGGATGTTCCCGCACATGCGGGCGCTGGACGACCCGACCGAACTGTCCGAGGAGCGGCGGCTGGCCTACGTCGGCATCACCCGCGCCCGTCAGCGGCTGTATTTGAGCAGGGCCATCGTTCGGTCCTCATGGGGGCAGCCGATGCTGAACCCGGAATCGCGCTTCCTGCGGGAGGTTCCGCAGGAACTCATCGAGTGGCGCCGCACCGCACCAACTCCGTCGTTCAGCGCGCCGGTGAGCGGCGCCGGCCGGTTCGGCGCGCCGCGCGCGGCTCCGACCCGCTCGGGCGCGGGCAAGCGCCCACTGCTCGTGCTCGAGCCCGGCGACCGGGTGACTCACGACAAGTACGGTCTTGGCCGCGTCGAAGAGGTTTCGGGGGTCAACGAATCAGCCATGTCGCTCATCGATTTCGGCAGCGCCGGGCGGGTCAAGCTGATGCACAACCACGCCCCGATCAGCAAGCTTTAGCCGCCTGGCGGCTGCGGACCATTAGACGATTCGGGAATTTGATATCGCGGGTGATATCGGATTTGAAAGTCGCCTAATAGTCGGCCTCGGCCCGCATCCGCTTAGGCGCGGGTCAGGCCTCCAGCCAGCGTTTGGTTCGCGGGTGCATCGCCAGCACCACGCTGGCGATCGGGAGCAGCGGGAGCAGGTGCACTACCCATGCAACACGGGCACCGGCGATGAACACACCCACATAGGTCAGCACCGCGACCACCGCGCCGGCCACGATGAGGTAGCGCCCAAAAGGCCGGTGCTGCAGCAGCATGATCACGCCGGAAATGGTGGTTAGGGCGAACACCAGGGCCAGGAACGCGACGGCGATGCAAAACAGGCGGTCGGTCCGCCACCAGCCGGCGATCAGGTCGGTCGCGACCACCGACGTGGCCCAACCACTGATGATGCTGACAGCGCAGGCGGCGACGGCCGTCCGGCCGCTCGGCTCACCGAAAGTGGCCGGGCGTCCCGCGCGAGCGACGCCCTGGTACGGCGGTGGCTGTGGAGGGATGAGGCTGGTCGGGGATTCCGTGGTGATGGGGACCGGCCCCGTAGGTGCGCGGCGGATGATCCGCGTCTTGGAGTCCGACGGCGACGTGGACTCGGGCGGCTGCGGACCGGAAGGCGGTTGATTCGGCTCGGTCACCTCAACCAGCGTAGTTACCGACCATAAGACCACGCTTAGCGAGCCATGGGACGGGGTCTATCCGTTCGGTACCGCCCTGGAGCACCTCGAAGTGCAGGTGCGGGCCGGTGGAATTACCGCGGTTGCCCATGGTGGCGATCTGGTCGCCGGCCATCACACGCTGGCCGACGCTGACCAGCGTCGTGTTGACGTGGCCGTAGAGCGTGACCGTGCCGTCGGCGTGGCGGAGCTTGACCAGCGCCCCATAGCCGGCGGCCGGCCCGGAGTCGATGACGACCCCGTCGGACACCGCATAGATCGGTGTGCCGATCGAGTTGGCCAGGTCGATGCCGGCGTGCAGCACTCCCCAGCGGTAACCGAAATTCGAGGTGAAGATGCCCTTCGTCGGCATCACGTAGAGCGGCTGCTGCAAACGCGCCTCACGCTGAGCGCGATCGTTGGCGTAGGCGACGCCCTTGGCGAGCTCCTGGTTATGCAGGGCGGCGGTCGCCGCCGGCTCGAGTGCGACCAC
Organism: Mycobacterium sp. E2733; assembly: GCF_001667585.1. Lineage (GTDB taxonomy): Bacteria > Actinomycetota > Actinomycetes > Mycobacteriales > Mycobacteriaceae > Mycobacterium. The sequence goes on from NZ_LZJZ01000131.1 coordinate 97,081, forward strand.
CTGCGGGCCTCGGATGGTGTTGGCGTTGCCCGACCCGCCGGTGAGCGCCGACGCGTTCGCGGTCAGCACGGCCTCGGTCTTGGGGGTGTCGGCATGGCTGGTGGCGGTGTGGGCCGCCGCGGCGGCCGCGCCGGCGGCCATGGCCGAGATCAGCAGGCGACCCCGTGCCGCGCTGGTCGGCTCCTTGCGATGCTGCCCACCGCGTCGAGCCACACCGACGACGTCGTGCGCGCGACCGATACGCGGCCCGGTCGCGGACCCGACCACCACACGCGGCAACACCTCGGTGACCGGCGCGGCCAGCCACAGCGGGGCCGGGTCGTCGGCGTCGTTCAGATCGTCGAGCTCGGGAGCCAGCAAGACCTGCGCTTCGTTGTCGAAGGTCGAGTCGTTGCTGTAGTCGAGGTCGCCGAGGTCGCTGACCTCGTCGCGCCAATCCAGGTCATCGAAGTCGAAGCCGTCGAGCGGGAGGATCTCGGTAACTTCGTTGCGGTGGGGCTCAATCCCTCGGCCGCCGGCCGCGCGGCCAACCCGCACCACACCTGCTGTTTCAGCAGTAAAAGGAGCCAAACGATGCTGGGGCAAGCTGAAATGTCCTCGTATCGTGACCATACCGTTATCTGGACCCTAGGACGGTATCCGCTGACGTGCGGAACTGGCAACCTCGTCGCGCAATCCGATTGAAATTGTGATTTGGGTCACGAACCGGGTATGCCGGGATGCCGTGAGTTGTGCCACATCGCCGGACGCGCCGGTAAGGGCCGGTAGGAGGGTCGATACAGTTCGTCCGTGCGAGTTGCCGAACGCGGCACCGCCCATCAAGAGGCCTAGTTGTTGAGTCGAGCGAAGACAGAGAGTCCATGGACCTTTTCGAGTATCAAGCAAAAGAATTGTTCGCCAAGCACAACGTACCGACTACGCCTGGGCGGGTGACCGACACCGCCGAGGGCGCTCGGGAAATCGCCACCGAAATCGGCCGTCCGGTGATGGTCAAGGCGCAGGTGAAGGTCGGCGGGCGCGGCAAGGCCGGTGGCGTCAAGTACGCGGCGACGCCGGAGGACGCCTACGAACACGCCAAGAACATCCTCGGCCTCGACATCAAGGGTCACGTCGTCAAGAAGCTGCTGGTCGCCGAGGCCAGCGACATCGCCGAGGAGTACTACATCTCCTTCCTGCTGGACCGGGCCAACCGGACCTACCTGGCCATGTGCTCCGTCGAGGGCGGCATGGAAATCGAGGAGGTCGCCGCCACCAAACCGGAGCGGCTGGCCAAGGTGCCGGTGGACGCCGTCACGGGCGTCGACCTGGAGACCGCGCGTTCCATCGCCGAGCAGGGCCACTTGCCCGCCGAGGTGCTCGACGCGGCCGCGGTCACCATCAACAAGCTCTGGGAGCTCTTCGTCGCCGAGGACGCCACCCTGGTCGAGGTCAACCCGCTGGTGCGCGACCCGAAAGACCAAATCCTGGCGCTGGACGGCAAGATCACACTCGATGCGAACGCCGACTTCCGCCACCCCGAGCACGCGGAATTCGAAGACCGCGCGTCCACCGACCCGCTGGAGCTCAAGGCCAAAGAGCACGACCTCAACTACGTGAAGCTGGACGGCCAGGTCGGCATCATCGGTAATGGCGCCGGCCTGGTGATGTCGACGCTCGACGTCGTCGCCTATGCGGGCGAGAAGCACAACGGCGTCAAGCCGGCCAACTTCCTGGACATCGGCGGTGGCGCGTCGGCCGAGGTGATGGCCGCGGGGCTGGACGTCATCCTGAACGACAAGCAGGTCAAGAGCGTGTTCGTCAACGTGTTCGGGGGTATCACCTCGTGCGACGCCGTCGCCAACGGGATCGTGACCGCCCTGAACATGCTCGGTGACGAGGCGAACAAGCCGCTGGTGGTCCGCCTCGACGGCAACAACGTCGACGAAGGCCGCCGCATCCTCGCCCAAGCCAACCACCCGCTGGTGATCCAGGCCGAGACCATGGACTCCGGCGCTGACAAAGCCGCCGAGCTGGCGAACAAGTAGAAGAGGACCAATGGCTCATGTCTATTTTCCTTAACGCGGACTCCAAAGTCATCGTCCAGGGCATCACCGGCGGTGAGGGCACCAAGCACACCGCACTCATGCTGAAAGCCGGCACTCAGGTGGTGGGCGGGGTGAACGCGCGTAAGGCGGGCACCACGGTCTCACACGTCGACCCCGTCGGGAAGGATGTCGAACTGCCGGTATTCGGCACCGTCGCGGAAGCGATCAAGGAGACCGGCGCCAACGTGTCCGTCGTCTTCGTGCCCCCGCGATTCGCCAAGGATGCGATCATCGAGGCCATCGACGCCGAGATCCCGCTGCTGGTGGTCATCACCGAGGGAATCCCGGTGCAGGACACCGCATACGCGTGGGCCTACAACCTGGACAAGGGTCACAAGACGCGCATGATCGGGCCCAACTGCCCCGGCATCATCACCCCGGGCGAGGCGCTGGCCGGCATCACCCCCGCCAACATCAGCGGCCCCGGCCCCGTCGGGCTGGTTTCCAAGTCGGGCACGCTGACCTACCAAATGATGTACGAACTCCGCGATTTCGGGTTTTCCACCTCGATCGGCATCGGCGGGGACCCGGTCATCGGCACCACCCACATCGACGCCATCGAGGCCTTCGAGAAGGACCCCGACACCAAGGTCATCGTGATGATCGGTGAGATCGGCGGCGACGCCGAGGAGCGCGCGGCCGACTACATCAAGGCCAATGTGTCCAAGCCGGTCGTCGGCTACGTCGCGGGATTCACTGCGCCGGAAGGCAAGACGATGGGCCACGCGGGCGCGATTGTGTCCGGCTCGTCGGGCACCGCGGCCGCCAAGAAGGAAGCCTTGGAAGCGGCCGGCGTCAAGGTGGGCAAGACCCCGTCGGAGACCGCGGAGCTGGCCCGGGAGATCCTGCAGAGCCTGTAGCGGGTCGACACCATCGAACCGTGGCGATCGCGAGCGCGGCGCAGCCGGGCGAAGCGGGTCGACACCATCGAACCGGCCGACGCCGATTAGGCCGGGAGACGGGACCTGCGGTAGATAGTTGATCTATGAATCTCGACCCGAACACCCCCGTCGTCGTCGGTGTGGGGCAGGCAGCCGAACGCATCGACGACCCGAACTACCGCGGGATGTCGCCGGTCGAACTGGCGGCCGCGGCGGCCCGGGCCGCCGTCGGTGACTGTGGTGTCGAGGGCGCCGCGTCGGCCATCGACATCGTGGCCGGCGTCCGGCAGTTCGAGATCTCCGGTCTGATCAACGCCCCGCTGGGACGGTCGAACAACTACCCGCGATCAGTAGCCAACCGCATCGGCGCGACCCCCGCTCGGGCGATTCTCGAGATCGTCGGCGGCCAGGGGCCGCAGCACCTGATCAGCGAACTGGCGGCGGACATCGCTGCGGGCCGCTCCCAGGTCGCGATGGTGTTCGGTTCGGATGCGACCTCGACGCTGCGCTACTTCGCGAAGGCCGAAGCCAAGCCGGACTTCACCGAAACGGTCGACGCGAACTTGGAAGACCGGGGCCAGGGCATCGAGAAGCTCGTCTCGCGCTACACCGTCATCCACGGGCTGACCAGCGCGCCGATCCAGTACGCGCTGCTGGAGAACGCCCGGCGGGCCGGGATCGGGCTTGGGCCGGCGGAATACCGGCGGAAGATGGGTGAGCTGTTCGCGCCGTTCACCAAGATCGCCGCCAGCAATCCGTTCGCGGCCGCGCCCGTGGAGCGCACGGTCGACGAACTGATCACCGTGACCGACCGCAACCGGATGATCGCGGAGCCGTACCCGCGGCTGATGGTGGCCCGCGACCAGGTGAACCAGGGCGCGGCCGCGCTACTGATGTCGGTCGACGCGGCGCGTCGCCTCGGGGTGCCCGAGGAGAACTGGGTCTACCTGC
>NZ_LZJZ01000132.1 GCF_001667585.1 Mycobacterium sp. E2733
GGGGCGGCGGGGGGGGGCCCGCCCAGGGCTGGATGGACTCGGCCAGCGCCTTGGCCGCGCCTTTGTCGACGGGATCGTTTGCCGTCCCGAGCCACACCACGAACCAGCGTTGCGGCGGTCCGCCGTTCGGCGTGCTCCCCGCGGGCAGCCCGACCACGCCGGTCCAAATCTGGCCATTGGGCTTGGAGGCGTCGCTGAACTTGACCTCGTAATAGGACGCGCTGCCGGTGACGCCGTTGGCCCCGGTTAGCGGGGTGGTTTCCTGGTTGATTCGGGTGCCCGGATACGGCAGGAAGAACTCACCCATGTCCGAGCCCAGCCGCACCGCGGCCTTGGAGTTGTTGGCTTCGGCACTGGCGTAAAGCTTTTGGTCCAAACGGCCCATCACGATGCGCGTGTCGTTGGCGACCGGTGGTGGCTGGTCGGGCATCGGCGGCTGCCCCGTCGTCTTGCTCAGCAGCGCCGAGCCGTAGTCGAGGTGGGACGCGTCCGACTCCACCCACCCAGGGGGAAGGACGTAGCTGAAACCGCCCACGGCGTTGGCGATCCGCCCGGCGTTCGGGTCAGCCGGTGGCGGGGGCGGCGGCGCGTTCGGGTCGACGGGCGGCGGTGGCGGTGGCACGGGCGCGTTGGGATCGACCGGTGCCGGAGGAGCGCCGGGCGCCGGAGCGGCCGCGGGAGCTGGGGCGGTCGGCGTTGCCGGCGGCACCGGAGTCGGGACTTCCGGGTCGGCGTACGAGGTCGCCGGAAAAGCGATCGTGACGGCGCTGGCACTGGTCACCGTGGCTATCGCCAGCGTCGCCCACAGGCCTTTGCGACGTGTCGAGTTGGGTTCCACCTGGTCCATGGCGACGAACCTACCGTGTTACCGCTGTGACGCAAGGAGCCTTGCGGACAATTGCGATGCCGTTTTATTGATGTTGCCGATGTGCAACCCACCGGGCAGCCCGGTGCTCAATTCCGCCCTCAGTGCGCCGCCGGATACAACGCCACCTCATGGGCTTTGACGGAGAACCACACCTGCTCTCCGGGCGCCAGCCGCAGCTCCGAGGCGGCGTCGACGGTGATCTCCGCGGCCAGGCCGGGGGCGCCGTCGGGTTGCTGCTCGCCGCGCACCAGCACCGCCGACCCGCGAATGTCCATCTCCGCCACCGTCACCTCGACGGTGTTCCGCGGGCTGCCGTGCGGCCGCTCCCGGTAAACCGCCACCGCCGTGGGCGGGAAGACCGCGATCGCGTTCCGTCCGGCAGCGAGTTCGTCGCCCCCTTGAAGAGTGGGGGCGGCGTGCCAGCGGGCCCCCGAGCGCGCGTCCAGCGAGGCGTCGGGCGCGACGGTCCCGTTGACCAGATTGATGCCGGCGATGCGCGCCCCGAAGTGGCTGCGCGGGGCCGTGAGCACATCGGAGACCGGGCCGACCTCGGAGATCTTGCCGGCCTCCAGCACCAGCACCCGGTCGGCCAGGGTGAACACGTCGAGCAGGTCGTGCGTGACCAGCACGACCGCGCAGCCGGTGCGGCCTACCGCGCGGCGCAACACCGCGCGGATTCCCGCGGCCGCGGCGACGTCGAGGCCCGTCAGCGGCTCGTCGAGCAGCAACACGTCGGGCTCGGCGGCAAGCGCCCGCGCGATCGCCACCCGCTGGGCCTGACCGCCGGACAGCTGGCGCGCCTTCCGGCCGGCCAGCGACTCGGCGTCCACCTCGCGCAACCAGCGCAGCGCCGTCGCCTTCTCCGCGGCCCGGGCCGGGCGGAGCCAGCCACGACGGCTGTGCGGCCCGAAGGCCACGTTGGTGGCAACGCTCATGTGCGGGAACAACAGCGGGTCCTGCAAGAGCAGGCCGACGCGGCGGTCGTGGGTCGCCACGTCCACCCCGGCCGCGGTGTCGGTCAGCACCCGATCCCCCAACCGCACGAATCCTCGATCCGGGCGTATCAGCCCGGCGATGACATGCAGCGCGGTCGACTTGCCCGCGCCGTTGGGTCCAAGGACTGCCAGCACTTCGCCCGCCGATACGGAGAACTCGACGTCCAGGGCGCGGTCCGCCACGACGGCGCGCAGGTGCAATTCGCTCACGGCCCGGGCTGCCTCGCCTCGGTGCCGCTCAGCCGGCGGGCGCCCAAGCCCAACACCACCACTGCGGCCACGGCCACCAACAGGATCGACAACGCCACCGCCGCGTCGGCGTCGGTGACCCGCTGCAGGTAGATCTCCAGCGGCAACGTGCGGGTCACTCCTTGCCGCGACCCGGCGAACGTCAGCGTCGCGCCGAACTCCCCCAGCGAGCGGGCGAACGCCAGCACCGTCCCCGACATCAGGCCGGGCAGCAGCAGCGGGAGGGTGACCCGCCACCAGATCGCGCTGGGACGCGCCCCCAGGGTCGCCGCGACGACCTCGAAGTCGGCGCCGGCGGTGCGCGCGGCCCCCTCCAGGGAGATGACCAGGAACGGCAGCGAGACGAACGTCTGCGCCAGCACGACCGCGGTGGTGCTGAACGCAATGCTGATGCCGGCGGCTTCGAGGTACCGGCCGAGCAATCCGAGCCGGCCGAACGCGTAGAGCAGCGCGATTCCGCCCACCACCGGCGGCAGCACCAACGGCAGCAGGATCAACGGCCGCAACAGCCGCACGGACCGCGCCGTGCTGCGGGCCAGCACCAACGCCATGGGCACGCCGAGCAACACGCACAGCAGGGTGCTGGCGGCGGCGGTCTTGAGGCTGAGCAACAGGGCCGTCCGAGAGGACGAGCTGGTGATCAGCGACCAGAAATTCGGCCAGTCGACCTTGATCGCGATGGCCAGCAACGGCAGCACCACGAACACCATCCCCACCGCGGAGGGGATGTACACCCAGCGCGGCAGATCCGTGCGACGCTCGCCAGTACGTACACCCCCTAACCATGGTCGGGAGATAGACACCGCCTCAACCTAGCGCTGCGCGAGCCGCGAATCGGGTATGAGTCCACCGATCCGATCCCGGTGTCACGCTCATTTTCGAGTCTTCCGCTGTGCCAGGCCGAATTGGCACAGCGAAAGATTTCGCGAAAGAGGACATCCGAGAGTGTTGAAAGTCCGTCGCGGTTTGCTAGGTGGCAGTGGGCTCGGTGTGACATCCTTTGCGGGTGTCCGCAGGGCGCCCGCCTGCTGGGGTTGTGACGTTTCTGTTCACCGATATTGAGGATTCGACCCGTCGGTGGGAGAAGGACGCGGATTTGATGCGGAAAGCCCTTGCCGCACATGACAAGGTGTTGCGTTCGGCGATCCAGGGGCACGGCGGTTTCATGTTCAAGCACACCGGTGACGGCGTGTGCGCCGCGTTCGCCTCGCCACGCTCGGCGGTGGATGCCGCGGTGGTCGCGCAGCGCAGACTTGAGTTGCCGGTCCGGATGGGGCTGGCGACCGGTGAGGCCGAGCTGCGGGACGGCGACTACTTCGGCACGGCGCTGAACCGCGCGGCGCGGGTGATGGCGGCCGGTCACGGCGGGCAGATCCTGTTGGCCGACTCGACGGCGGGTCTGCTCAGCGGAGTCGACCTCGTCAATCTCGGGCCGCGAAGGTTGCGCGGCGTGCCGATGCCGGTCGGTGTGTTCCAGCTTCGGGCAGCCGGCCTGCGAACCGAGTTTGCGCCGCTACGAGGGCTCGATACGACTTCAGGGAATTTGCGGCCGGCGAGCACCAGCTTGATCGGACGTGAGCTCGAGGTCACCGAGATCGAAGCGGCGCTCAAGGCGTATCGGTTGGTGACGCTGACGGGGGTGGGCGGGGTCGGCAAGACCCGCCTGGCGGTCGAGGTCGCTGGTCGGCTCGCCGACGAGTTTCCCGATGGCGTCTGGCTTTTCGAGCTGGCGGCGGTCACCGATCCGGCGGCGGTACCCGACGCGGTTGCCGCGGTGCTGGGCATCACCCAGCAGCCGGGCAAGAAGGTCAGTCAGTCGCTGGCCGCCGCGCTGGAGGGCCGCGTACGGTTGCTGGTGATCGACAACTGCGAGCATGTTCTCGACGCTATTGCCGACCTGATCGAGGCCATCCTTGCGTACTCGGCGACCGTACGAATCCTCGCCACCAGTCGCGAGGGACTCGGAGTCTCCGACGAGCGGGTGTGGCCGGTGCGACCTCTGGACGCCGCAGCGGGAATCGACTCCGCGGCGGTGACCTTGTTCGTCGAACGCGCCCAAGGCATTGCGTCGGGGTTCTCGATCGTCAACGGCGGTGAGGCCGCCGCAGTCACCGAGATCTGTCAGCGCCTTGACGGGATTCCGTTAGCCATCGAACTGGCGGCCTCCCGGATGGCGTCGATGACGGCCAGCGAGGTCCGCGATCGTCTCGACCACCGCTTCCGGCTGCTGGTCGGCTCGCGGCGTGGCCTGGAACGCCACCACACGCTGCGCCACGCCGTGGCCTGGTCCTACGACCTTCTCGACGACACCGAAAAGACCGTGTTGGACCGCTGTTCGGTCTTTGCAGGCGGATTCGACCTCCAAAGTGCCTGCGCGGTAGCCGGATCAGATGACTTCGACGAGTACGCCATCCTCGAGGTGCTCGACGCTCTGGTGCGCAAGTCACTGCTGATTGCCGACAGATCTTCAGGGCGGACTCGGTTTTCGATGCTGGAGACTATTCGTCAGTTCGCCGAGGAACAACTTGTTGCCGGCGGTGCGTCCACCGAGGTCCGGGCCGCCCACTCGCGGTACTTCGCCGGACGGGAAGCCGACGTCATGGCCCTGTGGGACAGCCCGCGCCAGCGCGAGGCGTACGAGTGGCTCACGGTCGAGATGGCCAACCTGCGTACCGCCTTTCGGTGGTCCACAGAGCACAACGACCTGGACGCGGGCGCCGCCATCGCGGCGTACGCAGCGTTGCTCGGCCCCTTTCTCGAAAACTATGAACCCATCACCTGGGCCGAGGAGTTGATCGAGCCCGCCCGCGCCGTCGACCATCCTCGACTCGCCGCCTTATGCGTCGGTGCATCGCTGTGCGTTCTCGTCGGGCGCTCCGAAGAGGCTGTGCACTATAGCGAGGTCGGCCAGACAGTCATCGCCGCTGCGAGCGACAAGGTGTCGTACTTCGGCGAGGGCTGGCTCGGCAGCGCTTATTTGTTCGTCGGCCAGCCCGCACGGTATGTCGAGCTGTGCCGCGCCCAGCTGAGGCGCACTGGTGACGCCAACACCATGGCCAGGGCGAACCTGGTGTTCGCTCTGGCCGTCTCCGGTTCGGCTGACGAGGCGTTGGTAACCGCCAACAGCCTCATCGATACCGTCGAAGCTGTCGGCAATCCTTGGGTGGTTTCATACGTACTTTTCGTGTGCGGGTACGCCTTCCGCGAATCGGATCCAGGCCGCGCACTGCAGGCGTTGCGGCGCGTGGTGCACATCGCGCAGGACAGCGGCAACCGATTTTTCGAGACACAACTGGGGTACTGGCTGTGCGGACTCGAAGCCGAACAAGGCGACCCGATGGCGGCTTTGAATCGCCTCGATGCGGCCATACGCAATAACCACGAGTCGGGCAACATCGGCATGTTGCCCAACCCGCTCGGTATCTTGGCATTTGTTCTCGACCGGGTCGGACGCTACGAACCAGCGGCCACCATCGCCGGCTTCGCAGCGGTCCATCCCATGGCCGCGGTGACCTTACCCGAACTCGCAGCATTCAAATCGCACTTGCGCGAGGTCCTCGGCGACCAAACCTACGAATCTCTCGCCCGCACGGGCGAAACGATGACCATTACCGCCATGGTGACGTACGCCTATGACCAAATCGACCAGGCCCGAACGGAACTCGAACACTCGAGCTGAATGCCGCTCATGAGCGAACATGGATTACGTGCGCGCTCAGGCGTGGCGGGAAGCCTCCTGTGCGAGTTGCGTGCGTGAGCTCAGCGCGAGTTTGGTGTAGATGTGGGTCAGGTGGGTTTGGACGGTACGCGGTGAGACGAAAAGCCGTGCGGCGATGTCCTTGTTGGCGAGTCCTTCGCTCACCAGTCGCACCACGTCGCGTTCGGTTGGGGTGAGTGATGCCCAGCCACTGGTCGGGCGTTTGCGTTCACCGCGGCCACGTTGGGCGTAGGCGACGGCCTCCTCGGTGGACATGGCCGCGCCCTCGGCCCAAGCAGCGCCAAAGTCGTTCTCGCCCAAGGCTTCTCGCAGCGCATTCGCCGAGGCTTCGTAGCCGCCGTCCCAGACCTTGAAGCGGACCCCGCCCCTGCGTTGACGAATGCCGTGTGCGGCGCCGAACAGCCGTGTCGCCTCGCGGTGGCTGTCAGCCTCGCCGGCCAAACTGCCCAGGCATTCCAGGATGTCGGGAATGTGCAGGTGAGCCTCGACTTCGGTCGTACACGCGAGCGCGTCGTGGGCGTCGCGTGCGCCTTGATCTGGCTCCCCCTGTGCAATCGCCACACGTGCGCGCGTCAACAGCGCTTGCGACAGGTAAAAGCCCGTCGTGCTCGAGACCGCCTCGTCGGCTCCGCGGCGGGCCGCGAGCAGATCCCCGCTCAACAGTGCGGCCTCCACACGGAAGACTCGTTGCATCGCCGCCGTCTGGGGCAGGCCGGTCAGGTACGGCCCGGCCTCGGCCGCGTTCCGCAGCATCGCAGCATCCCCGGCGGCCAGGGCCGCGATTGCCAACGCCACGTAGCCGGTGCCCGCGTAGATCCCGCCGAGCTCGGCGGCGGCCTCGATGGCCGCCTCGGCGGAAGCGCGGGCCGCCGCCGCGTCACCCTGAAAGGCCAGCCCGGCGCTCAGGTACGCGAGGCTAGCTGCCTCAATGATCCCATCGCGAGCTGCCTGGGCCTCCGCCGCCAGCTCACCGAATTGTGCGACGGCACCGGCCAGGTCGCCCTGATAAGCCTGTGCCACGCCGAGGCACCAGCGGCAATAGCGCGAGGCGAAACGGTCACCGGTCGCCTCGGCCATGTCGCGGCCCTCTTCCGCGGCCGCGCGCGTCGCGATCGGGTCACCGGCGACGCTCGCCGCCATCGCCTGGTGGGCGAGGATCTGGCCGAGGCGCCATCGATCATCCAAGGCACGGGCCAAGCCGATGGCCTCGGCGAAGTACGTCCGGGACAGCTCAAAATGCGTGCGGAAGGCGGCGATCACGCCGCAGGCGGTCAGCGCCCGCGCCAGCAGGGCCGGGTCATCGACCTCGCGCGCGATCGCCAGGGCCTGCTGAGCCTGATCCAGGCTTTCGGCGTCACCCATCCGGATCGCGAGCATGGCCCTGTCGGCCAGCGCCCGCGCCCGCACCGCGGGTGCCACCACGGACTGTTGCGCGGCGAGATCGGCCAGGGCGGCGTCAAAGCCGGCCAGCCCTTCCCTGATGCGGCCCCGCGCTTCCCACAGCGGCTGCAGCGACGAGGTTACCGTTAGCGCGAGCTCGACGTCGAAGTTTTCCCGGCTCCACAAAAACGCGGCGCGCAGGTTGGCGATCTCGGTTTCGACCTGCTCGATTCGCTGTTCGTAATCAGGGTCTGCCGGCGCGTCGAGCAGGGCGGCGAGCGCCGTGTAGTGATCGCGGTGACGCGACCGGATGGCGTCGGCTTCGCCGGACTCGGCGAGCTTCTCCAGCGCGTACTGGCGCACGGTTTCCAACAGCCGGTAGCGCGTACGACCTCCGCTGTTCTCGGCGACCACCAGCGACTTGTCGACCAGCAGACTGAGCAGGTCCAGGACCTGATACCGCTCCACATCGCCACCACCGGCGACGGCGCGGGCTGCGTCCAGATCGAACCCGCCGAGGAACACCGAGAGCCGGCGAAACACGACCCGCTCGGGTTCGGTCAGCAGAGCATGCGACCAGTCCACCGAGGCGCGCAACGTCTGCTGGCGAAGCACCGCGTTGCGCGCACCACCGGTCAGGAGCCGGAACCGGTCACGCAGACCTTCGAGAATCTCGGTCACCGACAGCGCCCGCACCCGGGCCGCCGCCAGCTCGATCGCCAGGGGCATCCCGTCCAGGCGCCGACAAATCTCACCCACGGCTGGGGCGTTCTTGTCGTCGACGGCGAAATCTGGGCGAGCACGGCGGGCCCGGTCGACGAACAACTCGATCGCCTCGTCGGCCAACGACAGCGACGGCACCCGCCAGCTCACTTCGCCCGCAACGCCAATCGGCTCACGACTCGTGGCCAGCAGCGTCAGCCCCGGCGCGGCACCGAGGAGCGCGACGACCAGCTCCGCGCTCGCGTCGAGCAGGTGTTCGCAGTTGTCCAGCACAACCAGCATCTGGCGGTCGCGAACAAACCGCAGCAACGTGTCCATCGTGGAGCGGCCGGGCTGATCGGACAGACCGAACGCACGGGCCACCGCGACCGCCACCACACCGGGATGGGTGACCGGCGCCAGATCGACGCACCACACACCGTCACCGAACTCCGCGGCGATGCGTCCCGCCATTTCAACGGCGAGACGGGTCTTGCCGGCGCCGCCGGCACCGATCAGGGTCACCAGCCGGTTGTCGACGAGCAGCTTCTCCAAGTCAGTCATCTGTGCGCCGCGGCCGACAAAGCTGGTGAGCTGCACCGGAAAATTCGAGGCAGCGGATTTTGCGGTACGCAGCGGGGGAAAGTCGTTGCGCAGGTCGGGATGGCATAGCTGAACCACCCGCTCGGGCCGCGGTAGATCCCGTAGCGGGTGACTACCCAGGTCCGTCAGCCACGCGCCGGGCGGGAGCCGGTCGACCACCAGGTCCTCGGTCGCGCCTGACAAAACGGTCTGGCCGCCGTGGGCCAGATCGCGCAGCCGCGCGGAGCGGTTGATGGTCGGTCCCGCGTAGTTGCCCTCGTCGCGGAGCTGCACTTCGCCGGTGTGAACGCCGATCCGTAGCCGGATCGGCGCCAGTGGTGCCCTTTGCAACTCCAGCGCACAGGTCACGGCGTCAGAAGCGCGGGCAAACGCCGCCACAAAGCTGTCGCCCTCGCCCTGTTCCACCGGCCGCACTCCGCGATGGGCGGCGATAACCTCGGAGACGGTTTTGTTGAAGCGCACGAGGGCGGCGCCCATTTCCTCGGGTTGGGTCTCCCACAGTCGCGTGGAACCCTCGACGTCAGCCAAAAGCAGCGTCGCCATGCCCGTCGGCAAGACCGCATTCACGCCGTATTTACTCCAGTCGAACAACGGTGTCAGCTAATGCTAGCCAGCATCCGCTGACTTCATAGGATTCTCTTGCAACGAGGCGTAATCGCGCGCGACCGCGTATCCGTCGCAGTTGCGTGGGGCGGTGCCCTGTCAGGGTTTGGCGAAGCCCGACCGGGCCAGGATGTTCTGGCCGGTGTCACCGGTCACCAGGGCCACGAACTTTTGCGCCAATGCCGGTTGCGGGGCGTTCTTCAGCACCGCGATCGGATAGACGTTCACCGCGCCGGCGGCCTCCGGGAAGTTCACGGTCGCGACCTTGTTGCCCGCGCTGTGGGCGTCGGTGACATACACCAGCCCGGCATCCGCCTGGCCGGTGGTGACCTTGTCGAGGACGTCCGTCACGCTCGGTTCCTCGCTGACCGGGTTGAGGTGGACGCCGGTGTTGTCTTCGACCCGCCGGGTCGCCGATCCGCACGGCACCGGCTTCTGGCAGACCACCACGCCCAGACCCGGCCTCGCGAGATCGGCGAAGGAGCCGACGTTCTTGGGATTGCCCGGAGCGGTAACGATCACCAGCGTGTTCGACGCGAAGTTCGTCGGATCGCCGGACAGCAGGCCGGCCTTGGCAACCGTGTCCATCTGCGCGGTATCCGCCGAGGCGAATACGTCGGCGGTCGCGCCCTGTGTCAACTGCGTTCCCAGTTCGGAGGATCCGGCAAAGTCGAACTCGACGCTGCTGCCCGCATTTTGGGCCTTGAACTGCGCGCTGATCTCACTGAACGCGGGCTTCAATGAGGCGGCCGCGAACACGACCAGCCTTCCCGACCCCTGCAGGGACTGGGAGGGCGGTTCCGAACCGCAGCCGGCCAGGCCCGTCACGAGCACCATCGACACCACACCGGTCAGGATCCCGATCCGCCGCATGCGTGCACACTAACCCGCCGAGAATGCGGCTTGCTGACCGGCTTGAACGTCGCAAAAAAGTGCCCGCCGAATAGTTACCCAAATGATCCGCGCGTCGCGGCGTCATCAATTTCGCCGACTAGCTACTGTCCAGTAACATCTAGGCAGATTGATGCCATAACGCGCTGAGATCCCAGGCAGATCCCCTCGGCGGTCTTGTGGATGGCCACAAGGAACTGCCCGGGTCTGGGTTCAACGTTGAACACGAGGAGGTCATGGCAGTGGAGGTGCTGGTCACCGGCGGAGACACCGAGCTGGGGCGCACAGTGGCCGAAGGCTTCCGCGATGCCGGTCACAAGGTGACGCTCGTGGGTGCGCGGCGCAGCGAACTGGAGATCGCCGCCAAGGAATTGGACGTGGACGCGATCGTCTGCGACACTACCGACCCGGCGAGCCTGACCGGGGCCCGTGCCTCGTTCCCCCATCATCTGGACACCATCGTCAACGTTCCGGCGCCCTCCTGGGAAGCCGGCGACCCACGCACCTACTCGATCGCCGACACGGCCAATGCGTGGCGGAATGCCTTGGACGCCACCGTGCTGTCGGCGGTGCTGACGGTCCAGACCGTGGGTGACCACCTGCGCTCGGGTGGCTCCATCATCAGCGTGGTTCCCGAGAACCCGCCGGCCGGAAGCGTCGACGCCGCCATCAAAGCGACCCTGTCGAATTGGGTCGCGGGCCAGGCGGGCATCTTCGGCACCCGCGGGATCACGGTCAACGCCGTGGCCAGCGGGCGCAGTGCCCAGCCCGGCTACGACGGACTCTCCCGGACGCCCCCGTCGGTTGCCGGCGAGGTGGCCCGGTTGGCGCTGTTTTTGACCACCCCGGCGGCCCGCCACATCACCGGCCAGACGCTGCACGTCAGCCACGGCGCGCTGGCCCAATTCGGCTGAGGGCGTAATCAGAAGCCGAGCCGTATCGTCCCGCTCGGCGCCGCACTACGGTAGATCGCGTGGCTATTCGACTCGGTCTGCAGATTCCCAACTTCTCCTACGGCACCGGGGTGGAGAAACTCTTTCCCACTGTTCTGGCTCAGGCTCGCGAGGCCGAATCGGCTGGTTTCGACTCGGTTTTCGTGATGGACCACTTCTACCAACTCCCCATGCTGGGCGACCCCGACCAGCCGATGCTGGAGGCCTACACCGCCCTGGGTGCGCTGGCCACCGCCACCGAACGAGTTCAGTTGGGCACCTTGGTAACGGGCAACACGTACCGCAACCCGGCCCTGCTGGCGAAGACCATCACCACCCTCGACGTGGTGAGTCAGGGCCGCGCGATCCTGGGCATCGGCACCGGCTGGTTCCAACTCGAACACGACCAACTCGGTTTCGAATTCGGCACCTTCACCGACAGGTTCAACCGGCTCGAGGAGGCGCTGCAGATCATCCTGCCGATGATCAAGGGCGAGCGGCCGACCTTCTCCGGCAAGTGGTACCAGGTGCGCGAGGCGCTCGCGAATCCGCGCGTCCGTGACCACATTCCGCTGATGATCGGCGGCAGCGGCGAGAAGAAGACGATCCCGCTGGCCGCGCGCCACTTCGATCACCTCAACGTGATCGCCGGATTCGACGAACTGCCAGGCAAATTGGAGGTTGTGCGGCGGCGCTGCGAGGACATCGGCCGGGACCCCGCGACGCTGGAAACCAGCACGCTGACCACAGTGCTGGTGGACGAGAACGCGAAGCCCGATCAGATTCCGGCCGAAATGAAGCAACGCATGGTGGTCGGCGGACCCGACTCGGTCGCCGACCAGATCAAGACCAAAGTGGTGGACGCCGGCATCGACGGCGTGATCATCAACCTGCCCTTCTACACCCCTGGCGTGATCAGCGCCGTGGGCGAAGCGCTGCGCCCGGTCGTCGGCCGGTAGCCGCGACGCCGCTCATGTGGGGTCGCGGATTGGTGCCGCCGCGGTAATACTTCCATGCAGCAGCGTTTACCTGTGCCACAACGGCGCAGCGCGGAAGTAGAGGTCCGGGACGGCCATGAAAAGAAGAGCCCTGGCGGCGATCGCGGCCGGCGTGGCGTTCGCCGCACCGCCGATCGCGCATGCCGACAACAACTGGATCGCCATGGCGATCTCGGACTCCACCGGTCACATCAACATCGCCGACGGAGCAGCCAACCAGGGCGCCGCCGAGAAGGCGGCAATGGACACGTGTCGCAAGAGCATCAGCGACTGTCGCCTGCTGGCCAGCGGTGAGGGTGGGTGTGTCGCGCTCGCCGTGAACGCGGCCAGGTCCAGGTACTTCGGCGGCTGGGGTCCGACGCGCGAAGAAGCGGAGGCAGCCGCGCTGGCACGGGCCCCCGGCGGGACGATCCAGGCGGGCCACGACCACTGCGCGGGCGAGGGCTCCAGCCAGTGACGCCGGCCTCGTCCCGATAGCTGATAACTGCGCCACACTGCCCGATGCCCACCAGGCACTTAGGATCCGCACACCGTTAGTGTTGCAAACAACACATGCGTATCAACTAGGTTTCCGGGTATCTGCCTGACTAGCGTTGTGGCTAACTGCAGTCGCATGTCCAAAAGCCCCCGTCAGGAGCAGCGGAAACATGAGCCCCCCACCAGAAACCACAGCTGGAACCGAGCGGCGCCACCAGGTGGTCATCATCGGTTCGGGATTCGGTGGGCTCAATGCGGCAAAGAAACTCAAGCACGCCGATGTCGACATCAAACTGATCGCGCGCACCACCCACCACCTGTTCCAGCCGTTGCTGTACCAGGTGGCGACGGGCATCGTGTCCGAAGGCGACATCGCCCCGCCCACCCGTGTCGTCCTGCGCAGGCAGCGCAATGTTCAGGTGCTGCTCGGCGACGTCACGCATATCGATCTGGCCGGCAAGTACGTCGTATCCGATTTGCTCGGCCACACCTACGAAACCCCTTACGACAGCCTGATTATCGCCGCGGGCGCGGGACAGTCGTACTTCGGCAACGACCACTTCGCCGAATTCGCGCCCGGCATGAAGTCAATCGACGACGCGCTGGAAGTGCGCGGACGGATCCTGAGCGCGTTCGAACAGGCCGAACGGTCGCGGGATCCGGAACGACGCGCCAAGTTGCTGACGTTCACCGTGATCGGCGCCGGGCCGACCGGCGTCGAAATGGCCGGGCAGATCGCGGAATTGGCGGCCCACACGCTGAAGGGCTCGTTCCGTGGCATCGACTCCACGAAGGCGCGAGTGATCCTGCTCGATGCCGCCCCCGCCGTGTTGCCGCCGTTCGGCGACAAGCTGGGCGCGCGGGCGCGCGCCCGGCTGGAGAAGATGGGCGTGGAGATTCAGCTGGGGGCGATGGTCACCGACGTCGACCGCAACGGCATCACGGTCAAGGACTCGGACGGCACCATCCGGCGCATCGAGTCCGCCTGCAAGGTGTGGTCCGCGGGCGTGCAGGCCAGCGGGCTGGGCCTGGACCTGGCCGAGCAGTCCTCGGTGGAACTCGACCGCGCCGGGCGGGTGAAGGTGCTGCCCGACCTGTCGATCCCGGGGCACCCGAACGTGTTCGTCATCGGCGACATGGCCGCCGTCGAAGGTGTTCCGGGCGTGGCCCAGGGTGCGATCCAGGGCGCCAAGTACGTCGCAGGCACCATCAAAGCCGAACTGGGCGGAGCCAATCCGGCTGACCGCGGGCCGTTCCAGTACTTCGACAAGGGTTCGATGGCCACCGTTTCGCGGTTTTCCGCGGTGGCCAAGGTAGGTCCGTTGGAGTTCAGCGGCTTCATCGCGTGGCTGATGTGGCTGGTGCTGCACCTGGTCTACCTGGTCGGGTTCAAGACCAAGGTGAGCACGCTGCTGTCGTGGACGGTGACCTTCCTCAGCACGCGGCGCGGCCAGCTGACCATCACCGAACAGCAGGCGTTCGCCCGCACCCGCCTCGAACAGTTGGCGGTGCTCGCCGCGGAGGCCAAGCGCCCGGCGACCGCCAGGCGGGCGAGCTAACCTGGTCGATCGCTCTGTCCCGGAAGCCTTTCCGGGGTAACGCAATTCGTGGATCGAGGCACCAGGTGTCGCGATGAGTCGTCGGTCGGCGGTCCGTCGGGCATGCCGATCCCGAAGACACGGTTATCGCGAAGACCTTTGTCGGCTTTGATAATTGGCCGGCCATCGATAATGGACGCGCCGGGGTTGGGCAGGCCTACCCGGCCACGCTTGTACCGGCCGGGCTACGCGTCCAGGTTCTGCAGCCGCACCTGGCCGCGGGCGACCACCCGCTCGTCGCCGTCGGTGATGGTGACCAGCCACAACTGCTGGCGCCGGCCGCGGTGGATCGGCTCGGCTGCGCCGTACACCATGCCCGAGCCGATGGAGCGCAGAAAGTCGGTGTTGTTGTTGACCCCCACGACGTTCCCGCCGCCGCGGGTGGCGAGCCACGTGTAGGCGGCCACGCTGGCCATGCTTTCGATGATCGAGCAATACACGCCGCCGTGCACGAGGCCCATCGGCTGCAGCAGTTTGGGGGTGACCTCGAGCTGGGCGCGGGCGCCGTCGGGGCTGAGTTCGGTGAATTGCAGCCCGATCTCCTGATCGAAGGGCGCGGTGAAATCCGGCGGGATCGTCGTTTCCGGAGGCTGAGGCACGTTCTGTGTTTACACCATCGGTCGGGCGACGGCGTTCCCGGCGGGACGCCCGCCCAAGAAACGGCTGAGCCCCGTGCCACTGGGCACGGGGCTCGCCGATCGAGTCGACCGGGGGTCACTGCAGCCCTCAGGACTCGCCGCGGTCGTCGTTCGCTCGACTCGGTTAGCATAGGCAAGGCTGCCCTAATTTCGCAAGCACCAATTCGGCGGCGCTGCGGGAAGCTTCGGTACGACCGTCGGTAGTAATCCGGAGTAGGATGTTCCTCGACGCTCAGGAGAGAACGCACTATGGCGAAACTGACCCGGCTCGGGGATCTGGAACGCGCCGTGATGGATCACTTGTGGTCTACGCCGGAACCGCAAACGGTCCGGCAGGTGCACGACGCGCTGTCGGCGCGACGCGACCTTGCCTACACGACGATCATGACCGTCCTGCAACGGCTGGCCAAGAAGAATCTGGTCTCCCAGATCCGCGACGACCGCGCGCACCGATACGCACCCGTGCACGGCCGCGACGAGCTGGTCGCCGGGCTCATGGTCGACGCGCTGGCCCAGGCCGAGGATTCCGGCGGCCGGCAGGCCGCGCTGGTCCACTTCGTCGAGCGCGTGGGCGCCGACGAAGCGGACGCGCTTCGGCGAGCGCTCGCCGAACTGGAAGCCAATCAACGTAACAACGGGCCATCCGCTGGCGCGTTGACGGAGGACTGAGGGAGACTGACAGCGTGTCCGCGCTGGCCTTCACCATCCTCGCGGTGCTGCTGGTCGGTCCGGTGCCGGCCTTGTTGGCACGCGCGAGGTGGCCGCTGCGCGCTCCTCGCGCCGCAATGGTGTTGTGGCAGGCGATCGCCCTGGCCGCGGTCCTGTCCGCATTCAGCGCCGGCATCGCGATAGCCACGCGGCTGCTCATGCCCGGTCCCGACGGCCGGCCCACCGCCAGCATCGTCGGCGACGCCGGCCGGCTCGGGTGGCCGCTGTGGGCGGCGTACATCGGTGTTTTCGCGCTGACCGTGCTGGTCGGCGCCCGATTGGTGGTTGCCGTGGTTCGGGTGGCCATCGCCACCCGGCGCCGGCGGGCCCATCACCGCATGGTGGTCGATCTGGTCGGAGTCGGCCACGACACGGCGCTCCCCCAGCCCTGTGCCCGCACGCGCGACCTTCGGGTCTTGGATGTTGCGCAGCCGCTTGCCTACTGCTTGCCCGGCGTGCGCAGCCGGGTGGTGGTCAGCGAGGGGGCGCTGAGCACGCTCGCCGATGCGGAAGTCGCCGCCATCCTCACCCACGAGCGGGCCCATCTGCGCGCCCGGCACGACCTGGTTCTGGAAGCCTTCACCGCGGTGCACGCCGCGTTCCCCCGGCTGGTACGCAGCGCGAACGCTCTCGGCGCGGTACAACTGCTCGTCGAGCTGCTCGCCGACGACGCCGCCGTCCGCGCGGCGGGTCGTGCTCCCCTGGCGCGGGCCCTGGTTGCCTGCGCGTCCGGGCGGGCACCGTCGGGCGCATTGGCCGCGGGCGGCACCAGCACGGTGGTCCGTGTGCGCCGGCTGAGCGGGGATGGCAACAGCCTGGCGCTGTCGGCCGCCGCATACCTGGCGGCGGCAGCCGTGTTTGTGGTGCCCACCGTCGCGTTGGCGGTCCCGTGGCTCACGGAACTGCGGCGCCTGTTCAACCTCTGAAGCGAGGCCGAAGCTATCACCCCGGGCGGCCGCACGTTCGCTGTGCCACAGTGTGACGGAAAGCTTTTGGGCAAGGTTCTCCGACTTGAGAGGCGAAGACATGGGTTCGTCGGATACCCCGACTGGTTCCAAGACCGCGACGGCGCAAATCGGCGTCACCGGCCTGGCGGTGATGGGTTCGAACATCGCTCGCAATTTCGCCCGGCACGGCTACACGGTGGCGCTGCACAACCGGTCGGTCGCCAAGACCGATGCGCTGCTCAAAGAGCACGGTGACGAGGGCAAGTTCGTGCGGTCGGAGACCATTGCGGAGTTTCTTGACGCCTTGGAGAAGCCGCGACGGGTGCTCATCATGGTCAAGGCCGGCGACCCCACCGACGCCGTCATCAACGAGCTCGCCGACGCCATGGAAGAGGGCGACATCATCATCGACGGCGGCAACGCCCTCTACACCGACACCATCCGCCGCGAGAAGGCGATGCGCGACGGGGGCCTGCACTTCGTCGGCGCCGGCATCTCCGGCGGGGAGGAGGGCGCGCTCAACGGCCCGTCGATCATGCCGGGCGGACCCGCCGAGTCGTACAAGTCGCTCGGCCCGCTGCTCGAGGAGATCTCCGCGCACGTCGACGGCGTGCCGTGCTGCACCCACATCGGCCCGGACGGCGCCGGTCACTTCGTCAAGATGGTGCACAACGGCATCGAGTACTCCGACATGCAGCTGATCGGCGAGGCCTACCAGCTGCTGCGCGACGCCCTCGGTAAGACGGCCGAGCAGATCGCCGACGTGTTCGACGAGTGGAACAAAGGCGACCTGGACAGCTTCCTCGTCGAAATCACCGCGCAGGTGCTGCGGCAGAAGGACGCCAAGACGGGAAAGCCGCTCGTCGACGTCATCCTCGACGAGGCCGAGCAGAAGGGCACCGGCCGCTGGACGGTGAAGTCGGCCCTGGACCTCGGCGTGCCGGTGACCGGCATCGCCGAGGCCGTGTTCGCCCGCGCGCTGTCGGGTTCGGTGACCCAGCGCAAGGCCACCACCGGGCTGGCTTCGGGCGAGCTGGGGCAAAAGCCCGCCGACGCCGAGCGATTCGTCGAGGACGTCCGTCAGGCCCTGTACGCGTCGAAGATCATCGCTTATGCGCAGGGGTTCAACCAGATTCAGGCCGGCAGCGCCGAATACGACTGGGGCGTCACGCCCGGCGACCTGGCCACCATCTGGCGGGGCGGCTGCATCATCCGGGCGAAGTTCCTCAACCGGATCAAAGAGGCGTTCGACGAAGATCCCGACCTGGCGACGCTGATCGTCGCGCCCTACTTCCGCAGCGCAGTCGAGGCCGCGATCGACGGCTGGCGTCGCGTCGTGGTGACCGCCACGCAACTGGGCATTCCGATTCCGGGCTTCTCCTCCGCGCTGTCCTACTACGACGCCCTGCGCACCGAGCGGCTGCCCGCGGCGCTGACCCAGGGCTTGCGGGACTTCTTCGGCGCGCACACCTACGGCCGGATCGACGAAGAGCCGGACAAGCGCTTCCACACACTGTGGAGCGGGGACCGCAGCGAAGTGCCCGCCTAGCTGGGTACTACTAAGAGGACACGAGGGGGCACGGCGAAGACGATGAGATTCCTGGACGGGCATGGGCCCGGTTACGACCTGACCTACAACGACGTCTTCGTCATGCCGAGCCGGTCGGACGTCGAGTCGCGCTTCGACGTCGACCTGGCCACCAACGACGGCTCGGGCACCACCATCCCCGTCGTGGTGGCCAACATGACCGCGGTGGCCGGGCGCAGGATGGCCGAGACGGTCGCGCGCCGAGGCGGCCTGGTCATCCTGCCGCAGGATCTCCCGATCACCGCCGTCCAGCAGACGGTGGATTTCGTCAAGAGTCGTGACCTCGTTCTCGACACCCCGGTGGTCCTGGCGCCCGACGATTCGGTTTCGGATGCGACCGCGCTGATCCACAAGCGCGCGCACGGGGTCGCCGTCGTCGTCTTCGAGGGCCGCCCGATGGGCCTGGTGAGCGAATCGTGCTGCCTCGGCGTTGACCGGTTCACCAGGGTGCGTGACGTCACGATCACCGACTTCGTCACCGCCCCGGTCGGCACCGAGCCGCGCAAGATCTTCGACCTGCTCGAGCACGCCCCGATCGGGGTTGCCGTGGTGACGAACGCGGACGGCACGCTGGCCGGCGTGCTGACCCGCACCGGGGCCGTCCGGACCGGCCTCTACGCCCCGGCGGTCGACGCCGGCGGCCGGCTGCGGATCGGCGCGGCCGTCGGCATCAACGGCGACGTCGGGGCCAGAGCGCGCTCCCTGGCCGAGGCGGGCGTCGACGTGCTGGTCATCGATACCGCACACGGGCATCAGGTCAAGACGCTCGACGCGATCCGCACGGTCTCCTCGCTCGAACTCGGCGTGCCGCTCGTGGCGGGCAACGTCGTCTCGGCGGAAGGCACCCGTGACCTGCTCGGCGCCGGGGCCGACATCGTCAAGGTCGGCGTGGGGCCGGGGGCGATGTGCACCACCCGGATGATGACCGCCGTGGGCCGCCCGCAGTTTTCGGCTGTCGTCGAATGCGCCTCGGCGGCAAGGCAATTGGGTGGGCACGTCTGGGCCGACGGGGGCGTCCGGCATCCTCGGGACGTGGCGCTTGCGCTGGTGGCGGGCGCGTCCAACGTGATGATCGGGTCGTGGTTCGCCGGCACCTACGAATCGCCCGGCGACCTCATGCGCGACCGCGAGGACCAGCCCTACAAGGAGAGCTACGGCATGGCGTCCAAGCGGGCCGTGGTCGCCCGCAGCGCCGCCGACACCGCGTTCGAACGCGCGCGCAAAGCGCTGTTCGAGGAGGGCATTTCGACGTCGCGGATGGGGCTGGACCCCGACCGCGGTGGCGTCGAGGACCTGATCGACCACATCACCTCGGGCGTCCGCAGCACGTGCACATACGTCGGCGCCGCCAACCTGACGGAGCTGTACGAGCGCGCGGTCGTCGGGGTGCAGTCGACCGCGGGCTTCGCCGAGGGCCATCCGCTGCCGCTGGGTTGGTGACCCCGTCCGCAAGTGACGCCGGGCGCAGGGCTATGCGTCGGCGTTCGGGCGTTCCAACGCGTAGAGCGACATCCGCCGGGTTCCGGTGTCGTGCTCCCCGAGGAACGTGCATCCGGCGTTCTCGCACAGTCGGCGCGCTGTGGTGTTGCGGTGATCGGGGTCGAACATGATGCGCCCACAGCGGCGCTCCGCGGACAAGACGCTGGCCACGATCCGCGGCAGCAGCATCGGGCCCAGCCCCCGGTTCACCAGGGCCGGGTCGGCGATGGCGGCGTGCAGCCCCAGGTCATAAGCCTCCGCCTGGTAGTAATGCGAGATCAGATCCTTTGCGCCCCAATATAATTCGAGGTAGGCGCAGTCCTCGCCGCGAATGCTTCCCACCAGCGGCAGCGAATACGTTCCGTCGAGCTGTGCACCGAGATGCCGCTCCCACCGAGGCGTCGGCCAGTCGTATTCCCAGGCCGCCGCCAGGTGTGGGCGGTTCATCCACTCCGACACCGTGCCCGCGTCCTCACGTCGAGCGACCCGCAACCCGAAAGGCGCCTTCAGGGCGGGGACCGGCGGCGCGCCTATCCGCGCTATCTCGTCGGCGATGTCGAAGCGCTCGCGCGGAAGTGCTTGCGCCGATTGGGTTTCGGGAGGGGCTTCGGACGCCATAGTGCGCACAGCCTACCGGAGTAAGGTTAGGCAACCCATAGTCGGGTCGGGCCACGTGGTGGAGGGCACCGATGAAAACGGTGGTTGACCGCAGGTCGGGCGAACCGGGCTACCATGAGTCAGCAAAGACGGAGGCGACCGCGTCCGCACCGGTTTCAGGCAGCGAAGGGATCGACGTGCCGCAGGCACCCGTGCAGGCCATGGGATTTCGGGTGCGGCGGCCGTCGGACGAGCCGCCGGATGCGGAGCCTTCCCCGGCGAGTCGCACCTGGCAATCGGCCAACGGGCGGCGTGATCCATGAACGTCACCGTCGCCGTGATCAGCGTCTTGGCCATCGCGGTGCTGATCTTCGGCAACGCGATCTTCGTCGGCGCCGAGTTCTCGCTCACCACGCTGGACCGCAGCGCCGTGGAGGCCAACGCGCGCGGCGGCGGACGCCGCGACCGGGCGATCCGGCGCGCCCACCACAAGTTGTCGTTCCAGCTGTCCGGCGCTCAATTGGGCATCTCCGCCACCACCCTGGCGGCCGGCTATCTGACCGATCCGATGCTGGCCGACCTGCCGCACCCGTGGTTTGACGCGATCGGGATATCCGACCGGATGGCCGACGCGATCATGGCGTTCCTGGCGTTGGTCGTCGTCACCTCGGTATCGATGGTGTTCGGCGAGCTGGTCCCGAAATACCTGGCCGTCGCCCGGCCGCTGTCCACCGCGCGGGCCGTGGTGGGCGTGCAGCTGCTGTTCTCGCTGTTTTTCACCCCGGCGATCCGGCTCACGAACGGCGTGGCGAACTGGATCGTGCGTCAGCTGGGTATCGAGCCGGCCGAGGAGCTGCGGTCGGCGCGGTCGCCCCAGGAACTGCTGTCGCTGGTGCGTTCATCGGCGCGCAGCGGCTCGCTGGATGCGGCCACCGCGTCGCTGGTGCGGCGCTCTCTGCAGTTCGGCGCCCTGACGGCCGAGGAATTGATGACGCCCCGGTCGAAGATCGTGGCGCTGCAGACCGACGACACGGTCGCCGACCTGGTGGCCGCGGCGGCGGAGTCCGGGTTCTCCCGCTTCCCGATCGTCGACGGTGACCTCGACGAAACCGTCGGCATCGTGCACGTCAAACAGGTGCTGGCCATCCCGGCGGCCGAGCGGGCGGGCACGCCGCTGATCTCGGTGGCGCAGCCCGTCCCGGTGGTCCCGTCGACGCTGGACGGCGACGCCGTCATGGCCGAGATCCGCGCCAACAGCCTGCAGACCGCGATGGTCGTCGACGAATACGGCGGCACCGCGGGCATGGTGACCGTCGAGGACCTGATCGAAGAGATCGTCGGCGACGTCCGCGACGAACACGACGACGCCACCCCGGATGTGGTGGCGGCCGGAAGCGGTTGGCGCGTCTCGGGTCTGCTGCGCATTGACGAGGTGGCCGCCGCCACCGGCTTCCGCGCCCCCGAAGGTCCCTACGAGACCATCGGCGGGCTGGCGTTGCGGGAATTCGGCCACATCCCGGTCGCCGGTGAAACGGTCAAGTTGCCTGCCCTGGACGCCGACGGGCTGTTGGACAACTCGCTGCGCTGGCAAGCGACCGTCATCCGGATGGAGGGGCGCCGGATCGACCTGCTGGAGTTGATCGAGCTGCACGGCGACAGGCCGGCGGCAGGGGGCACCCGATGAGCAACACCCTGGGCGTGTTCCTGGCGATCCTGCTGATCGGCGTCAACGCATTCTTCGTCGGGGCGGAATTCTCGTTGATATCGGCGCGGCGCGACCGCCTCGAAGCGCTGGCCGAACAGGGCAAGGCCCGGGCGGTCACGGTTATGCGCGCCGGAGAGCAGCTGCCGGCCATGCTGGCCGGGGCGCAGCTCGGAATCACGGCCGCCTCGCTGCTGCTCGGGCGGATCGGCGAGTCGGCGGTCTCCGACCTGCTGCGCTCGGCGCTGGGCCTGACCGGCATTCACCCAACCCTGCTGCACACGTTGTCGTTCGCGATCGCGTTGGCGATCGTCGTGACCCTGCACGTGCTGCTGGGCGAGATGGTGCCCAAGAACATCGCGCTCGCCGGTCCGGAGCGCACGGCGATGCTGCTGGTGCCCGCCTACCTGGCCTATGTGCGAGCCGCGCGGCCGTTCATCGTGTTCTACAACAAGTGCGCCAGCGTGGTGGTGCGCGCGCTGGGGGTGGAACCCAAGGAAGAGCTCGAGATCACCGTCTCCCCCGTCGAGTTGAGCGAGATGATCGCCGAATCGGAATCCCAAGGCCTGCTGGATCGTGAGGAGCACACCAGGCTGACCCGGGCGCTGCAGATCGGCACTCGCGTGGTGGGCGACGTGGCGGTCCCGCTCGCCGACGTTCACGCCGTGCCGGTGGCCGCGGCGGGCAGCGGCCCGACGGTCGGCGCCGTCGAGCAGGCCCTGGCCCAATCCGGTTACTCGCGATTTCCCGTGGCCAACGTCAACGGCGACTTCATCGGCTACCTGCACATCAAGGACATGCTGACGCTGGGTGACGACCCACGGACTGTGATCGACCTGGCGATGGTGCGGCCGCTGCCGCGGCTGCCCAAGTCCCTGCCCCTGGCCGACGCCTTGTCGCGGATGCGCCGCAGCAACAGCCATCTCGCGCTGGTGACGGGTGCGCGCGGCGAGGTGGTCGCGATGGTGGCCATGGAAGACCTGGTTGAGGACCTCGTCGGCACGATGCGCGACGCATAGGGGTACTGGTCGCGGAGTACGGCTGTGGCGAGCCCGTATGATTTTTACGGCTACCAGTCAAGAAAGTGCTGGAGGGCGCAGGATCGCAGGCGCACGGATGCGTTGCTGGAATTCGATCCCCGGGCTCGCCGCAGCGGCATGGTTAGAGCTGTCAGCGCGGTCTGACCTGGCGTGGCAGGTTTGGGCGGATGCGCTCACCAGGCTGCTGCTCGGTACGCTGAAGACATTGCCACTCCGAGCCAATGTCGGCTTGGTGAGGCTTCATTATGGAGGAGAAACATGACTGATCGCGTGTCGGCGGGGAACTTGCGCGTCGCCCGAGTGCTCTACGACTTCGTGAACAACGAGGCCCTGCCCGGCACCGACATCGACCCGGACAGCTTCTGGGCCGGGGTCGACAAAGTCGTCACCGATCTCACGCCGAAAAACCAGGATCTGCTGAACCGCCGCGACGAGCTGCAGGCCCAGATCGACCGGTGGCACCGGCAACGCGTGATCGAGCCGTTCGACGTCGAGGCGTACCGCCAGTTCATTACCGAAATCGGTTATCTGCTGCCCGAACCCGAGGATTTCACGATCACGACCTCCGGCGTCGACGACGAGATCACCACGACCGCCGGACCTCAGCTGGTGGTGCCGGTGCTCAACGCCCGGTTCGCGCTGAACGCGGCGAACGCGCGCTGGGGCTCGCTGTACGACGCCTTGTACGGCACCGACGTCATTCCCGAGAGCGAAGGCGCCGAAAAGGGCACCAGCTACAACAAGATTCGCGGCGACAAGGTCATCGCGTATGCGCGCAACTTCCTCGACCAGGCGGTGCCGCTGGAGTCCGGGTCCTGGGCGGACGCGACGGGACTGTCCGTCGAAGACGGCCAGCTGAAGATCGCGACCGCCGACGGATCCGTCGGCCTGGCCAGCCCGGAGAAGTTCGCCGGCTACACCGGCGAGCTCGGCTCCCCCGACTGGTCGGTGCTCCTGGTCAACCACGGCCTGCACATCGAGATCCTCGTCGACCCCGAATCGCCGGTCGGCAAGACCGACCGCGCCGGCATCAAGGACGTGGTCCTGGAATCGGCCGTCACCACGATCATGGACTTCGAGGACTCGGTGGCCGCCGTCGACGCCGACGACAAGGTGCTCGGTTACCGCAACTGGCTCGGACTGAACAAGGGCGACCTGGCCGAAGAAGTCGACAAGGGCGGCAAGACCTTCACCCGCGTGCTGAACCAGGACCGCACCTACACCACGCCCGACGGTGACGGCCAGCTGACGCTGCCGGGCCGCAGCCTGCTGTTCGTCCGCAACGTCGGGCATCTGATGACCAACGACGCCATCGTCGACGCCGACGGTAACGAGGTGTTCGAGGGCATCATGGATGCGCTGTTCACCGGCCTGACGGCGATCCACGGGCTCAAGACCGGGGAGGCCAACGGCCCGCTGACCAACAGCCGCACCGGGTCGATCTACATCGTCAAGCCCAAGATGCACGGACCCGACGAGGTCGCGTACACCTGCGAGCTGTTCAGCCGCGTCGAAGACGTCCTGGGCTTGCCGCAGGCCACCCTCAAGGTCGGCATCATGGACGAGGAGCGGCGCACCACCGTCAACCTCAAGGCCTGCATCAAGGCCGCGGCCGACCGCGTCGTGTTCATCAACACCGGCTTTCTGGACCGCACCGGCGACGAGATCCACACGTCGATGGAGGCCGGTCCGATGATCCGCAAGGGCGCGATGAAGAACACCACGTGGATCAAGGCCTACGAGGACGCCAACGTCGACATCGGGCTGGCCGCCGGATTCAAGGGCAAGGCGCAGATCGGCAAGGGCATGTGGGCCATGACCGAGTTGATGGCGGACATGGTCGAGCAGAAGATCGGCCAGCCCAAGGCGGGTGCGACCACCGCGTGGGTGCCCTCGCCGACGGCGGCCACCCTGCACGCGATGCACTACCACTACGTCGACGTGGGGGCCGTGCAGGAGGAACTGGCGGGCAAGAAGCGCACCAACATCGACGAGTTGCTGACCATCCCGCTGGCCAAAGAACTGGCCTGGGCCCCCGAGGAGATCCGCGAGGAGGTCGACAACAACTGCCAGTCCATCCTCGGCTACGTGGTGCGCTGGGTCGCCCAGGGCGTCGGCTGCTCGAAGGTGCCCGACATTCACGACGTGGCGCTCATGGAAGACCGCGCCACACTGCGGATTTCGAGCCAGCTGCTGGCCAACTGGCTGCGCCACGGGGTGATCACCGAGGAGGACGTGCGGGCCAGTCTGGAGCGGATGGCGCCGCTGGTGGACGAGCAGAACGCCAAGGACGCGGCGTACCTGCCGATGGCGCCCGACTTCGACGACAGCATTGCGTTCCTGGCCGCCCAGGATTTGATCCTGACCGGGACGCAGCAGCCCAACGGCTACACCGAGCCGATCCTGCATCGCCGCCGGCGCGAAGCCAAGGCGCGCGCTGCGCAATCAAATTGAGCTCGTGCCTTAATCGGGCTCGCGACGCATCGATGCCGCCGACGACTAAGATCAGCGGCGGGTTCACAACAAGTCGGATGGATCAACGGAAAGGCGACGGACACCGCTATGGGTAGGCACAGTTTGCCCGGCCCTGAGGACTCCGCCGACGAGCCCTACGAAAGCGGCGACGCCGACGACCGTCACCGGGACGCAGCCACCGAGCACTACGCGGACGCGGGTGACTATCCGGTCGAGGACCACCTCGACGCCGAGGATGAGCCCTACGCCACCGACGACGGGTTCGAGGGTGACACCGCCGACGACTATCCGGAGTTCCCGCCGCGGCAACCGGGGCCGCCGAGCGCGGAACCGCCGGCCTCGTCGCCGTCGCT
The DNA here is from genome assembly GCF_001667585.1 of Mycobacterium sp. E2733. Classification (GTDB taxonomy): domain Bacteria; phylum Actinomycetota; class Actinomycetes; order Mycobacteriales; family Mycobacteriaceae; genus Mycobacterium. The sequence goes on from NZ_LZJZ01000132.1 coordinate 25,542, forward strand.
GTTCGGCCGCGGCCACCGCGGCCTCGGCGATTGGCGGGGCGGCCATCGCAGCGAGGGCGGCCGCCGGGGCGTCAGCATCGGCGTCATCGTGGCCCTCGTCGCCGTCGTCGTGGTGGTGGGCAGCGTGATCCTGTGGAGCTTCTTCGGTGACGCGTTGTCCAACCGTTCGCACCAGGCCGCCGGTCGCTGCGTGGGCGGTAAGGAGACGGTCTCCGTCATCGCCGACCCGTCGATCGCCGACTCCGTGCAGCACTTCGCGGAGGCCTACAACTCCTCGGCCGGCCCGATCGGCGACCACTGCGTGGAGGTCAGCGTCAAACCGGCCGGATCCGACGCGGTGCTGAACGGCTTCATCGGCAAGTGGCCCGCCGAGCTGGGTGGGCAGCCGGCGTTGTGGATTCCGGGCAGCTCGGTCTCCGCCGCGCGGCTGGCCGGGGCCACGGCGCAGAAAACGATCACCGACAGCCGCTCGCTGGTGACGTCGCCGGTGGTGCTCGCCGTCCGGCCGGAACTCCAGCGCGCGCTCGGCAACCAGAACTGGGCGGCGCTGCCGGGGCTGCAGACCAACCCGAACGGCTTGGCCGCGGTGAAGTTGCCGGCGTGGGGGTCGCTGCGGCTGGCGCTGCCGATGGAGGGCAACGGCGACGCGGCGTTCCTGGCCGGAGAAGCGGTGGCGGCCGCGTCGACGCCTCCCGGCGCACCGGCAACCCAGGGCACCGGTGCGGTGCGCGCCTTGCTGAGCGCGCAACCGAAGCTGGCTAACAGCCAGCTGACCGAGGCCATGGACGCGCTGCTCGGACCCCCTGACGCGGCGACCGCATCGGTGCATGCGGTGATCACCACCGAGCAGCAGCTGTTCAAGCGCGGCCAATCGTTGCCCGACGCCAAGGGCACGTTGGCCACCTGGCTACCATCCGGGCCGGCGCCGGTCGCCGACTACCCCACGGTGCTGCTCAGCGGCTCGTGGCTGACGCAGGACCAGACCTCGGCGGCCAGCGAGTTCGCGCACTTCATGCGCAAGCCCGACCAACTCGCCAAGCTGGCCAAGGCCGGCTTCCGGGTCAACGGGGTCAAACCGCCGAGCAGCCCGGTCACCACGTTCCCGGCGCTCCCCGCGACGGTGTCGGTGGGTGACGACGCGATGCGCGCGACACTTGCCGAGGCGATGGCCAGCCCGTCGAGCGGGCTCGCCGCGACCATCATGCTCGACCAGTCGATGCCCGGCCAGGAAGGCGGGAAGTCCCGGCTGGCGAACGTGATCGCCGCGCTGCAGGACAAGATCAGGGCGCTGCCGCCCACCTCGGTGGTCGGGCTGTGGACGTTCGACGGTCACGAGGGGCGTTCGGAGGTCGCCGGCGGGCCGCTGAGCGACCCCGTGAACGGCCAGCCGCGTTCGGCGGCGCTGACCGCAGCGCTGGACAAGCAGTACTCGTCGCCCGGCGGTGCCGTCTCGTTCACCACGCTGCGACTGATCTACCAAGACCTGCAGGCCAATTACCACCCGGGCCAAACCAACTCGATCCTGGTCATCACCGCGGGTCCCCACACCGACCAGAGCCTGGACGGTCCCGGGTTGCAGGATTTCATCCGCAAGAGTGCGGACCCGGCCAAGCCCATCGCGGTGAACGTCATCGACTTCGGCGGCGACCCGGACCGCGCGACGTGGGAAGCGGTCGCCCAGCTCAGCGGTGGTGGCTACCAAAACCTCGCCACATCGGCGTCCCCCGACCTCGCCGCGGCCATCAACGCCTTCTTGAGCTGAGCACCGCGCTATCGGGACGAATCGTAAGCGCGGACCACTTCTCGCTGACTCTTGATCCGCCACAGCAAGCTGTCCAGGTGCACGCCGAAGAGGCGAAGGTAGTCCATGAACTTGAAGCGGGCGGGGATGATCGCCCGAACCTTGCCGCGCTCGACCGCACGGAGCACCGCGGCCGCCGCCCGCTCAGGACTGATGCCTACCTTGTCGACGGCCTTCGGGTGGGGGGAATCAAGCGTCAGCCTCGCCATCGCGGTGTCGACCACGGCGAAATAGACGATCGTCACGCCGACGCCGTAAGCGGCCAGTTCCAGTCGCAGCCCGCGGCCGAGCATCTCGACGGCCACCTTGCTGGTCGTATAGGCGATCCCGCCGGCACCGGGAAGTATCGACCGCGACTCCACGTTGGGCAGCCATCCCAGCGAGGAGACCAGGACTACCCGCCCGCGCGAGGAGATCAGCGGTTCGATCGCCGGCTGGACCGTGTTTAGCGTGCCGAGCAGATTGACCTCGATCACGCGTTGCGCCTCGCCCGGCTCGAGCACCCGTAGCGTCGCGGGCCGATGGGTGATCCCCGCGTTGCAGATGACGAGGTCCAGCCTGCCGAAACGCTCGACCACACGGTCGACGACGGTTGCCATGGCCTCACGGTCGGTGGTGTCGGCGCCGATGGCCAGTTCCGCCCCGCTGCGGCGTGCGGCGCCCTCGTCGATGTCGACGGCGCATACCTGAGCGCCGCGGTCAAGCAGCAGCCGCACCTCCGCAGCGCCGATCCCGGCACCCGCGCCGGTGACCAGCGCAACCACTCCCGTGAGACTTCGCATCGAGTCCTGGCGTACCCATCGGCACCCGGACTACACCTGGGCTGCGTCCGCGCGTTGGGCCGGGGCGGGGTGGGAACGGCTGGATCGCCCACCTCCTGGCCGGGAGGAATTCTCAGGTTTATTTATGTGACTTCACGCCGTGAGGGGGTACGTAGTCGATCTAGCCGAATGGGGTAGAGAGAAGGTTCTCATAGGTGCATGGATGGCCGATAATCGGACGAACGTCGGAAATCCAGCGAGCGTTGGAAGCACTGGAACCCGGCGCGCGTTACCGGGGCGCGGTTCTCGTGGGCGAAGCCGGGGTGGGTAAATCGACGCTGGCCCGCGCTATTGGTGACAACCTCGAGTCGACTGGGCACGTGCTGCGGCGTATCCGTGGCACGCGTACCGGCCAGGCGATCCCGCTCGGCGCCTTCAATTGTTCGGTGCCCGTCAATGCGGCGCATCCGCCGGCCGTGATGCTGGCCACGGCGCATCGGATTCTGGGCCAGCAGAAGAATCTCGTCGTGATCGTCGACGACGCCCAGTGGCTCGATCCGTTGTCGGCGATCCTGATCAGCCAGCTCGGAATCGCGCGCGGCGGCCGCTTCGTCCTGACGATCCGGTCGGGTGAACCGGTCCCGGACGCCGTGGCGGCGCTCTGGCAGGAGGGTGTGCTGCGTCGACTCGACCTCGAGGCGTTCACACTCGCGCAGACCTCGGAGTTTGCCCACACCAGCCTCGACGGCCCTGTCGACAGCGAAGCGGTCAACCAATTGCACCGCCTCACCTCCGGAAACCCTCTCCTGCTGCGCGGCCTGATGGCAGGCGCTCTGAAGCACCGCGTACTGGTCTATGAAGGAGGCCGCTGGCGCCTGGAGGGCCAACTCCGGGCCGACGCGGAGTTCGACGGTTTCGTGAAGCACCACCTGGAATCGCTGGCACCCGACGAACTCGAGGTCGTCGAAATCATTGCAGCCGCCGAGGTATTGGACTGGGAGCTACTTCGCGTACTTTGCAGCGCGGATGCGGTCGCACGTACGGAACGCCGGGGCCTGGTCCAGCTCATCGTCGACGAAACGCACACCGTGGCGCGGTTGCAGCATCCGATCCTGGCCGAGGTGGTCACCAGACTGGGCGGGGTAGCGCGTGAGCGGGAGCTCAAAAGCCTATTGGCGCAAGAGTTGTCGCGCTACGTCCGGGAAAAGTCCGGCCGGCCGGATTGGCGCACCCAGATAAGGCTGGCTCAGCTGATGCTGCACACCCACGATGTGCCGGATCTCGATCTGGTCACCGGTGCGGCGGCGGCCGCCGTGACGATGTCGGATCCGGGTCTCGGAGAACAGCTTGCCCGGTACGCCTACGACAGCGGGGGCGGCATGCCGGCGGCAACCACGCTCGCCGAGGCCATGAGCCGGCAAGGGCGCGGGGACGAGGCAGAAGAGCTGCTGATCGGAATGGTCCCGGACGGCGGCGATGAAGCGATGACCGTGCACTGGAGCTGCATGCGAGCCGCAAACCTGTTTTTCAGCTGCAGACAGGTGGATGCGGCGGGTGAAATACTGCGTGCGGCGCGAGCGCGCGCGAGTTCTCATGTGCTCGACCCGATCACCGCGATGGAGGTCTCCTTCGCGTTCTTCGGCGGCGACCTGCCGACGGCGATCACCAAGGGACTGGCGGCAGTCACTTTGGGCATGGCGCCGGCGCCGACCGTGCAAGCGGCCGCGGCAACGGGTTGCGCCCTGGCACTGTGTGGACGGTGGGACGACGTACAGCTCGTCGCCGCGCGCGGCAAGCTCGCTGCCACCCAGTACGACTCAGGGGTGGATGGACTGACGATCGGCTTCTCCGAGATATTCATGTTGACCGCCACCGGGGATCTCACCGCTGCGGACCGGATCTGCGAGCGCTACGCCGCACTGGCCGGTGACGCTCCGGCGGGCCGGGCGATCACCGACGCACTGATGGGCCGCGTGGCATACGCGCGAGGTCAGTTGGGACCGGCGTGCGATGCCCTGGAGAAATCTTTGTCGATGGCGTCGGGACGACTGCCGCATGGCTGGGCAATGCTCGTCGCCGCGTGGTGCGCTCAAGCGGAAGCGGCGCGGGGAAACACCGAGGCCGCGGTCCGGGCATTGACCGAAGCCGAGCACGCGGCGGGCCCGCAGGTCGCGGTCTTCCTGCCAGAGCTTGAGTTGGCGCGCGCCTGGCGGCGCGCCTGCGCTGGGGAGGCGACAACGGCACAGACGCTCGCCGAGCGCGCCGCGCGCTTCGCGCGCCGGTCGGGGATGCACGCGGTCGAGATGCGGGCGCTGCACACGGCTGTCCGGTTCGGGGATCGTTCTCAGTCACGCCGGCTTCGAGAGCTGCGTGGGGAGCTTGGCACACCGCTTGCCGCCGTCATGGCCGCCCACGGCCACGGTCTGGCATACCACGACGGGCATCGACTCGACGACGCAGCGCGGCAATTCGAATCGATGGGCGCATTGGCGATGGCCGCCGACGCTGCGTCCCACGCGGCATGTGAACACGCCCGTACGGGTGCGCGGATGCCCAATCTTGAAGCGTCTACCCACGCCCACTGGCTTGCCAGCCTATGCGATTTACACAGCCCGGCAACCACTTTGGCCGCCAACCCGCTCCCCCTCACCGATCGGGAGCGAGAGACCGCCTACCTCGTCGCGGCCGGCCTGACCAACCGTCAAATCGCCGACCGGCTTGGCGTCTCCGTGCGTACCGTCGACGGACACCTGTACCGAATCTTCGCCAAGCTTGAAATCGGCGACCGCGATCAACTCGTCCGCCTGCTCCAGAACCGCGAGCGGCTTGCGACCGGCCGCACCGATCGGCGGCCCGTGGCCGAGATCAGCGCGTCGGGTGGCTTGCGGGTGGTCAACGTCGATTGATGGGCGATCACGACTGCGCGCCGACGGATTCGACGGCGGCGAGTGTGGCCTGGACATATGACGCCGGCTGGGTGAGGAATACGTCGTGATCGGCATTCAGCTCGATCATCGGAGCGTCGAGCAAACGCGCCATACCACGTTGATCGCGCGGCGGGACCGCGCGATCACGGGTGGTCACAACGACCGTCGCCGGCAGGCCCGCAAGCGATCCGACCCAGGGCCGAAAGTCGAAGGCGTATTCGGCGAGGATCACGTCGACGAGCACTCTCGGATGACACCGGACGAGCTCTCCGCACAGCCAGGGCCACCATGCCACGGTCTGCCGATCGCCGGCACGAATTCGGTTGTAGTAGCGCAGTGGGAGCGAGCGGCCAACGCCGCGACTGCGATCCGCCAGCGGACGCAGCGCTCGGAACATCAAGCCCGCGATCTTGTCACGCCGGTTCGGAAAAGCCAGTGTGGTCGATTCCAGAACCAGTCCCGCAACCCGATCTTTGTGGCGCCTGACGAATTCCATGGCGACCGGCCCGCCGAGGGAATAGCCGCAGACGACCACACGATCGATTCCGAGGACATCGAGCACCGCAGCTGCGTCGTCGGCACACCGGGTGATGCTGAACCGCTCGGTATCGGGCACCGGCAGGCCGCGTCCATGCCCGCAAAGGTCGACGGCCACGACGCCGAACCGCTGGGCGAGCGGGGTCATCAGGTGGCAGAAGTTGAAATCGGCGGTGACCGCCCACCCGTGCAACAACAACACCGGAGTCGGACCCGCCGCGAGACGAACCTCGGTAGTCCCGCGTCCTGGCACTTCGACGGGTCGCAGTTCAGGCAAGGGGGGAACAACAACACCCGCTGATCGCGCCGATCCCAACGGCTTGATCCGCCGCTTCACTCGCCGGTGCCGCGGCTCCCCCACCCGATCGGCAGCCAGCTGCGCTCCCGGCGCGGCGTCCGCGTTCGAGACGATCGGGTGGCCGTGTCCGCCACTGGTCATCACGGGCGTCCTACCTCCGCTGACTGGGTTCGGCGATGAATCAACATGGATGAGTTCCGTTTGAGTTCGTCACCGGGTGCAATCCTGTCCTGATGAGAAAAGGACAGCGATCGTTCGCGGCATCGTCCAAGTGTTCCGCACCTGCACCGACGGTTTGGGCGGTCTGGACCAACCCGCCAGAATGGCCGGGCGGCATCATCGACAAGGCCGAGATTGACGCGGATTTCGTGGTTGGCGCAAAGATCGCGATGAAGGTCAAGGGTGGCCCCCCGACGACATCCACTGTCACGCAGGTGGATCCACCGAAGATGTGGGTGGGGGTGTCGAAGTTGCCGGGGTTGACGATGACATACCAACACATGGTCGAACCCGCCGAGGGCGGAACGGTGTTGACCGAGAACGTCGATCTGAGTGGGCCGTTCGCCGGCGTCGCAGCGCGCTTGATGGGCGATCGCCTCGCGGAGACCTTCGGCGAGACAACTGCGCGTATTGCGCGCCTCGCGGAGGCGCGTCCCGAGACGTAGGTCAGATGTCGTAGCGGCGGGCAAGTCAGCCTGCCAGCAGCCAGATGTCGACGGCCAGGATGAACCCGGCGAGCACGAAGACCACCAGCGCCCGCACCGTCGTCGTGATCGGGTCGCCGACTCGCCGGTGAAAAATGACGGCGCCGACCATCAACAGCAACAGCCCGATGGCGGCGGCGATGGCCAGCGGTCGCCAGAACAGACCGGCGATGAGACCAACGACCGCGGCCAGTAGGCAACAGCCGATGAAGCGGGTCAGCGCCGACGAGATGCGCAGGTGCTCCGCGTCTTCGCGTGCCTGCTTCATGTAGAAAAGACATCCAATCCCGGCAAGCGCCAGGTACGCCGCCAGGCCGATCGAGACCACCACGATGGCAATCTGCATAACGCTCCCCTCTCGATGTGCCGGTCACGTTGCTATCGACCGGCTCAAGTGAATCTGTAGTCGCTCAACGGGAATCGCATTGAGTCCCGCACCGCGTTGCGGGTGGACGTCGGGCGAATCATCGTCGCCTTCCCCCGGTAGTAGTAGGACCGCGACGAGGCGCAGTTGCCGCGGAAGAACACCATGTCGTCGACCCGTTTGCTCATCACGTCGAAGTGCCGCGCGTTGGCCTCTTCGGTTACCTCAAACGTGCTGCACCCACGCCTGCGCAACTCGCCGAAGAGCCGGTTCATGTGGCGCATCTGGTATTCCACCATGTTGAAATAGGAGAAGCCGACGAAGGCGTAAGGGCTGGCCAGGTTCAGGAAATTGGGGAAGGATGGCACCGACATACCCTGATACGTTTGAAAATTGTTGTCTCGCCACCACTTTCCGAGGTTACGTGCCTGACGGCCGATCACTTCGATGGCGGGGAAATTCGCCTCCCACAAATCGAAGCCGGTCGCGAGTACCAGCGTATCGATCGTCGCCTTGCGGCCGTCGGCAGTGACCACGCCGTCGGGTTCGACCCATGCGATCCCCGCCGTTTCCAGGTGGACATTCGGCTTGGTGAAGGTGCGGTAGTACGAGTTGTGGTATGTCGGCCGCTTGCAACCGAAGTCGTAGTCCGGTGTCAGCTTTCGCCGCAGCTCTTTGTCGCGAATCGACGCGAACATGTGCATTTTCGAGATTTTCGCGCTGCCACGGGTAAGCGGCCTGGTCCACCGGTAATACACGAAGCCGGGCAGCACGCCCAATTCGGCGATGATGTCGGTGATCCAGCGGACGGCGCGCTGCAAAAACGGTAGTCGGGCGAAAAGTCGTTGCACCATGGGCGGTATTGCGAAATCAAACTTCGGGACCACCCAGATCGGTGTGCGCTGATAGACAGTCAGTTCCCGAGCGTTCTCGGCGAGTTCGGGCACCAACTGCACCGCCGTCACGCCCGTTCCGATGATTCCGACGCGGCGGCCCTCGAACGGGTAGCTGTGATCCCACCGGGATCCGTGCATCAGTTTGCCCTCGAAGCTGGTGATGCCCGGGATATCGGGGATGCGGGGCTGGGACAGGTAGCCGGTGGCCGTGATCAGGAACCGGGCCGTCAACGTTTCCCCACCGGCGAGCGCGACGCGCCACACACGCTCTTCCTCGTCCCAGCGCGCGCCGTCCACGCTGGTGCGAAATCGCATGTAGCGGCGCAGATCGTACTTGTCGGCTACGTGGTCGGCATACCGCTTGAGTTCCTGCCCCGGCGCGTAGAACCGCGACCAGTAAGGGTACGGCTCGAACCAATAGGAGTATGTAGTGGTCGGCACATCGACGGTGAGCCGCGGATATCGATTGATGTGCCAGGTTCCGCCCAGGTCATCCTCGCGGTCGAGGATCGCGATGTTTTGGTACCCCAGGCGATTGAGCTGGATCGCCGCGCCCATTCCGCCGAAGCCGGCGCCCACAATTATGGCGTCTAATTGCTCCATGCCCATCGTCACACCGTCCCGCAGGTCTTTAGAAGGCATAGCGGTGGAGCTGAATGCTCCTGCGCAAAGCCGGTATTCGCGAGGCGGACCTGGCGACGAACCGATAGGACATGGGCAGCCGCCGGACTGTGCCGGCTCGGAACAGCGAATCCGCCGCCAGCAACCTGGCTCCCGGAACACCGGCGAGTACGTCGTCGGGACCCTGGACCGTCCACCCGAGTCTCGAGCCGGAAAGAGTCACGATCTTGTTGGTCTTCTGCTGCACCCGACTTCCGAGCCGGCTCCAGAAATCCAATTGCAGTTCCCCGGCGGGAAAGTGCTCGACCACGCGGCGGAGCAACGCTAGCCCGTCGTCCGCGGTCAGGTACATGCTCAGGCCCTCGGCAAGCATCAAAACCGGCCGGTCCGTGGGGATCCCGGCGAGCCAGGACGGGTCGGTGGCGGAGGCAGGCACCAGATGGTAATGGTCGCGGGTCGGATAGAGCCGCTTGCGCAGCGCAATCACGTCGGCATAGTCGAGGTCGTACCAATCGACGCCGGGCCCGGGGTTCAACCGGAACACCCGACTGTCCAGACCACAGCCAAGATGCAGGACCACCGCCCGGCCGTGGAGCGCCAGGAACTCGGTCGCCCAGACGTCGAATTGGGCGCTGCGCACGGTCGCCGACGCCACTTGACGGCGGCGCTGCCGTGCGATAGCGCTCCTGTCCCAGTCGTAATCCAGCTGGGATACCAGCCGTCTCGCGTATACATCACCCAATACCGGCCGAGCGGCGTCGGCGTCCAGCGCCTTGGCGTAGAGCGTGTCCAGCATGGTCTGTGGCGGCCCGCTCAGGTCGATGTGGATCTTGTCCGTGCCGGCGTTGCGTGGCTGCGTGTGGCTGAGAGAAGACATTAGAGCTCCATCCTTCAGGGTTGATATTCCAGAGAGGCCGCGCGGAGCTGCGAAAGTATCAACTCAAGCGACTGTTCGGGCGTGGAAGCCTGGACGTGATGCTCGACCAGTAGCTCCCCCGCGACCACTCCGAACGAATACACATCGATGACGGCGGACGATGATCGAAAGAACTCGGAGTGAAAGCTCACCGGCTCCAGGCCCGGCATGGGTATTGCGGAGAGGCTACCGATGTTCGTGGACACCACCGCATCGGCCAGCCCCGGGAGCGCCCCTTCGTATTGCAGGTTGAAGTGCAGCATCGCTTGCTGGATCACGCCTTCGGACAGGTCGGCCTGAAACGTGTCGGCGATGTCACGGGCGAGGTCGACGAGGGTGGTGTCCGGGGTGATCTGCGCGAGGTACGTGGCCACTCCCAGAGCGAGGGTGGAACCCGTCGGAGGAACCGGAGGTTCGAGAAGCCCCCGCAAGTTCACCGGATAGACATAGGGAATCGGTATGTGCGGTGTCTCGCGGATACGCCATTCAGCGAGCAGGATCGCCGCCGAAACCAGGTTGTTGACGAAGAGCCGGTTTTTGCGGCCAAACTGCACCAATGCCGTTGTCTCCGGCTTGCTGAGTCCGCCGCGAGCAGCCGGAACCGCAACGGGCCGTTCCGATTTGGTGGTGCCACTCGTTCGTCTCGGCGGGAGCTCGTGGGCGAACATCGCTGGAATGAACCGGTCCAGTCCGGAGCGCTGCTGCTTCTGTATGCCGCGCTGCTCCAGGAGGGCTTCGATGGGTTCAGGCGCCGGCTGAGGCGTGATCGGGCCCGGGTCGCCGGTCGCCACCACTGCGGCGTACCTCGAGAAGAGCTCGAAGAGGAGCCCGGCGATGTGATGGCCGTCCGCCAGGCTGTGGTGTACGTACAGGGTCAGCTCGACATGTTCGTCGGCCGTCCGCAACATCAGGTTGACCAGAGACACATTCTGATCAAGCTGCATCACCGAGGAGGGGTCGTCGTCGCCCTCGACTATCCACGTCCCAGGGTGCAGAAAATCGTCGGCAACGATCTGGTATCGCCCATCGTCCGCTTGCTCGAGGTGGCCGGCATACACCGGATAGACCTCGAGCAGCGTGTCGAAAGCCGTCGACATGGCCTCGACGTCCACGGCACCCTTGAGCTCCAGGGTGACCGAGGAGAAGGTCTGAGTTTCGGCGAAGAAGTTCTCGCTGGGCGCAAGTCTTCGAACGACGGATGTTGGAAAAACCATGAGACTCCCTTGCATTTCCGGCTTGGGGCGGCCGCTCTTACGGGCCGCCGCGTCACGTTCCGCGCATACTCGCCCTTCGATAGCCGATCATCATGGGGACGGCGCAGGCGGCGGCGATGCCGCCCGACCAGAGCAGAGTCCCGATCGCCGGGCCCAGCACCGGACCGCCCAGGGACAGCCCGCGCATCGTCTCAACCGCATAGGACAACGGCTGGTGCTGGACGACGGGCTGAATCCAGCGTGGGTACTGGTCCAACGGCACGAATCCCGTGCAGAAGAAGAGCGTCAGTGAGTCCACCAAGACGATCACGTCGACCAAGACCGAATTTGGCCAATACAAAGCGACTGTGAGAATGAGCGCCGTAAATCCCAGTCCGAACACGATCGGCACAGCGAGCCAAGCCACGATCGCCAACATGCCTCGTTCGAATCGCAGACCCAATAACAGACCGATACAAAGTAGGACAAGCGAATTGACGACAATGCGCACCGCGTCGGCGCTGATCCGTGCGAGGAGGCCCGACGCGCGGTGCACGGGCACCACCCACAGCCGGGCGAGCAGGCCGTCGGACCGCTCGGTGATGATTGCGAGCGCACCAACGGATGCCCCATGCATCGCTCCGATGAGGGTCACCATCGGGACGCTGCCGTGCAGAGCGCTGTGCCCCGTGGCCGACGCAACGGATTGGCCGAGCACGGCTGTGATGATGAGCAAGAAGAAGATTGGCAATATGAGCCCGGACAAGAACGTCATGGGATCCCGCAACCAGCCGATGAGCAATCGCTGTGTTTGCACCAGGGTATTCGGCGCCAGTAGCCGCGGCGAGCTCTCCGGCAACCGGCGGTCGACGCTGGGGAAAGCGTCGTCGCGGACAACCGTGAAAGATGTTCGCGCGGAACCGTCTGCGACACGCATCATGACCTCCTTCGCAGGAGGATGAACGACAAAGGCGCCACGATCATCATCACCCCGGCCAGCCACGCCAGCGACGGGCCGACAACCTGCCAGGTCACCGCGCCCGCGTCCGGGGTGGCATCGCCGGCCAATGCGCGCAATGCGAGAATGCATTGGGAAATCGGCTGGTTGCGGATGATCGGCTGGGCCCAACCCGGGAACTGTTCTGCCGGTTGGATACCGACGGAGAGTATCCCGAAAATCAGCTGGGGCAGGATCAGCCATTGCGCGATGGCCTGGGGGTTCTTTGAACGGTTGCCCAGCAGGTCCGCCAGGAATGACAGCACCAGACCGATCAAAATCAGCAACAGGAAGAAGGCCGCGGCGTATACCGGGCCACGATAGAACCGAAATCCGATGACATGGCCGCTGATAAGGGCCGCCGCTGCACCAACCGCGCAGCGGTATCCGCTGGCCGCGGTGCGGGCGGCCAGCGGTGTCAGCGGGGCGATCGGCATGGACTGGAAGCGTCGGTTGACCCCGTCGCGCGCGTCGGTCGCTGCGCGCAGGGCTCCGGTGACCGAGGCGAACGAGACGCCCTGCAGCGCGATCAACGGCATCAGGTACTGCGCGTAACTGCTCATCCCCGATCGGACTCCGATGATGTGGTTCAACGGTATGTACCAACCGGCGGTGAACACCACAGACGCAACTATCGCCGTAGCCACTTCCCCATTGCGGAGCGTGGGCGTGACTAACCTGGTGGTGAGCGTCCACCACTGCGCGAATGTCGAGGGTATCGGTCGGGCTGCCGTCAGCGCCGTTGTCATGACATCACGTCCGTATCGCTTCGTCGGTGCCGTCCGCCGTCGCCGTTCGGGCTGCTGAGGGAGCCGGCCGGCGCCGGATCCCGCCACGCCGATTCATCCCGCATCGTCTGCGAACTGGAATCCGTTGTCAGGGCCAGGAATACGTCGTCGAGTGACGGGCGGCGAAGGGCGATGTCTGCCAACTCGACGTGCGCCGACTTGAGTCGCGACAGCGCTTCGACGAGTGTGTTCGCACCGGCCGGTGCCGGCATGGCGATCCGATCCGAGGTAGGCGTCAGGGCAGCCCTGTTCGACTCGGGCAGCAGCGATCCGAGCGCATCCGCTATTGCCGGCAAATCGCCCAGGTGCCGCGGCACTATCTCGCAATAACTGCCTCCGGTGCGTTCCTTGAGTTCGTCCGCGGTCCCCTCGGCGACGATGACACCATGATCGATCACAATGATCCGGTCGCTGAGTTCGTCCGCCTCCTCGAGGTGTTGCGTGGTCAGCAAGGTCGCGATCTCGAGGTCCTTGAAGCTGGCGACCAGATCCCAAACAGCTTGTCGGCTCCGTGGGTCCAGCCCGGTGGTCGGTTCATCGAGGAACACCACCTCGGGGCGAACCACCAAACCGCAGGCGATGTCGATCCGCCGCCGCATACCCCCCGAATAGGTTCCGACGCGGCGATTCGCCGCATACGCCAAATCGAACTCGCGAAGTAGTTCTTCGGCCCGCGCCCGCGCGTTGGACTTACTCAGCCCCTGTAGGCGACCGAACAAGACCAAGTTCTCTCGACCGCTGAGCATGTCGTCGAGAGCTACTTGCTGACCGGTCAGCATGATCGACCGACGTGCGCCGGCGGCGTCGGTCACGACATCGTGGCCGGCAATGACGGCGCGCCCCCGGTCCGGCAGTGCGAGGGTCGACAAAATGTCCACCATTGTCGTCTTGCCGGCCCCGTTCGGGCCGAGCAACGCCACCACTTCCCCACAGCCAACTTCGAAGCTCACGTTGCGCAGCGCTTCGACGGAACCGAACGACTTGCTGATCCCGTCGACTATCACGCTCTTGCCTGCGGTAGGTCTGGGCTTGGTTTGCATCAGTTCTCTCTTCGCCGTTATGGGCCTCAACTGCGGCCCGAGTCATTCCGCCGACAGGTCGACCAGCGCGACTTCCTCGCTGAAGCCGTCCGCCTGGCCGTCTGCCCGGGCCGACGCCATCGCTTCCTGCACGAGTTCGGTGAGCGCTGCCGGGAAGTGCTCCGCGAGCGTTTCGACCTGTGACCGCTGGATCCTGCGGGTGTCATACCACCAGTCGGCGTGTAGCGCGTCGCCCCAGCGATAAACCCGAAGCTCGATGGCACGGCCCAGGCCAGAGACCTTGTCGCGCACCGGCATCGCGAAGTCATCGATGAATTCCACAGGCCCCTCGCCGGGTGGTAAGTCGGGAATAACGCCCTCGTAGGAGACGAATACGTCGGGCGGGGGTATGGCGCCGAGCAGCCGGGCGGTCGGCGCATAGAGGTAGCGCAACAGGCCATGGCCAATGCCGTGATGCGGGACGGCGTTCAGGATGTCGCGCATGTCCGCCAACACCTCTGTGGCGCCGGCGCTTTCGCGGCTCAGGCACGTGAGCGGCATCGGATAGATCGTCGCGAAACCGCCTACTGCCCGGCGCGGATCGACGTCAGGCTTGAGAACCGAGCGCCCATCGCCCGACAGGTTCACGGTGATGACACCTTCGCCGAGGGCCTGCGCGATCGTCCGCGCCAGCGCGCCGAGGACCACTTCCTCGACGGTGAACTGAAACCTGTGCCGAGCGTGGTCGACCTCGCTGGTCTGCTCGTCTGTCAGGGCCGACGAGAGCTTCGCCAGATCATCGACCTCCGGTGGTTCGGCGATGTGTTGATCCGTCAGCTGCAGGCTGGATTTCGTCGAATTCTCCAGCCAGTAATCTCGACTTTCCAGCACGGCGGGGTGAGTAACCAGCGTCGCACAGCGCTGGGACCACTCACGCCAAGTGGCGGTGGTCGGCGGCAACACGATGTCCTCGCCCGCCAGCCGTTGCGCGAACGCGGTGAAGATGTCGCTCAGCAGGATTTCGCGTGACAGACCGTCCGCGATCATTTCGAGCACGGAGATGCCCAGGTAGCACGGTTCGCCGCTGGAATCGACGATATAGGTGGCGCTGAACGCCTGCGTGGACGCATCCCGCCCGCGCGCCTCTTCGGTGATCATCGTTGAAACGGCGTCCCGCTCCTGCTGGCTTCCGGAAGCCATACCGGCGGGAAGCGATCGCTGGGTGAGATCGATGGACTCGGCCGGCGGGCAGATGTGTTGCTCCCAGCTGCCCGCGCGTTCCACGATCGTCAGGCGCAAGGCGTCGTGGTGATTGGTCACGGCGGTGAGCACCGAGCGGACGTCGTCAACACCGACGTCGGAGCCGAGCCGCAGGATTAGCGGCACACGCCCACGACCGGCCTCCCGCAACCCGTGCTCGAGGCGGTCAACCATGCTGGGTGGAACCGGTGGATTCACATCGTCCCCGGATGGCATGCTCGCCAGGCCGCCCGCGGCGTATCGCGCCGCGAGGTCGGCCGCCAGCATGGAGATGCTCTGGTTTTCATACAGATCTTGCGGTCTCAGCTCCAGGCCCTGATTCGTTGCGCTCATCGCGACACCGATGGCCATGATCGAATCGCCGCCCACCTCAAAGAAGTTGTCTGTCAAGCCGATTGAGTTGATGCCCAGGCATTGCGTCCAAATGCGTTGCAGGGTCGCCTCGATCTCGGACTGCGTGCTCGTGTCCGCACTGGTGTTGTCGGCGTCGCCATTCGGCGAGTCCGCACCGTTCGTTGCGGCGGGTGCCGCTGCCCAACTGGTGGATTTATTCGGATCAACCCAATGCCGTCGCCTGGCAAAGGGATAACCCGGCAATGAAAGCAGCCTGGGCCGATCGGTTGAGAAGCGGCTCCAGTCCACCTCGATTCCGGCCGCCCACAGTTGACCGAGGCCAAGCAGGAAAGTGTCTCGATCGCTTTGGGTTTGGACCTGGTGTCGCATCAACCGGACGGTGCGATGCCCATCTGACCAATTCGGATGGCGGATCGCGGAGCCGGTCAGCGTCCCGCCGGGGCCAACCTCGATGAGCACGCGCCTCGGGTCCGCGAGGATCAGCTCCAGTTCATCGGAAAATCGGACCGTGGCGCGTATTTGCCGCGCCCACATCGCGGGGTCTGTCGCCTGCTCGGCGGTCACCCAGGACCCGGTGACGTTGGAGAGCAGAGGTGTTTGCGGCTCTTTCAGCTCGACTTGCGACAGGAACTCGGCGAACTCGGGAACCACCGGATCCATCAGGCTGGAATGGAAGGCATGCGATGTGCGCACCCGGCGAACGAGCGTGCCCTGCTGCTGCAGCCGCGTCAGCAACTTTCGGATGTTCTCCTGTGATCCGGCGAGCACGCAGTTGGCCGGGTCGTTCACCACGGCAAGGTCGACGCCCGGTGTGAGGTGCTCGGCCACCGCCTCCGGACTCATCGCCACCGCCACCATCGCACCGGGAGCTGATTCATGCATCAGGCGTGCGCGAACGGACACGACTTTGATCGCGGTCGAAAGATCAAAGACGTTCGCCAACGTGGCCGCCGCGTATTCGCCGATGCTGTGCCCGGCGAACGCGGCCGCGCGAACTCCGTAAGATTCGATCAGCTTTCCGAGCGCGTATTCCACCGTGAACAGGGCCGGCTGGGCAACGTCTGTGCGCTCCAACTCCCGTCCAGCCGCGCTGAAGATCTCCGTCCGCAGATCTATGCCGAGCTCCCGGCGAAAGCCTTCCGCGCACTCGTCGAAGTGTTCGGTGAACACCGGCTCGGCTTCATAGAGCCCCCGGGCCATTCCGGGATGCTGAGCCCCCTGCCCGGGAAAGAGGAAAACAACCCTGTCGGAATCCGATCCGGTGTTCTCGACGGATTCACCGATGAAAATGTTGTTGTGCTCCGACCCCTGCAGAACCCGGGCAGCATCCTGCTGATCTTGAACGACCGCCGCCATCCGGATCTCCTCCGTTCGCCGGCCGGCGAGGGTGAAAGCAGCGTCGGACATGTCCAACGCATCGGGGCGGGAGAACTCGGCGGCCAAGGCCGATCGGAAGTCGTCGAGCGCCTCGGAGGTTCGCGCCGACAGGCAAAGCACCTGGGGACCACCGTGGGTTTCAGGCGCCGGGTCCTGCGGGGCCTCCTCGAGGACCAGGTGGGCGTTCGTGCCGCCCACACCAAAGGAGCTGATCCCGGCGCGGCGAACGCCGTCCCACTCCCATGGGCTGTATTCGTTCTGCACAACGAACGGACCGTTCTCGAGATGCAGTTCCGGGTTGGGGCTCGTGTAGTGCAAGGTGCCGGGGATCGCCCGGTTCTTCAGGCACAGGATCGTTTTCACCAGGCCCACCACGCCCGCGGCCTCGCCGAGGTGGCCGATATTGGACTTCACCGCGCCGAGGACACACGGCCCGGGTCTGGTCGCCTCGGAAACGCCGAACGCCTTTCGCAGCCCTTCGATCTCGATCGGGTCGCCCAGCGGAGTGCCGGTCCCGTGCGTCTCGACGTAGCTGATGGTCGATGCATCGATGTCCGCCACGGCATGCGCCTCGGCGATGACGTCGGCTTGGGCGGCCGGACTGGGCGCCGCGTACGTCATCTTCATCGATCCGTCGTTGTTGATCGCCGATCCCCTGATCACGGCGTGAATGCGGTCGCCGTCGGCGACCGCCGCCTGCAGCGGCTTGAGTGCGACTGTGGCCACACCGCTTCCGAAGACGGTTCCGTCGGCTCGCACATCAAAGGGCCGACAATGCCCCACCGGCGACACCATCGATCCGGGTTGATGCCAATAGCCGACGTGGTGGGGAATTCGAAGCGACACGCCTCCGGCGAGAACCATGTCCGATTCACCGCTGAGCAGGCTCTGGCACGCCAGGTGGATAGCGACGAGTGACGACGAGCATGCTGTTTGCACCGTGACGCTCGGTCCGCGCAGGTTGAACTGATGCGAGACGCGCGTGGCCAGATAGTCTTTGTCGTTCCACAGCGACATGTTGACGAGGTCGAATGTCGGTCCCTCACCGATGATCTCGTTCGGATCGTGATTGGACAGCAGATTGTGCAGCATGTACATGCTGGCCCCGCTCGTCGCGAACACACCGATCGAGCCGTCATACCGGGCGGGGTCGCAGCCGCTGTCTTCCAGGGCATGCCAACAGCACTGCAGGAACAGCCGGTGTTGCGGATCCATGATCCGCGCGGCCTGCGGCGGGAAACCGAAGAAATCGGCGTCGAATTCGTCGATTCCGTCGACGAGCGACGCGCGCCGGATATACGACGGATTCGCCAGGGTCTTGTCGTCGACCCCCGCGGCGCTGAGTTGGTCTTCGGATAGCGTGACGATCGACTCCTCGCCGCGCCGGAGACTGTCCCAGAACTCCGATACCGAGTTCGCGCCCGGAAATCGGCCGGCCATGCCGACAACCGCGATCGCGTTCGCGGGCAACGAGTCCAATGCCGAAATGGTTGGGGTACTGGCGTTCACAAGGGTTGTCCTTTCTTTCGCCGCAGTGCGGCGCCTTGCCGCGCCGCCGCGCGTTGCTGAGCCCGGTTACGGACGCGGTCGTGCCGGTCGGCGGACCGATCCTCGACCAGTCCGAGCTGCCCCAGCAGATGGTCCGCGAGATCCTGTAACGACGCGCCCTGCAACAGCAAAGCCACCGGGGGCTCTATGCCGAAGTCGACACGGGCGGTGTTCCTGATACGCACGGCCATCAGGGAATCCATTCCCGCCTCGGTCAGTGGCACGCGCAAATCGACGGCGGCGGGACCGGCGTGGCCCATGACCGCCGCGACGCGGGCACATAGGCGTTCGGTGACGATGCGCCCGGCCTCGACGGGGTCGAGGTTCTGAAGCCCCTCCGGACCGGTCCAGCCACCGTCGTCGCCCGCCGTGGCCAGCTCCCCGATCACCTCGCTGAAGTAGCCGAGCTGGCGGATCTCGGGGAACGCGGCCAGCGCGCGATCCGGACGCAGCCTCGCAACGCCCGTGTGCACGCGGCCGCTGGCGACCACCGATTCGAGCGCTGCGATCCCCTCTGCCGGTGAGATCGGATCAACGGCGGCGTTCGGCAGCGAACGCGCAACACCGACGTCCGACCATGGGCCCCAATGGATTGCAGCAGCGGGAAGTCCTAGTGTGTGCCGCCACGACACCAGGGCGTCCAGCCACGCGTTCGCGGATGCGTAAGCGGTCTGCCCGGGGGAGCCCAACAGCGAAGCGGTGGAGGAGAACAGGAGCCACCAGTCGAGGGTCAGCCCGGCAGTCGCCTCGTGCAGTCGCAGCGCCCCGGCAGCTTTGGGCGCCCACACCCGGTCCAGGCTTTCCCTGCTCATGGCGATGAGCAGGCTGTCGTCGATAACCGCGGCCAAGTGCAGGACGCCGCGCAGTTGAAGACCGGTCGCTTGTGCGGCACCGACCAGGCGCTGGGCCACGTCGGGTGTGGCGATATCGCCTCGCACCACCTCGATCTCGCACCGGTCCTGCAATTCAGCGATGACCTTGAGTTGATCGTCTGACGGACGGCTCCGGCCGTTGAGCACCACGCGCCGAGCGCCTCTATCGGCCAGCCAGCGCGCAACGGTCAGGCCGAGTCCGCCAAGGCCCCCGGTGACGATGTATGCGCCGTCGCGCCGGATGACCGGGTCGCTTGCGCGCGTGGGGATGCCCGCGCGTGCGAGCCGTTCGATGAACCTGTGCCGCCCGCGCCACGCGATCACATCGTCGGAACTTGGCGACGCCACCTCTGTCGTCATCGTCGACGCGGCGTCGGCGCCGCTGTCGAGATCGATCAGCGTGACGCCCAGTTCCGGATGCTCGTACGCCAGGACCCGGATCAGGCCTCGCAGTGCGCCGATACGCGGCTGCCCGGGTTCGCCGTCGCGCACGACGAGGCCGTTGCGGCTCACCAGCCATACCCGCGGTGAGCGGCCGTGCCAGCCGCCGACCAGCGCACGAATTACGGAGGCTAGGAACCAAATCGAGTCGCGGGCGCTTTGGAGCGAGGCATGCGGATCGGTCATGCCCCGCGGATCGTCGCCGATCAGGGCGACCACTCCAGTTGGTGGACTGTCGGGATCGGCCGACGCCTCGGCGAAGGCGGCCAGAACGGCGGACTCGTCGACGAGGCTGGCGGTGGTGACGCGGCGGGTCGGTGAGCGCCACTGGGCGGCGAATTCGTCCGCGGCCTTGGCATCGGTGTCGTCACTGAGAATGAGCCAGCTGCCCGCAGTACCGCTCGACGGGCTTTGCACCGCGATCGGAGCCTCAACCCACGTGGTCTCGAACAATTTGTTACTCAACGGTATAGGGACCGCTTCGCGTTCGATGCGGCGGAGGCGCACGCCCGTGATTTCGGCGGTCGGAATGCCCGCGTCGTCGGTCAAGGTGATGCTGCCGAGCACGCCCGCGCCGTCGTCATCGGAGTTGATCACTTTCGCGCGGCACCGGGCATGCCGGCCCGCTTCGCCGAACACCCGGATCGACTCGAACGAAACCGGCAACAACGTGCCGCCATCCGATTCCGTGGCAGCGCGGCCGCCGGGCGCAGCGGTGAGGAGGCTTTGGAGCGCCGCGTCCAGCAGCACCGGATGAATCCGGCATTCGACGTACCGCGGTGCCTCGTCGGGGACCATGATCTCGGTTTCCGAGACACCCTCGGGCAGCTCAACGATCCGGGTCAACGCGGTGAAGGCCGGGCCACGGTGTTGCGCGGCGTAGAAGTCGGCCGGCGATCGGGCATCCCCCGGCGACTCGAGAAAGCGGCCACTGATGTCGCGGATAGCGGCATCCGTGCTGTCGAAGGATACGTCGACCTGAGCGACCGCATGCCGGCACCAGTCGCCCGTCGATGACTGGGTGTGCACCTCGAGCCGAATGGTGTTGTCCACGTCGCGAATCAATTGCGTCGTCAGCGGCGTGTGGGATTCCAGCGGCAGCAGCTGCTCGATGCTCAGTCGGTTGATCGAGACTGCGTGAACCGGTACACCCAGGGCTTGTGTGGCGGCGGCCAAGCCGATCTCGGCGACCGCGGCGGTGGGCAGGACGGCTTGTCCGTGCACCCGATAATCGGCCAGCCACGGGATGACGTCGGTTCCAACGTCTGCCTGCCAGATATGCACCTGTCCCCCGGGCACTTCCGTGTGTCCGCCGAGCAGCGGATTGGTATCGCTCGCGGAGCAGGTCGCGGAGCGGTCCGGGATCGAAAAGGTGGAGTGCTGCCACGGTGTGGTGGGGATCTCCGCGAAACGACCCCTACCGGCGTTGTTCGGCGCAACACCGAGCGCGGCAAGCTGCGCACGGAAGGAGAGCGTTTCGTCTTCGGCTCGATTGACCGTCGAGGCGACGAGCACCCGCTCCCCCGGCTTGACCGATTCCAGGGTCTGGGTGATGGCGGGGGTGAGGGGATTTTTGGACGGCCGCTTGGGCGCTGGCTGTAGCGTCCGGGCCTGGTGGTCCACCGCGGACGTGTGGGCATCGTGCTG
>NZ_LZJZ01000133.1 GCF_001667585.1 Mycobacterium sp. E2733
GCGAAGGCGGGTTCGTCGGTGAGCAGTTGGTGGGCCATGCCGGTCCATTGCGATCCTTGACCGGAGTAGACGAACACGGTACCGCTGCCGCAGGGTTCCTCGTGCGGGCCTACCACGCCGGGGGCGTGCTGGCCGTGGGCCAGCGCGCTGAGCCCGTGGCGGGCCTGGTCGTGATCGCGGGCGCACACGGTGGCGAACAGTCGGTGGCGGGCGCGGTGGTGATTGAGGGTGTGGGCGATCTCGGCCAACCCGACCTGGGCGCCGGGCCCGGCCATCCACTCGGCCAACACCGCGGCCATCGAGGCGATACGCTGCGGTGTCTTACCCGAGACCACCAACGTGCTCACCGGCGGATCCGGCTGAGGCTTAACCGGTTCCCTGGCCGGCGCCTGCTCGAGCACCACATGCGCATTGGTACCGGCCAAGCCGAACGAAGACACCCCCGCCCGCCGTGGACCGCCATCGCCCGGCCATCGCGTCGTCGACGTCGGGATGAAGAATCTGGTCGCCGACGCGTCGATGGCCGGATTGAGCCGGTTGAAGTGCAGGTTGGGCGGGATCTCCCCACGCTGAAGCGCCAACACCGCTTTGATGAAACCCGCGACGCCGGCCGCGGCCTCCAGATGACCCAGGTTGCTCTTCGCCGCGCCCAAGGCGCAGGGCGCCTCTCCGCGCCCATAGGTGGCCGCCAACGCCTCGAACTCGATCGGGTCGCCCAGAATCGTTCCGGTGCCATGGGTTTCGATGTAGTTCACCGAGCTCGCGGGCACCTCCTGAGCGCGCAACGCGTCGGTGATCACACCACGCTGCGCCAATACATTCGGGGCCGTGATGCCGTTCGACCTGCCGTCCTGGTTGACCGCTGAACCCCGCACGACCGCCAGCACCCGATCCCCGTCACGCTCGGCGTCGCTCAGCCGCTTGAGCACCACCACGCCGCAGCCCTCGCCGCGCACAAATCCATCCGCACGCGCATCGAACGACTTGCAGCGCCCCTCCGGGGACAGTGCCGAGTACTTGGATAGGGCGATGCTGGTGAATGGCGACAAGTTGACCTGTGTTCCGCCGGCCAGCGCCAGATCGCTCTCCCCCAGCCGCAGACTCTGACACGCCAAGTGCACCGCCACCAATGACGACGAGCACGCCGTATCCAGTGCGACCGCGGGACCCCGCAGGCCCAGCAGATACGAAAGCCGCCCGACGGCCGTGCTGTGCGGAACGCCGGTGCTCAGATATGCGTCGATCTCAGCCCGACGCTCGATGTTGACCAGTGCGTAGTCCCACGTCGACAGGCCGATCATGACGCCGGTTCGTGTTCCCCCAAGGGAATCCGGGCGGATGCCGGCGTGCTCCAGCGCCTCCCAGCTCACTTCCAGGAGCACGCGCTGTTGTGGATCCATTGCCTGGGCTTCCCGCGGCGTGATCCCGAAGAAGTCGGCATCAAACTCGGCCGCATTGGCGATGAAGCCTCCCCACCGCGTGGTCATCCGCCCCGGAGCAGCGGGGTCGGGGTCGTAGAACGCGTCGACGTCCCACCTGTCCGCGGGCACCTCGGTGATCGCATCCACGCCACCCTCGAGCAGATCCCAAAAGCTCTCCGGCCCAGTCACGTTGCCGGGGAATCGGCAACCGATTCCCACCACCGCGACCGGCTCGGCTGCCGGAGAATCCGCCGGCGCGGCGGTCCCGGTCCGGATCAGCTCGCGCATAAGGAGCTGTCGTGCCTGCGGCGACAATTGGGCGGCTAGTGCGGCTAGATTCGTCATGACTCGCTTGCCCCCATCGCGGCCTCCGCCTCACTGGCGGAGGCCAAATCAGAAAGTAATTCCATGTCCGCGTCCTCCAACGCCGGTTCCACGTCGGAGGTCTCGGCAGTCTCCTCGAATCCCAATCGCTCACAGAGCGCCCCGGCGAGATCCGAGATCGTCGGGTATGCCCAGACGAGTGCGGCCGGCAGCGTTGTGCCCACGCGTGATTCGAGCCGATTCCGCAATTCCAGAGCCATGAAGGAGTCGAGCCCGAGCGAAGCCATCGCTTCGTTGTGGTCGATGGCGGCGCTCGATCGGAGTACCGCGCGGATCTCGTCGGCGATCACCGATGCCACGTGCGTGGGGCGTTCACCGTCGGACATCGCTGCGAGCTCCGCCCGGAACTCGCCACCGCCCTGTCGATCGATGGTGGTCGCGTCACGCACTTCGCTGAACAACGACGATTGAGCCGCCGCCGGGAACGACTGGAACCACTGACGCGCATCCAGGTCGAAAACCCCGGTTGCGGCACGGTCAGCGGCAAGCACACGCTGCAGTGCCGCCAAACCCAGCTCAGGCGTGATCATCGAAATTCCGAGGTTGGCGAAGGATTGCCCGCGCCCCACCTCGGCCCAAGGGCCCCAGTTGATTCCGACAGCAGGCAGACCGCGAGAGCGCCGATAGGCGACCAGGCCGTCGAGCCAGGAATTGGCGGCCGCATATGCCCCCTGCCCCGGCGAACCGAGAAGGGAAGCGGCCGAGGAAAACACCAGCCACCAGTCCAAGTCCAGGTCTGCGGTGGCGCTGTGCAGCCGCCAGCCGCCGGTGACCTTGGCGCGAAACACCTGATCGACCGCGGACTCCGACATGTTGAGCACGATCTGGTCCTCGAGAACCGTCGCGCTGTGCAGCACGCCGCGAAGACGGAATCCGGCGTCCGCAACGTGGCCTACCAAGCGTTCCGCCGTCTCCGGGGCCGCAATGTCACCCGTGACGACTTCAACCCGCATCCCGGCGGCGTTCAATTCTGAGATCGCATCCATCGTCTCGGTGCTTGGGTCCGAACGCCCATTCACCACAACGATTCCCGCGCCCTGCTCCGCCAGCCAGCGCGCGACGACAAGGCCGAGACCGCCCATGCCGCCGACGACGAGGTATCCACCGTCGCGGGCCACCGGCGGCTGCGGGGGCGGCGCGGCAATGGCATCGACAGTGCCGTCACCGGGCATCGACACAAGGATCTTGCCGGTATGCCCCCCGGAGGCCATCAGCCGGAACGCGTCGATCACGTCGTCGAAGTCGAATTCGGTTGTCGGAAGGGCCTCTAGGTCCCCGGCGGCGGCATGCGCCAGGATCTCATCGAGCATGCGGCGATAGCGCTTCGGCTGCATCCGCAGATTCAGATCCAGGTCGACCACCGAGAACGATGCGCTCTTGGCGAGTGCGGCGAGGCCCAGCGCTGCGTCGGCGTAGACATCCTTCTTACCGAGCTCGATGAACCGGCCACCCGGCGCCAGTATCCCGACACCGCGGGTGATCGCCTCCCCTTCCAGGGAATTCAGCACAACGTCGACCCCGGCGCCATCGGTGACCTCGAGTATCTCGTCGGCGAAGGCCACGGTCCGCGAATCGCCCACATACTCGGCCCCCAGCGTGGACAGCAACCGCCGTTTGGATTCTGAGCCCGCCGTGGCGTACACCCGGGCTCCGATCATCTTGGCGATGGCCACCGCAGCCAGGCCCACGCCGCCCGTGGCGGAATGGATGAGCACTCGCTCGCCGGCGGCAAGCCGCCCGACCTCGCGCAGGGAATGCCATGCCGTCAGATACGCCACCCCGAACGTGGCGGCCTCGCGGTCGGATAACGCGTCGGGCACGGATGCGACGAGATCTTCGACCGTCGTCACATGCGAACCCAATGTGCCGGGAGCCACAGCGATGACCCGTTGACCGACCTGCACGGAATCGACATCGTCGCCTACCGCGGCGACCACACCGACACATTCCCCGCCGATGACGGGCGCCTGACCATCCGACCCCGGATACAGCCCCATGGTTTTGAGCACATCCGAGAAGTTGAGTGGCGAGACCGCAACCTTGACCTCGACCTCGCCGGCCGACGGCGGGACTCGTTTGACGGCATGCACCTGGAGGCCGTCCAGCCTTCCCGCATGGTCGAGTCGTAGCTGAAAGGCATCCGGGCCGTCGACGTCGACCGCAGTACGGTGTCGGCCGGGTTCGAGCTCACCGGCGGGTGTGGTTGGCGCGGGAACCAACCGGTGGACATAGCGCCGGCCATCGCGCAGAGCCACCTCATCGTGCTCGCCGCCGGCCAGCAGCTCGTCCACCAGTGCGGCAACGGATCCGGTGCCGTCCGCCTCGACGTCGACGATCGTGGTCGTCAACTCCGGATGTTCGAATGCAAGTACCCGCGCCAGCCCGCGCAGCTCGGTTTGCGCCAAAGTCACGTGGTCCTCGGCCTGAAGCTGCTGGGCGCCCCGGGTGACGATCCACAGCCGCGGACTGTTCCTGGCCCCGACGCGCGAGATCGTCTTGACCATGTCGGCGACCAGCAGTGTGCGGGTCCGAGCCAGCTCCAGTTGCGCCTGCTCGGGCAGGGACTCGTCAACATACCGGGATGGACAGACGACGACGATCTCGTCCCACGAGACATCGTGACGAGTCAGGGCCGCGCGCAGCCCGTGTTCATCCTCGGGTGAGACCCACTGGCAGCATTCCGTTCGCTCGGGCAGCGAGGATCTCAGCGCGCTCACCAAATCGTCGCTTTCGCCCGGCTGTGCGACCATCAGGATCGCACCACCGACATCACGCACTTCCTTCCCGACAACGGTGGGCTGCCAATCCAATACGAACAACCGGCTCGTCAACTCGTGGGCGCCGGCAGGAGCGCGCAATACCATCATTTCGACTTCGTCGATCTCGAGCAGCGGTTGCTGATGAGAATCGGTCAAGACGACCCGGCCGCTCAACCGATCCGGATCGTCGGCGAGGGTCAGCGAGCCGACGGCATACGCACCGTGCGCCACGTCGCCGAAAACCCGGATACCGGTGAACCGCACCGGCAGCACCACGGTGTGTTCCTGCGCGTCGTGGTCCTGCGCGTCTTGTGCGGCAAGGTCTGTCGCCGCCGTCGTCGCGCCGAGAACCTGGACTGCTATGTCGAGCATCACCGGGTGAAGCAGGAAATGACGCGCACCGCTCTTGGCGGCGGCCGGCAACGCAACCTCCGCGCGCGCGGATCCCGAATCGGTTACCGTCAGACCGACGATCCCCTGAAACGCCGGACCATGCTCCTCCCCGGCCCCGCGCAGGCGCCGGTACAGGTCCTGCGGATCCAGCTGGGCCGCCGATTCCCCCTGCACTGGGAATGGCGGTACATCGTCTGGTGCCACCACACGTTCCAGGCTGGCGGTCGCGTGGGACACCCAGCCGTGATTTCCGGAGCGGGAACGTGTCTCGACGCGGGCCTGCGACTCGTCACCGGTCAGAGTCGTCACCACCAATGTTTCTCCGGTCACGGGCATCACGTGATCCAGACGCAACTCACGGATCACCCATGACTCGCCGTCCTCGACGTCGAATGCGTCAACGGCTGCCGCCAAGGCGATTTCGGCGTACGCCGCACCCGGCAGAACGCACACCTGGTCGATGCGGTGATCACTGAGCCATAACAGATCCGGGCGAATGCGGTTCTCCCACAGCCGCCGACCGGTTGCCGGATCCGTCACGCCGATGCCCAACAGTGGGTGCGCGCCCTCAGAAACCGCGGTGGGTGTGGGGTTGATCCAGTGGTGGGTGTGGTGCCAGGGGGGGG
>NZ_LZJZ01000134.1 GCF_001667585.1 Mycobacterium sp. E2733
CACGACGTAGATGCCCAGGACCAGCAGAACGAGCAGCAGGAACAGGAAGAACCACGCGTTCTGGAACCCGGTGACCGACACGGGGCCCAGCAGGGGCAACTTCATGTGCAGCCACACTATGCGCGAACCGTGGACCGCGCACGGCCCGCCGGGTCAGCCGGCGACGAGGTCGCGGCGCTGCGTGAACTTGATGTCGAGGCTGCGGAGGTGGGTCTGCAGCCCGGCGTCCTGGATGGGAATCAGGTGCGCGGGCTCGTCGGTCTCGTTGTAGTGGGCGTGCCACATGCCCGGCGGGGTGGTGAAGGCGCAGCCGGGCCGCCAGTCCACCCGCGTCGGGTCGACGATGTCGCCGTGCTCATCGAGGCGGGTGCCCAGCAGCGTGTAGCAGCCGCTGGCGGGCGCGTCGAGGATCAGGTCGAGCGCGACCGACTGGTGCCGGTGCGGGCGCTGCACCTGGTTCGGGGGCAGCACGCCGAACATGGCCCACAGGACGTGGGTGATGGTCAGCGTCTGTTCTTGGTTGGCGTTGGCCAGCAGCACGCTGACCCGGCTCTTCTCGTTGGCGCCCGGGCGCGACGCGATCTCCTCCAGCTTGGCCACCGCGTCCGCACGGCGGAACTTGGTCGCGCGGAACCGGGGCTGGGTGGCTTCGGCGCCGAGGTATCGCATCAGCGGCTCGTCGTGCACCCAGTACATGGCGGTGTCGGCGGCCGCGTAGAACACCGAGTGGGTGCCCGCGGGCAGGGTGAGGAAGTCGCCCTTCTCCCATCCGACGAGCTGGCCGTTGACCGCGGCGAAGCCGCGCCCGTAGAGCACGTAGTACAGCTGCGAGGTCGCGTTGGGGCTGGTGTCGACCTGCTCGCCCGGCCGGATGCGCACGAAGTTGGCCAGCAGCGCGGGGCTGGTCGCCGCGCCCGCCTCGATCTGCAGCTCCTTGGACAGATCCAGCGGGATCACGCCGGTGGGCCGATCGGTGTAGACATCCGGATCGAACCGGGTAACCGGGACCTGCGGGACGTGTCCCGAGCCGATGGGGTTGGCGGCCTTGGAGTACTCGAAATACTCGGCGTCCTCGGCCCAGTCCTGGAACCGACCTTCGAAGCCGTATTCGGCCACGTTGATCATCGGCGCGGGAATCGTCGGATCCAGGTTCGGGGTCAGGGCTGTTTCGGCGACCGACATTGCGCGTCTCCTTCGGGCTGCTCGCGGGCTTCTGGGGTGCGTCTTATGTCTTTCTCGTATCTATCTTGTATCTTAGTTGTAGTTTTGTCAATGTCGCGCCGCCTGACGCGGTATCCGCCGACTCCGGCGCCGCCACGGGTGTACCGTCACCACACTGCTGGGATACGACTTAGCTACCGGAAGGCTGCCGTGGCAACGACTGACCCGCGCCCGGGCACGGCCAAGGACCGCGCGCTGGATTACGTCAAGACGCAAGTCCTCACCGGCGCGTTCCCGGGCGGCGACCTGATCAGCGAGGGTGACGTGGCCACGACGCTGGGGATGTCGCGCACCCCGGTGCGCGAGGCGTTCCTGCGGTTGGAGGCCGAGGGGCTGCTGCGGCTGTACCCGCAGCGCGGCGCCCTGGTGGTCCCCGTTTCACCCGACGAGGTCCGGTCCGTGATGGAGGCGCGGCTGCTTCTGGAGCAGTTCGCCGCCACCAAGGTGGTCGGGCGCGGGCCCGCCGCGTGCGCCGCGGCTTTCGAGCGCCTGTCGGGCGAACTGCAACGGCAGCGTGCCGCCGTCGACCGCGCCGATTGGGCCGAATTTCTCGACGCCGACCGCGCCTTCCACGCCGTCACGCTGGCCGAGTCGGGCAACGCCATTTTGTCGGGCTTCTACGGGTCCCTGCGGGATCGGCAGATGAGGATGATCGGCGAATCGGCGCTGCGCGACCCCGACCGGGTGACGACGATCCTCGACGAGCACCGCCACA
This sequence comes from Mycobacterium sp. E2733, assembly GCF_001667585.1. GTDB lineage: Bacteria > Actinomycetota > Actinomycetes > Mycobacteriales > Mycobacteriaceae > Mycobacterium. Next base: position 1,937 of record NZ_LZJZ01000134.1, read on the forward strand.
TCGCCGAGGCGCTGCGCGACGGTGACGCCCAGCGGGCCCTGCGCGCGGTGCAGACCCACCTGGCCGGCACGGTGCGCGCCATCGGGCTCGCGGCCGACCTGATCTGACGTCCACACGAATTGTGTTAGAAGTCCGTCTTTTCGGGGAAATCCTCCTCGCAGATGGCGCCCACCCCGGGCGCCGTTACGACAGGAGCTGAAATGGTCGGATCCATCATCCTTGCCATCATCGTGGGCGCCATCATCGGTGTGGTCGCCCGCCTCGTGATGCCGGGCAAGCAGAACGTCGGCATGATCATGACCGTCGTGATCGGCGCCGTAGGCGGTTTGATCGGCTCGGCGGTAGCCAGCCAGTTCGGATACCACAACGCCAACGGTGGCATCGCGTGGGTTCCGTTCTTCATCGGAGTCGGCGCGGCGATCGTCCTCATCGCGCTCTACGAAGCGCTGACGGGTCGTCGCACCGGCACGCGCCTCACCCGCTGAGCCGAAAGCTGCGCTGCTCGCCCGCCTTTCGGGCGAGCGGCGTCAGCCTGCGATCAGCACGGCGTAACGCGGTTTGATCACGTCGTCGATGATCGCCAGCCGCTCGTCGAACGGGAGGAACGCCGATTTCATCGCGTTGATGGTGAACCGCTCGAGATCGCTCCAGCCGTAACCGAAAGCCTCGACCAGCCGGCACATTTCGAGGCTCATCGTGGTGTCGCTCATCAGCCGGTTATCGGTGTTCACGGTCACCCGGAACCGGGTGCGGGCCAGCAGGTCAAACGGATGGTCCGCGATGCTTTTCACGGCGCCGGTCTGCACGTTGGAGCTGGGGCACAGCTCCAGCGGAATTCGCTTGTCCCGCAAGATCGATGCCAGCCTGCCGAGCCGAACCCGTCCGTCGCCCAAGACGTCGATGTCGTCGACGATGCGGACCCCGTGGCCCAGGCGGTCGGCACCGCAGAACGCGATCGCCTCGTGGATGGACGGCAACCCGAACGCCTCGCCCGCGTGGATGGTGAAGCGCGCGTTGTGGTCTCGCATGTACTCGAAGGCGTCCAGGTGTCGGGTGGGCGGATTTCCGGCCTCGGCACCGGCGATGTCGAATCCGACAACTCCTCTGTCCCGAAACCGAATTGCCAGCGCGGCGATCTCCCGGGACACCGCGGCGTGGCGCATGGCCGTGACCAGCAGCCGAACCACGATCGGCCGTCCGGCGGCGGCGCAGGCCTTTTCGCCGTCGGCGAAGCCGGCCAGCACGGCGTCGACGATCTCGTCGAAGGACAGCCCGCGGTCGATGTGCAGCTCGGGCGCGAATCGGATCTCGGCGTACACGACCGAATCGGCGGCCAGGTCCTCGACGCATTCGTAGGCGACGCGATGCAGCGCGTCGGGTGTCTGCATCACCGCCACGGTGTGCGAGAACGGCTCCAGGTAGCGCTCCAGCGAGCCGCTGTGCGACTGGGTGCGGAACCAGGTGGCCAGCTCTTCGACATCGGTGGTGGGTAGCCCGTCGTAGCCGGTCTGGCCGGCGATCTCCACCACGGTCGACGGACGCAGCCCCCCGTCGAGGTGATCGTGCAGCAGCGCTTTGGGCGCCTTCTTGATCTGCTCGAGGCCCAGGGGTGTGGTCACTTGAGGATCCGATCGATGATCAGCGGCCGCGAGACCGGTGGCATGTCGCCGACGCTCCAGCCGCCGTCCAGCTCGGCGAGCGCGGCGGCGAAGCGCTCCGGTGTGTCGGTGTAGAGGGTGAACAGCGGCTCGCCCGCGGCGACCGGTTCGCCGGGGCGGCGGTGGATCCGAATGCCGGCGCCGGCCTGCACCCGTTCGCCCGGACGGGACCTGCCCGCACCGAGCCGCCAAGCCGCCAGCCCCACTGCCATCGCGTCGATATCGCCCATTGTGCCGCCCCGGGCAGCGGTCACGGTGTCGGAATGCGCACCGATCGGCAACGGAACCGACAAATCGCCGCCCTGGGCGGCGATGAGTCGGCGAAACCGGTCCATCGCGGTGCCGTCGCGCAGCGTCTCGGCGGGGTCGCGGCCGTCGACCCCGGCCAGCTCGAGCATCTCGGCGGCCAGCCGCAAAGTCAGTTCGACCACGTCGGGCGGGCCGCCGCCCGCCAGCACGTCCAGCGACTCGGCGACCTCGAGGGCGTTGCCCACGGTCGCGCCCAGCGGGCCGTTCATGTCGGTCAACAGCGCGCGGGTGGGCACCCCGTGGGCGGCACCCAGCGCGACCATGGTTCGGGCCAGCTCGAGGGACCGTTCCGCGGAGCGCAGCAGCGCCCCCGAACCGACCTTCACGTCGAGCACCAGCGCGCCGGTCCCCTCGGCCAGCTTCTTGCTCATCACCGAGCTGGCGATCAGCGGCAGCGACTCGACGGTGGCGGTGACGTCGCGCAGGGCGTACAGCTTGGCGTCGGCCGGCGCCAGCTCCCCGGCCGCGAAGATGGCGGCGCCGACATCGCGAAGTTGGTCGCGCACCCGCCGGTTGGACAGCACGGCGGTGAACCCGGTGATGGACTCGAGCTTGTCCAGGGTGCCGCCGGTGTGCCCGAGCCCCCTACCCGAGGCCTGTGGCACCGCAGCGCCGCATGCGGCAACGACGGCCACCAGGGGCAGGGTGATCTTGTCCCCCACGCCCCCGGTGGAGTGCTTGTCCACGGTGGGCACCCCCAGGTCGCGGAAGTCGAGCCGTTCGCCCGACGCCAGCATCGCCGCGGTCCAGCTGGCGGTCTCGCCGCGGTCCATGCCGCGCAGGAAGATCGCCATCAGCAACGCCGACATCTGTTCCTCGGCGACCCGGCCGTGGGTGTAGCCGTCGATGACCCATTCGATGGCGGCATCGGACAGCCGCCCGCCGTCGCGCTTGGTTCGGATCACCGTCGGCGCGTCGAATGTGTGCTCGGTCAACGGGGTTCCCGCGGCAGGTCGGCGCAGAAGGCGTCCGGCAGGAGGTCACCGAGGCGGCGCGGACCGGCCCGATGGTCGACCAGCAGCTCGGGACCGCCGTGCTCCAGCAGCAGCTGGCGGCATCGCCCGCAGGGCATCAGCGCGGATCCCTGCGGGTCGACGCAGGCCAGCGCGATCAGCCGGCCGCCGCCGGTCGTGTGCAGGGCGCACACCACACCGCATTCGGCACAGAGACCAAGGCCATATGAGATGTTTTCCACATTGCAGCCGGTGACCACGCGTCCGTCGTCCACCAGCGCGGCCGCCCCCACCGGGAACCGCGAGTAGGGCGCGTAGGCCCCCGCGGCAGCGCTGATTGCCTTGTGGCGCAACATGTTCCAATCGACATCAGGCATCTCGCAACCCCGCTCAGCTTGTGCCACGACAGACGGTCAGCCTAACTCTGTCACGTCACTTCGCTTGGCGGACTGGGCGGCGCAGGCAGCCCCCCGGCCGGGTTAGGCTGAACTGCCCGGCTTGATGTCAGAAGGCGGTGAGGACTGGGTGACCACACAGGCGACAACCGCGGGTCCGGCAAAAGAATCTGCACCCTCGCGCAAGCGGCGTCCACCCCGGACCTTGTATCGGGGCGACCCGGGCATGTGGTCGTGGGTGTTGCATCGCATCAGCGGCGCGACCATCTTCTTCTTCCTGTTCGTCCACGTGCTGGACGCCGCGATGCTGCGGGTCAGCCCGCAGACCTACAACGCGGTGATCCACGACTATCAGACCCCGGTCGTCGGCCTGATGGAGTATGGGCTGGTGGCCGCGGTGCTGTTCCACGGGCTAAACGGGATCCGCGTCATCCTCATCGACTTCTGGTCCGAGGGCACGCGCTACCAGAAGCTGATGTTCTGGATCGTCGGCGTCGTCTTCCTGCTGCTCATGGTTCCGGCCGGCGTGGTCACCGGCATCCACATCGTCGAGCACCTCCGATGAGTTCCCCCGACCTGCAACTGGGCCGGGGTCAGGTGGCCCCGGTGCGCGAGCGCAGCCACGACCGGCCGGCCAGTCTGGACAACCCGCGCTCGCCGCGGCGCCGGGCCGGCATCCCCAACTTCGAGAAGTTTGCGTGGCTGTTCATGCGGTTCTCCGGCGTCGCGCTGATCGTCCTGGCCGTCGGGCACCTGTTCGTCATGCTGATGTGGGACAACGGCGTTTACCGCATCGACTTCAACTACGTGGCGCAGCGCTGGGCCTCGCCGTTCTGGCAGTTCTGGGACCTGGCGCTGTTGTGGCTTGCGCAGCTGCACGGCGGCAACGGCCTGCGCACCATCATCGACGACTACAGCCGCAAGGACAGCACCCGGTTCTGGCTCAACAGCCTGCTGCTGCTGTCGATGGGGTTCACGTTGGTACTCGGCACCTATGTGCTGGTGACATTCGACCCGAATATCGGAGGCTGACCGGTGATCCAGCAACACCGCTACGACGTGGTGATCGTCGGCGCCGGCGGTGCCGGCATGCGCGCGGCGGTGGAAGCCGGCCCGCGCGTCCGGACCGCGGTGCTGACCAAGCTGTACCCCACCCGCAGCCACACCGGCGCCGCCCAGGGCGGGATGTGCGCGGCGCTGGCCAACGTCGAGGACGACAACTGGGAATGGCACACCTTCGACACCGTCAAGGGCGGCGACTACCTCGCCGACCAGGACGCGGTGGAGATCATGTGCAAGGAAGCCATCGACGCGGTGCTCGACCTCGAGAAGATGGGGATGCCGTTCAACCGCACCCCCGAGGGCCGCATCGACCAACGCCGGTTCGGCGGCCACACCCGCGAGCACGGCAAGGCCCCGGTGCGCCGGGCCTGCTACGCCGCCGACCGCACCGGCCACATGATCCTGCAGACGCTCTACCAGAACTGCGTCAAGCACGACGTGCAGTTCTTCAACGAGTTCTACGCGCTGGACCTGGTTTTGACGGAGACCCCGCGCGGCCCGGTGGCCACCGGCGTGGTGGCCTACGAACTGGCCACCGGCGAGATCCACGTCTTTCACGCCAAGGCCGTGGTGCTCGCGACCGGCGGATCGGGCCGGATGTACAAGACCACGTCCAACGCGCACACGCTCACCGGTGACGGTATCGGGATCGTATTCCGCAAGGGACTTCCCTTGGAGGACATGGAGTTTCACCAGTTTCACCCGACGGGCCTGGCCGGGCTGGGCATCCTGATCTCCGAAGCCGTGCGCGGTGAGGGCGGCCGGCTGCTCAACGGCGAGGGCGAGCGGTTCATGGAACGCTACGCGCCGACCATCGTCGACCTGGCGCCGCGCGACATCGTCGCCCGCTCGATGGTGCTGGAAGTGCTGGAAGGGCGCGGCGCCGGCCCGCACAAGGACTATGTCTACATCGACGTCCGCCACCTCGGCGAGGATGTGCTGGAGGCCAAGCTGCCCGATATCACCGAGTTCGCGCGCACGTATCTGGGCGTGGATCCGGTGCACGAGCTGGTCCCGGTGTACCCGACGTGTCACTATGTGATGGGCGGCATCCCCACCACCGTCACCGGACAGGTGTTGCGGGACAACACTTCTACGGTGCCCGGCCTGTATGCTGCCGGCGAGTGCGCGTGCGTGTCGGTGCACGGTGCCAACCGGCTGGGCACCAACTCGCTGCTGGACATCAACGTCTTCGGCCGCCGCGCCGGCATCGCCGCCGCGGACTACGCCGACGCGCACGACTTCGTCGACATGCCGCCCAACCCGGCGGCGATGGTGGTGGGCTGGGTCGGCGGCATCCTGGACGAGCGCGGCACCGAGCGCGTAGCGGACATCCGCGGCGCGCTGCAGCAGTCGATGGACAACAACGCCGCGGTGTTCCGCACCGAGGAGACGCTGAAGCAGGCGCTCACCGACATCCATGCACTCAAAGAGCGCTACTCCCGAATCACCGTGCACGACAAGGGAAAGCGCTTCAACAGCGACCTGCTGGAGGCCATCGAGCTGGGCTTCCTGCTGGAGCTGGCCGAGGTGACCGTCGTAGGCGCGCTGAACCGCAAGGAGTCGCGCGGCGGGCATGCCCGGGAGGACTACCCGAACCGCGACGACGTCAACTACATGCGCCACACCATGGCCTACAAGGAAATTGGGGCCGATAAGCAGGGCACCGATCTGCTGAGCGACATCGCGCTGGACTTCAAGCCCGTCGTGCAGACCCGCTACGAACCGAAGGAACGGAAGTACTGATGTCCGACAGCGTCGAAGTCGAGCTCGACCGGGGACCCGAGCCGCCCTTGCCGCCCATCCCCGAGGGCGCGGTGCTGGTGACCCTGAAGATTGCCCGGTTCAATCCCGACAATCCCGACGCCTTCGCGGAAACCGGTGGCTGGCAGAGCTTTCGGGTGCCGTGCCTGCCCAGCGACCGGCTGCTCAACCTGCTGATCTACATCAAGAGCTACCTGGACGGGACGCTGACCTTCCGGCGCTCCTGCGCCCATGGGGTGTGCGGCTCGGACGCGATGCGCATCAACGGCGTGAACCGGCTGGCGTGCAAGGTGCTGATGCGCGACCTGCTGCCAGGAGACCGGCGCAAGGGCAAAAAGGGGGGGCTCACCATCACGGTGGAACCGATCCGCGGCCTTCCGGTGGAGAAGGACCTGGTGGTCGACATGGAGCCGTTCTTCGACGCCTACCGCGCGGTCAAGCCGTACCTGGTCACCAGCGGAAATCCGCCGACGCGCGAACGCATTCAGAGCCCGACCGACCGGGCCCGCTACGACGACACCACCAAATGCATCCTGTGCGCGGCCTGCACCACCAGCTGCCCCGTGTTCTGGCACGAGGGCAGCTACTACGGCCCGGCGGCGATCGTCAATGCGCACCGCTTCATCTTCGACAGCCGCGACGAGGCCGCCGCCGAGCGCCTCGAGATCCTCAACGAGGTGGACGGCGTGTGGCGGTGCCGGACCACGTTCAACTGCACCGAGTGCTGCCCGCGCGGCATCCAGATCACCAAGGCGATCCAAGAAGTCAAGCGCGCGCTGATGTTCACGCGCTAGGCGCGGGCGCTAGGCGCGTACGGCCTTCGCGGCCGAACGTCACGCCAGCGTGGCGCTGGGCGCCGAGCGTGACGCTAGCGTGGCGTTCGAGCGCCGCGAAGGCCCGTCACACTTCCGCGGCCTGTCTCGTCTGAGGGGTATGACACAGAAAACCCGCATCGAGCCCCTGTCCCCCAAGCGCGCCGGGCTGCTGACCCGCGCCATGTACCGGATCGCCAAGCGGCGTTACGGCCAGGTCCCCGAGCCGTTCACCGTGGCCGCCCACCATCGCAAGCTGATGCTCGCCGGCGCCGTGCACGAGACGATGATCGACCGGGCGTCCAAGGCGCTGCCGGTCAGCGTGCGTGAGCTGGCGGTGTTGTGGACCGCGCGCAGCGTCGGCTGTTCCTGGTGCGTCGACTTCGGTTCCATGCTGCAGCGCCTGGACGGCCTCGACGTCGAGCGGCTCAAGGAGATCGACAACTACGCGACCTCAACGGCCTTCACCGACGACGAGCGCGCCGCGATCCGCTACGCCGACGCGATGACGACCGATCCGCACACCGTCACCGACGAGCAGGTCGCCGACCTGCGCGCCCGGTTCGGTGACGCGGGCGTGATCGAGCTGACCTATCAGATCGGCGTGGAGAACATGCGCGCCCGGATGAACACCGCACTGGGCATCACCGAGCAGGGCTTCAGCTCGGGGGACGCCTGCCGGGTGCCATGGGCTAGCGAGGCCGCAGCGGAGAGCCGGTGAACTTGTCCGGGTTGGCGACATCCCAGAGCGCGCAGACCTTTCCGTCGCGCACCGTGAACACCGTGATCCGCGGCAGCATCTCCCGGTAGCCGTCGGACGCGGGGCGGCCGGCCGTGTAGACGCCCACTTCGCCATTGACCAGCCCCAGCTGATACGAGGTGAACATCGCCGGTCCGTAGCGTTGCGCCAGGCCCAGCATGAACCGGACCACCTTGTCCGGGCCGTGGATGGTCTGGACGGCCGTGGGGGCCTTGCCATTTGAATCGCCGGTGAACGTGACGTCGGGGTGGAGCAGCGAGACCACGGTGTCCAGGTCGCCGGCGGCCATCGCGGCCAACAGCCGACCGACCACCTCGTCGTGCGATGGGTCGGGCTTTGGGGGCGGGTCGGCCGTGACGGCCTTGCGGGCCCGTGACGCCAGCTGCCGGGCACCGGCCTCGCTGGTGCCCAGCACGTCGGCCACTTCGGCGAAGGGGACCGCGAACCCGTCGTGCAGCACGAAGGCGACCCGCTGGTCGGGCGACAGGCGTTCGAGCACCACCATCGCCGCGAACCGGGCGTCCTCGTGGGCGACCACGGCGGCCAGTGGATCCGGAGGGTCGAACCCGGTCACTACCGGCTCCGGCAGCCAGTTGCCGGTGTAGGTCTCGCGCCGGTGCGCGGCCGAACGCAACTTGTCCAGGCCCAGCCGGCTCACCACGGTGGTCAGCCACGCCCGCGGGTCGGTGATGGTGGCTTCCTGGCCGTCCCAGCGCAGCCAGGCCTCCTGCACGATGTCCTCGGCATCGGCCACCGTGCCGGTGAGCCGATAGGCGACCGCCATGAGATGCGGGCGCAGCGCCTCGAATTGGGCGACCTCCTGAGCTGAGGTCATACCCGAGCGTAACGCCACGGCGATTTTCGACGCCGAAACCCTCCGTAGCGTTACGCTCGCGGCGATGACGGATCACCTGTGGCTGCACTTCGCCCGGCACGGGGCCGGCATCACGCCGCCGATCATCGTCCGTGGCGACGGCGTGACGATCTTCGACGACCGCGGCAAAAGCTACCTCGACGCCCTCTCGGGGCTGTTCACCGTGCAGGTCGGCCACGGCCGCACCGAACTCGCCGACGTCGCCGCGCGGCAGGCGAGCACGCTGGCGTACTTCCCGCTGTGGGGGTATGCCCACCCGACCGCGGTCGAGCTCGCCGAGCGCCTGGCGCGCTACGCGCCCGGCGACCTGAACCGGGTGTTCTTCACCACCGGCGGGACCGAGGCCGTCGAGACCGCGTGGAAGCTCGCCAAGCAGTACTTCAAGCTGACCGGCAAACCCGGTAAGCACAAGGTGATTTCGCGGTCGATCGCCTACCACGGCACCACCCAGGGTGCCCTCGCGATCACCGGCCTGCCGTCGTACAAGGCGCCGTTCGAACCGGTGACGCCCGGCGGATTCCGGGTGCCCAACACGAACTTCTACCGCGCGCCCGACCCATTCGCCAACGACCCCAAGGCTTTCGGACAATGGGCCGCCGACCGGATCGCTGAGGCGATCGAGTTCGAGGGCCCGGCGACCGTCGCCGCGGTGTTCCTGGAACCCGTGCAGAACGCGGGCGGTGCCATCCCCCCTCCCCCGGGCTATTTCGAACGGGTGCGGCAGATCTGCGACTCCTACGACGTGCTGCTGGTCTCCGACGAGGTGATCTGCGCGTTCGGCCGGATCGGGTCGATGTTCGCCTGTGATGACTTCGGCTACGTGCCCGACATGATCACCTGCGCCAAGGGCCTCACGTCGGGCTACTCGCCGCTGGGCGCGATGATTGCCAGCGAGAGACTGTTCGAGCCGTTCAACGACGGCGCGACCGTTTTCCCGCATGGCTATACCTTTGGCGGACATCCGGTTTCGACGGCCGTGGGGCTGGCCAACCTCGGCATCTTCGAGCGCGAGGGCCTCAACGACCGCGTTAAGCAAAACGCATCCGCCTTTCGCGCCACCCTGGAGAAGCTGTACGACCTGCCGATCGTCGGTGACGTCCGTGGCGAGGGTTACTTCTACGGCATCGAGTTGGTCAAGGACAAGGCGACCAAGGAATCGTTCAGCACGGAGGAATGTGAACGGTTGCTGCACGGCTACGTGTCACCGGCGCTTTTCGAAGCCGGCCTGTATTGCCGCGCCGACGACCGCGGCGATCCCGTCGTCCAGGTGGCGCCGCCGCTGATCAGCGGCCAGGCCGAGTTCGACACCATCGAATCGGTGTTGCGCGGTGTGCTCGCGGGGGTGTCCGACAAGCTCTAGCGGCGCTTGACCGCGTCGGCCGCAATCAGAACCTCCCGGGAATGCGCCGCCGTCGGGTTGGTCACCATCCGGGTCACCGCGTTGCACAGCCAGGTGAGCGCCTCCCGCAGACCGGCGTCGGACGTGGCGTCACGGTGCTGCTGCAGTTCGCTCAGGACGCCTTCCAGGCCGGAGCGGCGGACCTGCGTTGCCTTCTCGACTTCCTTGACCAGCTGTTGCAGCGACCGCGGAGCGTCGCGGTTCCGCCGCAATCGGGACCAGAAACGATCGTTCTGAATGGCAGGTTCCTGGGGTTCGGTGGCGGGGATTCGTTGCCGTCCCAATGACGGCATGCCCAGCGTAATGGCTCGGCGGCGTTCTCGCGCGGTCCAGGTGGCTTCGCAACTTCCGTATCACCAGTCACAGCGCGGCTCCCTCGAATCGGGCTCGCGATCGCCTAGTCTGCACAAGCAATGAACTTCCTACGCCCCGCATCGTGCCTGGCAGCGGCCGTTTTCCTGGTCGCCGCGCCGGTGACGCTGGCCGTGCCCGTCGCTGAGGCCGAGCCCGGCGCCGGACCCAATGCCGCACCCGCGAACTGCCCCTTCAAGGTGAACACCCCACCCGCGGTGGATTCGTCGGAGGTTCCCCAGGCCGGCGACCCGCCGATGCCGCTGGCGGTGCCCCCCAAGCCGGTCGGCGGCGAGGCGCTGGCCAGCTGCGGCATCGTCGCCGCGCCCGATACGCCGGCGCTGCCGACCGACGTCTCCGCCGACGCGTGGCTGGTGGCGGACCTGGACAGCGGCGCGGTGATCGCGGCCAAGGACCCGCACGGCCGGCACCGCCCCGCCAGCATCATCAAGGTGCTGGTCGCGATGGCGGCCATCAATGCGCTCAACCTGAACAAGGCGGTGCCCGGCACCGCCGACGACGCGGCCGCCGAGGGCACCAAGGTCGGCGTCGAGGAGGGCGGGGTGTTCACCGTCAACCAGCTGCTGCACGGCCTGCTGATGCATTCCGGCAACGACGCCGCGCACGCGCTGGCCATGCAGCTCGGCGGCATGCAGCAGGCCGTGGAGAAGATCAACGTGCTGGCCGCCAAGCTCGGCGGCAAGGACACCCGGGTGGCGACGCCGTCCGGGCTGGACGGCCCCGGCATGAGCACGTCGGCCTACGACATCGGCCTGTTCTACCGCTACGCCTGGCAGAACCCGACTTTCGCCGACATCGTCGCGACGCGGACGTTCGACTTCCCCGGTCACGGCGACCACCCCGGCTACGAGCTGGAGAACGACAACCAGCTGCTCTATAAGTACCCGGGCGCCCTGGGCGGAAAGACCGGATACACCGACGACGCCGGCCAGACCTTCGTGGGCGCGGCCAACCACAACGGGCGCCGACTGATGGCGGTCCTGTTGCACGGGACGCGGCAGCCGATCGCCCCGTGGGAGCAGGCGGCGCACCTGCTGGACTACGGATTCAGCACGCCGCAGGGCACCCAGGTCGGCAACCTGATCGAACCCGACCCCTCGCTGGCGCCCGCCAAACGCGACAGCGCCGCCGACCGGCAGGGCAACGGCGCCGAGGCCGCGGGGCTGATCCCGTCGGCGGACGCGCTGCCGATCCGGGTGGGCGTCGCCGTCATCGGCACCATCATCGTGTTCAGTTTGATCATGGTCGCGCGGTCGATGAACCGCCGCCCGCAACACCGGTGACCGGTTGTTGCCAGCGGACACCGCTCACGTCGGTGAGGGCAAGCGCGTAAGTCCGGTTCCTGTCAATAGCTGCGGTCCCGGTGTTGAGCGAGATCCGGGCTTTGGCTCCCAACGGTATGACCAGGCCGCATGTCCCCGGTTTCACCGCCGCCACGTGGTAATTGACGATCTCGCTCTTGGGCAGTTGGCTCAGCTGCGGCCCGGCAACCTTGAAAATTGTCTTACCGGCATCAAGTAGGGCGACACTGACCAGGAATGAGCCGTATACGTCCACGCCTTCGGTTCGATAGACGGTAAACCGCAAACCACCGTCCGTGATACTGGCATCGGAAATCTCGACCACAGGTTTGATCGACTTGTTGTGCAGCGGCCCGTAGACGCCGCCGTGAAAGTACTGGTTGGTCACCAGCGTTACCGAAAGCACCGCGGCCGCCCCGATAGCGACGGCCGGCTTGCCCGCCTTCAATTCACCCGAGGCAAGCCAGGTGAAACGCCTGCTCCGGGTGAACCTGGAGCCCTTGCGCCTCAGCAGGGCATCGACCGAGTACTCGCCGCCCCCGCCGAGCAAGACCGCGACCCCGGACGCGATGCCCAGAATTCCGATCTGCCATTCGTCGAGACAGGTGGTACCCAGCCAACCCGCGCCCAGCAGAATGCCAAAAGCCAGCAGCATGGCGCTCGCACCCATTGTCCGGGTGAATAATCCGAGCATCAGACACAATCCGACGAGCGCTTCCACCATCGTGAACGCAATCATGGACCATTGCAGAATATCCGGGTGCAGCACGAGAAAACCTATGACCGGCTTGATGCCCAGCGCGCCGGGGAGGAAATCGTTGAACTTCTCTCCGACATAGCCGGCGGCGCCGGGGTCCAGCTTGTCGGCGAGAATCGCCCGGCGCCAAAACGCTGAGAAATACGTCCAGCCGACAACGAGCCGGAGCGGAAGGAGAATGAGTGCAGCTGACGGGCTTTGGGTGCTGGGCGAAACAGTGAGAGCCTGATTTTGCATTGAATGTGCCATCCTTTAAAACAACGAAGACGATCATGAAAATGGATGGCCGAAGGAATTGGCGAGCTCTATCCGCGGTTGCGAGGAGCACCATTCACTTCGGCGACGAGGTATCCCTCAGCGCCGGAGCAAGCAGAGCAGATGAAGGCGAGCGCGTCCGCCGAGAACACGCGGACCGTACGCAAACCTTGGCGGAGGTGCTCTGGCGGCACCCGCTGAGATATCGATCCCCTGGGCGAAACCGACGGCCGGCGTGCTCGGTGTGTCATCGGTGCCGGACGGCGAACCACTCGCAACTAGGGTGAAATCGCCGCTGCGGCAGAGCTCGCCGGGGGTGGCCTTGTGCTGCGTCGACTCCGCGCGCGAGTGGGCAATCGGCTGCTCACCGACCGGGACCGCGGCCCGTGTGGATTCATGGTGCACGGCGGCGACGGTGGTCAACGCTCCGAGTGTGCGCGGGCAGTGCGTGAGGGCAAGCGGCGCCAGAAGGGCGATTGCCGCGACTGCCGCCCACCGCAATCGAAGTCGGTTGCGCCGCACGATCTAGAGATCCCGCGGTCCGAGGTGCACGCGCCCAAGATAGCACCGGCGCCGCGAGACGCCGGGGCCGAATAGGCGCGGGGCCGCAACACTAGACTCACCGAGATGACCGAAGCCGGGCGGGGATTGCTGGTCGGGCTGACCGCCGCCAGCATCGGCATCATCTACGGCTACGACCTGTCCATCATCGCCGGCGCGCAGCTGTACGTCACTGAAGACTTCGGCCTGTCCACGCGGCAACAGGAACTGCTGACGACGATGGTGGTGCTCGGCCAGATCGTCGGTGCGCTCGGTGCGGGCGTGCTGGCCAACGCGATCGGGCGCAAGAAGTCGGTGGTGCTGCTGCTGGTCGCCTACGCGGGGTTCGCGCTGCTCGGTGCGCTCTCGGTCTCGCTGACCATGCTGTTGGCCGCGCGGCTTCTGCTGGGCCTGACCCTCGGCGTGGCGGTGGTGGTCGTGCCGGTATACGTCGCGGAATCGGCGCCGACGGCGGTGCGCGGGTCGCTGCTGACCGCGTATCAATTGGCCATCGTCAGCGGGCTCATCGTCGGCTATCTGACCGGTTACCTGCTGGCCGGAACCCACAGCTGGCGCTGGATGCTGGGGCTGGCCACAGTCCCCGCGATGTTGTTGCTCCCGTTGCTGATTCGGGCGCCCGACACGGCGCGGTGGTATGTGCTGAAGGGCCGGCCCGACGAGGCTCGCAGGGCGTTGCTGCGCGTGGAGCCCGACGCCCGGGTCGACGCGGAGCTCGCCGAGATCGGCCGCGCGCTGAGCGAAGGGAGCGGCGGCTGGTCCGAGATGCTGCGCCCGCCGTATTCGCGGGCCACCGCCTTCGTGGTCACGCTCGGCTTCCTGATCCAGATCACCGGCATCAACGCGATCATCTATTACAGCCCACGGATATTCGCAGCGATGGGCTTCACGGGCAACTTCGCGCTGCTGGCGCTGCCGGCCTTGGTCCAGATCGCCGGGCTGGCGGCGGTGGGGGCGTCGCTGCTGCTCGTCGACCGGGTGGGCCGGCGCCCAATCCTGTTGTCCGGCATCGCCATGATGATCGCCGCCGACGTCGTGCTGATGGGCGTCTTCGGGCGGGGCATCGGCGGTGCGGCACTCGGCTTCGGCGGCATACTGCTGTTCATCATCGGCTACACCATGGGATTCGGCTCCCTGGGCTGGGTGTACGCCAGCGAGAGCTTCCCGTCCCGGTTGCGGTCCATCGGGTCGAGCACCATGCTCACCTCCAACCTGGTGGCCAACGCGATCATCGCCGCGGTGTTCCTGACCATGCTGCATTCCCTGGGTGGCGCAGGCACTTTCGCGGTGTTCGCCGCCCTGGCGATAGTCGCGTTCGTGGTCGTGTACCGGTTTGCGCCCGAGACCAAGGGACGCCAGCTGGAGGAAATCCGGCACTTCTGGGAGAACGGCGGCCGATGGTAATGATCGCCGCCGGCACCATGGTGCTCGACGGGCAGGTCCGCCGGCCCGGCTGGCTGGGGACGGACGGCGCACGGATCGTTGCCTGCGGCGCGGGGGCCCCGCCCCGCCCGGCCGACACGGACTTCCCCGACGGCACCGTGGTGCCCGGCTTCATCGACATGCACGTGCACGGTGGCGGCGGCGCCTCCTACACCGACCGCGACGGCATCACCGGGGCGGCCGAATTCCATCTGCGGCACGGCACCACAACGACGCTCGCCAGCCTGGTGACCGCCTCGCCCGCCGAGTTGCTCGCCGGCGTGCGCGCGCTCGCCGAAGCCGCCCGGCGCGGCACGGTCGCGGGCATCCACCTGGAGGGGCCGTGGCTGAGCCGGGCCCGCTGCGGGGCGCACGACCCGGCCCAGCTGCGCGACCCGGACCTGGCCGAGATCGACGCCGTGCTCGACGCCGGCGGCGGCGCGATCCGGATGGTCACCCTGGCGCCCGAGCTGCCGGGGGCCGACGAGGCGATCCGGCACTTTCTCGGCGCCGGAGTGGTTGTGGCGGTTGGGCATACGGACGCCACCTACGAGGAGACCGAGCACGCCATCGCGCTGGGCGCCACCGTGGGCACCCACCTCTGCAACGCGATGCCGCCGCTGCACCATCGCGAGCCGGGGCCCGTGCTCGCCCTGCTGCGCCACCCGGGAGTCACCGTCGAACTGATCGCCGACGGCGTGCACGTGCATCCGGCCGTCGTGCGTGCGGTGATCGGGGCGACCGGGCCGGACCGGGTCGCCGTGGTCACCGACGCCATCGCGGCGGCCGGCCGCGACGACGGGGCGTTCCGCCTCGGCGCGGTGGCCATCGATGTGGTGTCCGGTGTGGCGCGGGTGCGCGGGACGTCGGCGATCGCGGGCAGCACCGCCACCATGGACCGGCTGTTCCGCGCCGTGCATGCAGATGCCGGACTCGCCGTGGCGGCGCAGACGACGTCGGCGACGCCGGCGCGGGCGCTCGGCCTCGAGCGGGTGGGCAGCCTGCGCGCCGGCTACGACGCCAATCTCGTTGTGCTGGACAGCGATCTGCGGGTGGCCGCGGTGATGGTCCGGGGCGACTGGCGGGTGCCTACCTAGTCGGTGTCACATCATGCGGCCCTGCCGCGTCATAGAGGTGAATAGCCATCGACGTGGGAGGTCACGATGAATCTGTTGCTATGGACGTTGCAGGTAACGCTCGCCGCGGTCTTTACCGCGTCGGGCCTGGCCAAGATCAGTCAACCGAAAGAGCGGCTTATCGCCAGCGGACAAACGGGCGTCACGCCGTTCCCGCTGCCGGTGATCCGTATCACCGCGTTCTGTGAATTGCTGGGCGCCATCGGCATTGTGTTGCCCAGGCTGGTCGGTATCGCCGCGTTTCTCACCCCGCTGGCGGCTTTCGGGTTCGCGATCGTCATGGTGGGCGCCATCGGCTCGCACGCGTACCTTCGCGAACCACGCAACGTCGCCGCGACCGGCGCGATCTTCGCCGCCGCTGTCACCGTCGCCACTGGCAGGGCGCTCGGACTGTGAGCGGCCACCCGTTCCGTCGCGCCGTGGAAGCCGGTGAATTCGACCGCATCGGAAGCCTGTTCGCCCCCGACGCGGTGCTGCACAGCCCCATCGCGCACCGTCCCTACCGGGGGCCGGACGTGATCGCAACCATCGTCTCCGCTGTCGCCCAGGTGCTGAGGGGCTTTCGCTTCGAAAAGGAGCTTTCCAGTGTGGGCACCGGCGATCACGCGCTCATGTTCAGGGCCGCCGTTGCGGACCTCGAAATCCAGGGCTGCGACTTCGTGCACATGCGCGAGGACGGCCTCATCGACGAGATCACCGTGATGGTCCGCCCGCTGAGGGCGGCCACGGTGTTCGCCGAACGGATGCGCACGGCCCTGGGCGGCTAGCGCAGCCGCCGGGTGACGCGGGAAAGGGCCAGCGCCCCAACGGCCCCCATCGCCATCGCGGTCAGGGTCTGTCGCGTGCTGATCCCCTCGTCGAGTTGCACGCGCGGGGCGATGATCGCCGGCGCGGGCGGTGCGGCGTGGCGGCTGCGCGGGTGGTCGGACGCCGTCGCCGCCCACGCCGTACAGAACAGCACGAGATAGGAGGTGATGTAGGCGAACACCATCAAACCCAGCACCGGGCCGAACGTCGCGCCCGCGGGGCTTCGCAACACCACCCGCAGATAGATCGAACCCACCTGCTTGAACGCCTCGAACCCGACCGCCGCCATCAGCGCGCCGCGCGCCGAATCGGCCAGGCTGACCTTCTCGCGCGGCAGCCGGGCGATCATCCAGGTGAACAGCAACCACGAGATGGCCGTCGAGATCACGATCGACAACACCCAGAAGAGCCAATCCAAGACCGTAAGCTGCGGAACACCAAGCCATTTCAGCAGCGCGGCCAGCGGTGCATCATGGCCGACGGTGGTCAGGCCGACGGTGGCCACGATCACCGCGAACGTCCCCAGCATGGCCAGCAGATCGGAGAGCTTGTTGCGCACGAAACCCGGCGACTCGATGCGTTCGTCCCACCACATCTCCGTCAACGCCTGGCGCAGATGCGCTATCCAGCCCAGGCCCGCCCAGACCGCGGTGGCCAGGCCGATGACACCCACCGACGCCCGCGCCTCGATCGCCGAGTTCATCAAGTCGAGCAGCTGGTCGCCCAGCGCGCCGGTCACCTGGGACCGGATGTGGTCGTCGATGGTTTTCAGCAGCTCCGGCCGCCGCACCAGGATGAACCCGAAGGCCGCGAAACCGACCATCAGCAAAGGGAATAGCGCGAAGATCGTGTAATAGGTGAGGCCGGCCGCGAAGAACCCGCCGCTGCGGTCGTCGAAGCGCTGATAGGCGCGCAGGACGTGGTCGAGCCATCCGTATTTCGCCCGCAGCCGGTCGAGGGCGCCCGCCTTGGCCGGCTCGCTCATGGTGAACTCATCCTCGCTGCGGAAGGAAACCTAACCGATCGTAGACCCGCCGAACGGTTTTGCCCGCCACATCCTCGGCCCGCTGGGCCCCGGCCGCCAGGATCCCCTCCAATTCGGCTGGGTCGGCCAGCAATTCGTCGACGCGGGCCTTGATCGGGCTGACGAACTCGACGACCGCCTCGGCGGTCTCCTTCTTCAGGTCGCCGTAGCCCCGCCCGGCGTAACCCTCCACGAGCTTGTCGATGCTGACGCCGGTGACCGCGGACTGGATGGTCAGCAGATTCGACACGCCCGGCTTGGCGTCGGCGTCGAAGCGGATCTCGCGCTCGCTGTCGGTGACCGCCGACCGAATCTTCTTCGCGGAGGCGGCGGGATCGTCGAGCAGGTTGATCAAGCCGGCATCGGTGGCCGCCGACTTGCTCATCTTCGAAGTCGGGTCTTGCAGGTCGTAGATCTTGGCGGTGGCCTTGGGGATCAGCAGGTCGGGAACCACGAACGTGTCGGGGAACCGGCTGTTGAACCGTTGCGCCACGTCGCGCGCCAGCTCGAGATGCTGACGCTGGTCCTCGCCCACCGGCACCAGCTCGGCGTCGTAGGCCAGGACGTCGGCGGCCTGCAGCACCGGATAGGTGAATAGGCCCACGGTGGTGGAGTCGCCGCCCTGGCGGGTCGACTTGTCTTTGAACTGCGTCATCCGCGAGGCCTGCCCGAAGCCGGTGAAGCAACCCAGCACCCAGGCCAGCTGGGAGTGGGCGGGCACGTGGCTCTGCACGAAGATGGTGCTGCGAGCCGGGTCGATACCCAGCGCCAGGTATTGGGCGGCCGTGGCCAGGGTCCGGCGGCGCAGCGCGTCGGGATCCTGGGGGATGGTGATGGCGTGCAGGTCGACCACGCAGAAGAAGGGCTCGTGATCGTCCTGCAGCGCGACCCACTGGGTGATGGCGCCCAAGGCGTTTCCCAGGTGAAGCGAATCGGAGGTGGGCTGCACGCCGGAAAAAATCCGGCGGGATCCGGTAGCGGTGCTCATGATGCACCGATCTTTTCACGCGGAGCCGCCGGTTCTGCACAGACGGGGGCCCGCGCCGTTCGCTTGCGGTACCGGCGGTACCGGCTTTAATCTCGGCGGTATGGGGAGCCAGAGGACGAACGCCAACACGGGGACGCGGCCACCGATCCACCTCGGTTCGGGAGAGCCGGTTCTGTTGCTGCACCCCTTCCTGCTGTCCCAGGCGGTATGGGAGGACGTCGCCCGGCGGTTGGCCGACACCGGGCGGTATGAGGTCTTCGCCCCGACCATGGCCGGCCACAACGGCGGTCCGCCCGCGGGCACCTGGTTCCTGTCCTCGGCGGTGCTGGCGGACCATGTGGAGCACCAGATGGACGAGATGGGCTGGGATACCGCCCACATCGTCGGCAACTCGCTGGGCGGTTGGGTCGCGTTCGAGCTCGAGCGGCGCGGGCGGGCGCGCAGCGTGATGGGCATCGCCCCGGCCGGCGGGTGGACGCGGTGGAGCCCGGCCAAGTTCGAGGTGATCGCCAAGTTCATCCTGGGCATTCCGCTGCTGGTGCTGGCCTGGCTGTTCGGCCCGAAGGTGATGCGCCTGCCGTTCAGCCGCCAGCTGGCCACCTACGCGATCAGCGCAACGCCTGAGGGGGTCACCGACGAGCAGCTGCTCGACTGCATCGACGACGTCGCCCACTGCCCGGCCTACTTCCAGCTGCTGGTCAAGTCGCTGTTGCTGCACGGCCTGCAGGAGCTGGCCGAAAACGCCGTCCCGGCGCACCTGGTCATCTGCGAGAAGGACCGGATTGTGCCCGCACCCAGGTTCAGCCGGCATTTCACCACCCATTTGCCCGACGACCACCAGGTCACCAAGCTCGACGGCGTGGGGCACATCCCGATGTTCGAGGCGCCGGAGCGCGTCGCCGAACTGATCACCGACTTCCTCGACGAGTGCAACCCGGCGCACCGGGGCGCCAACCCGTCGGCTAGTTAGCCAGCTTCTTCTCCAGGTTCTCGGCGATCGAGTCGAGGAACTCCTCGCTCCGTTGCCATTCCTGGTCCGGACCGATGAGGATGGCCAGGTCTTTGGTCATCTTCCCGCTCTCCACCGTCTCGACGACCACGGTTTCCAGCGTCTGCGCGAACTCGATCACCTCGGGGGTGCCGTCGAGCTTGCCGCGGTGGGCCAGCCCACGCGTCCAGGCGAAAATCGAGGCGATCGGGTTCGTCGAGGTCGGCTTGCCGGCCTGGTACTGCCGGAAGTGCCGGGTGACGGTGCCGTGCGCGGCCTCGGCCTCGACCGTCTTGCCGTCGGCGGTCATCAGCACCGACGTCATCAGCCCCAGGGATCCGTAGCCCTGCGCGACTAGGTCGGACTGGACGTCCCCGTCGTAGTTCTTACAGGCCCACACGTAGCCGCCCTCCCACTTGAGGCAGGCGGCGACCATGTCGTCGATCAGCCGGTGCTCGTAGGTCAGCCCCTCGGCCTCGAACTTGTCCTTGAACTCCTCGTCGTAGATGCGCTGGAACTCGTCCTTGAACATGCCGTCGTAGGCCTTGAGGATGGTGTTCTTGGTGGACAGGTATACCGGCCACTTGGCGTTCAGGCCGTAGGCCAGCGAGGCGCGCGCGAAATCCCGGACTGATTCCTTGAAGTTGTACATCCCCATCACGACACCGCCGTCGTCGGGGATGGACACCACCTCGTGCACCATCGGCTTGCTGCCGTCCGACGGCGTGAACGTGATCGAGACGGTGCCCGGCTTGTCGACCTTGAAGTTCGTCGCCCGGTACTGGTCACCGAAGGCGTGGCGGCCGATGACGATCGGCTTGGTCCAGCCCGGCACCAGGCGGGGCACGTTGGAGATCACGATCGGCTCGCGAAAGATGGTGCCGCCCAGGATATTCCGGATGGTGCCGTTGGGGGACAGCCACATCTTCTTCAGGTTGAATTCGGAGACGCGGGCCTCGTCGGGGGTGATGGTGGCGCACTTGACGCCCACCCCGTGCTTCTTGATGGCATAGGCGGCGTCGATAGTCACCTGGTCGTTGGTGCGGTCGCGGTTTTCGATGCCCAGGTCGTAGTAGTCCAGATTGATGTCGAGATGCGGCAGGATCAGCATGTCCTTGATGAACTTCCAGATGACGCGGGTCATCTCGTCACCGTCGAGCTCGACGATGGGCCCTTTGACTTTGATCTTGTGTTCGTCTGCCATATCGAGCCCGACTTCTTCCTCTAAGCGGCCCTTGACCTCAAGAGCCTTGCGAAGCGGCTAGCGCTTCATTGAACGTCTTGCTCGGCCGCATCACTGCGGTCGTCTTCTCGCTGTCCGGGTAGTAGTAGCCACCGATATCGACCGCCTCGCCCTGCGCCTCGGCGAGCTCGGCCACGATGGTGTCCTCCTGCTCGCCCAACGACTTGGCCAGCGCGGCGAAGTGCTCGCGCAGCTCTGCGTCGTCGGATTGCGCGAGTTCGGAGGCCCAGTACAGCGCCAGGTAGAACTGGCTGCCGCGATTGTCGAGTTCGCCGGCCTTGCGCGACGGGCTCTTGTTGTTCTCCAGCAGCTTGCCGATCGCGGCGTCCAGCGTCTTGCCCAGGATCTTGGCCCGCTGGTTGTGGGTCTTGATCCCGATGTCTTCGAAACACGCTCCCAGCGCAAGGAATTCACCGAGGGAATCCCAGCGCAGGTGATTCTCCTCGACGAGTTGGTGGACGTGCTTGGGCGCCGAACCGCCCGCGCCCGTTTCGTACATTCCGCCGCCGGCCATCAACGGCACGATGGACAGCATCTTGGCGCTGGTGCCCAGCTCGAGGATCGGGAACAGGTCGGTGAGGTAGTCACGCAGGATGTTTCCGGTCGCGGCGATGGTGTCCTGCCCGCGCATCGCGCGCTCCAGCGTGTACCGCATGGCCCACACCTGCGGCATGATCTGGATTTGCAGGCCCTCGGTGTCGTGCTCCTTGAGGTACTCCTTGACCTTCGTGCGCAGCTCCACCTCGTGCGGCCGTTCGGTGTCCAGCCAGAACACCGCCGTCATGCCCGAGTTGCGCGCCCGGTTGACGGCCAGCTTGACCCAGTCGCGTATCGCTTCGTCCGTGACGATCGGCATCCGCCAGATGTCGCCGGCCTCGACGTTCTGGGTGAGCAGCACTTCCCCGGTGTCGAGGTCGACGATGTTGGCGACACCGTCTTCGGGCACCTCGAACGTCTTGTCGTGCGACCCGTACTCCTCGGCCTGCTGCGCCATCAGGCCGACGTTGGGGACGGTGCCCATCGTCGTCGGGTCGAACTGCCCGTGAGTTTTACAGAAGTTGATGATCTCTTGGTAGATGCGGGAGAAAGTCGACTCGGGGTTGACGGCCTTGGTGTCCTTCTGCCGTCCGTCGGCGCCCCACATCTTGCCGCCCGCGCGGATCATCGCCGGCATCGACGCGTCTACGATCACGTCGCTGGGCGAATGAAAGTTGGTGATGCCCTTGGCCGAATCGACCATCGCCAGTTCGGGGCGGTGTTCGTGGCAGGCGTGCAGGTCGCGGATGATCTCCTCGTGCAGCGACGCGGGCAGCGACTCGATCTTGCTGTAGAGATCGACCAATCCGTTGTTGACGTCGACGCCGAGTTCGTCGAAGAGCTCCTGGTGCTTGGCGAAGGCGTCCTTGTAGAACACCTTGACGGCGTGGCCGAAGACGATGGGGTGCGAGACCTTCATCATCGTCGCCTTGACGTGCAGCGAGAACATCACGCCGGTCTCGTAGGCGTCCTCCATCTCTTCCTCGTAGAACTCGACCAGGGCCTTCTTGCTCATGAACATGCTGTCGATGACGTCGCCTTCGAGCAGCTCGACCTTGGGCTTGAGCTCGAGGGTCTTCCCGCCCTCGGTCTGAAGCACCATCTTCACGTTGCGCGCGCGGTCCAGCGTCATCGACTTCTCACCGTGGTAGAAGTCGCCGTGCCGCATGGTCGCGACATGGGTGCGCGAGGCCGGCGACCACGCCCCCATGCTGTGCGGGTGCTTGCGCGCGTACTCCTTGACGGCCTTGGGCGCGCGCCGGTCCGAGTTCCCTTGTCGCAGCACGGGATTGACCGCGCTGCCCAGGCATTTGCCGTAGCGGGCGCGGATTTCCTTCTCCTCGTCGGTCTTCGGGCTCTGCGGGAAGTCCGGAATCTTGAAGCCTTTGCCCTGCAGCTCTTTGACGGCGGCGATCAGCTGGGGCACCGAGGCGCTGATGTTCGGCAGCTTGATGATGTTGGTGTCGGCCAGCTTGGTCAGCCGGCCCAGCTCCCCCAGGTTGTCCGGAACCCGCTGCTCTTCGGTCAGGTGTTCTCCGAACTCGGCGAGGATCCGGGCCGCGAGGGAGATGTCGCTGGTCTTGATCTGGATGCCCGCCGGCTCGGCGAAGGCGCGCACGATCGGGAGGAACGCGTAGGTCGCCAGCAACGGCGCCTCGTCGGTCAGTGTGTAGATGACGGTCGGCTGTTCGGCGCTCACGGTCCCTCTCCCGGCGTGGAAAACCTTCGAATTTCGGTCAGATCTCTGGGGGGCTCAGCGTTCTTCCTGCCACGTTATCAAGGGCGTTTGGGCAGGTGTCGACCTGCCATTGGCACGAAGTCGGCACAGTAAGCTAATCTTCGTATTGGTCATGAGCGCCAGCATCAAGCCCCGGCTTGCTGGCCGGCAACCCTCCAACCGCGGTGGGGTGCCCCGGGTGATGACCAGGTCTAGTAGCCACAGGCTGCGCGGCAAGCGCGGGTCCGCCATATACGGACCCCTGACTAGAGGGGAAGACGTGATGTGCACATATCCAGCTCCTTCGGATCGGCCCATGTGTCGGATCGTGTCGCGCTGCTAACCCGCAATCCCGATACCCGATTCGCCAATCCCGAAGCAGAAAGCAAACCCACGTGAGCCCCGACAACAGTTCCACCAGCAACGACGACGCCGACCCGACCGCGCGGTGGTCGTTCGAGACCAAGCAGGTGCACGCCGGTCAGCACCCGGACCCGGCGACCAACGCCCGCGCCCTGCCGATCTACCAGACCACGTCCTACACGTTCGACGACACCACCCACGCCGCCGCCTTGTTCGGGCTGGAGGTTCCGGGCAACATCTACACCCGGATCGGCAACCCGACCACCGACGTCGTCGAGCAACGCATCGCCGCGCTCGAGGGCGGTGTGGCCGCGCTCTTCCTGAGCTCCGGGCAGGCCGCTGAGACCTTCGCCATATTGAACCTCGCGTGTGCCGGGGATCACATCGTCTCCAGCCCGCGGCTCTACGGCGGCACCTACAACCTGTTCCACTATTCGCTGGCCAAGCTCGGCATCGAGGTCACCTTCGTCGACGACCCCGACGACCTGGATTCCTGGCAGGCGGCGGTGCGACCGAACACCAAGGCGTTCTTCGGCGAGACCATCTCCAACCCGCAGATCGACCTGCTGGACATCCCCGGGGTGGCCGGCATCGCCCACGGCAACGGGATACCGCTGATCGTCGACAACACCATCGCCACGCCCTATCTGATCCAGCCGCTTTCGCACGGCGCCGACATCGTTGTGCACTCGGCCACCAAGTACCTCGGCGGGCACGGCTCGGCGATCGCCGGCGTCATCGTCGACGGCGGCACGTTCGACTGGACGCAGGGTCGCTTCCCCGGATTCACCACGCCCGACCCGAGCTACCACGGCGTGGTGTTCGCCGAGCTCGGCCCGCCGGCGTACGCGCTGAAGGCGCGGGTGCAGCTGCTGCGCGACCTCGGGTCGGCCGCTTCACCGTTCAACGCGTTCCTGGTGGCCCAGGGCATCGAGACGCTGAGCCTGCGCATGGAGCGCCACGTCGCCAACGCGCAACGCGTGGCCGAGTACCTCGCCGGCCACGACGGCGTGTTGTCGGTCAACTACGCGGGGCTGCCGGGCTCGCCGTGGTACGAGCGGGCAAAGAAGTTGGCGCCAAAGGGAACCGGCGCGGTCCTGGCCTTCGAGCTGGCCGGCGGCGTCGAGGCCGGCAAGGCGTTCGTCAACGCGCTGAAGTTGCACAGCCACGTCGCCAACATCGGCGACGTGCGCTCGCTGGTGATCCATCCGGCGTCCACCACCCACGCGCAGCTGAGCCCGCAGGAGCAGCTGAGCACCGGCGTGAGCCCGGGGCTGGTGCGGCTGGCCGTCGGCATCGAGGGCATCGACGACATCCTGGCCGACCTGGAACTCGGCTTCGCCGCGGCGCGCAAATACGGTGCGGACGCGCAAACCTCGGGCGCCGACCCGCAGGCCGTGGCGGCGTTCTAAGGACCCCGGCGATGACGATCTCAGACGTCCCCACGCAGACGCTGCCCGCCGAAGGCGAGATCGGCCTTGTGCACATCGGCTCGCTGACCACCGAGAGTGGCGCGGTGATCGAGGATGTCTGCATCGCCGTTCAGCGCTGGGGTGAGCTGTCGCCGACCCGCGACAACGTCGTGGTGGTGCTGCACGCGCTGACCGGCGACTCGCACATCACCGGCCCCGCCGGACCCGGACATCCCACCGGCGGCTGGTGGGACGGGGTGGCCGGGCCGGGCGCTCCGATCGACACCGACCGCTGGTGCGCCGTCGCCACCAACGTGCTGGGCGGTTGCCGCGGTTCGACCGGACCGGGCTCGCTGGCCCGGGACGGAAAGCCTTGGGGCTCAAGGTTTCCGATGATTTCGGTGCGCGACCAGGTGGAGGCCGATATCATCGCGCTGGCCGCACTCGGGATCGAGGAGGTGGCCGCGGTGGTCGGCGGATCCATGGGCGGCGCAAGGGCTTTGGAGTGGATGGTCGGACACCCCAGCCGCGTCCGGGCCGGCCTGCTGCTGGCGGTCGGCGCGCGGGCGACCGCGGACCAGATCGGCACGCAGACCACGCAGATCGCGGCCATCAAGGCCGACCCGAACTGGCAGGGCGGCGACTACCACGGCACCGGCCGCACACCGGACACCGGCCTGACCATCGCGCGCCGCTTTGCCCACCTGACCTACCGCGGGGAAGCGGAGCTCGACACCCGGTTCAGCAACGACAAGCAGGGTGTCGAGGACAGCCGGTATGCCGTGCAGAGCTATCTGGAACATCAGGGCGACAAGCTGCTGGCCCGCTTTGACGCGGGCAGCTACGTGGCGCTGACCGAGGCGCTGAACAGCCACGACGTCGGCCGCGGCCGCGGCGGGGTGCGCAAGGCCCTGACCGGTTGCCCGGTGCCGGCCGTGGTCGGCGGCATCACCTCCGACCGGCTCTACCCGCTGCGATTGCAGGAGGAGCTGGCCGAGCTGCTCCCGGGCTGCAACCGTCTGCACGTTGTCGAATCCATCTGCGGGCACGACGGCTTCCTCGTGGAGTCCGAGGCGGTCGGCGAGCTCATTCGCAAGACGTTGGATTTGGCCGACTCGACGGACGGCGAAGGCGCGTGTCGGCGGTGACCCGCTCTCGTCACGACCGCTCCCTGTCGTTCGGTTCGGCGGCCGCAGCCTACGAGCGGGGGCGCCCGTCCTATCCCCCGGAGGCGATCGACTGGCTATTGCCGCGCGGCGCGCGCCAGGTGCTGGACCTCGGTGCGGGCACCGGCAAGCTGACCACCCGGCTGGTGGAGCGCGGGCTGGACGTGGTGGCCGTCGACCCGATTCCCGACATGCTGGAAGTGTTGCGCACCTCCCTGCCGGAGACCCGGGCGCTGCTGGGCACCGCGGAGGGGATTCCGTTGCCTGACAACAGTGTTGACGTCGTGCTGGTTGCGCAGGCGTGGCATTGGGTGGATCCCCAGCGCGCCATTCCCGAGATAGCCCGGGTGCTGCGGCCGGGCGGCCGGCTGGGCCTGGTGTGGAACACGCGCGACGAGCGGCTCGGCTGGGTCCGGGAGCTGGGCGACATCATCGGCTCCGACGGTGACCGGGGCCGCTTCGACGTCAATTTGTCGGAGTTGTTCACCGAGCCGGAGCGCCACCAGGTCGAGTGGACGAATTACCTTACGCCGCAAGCCTTGATCGACCTGGTCGCGTCTCGTAGCTACTGCATCACCTCGCCGACCGAGGTCCGCACCAGGACATTGGAGCAGGTACGCGAGTTGCTGGCCACCCATCCGGCGCTGGCGAATTCGACCGGGCTGGCACTCCCCTACGTCACCGTGTGCATCCGGGCGACCTTGGCCGAGTAACTACGGCACATCGTCATCCTCATTCCGCAGGAGTTTTCGGGGTGGTGGAAGTTGTTGGTGCGGGGCTGTCCGCGAATCGCTAAAGTACCTTCTAAAAACTTGGGCTTGCGTCGATGCCCGGTTCGATTCCGAGGAGTTGCACCGGGGCTGACTTGCCCTTCAGTGCGTGGGATCCACGGTCGATGAGTTCTGGCCAGCGACCATTCAGGGCCGCGACGGTGTGGTGGGTGAGAAGGATCGCGTCGCCGGTGGTTTTGGTGAGTTGCTCGACACGGGCAGCGACGTTAACGGTATCGCCGATCAGGGTGAACTCGAGTTTTCCCCCGCCGCCGATTGTTCCGGCGATCACCACCCCGGTGTTGATTCCGATGCCGATCCGGAGTTCCCCGCTGAATCGGTCGGCGACAAGGCGCTGAATCAGAACTGCGGCATTGACAGCGGCGTCGGCGTGATCCGCAAGGTCATTCGGAGCGCCGAAGACGGCCAGCGCCCCGTCACCAAGGAACTTGTTGACATGCCCACCGGCATCAACGACGGCAGGCACCACGACCTCGAACAACGCGTTGAGACGGGCGACTGTGTCCTCGGCGGTGTTCGCCTCCGCGAACGGAGTGAAGTCACGGACATCGACGAACATCACCGTCACCTCGCGACGCTCCCCGGCGAACACATCGTCACCCTGTTCAAGTAGCCTCGCCGCCAGGGATGGATCAACGTAGGTCCCGAACGCGGCTTGAAGTCGTTGCCGCTCAGCCAAACCCGCCTGCATACGGTTAAACGACGCCGACAGCGCACCCAAATCATCGTCCTGAACCACCGGAAGCCGTTGGCTGTAATCACCGGCCCCCACCCGCACAGTTGCTTCGGAAAGGTCGCGAATGGGCCGAAGCGACGGCGAGACACCCGCACCGACGGTGATCGGTACTCCGATGCCGAGCGTCACCGCGCCCCCGATCACAACGGCAAGGACGGGTAGCTCCCCGCCCCGATCCAACACAACCCCCAACATCGCGCCCCCAGTGGTGCACGCGAACACGCAAGCAGCGATTGAGAGGTTCAGCCACGCAGCAAAAGTCGGACGGGAGCGCGGCAGGGAGTCACCAATCCCCGTGTCCCCCGCGAGAGCGGCCCGCGCCGGTCGCACTGCTCCCTCCAAACCGGTGTGCATACCGATGAGATTTGTCGCAATTCCCACAATCACGGCCAAGGTCCCGTACTGGACGAGCCGCGACCCGCTCGCCCCGGCGATCACGCCGACAACAATCAACAGCACCACGGCCCAAACCGGCGTGATCAACAACCCTCGAACAATCGCTGCGCGTGCCCAGGCGTAGGTCGCTGTGAGTGCCGTTGCATGATCGACCGCGCAGCCAGCGGCCCACCGCTCAACCAGACGGATCGGTCCCACACCGGGAAGAGTCACCACGAACGCCAACACGACCACGGCGGCGCCGGTGACCACTGCAGCCTCGACGTAGTGACTTGACTTCTCGTAAGCGACAACAACAAACGACCAAAGGAGGAAGGTCGGCAACAGTGACGCAAATGCGACGAGCCAAACCACCCACGAGTACCTCGCGCCGTACCGGTCCCACGCCCACTGCCAAACGCGATCCATGCCGGAAGACTAAACGTCGAGCGCGTCGACTTGCGGATACTTCCGACTACCGGCAGAACGTCGCAATCCGCCTGGCACCGACATAACCGCCGCCCTCCGCAAAGGCGGAACTCTGTCGGAGGCCTGCCTTATCCTGGAATCGCTCAAGAGCGGACGGCTGTTCGGGTACCTGGCCCGCCGTCCCGGCAACCGCGCCTCCACTGCACGGTGCCCCAGGGGAAGAGCCGGCGCGCGACGCGTGCAAGTGGTGGACGTCCGAGGGTGGCGTCGCCGGGAATGGCGAAAATGACCGAGCGAAGGCTGAGCGCTACCGACGCGGCGCTACGCGAACGCATCACCGAGTTGTCCGTGCATATTCCTTGCGGGCGCCTGCGAGGCCCGGTCCCGCCCACGTGCAAGTGGGGCGATGTGCTGCACGGGCGTTGGCAATCGTGCCCCGACGAAGACTCGCCCGAGAGATGGGACGGCTGGGATGTATCCCGTGCACTCGACCTGTGCATCATCTGCTTTAAGGCGACGGCAGGCGGGCCCACGCGGTGGTCATGGCTGGCATGCGGCGACTGCCTTGCCGTCAACACGGCGCTGGAGTCGGCGTGGGGTTTCCGCCCGTTCTCCCTCGGACGGCACAGTCTCATGAACGGGATCGGCGTCCGCGGCGGCGCACCACCCGAAGTTCAGGAGGCGCAGATCGCCCGGCTTGCAGAGTTCGCAAAAGGCGATAGCCGCCTGCGGCATTGGGAGACAAAGGAGTTCGGGCGGTTGGCGCGTAAGTTCGACCCGCTTGCCGACATCCCGTTGAGGGTTTGGCAACAGGAATGGGTGCCCGGCCGAAGCGCATCGTGGGACGCCTTCTCCCGTTTGATCGGATTCGAACTCCCCACGACGTTGGAGCGCGACTAAAACGGAGACAGTAAGCCGAGACATGGTGGTCCTGGCCGGAATCAGCTGAGGGTACGACTACATGAAACAGGTCGAGACGTGAATAGCCATAGCGGCGTCACGCATCTGAGCTTGACGCGGCGCTAGGGAAAGGGCGCCGGGCGCGCACAGTGATTAAGACGCGCCCGGGCTGTCGTCCTCTTCGCCGTCCTTGTCGTCATCGGCGTCGTCCCCGTGGCGGAGGAGTTTTTCGGGGTGGTGGTAGTTGTTGGTGCGGGGTCGGCCTTTGTCGAGGTGGGGTGGTGGGATCCATTCGGTTCGGCCCTTGGCGTTGGTGCGG
>NZ_LZJZ01000135.1 GCF_001667585.1 Mycobacterium sp. E2733
CATTCACGCCGGAGATGCGCACCTTGTCGCCCTTGTTGAGCTGACCGGTGTCGGTGAACTGCCCGTAGTAGCTCGGGCTGGCGAACATCATCGGGATACTGGTGAAGCTTTGGCCGACCGCGACCACGAGCACCAGCACGGTGATACCCATCAACCCCACCCGGTTGCGGTTGAATTCCGTCAGCGTTCTCATTGCGGCGTGCACCTACCGGTGGGTTGCTGCCAGATCCGAACCGTGCGTACCGGACCGCCGGCCTGCAGTCCGTTCCACTTGATGGTGAGGTCGCAGACGTAGAAGTTCACCCAGTCTCCGTAGAGCCCGATGCTGCGGCCGATCAGGTTGAGCGCGGTCGGCGTCTTGTGGATCAGATCGCCGAGCTGATCGCGTTGGTCGACGAGCGGCTGCTGAAGTGCCTGCAGGTAGTTGATCGTCTTGTGCAGCAGAGCGCGGTTGTCGGCGAGTAGGTCGGACACCGTTCCGGCGGCGTTGCTGATGTTCGCGGTGCCGGCGGCCAGCGGGTCGGCGTGGTGTTCCAACCCGGTGATCAATCTCTCGAAGTTGTCGATCGTCTGGTCGAATTCCTTGCGATGCCGAACCGTGGTGTCCAGCACCGTGTTCAGGTTCTTGATCACCTCGCCGATCGCCTGGTCGCGTTCGGCGATGTGGGCGGTCGCCTGCGCGGTCTGGTCGAGGATGTCGTTGATGGTGCCGCCCTGACCCTGGAACACGGTGATGATGGCCGACGCGATGGTGTTGACCTTCTCCGGATCGAGCGCCCGGAATAGTGGCTTGAAGCCACCGATCAGGGCGTCGAGATCCAGCGCCGGTGAAGTTCGCGCCAGCGGGATGAAGCCGCCCGGCGGCAGGACCCGGTCGTAGCCGTCGCCCTCGCCGCGCTTGAGCTCCAGGTAGCGGTTGGCGAACAGGTTGAGATAGCGGATCTGCGCGGTCGTCGACTGGTAGAGCGGTACCGAGCGGTCGACATCGAAGTCCACAATTACCCGCCGGCCGCCGTCGATCAGCCGCACCGCCTTGACCTTGCCGATCTCCACTCCCGCGGCGCGGACGAACTGGCCGTCTTTCAGCCCAGTGGCATTCCCGAACTCCGCGTGATAGCTGTTGGTGCTGTTGAAGCGCACCTGAGCGAACACCACCACGATTGACACGGTGATCAGCAGCAGCACCAGCGAGACGATGCCGAGCTTGATAGCGGAGCCGGTGATTTTCATGGGTTGATCGTGTTGTCCCCGACTTGACGGCCCCAGACGTACTCGATTGCGTACGGTGAGCCCGTGTCCAAATGGTTGTAGGGCGCGAGACTGGCGCCGGTGTCCACCACCAGGCTCGGCGCCGGCCACAAATCATGCGTCACGGCCTGCCAGCACCCCGGGGCACCGCCTGGCCCGCCGCGGGCGTTCACCCGCGGCAGATTGTCCGGATACACAAAGGGATTCGGCGCCCCGCCGACCAACCCGGCGAGCCCGAGGAGCCCCATGGTGGCCGCCGTGCCGGCTAAACCCGGGAGCGTGAGGATGCCTCCCAAGCCTGACGTCAGCTCGGTCATGGTTCTCAGCGCGTAGCCGTTGCCGCCGCCGGTGGTCGCATAGGCGGCGGGTTCTTCGTCGTAGTAGTTGCGGATGGTGCAGAAGATCTCGGGGCTGTAGGTGTCGAGTAGCTGGGCGGTGGGCAGCAGATCGGCGGCCCCCCGCTGAAAGTAGGGCCCCCCGCGGGCGAAGATGTCTGCGCCGGTGTTGCCCAACCCGGCCGCGGCCAACAACGCGGCATCGAGGTCGGCTTCGTGCCGGTGCAGCGTGCGCGCCGTGACCACCGCGTTGTTGAGGGAGTTCAACAGGTCGGGTGCGGCGTTGGCGTACACGTCGCCCAAAGCCGCCAGCCCTTGGATGTCGTGCCGGATCTGCGGCATCTGCGGATTGATGTCGTCGAGGATGGCGTTGGCGTTGACGATCGATTGCCCGAACTTGTCGCCCAAGCCGGTCAACGCCTGCGCGGCTGCGGCCAGTGTCAGATTGACCTTGACCGGATCCAGTTTCTCGGTGATGGAGGTCAGGGTCTCGAACAGAGTGTTGAACTCGGTTGTCACCGACCTCGCATCAATCACGTGTTGGGGTGTGATGCGTTGCGACGTCGGATTTTTCGGCGATGTCAACGACACGTACTTGTTTCCGAACACCGTGGTCGCCTTGATGTTGGCGTCCACGTTGGCCGGAATCAGCTCGATGTACTTCGGATTCACGTTCAAGTCGAACTTGGCCGCCGGTATGCCGTCCCGCTCGACCTCCGAAATGCTGGCCACCCGGCCGACTTCCACGCCGTTGTAAGTGACCTTCGAACCCGGATCCATCACCAAACCGGACCGGGGAGCCAACATCGTCAAGCGTGTCGTCGGCGATAGCCGGCCCCGGAACTGCAGCCAGACGACCCCCAGCACCACCGCGAAGACCATCAAGAACACCACCGCGGCCGTCCTGTACGGCGGAATGCGTTGCGGGTTCTCCTTCACCGGGGTCGTCATGGCGGCTACACGGTGAGGTTGAAGTTCGGGGTCTTGCCGTAGACCGCCATCGCGGTCAGTACGACGACCACAACGATCGTGATCAACGACAGCCGCATCGACCGGCCGACCGCTTCACCGACGCCGACCGGCCCGCCGGTGGCGGTGTAACCGTAGTAGCAGTGGGTGGTCATCACGACCACCGCAACCAGGATCACCTCCGCGAACGACCAACCGACGTCGTTGAGGCGCAGGAATGTGTGGAAGTAGTGGTTATACGTGCCGATCGACTGTCCGTAGAGCACAACGGTGGTGACCTGCTGGGACAGGAAAGCCATGGTCATCGCCAACCCGTAGAGCGGGATGATGACGATCAGACCCGCCACCACCCGGGTGGAGGCCAGGTATGCGACCGATCGGATGCTCATCACTTCGAGCGCGTCGATCTCCTCGCTGATGCGCATAGCGCCCAGTTCGGCGGTGGCGCCGGCGCCGACCGTGGCGGCCAGCGCCTGACCGGCGGCGACCGGCGCGACAAACCGCACATTGACCAGTGCGGCCAAAAAGCCGGTGAATGCCTCGACACCGATGTTGCCCAGCGTCGCGTAGCCCTGGATGGCGACCAGCGAGCCCGCGGACAGGGTGATGAAGCCGACGATGGCCGCGGTGCCACCGACCACAGCCATCGCGCCGGTGCCCATCCCCATCTGGGCCACCATCCGCAGCAGCTCTCTGCGGTAGCGGTGCATGGCGAAGGGGATCTGCCCGATTGCTGTCAGTGCGAACCAGACCATCTGCCCGATCTCGAGCAGTGGCCGGGATGGGGCGTCGCCGTAGCGAACGACCAGTGCGGATGTCCGCGGGAAGCGGACGCGTAGTGCTGCAACCGTGGCCATCTCAGCGGCCCGTCCCGAACCGGACGCCGATGGTGGTCAGCGCCGCATTGACCGCGAAGAGGGCGATGAAGCACAGCACCACCGTCTCGTTGACGGCAGTGCCCAGACCTTTGGACCCGCCCCGCACGATCAGCCCCCGATAACAGCCGACCAGGCCGGCGATCAGCCCGAACGTCGCGGCCTTGATGAACGCGATTACCACCTCGGGCAGGCCGGTGAGCGCCGTCAGGGTGGAGAGGTAGGCGCCGCTCGAGACGTTCTGCAGGTACACGCTGAACAGGTAGCCGCCTCCCAGGCCGACGGCGACCACCAGGCCGTTGAGCAGCACCGCGACGATTGTGGAGGCGACGACGCGGGGCACCACCAGCCGGTGGATCGGGTCGATGCCGAGCACCTCGAGCGCATCGATTTCCTCGCGGATGGTGCGCGCGCCGAGGTCGGCGCAGATAGCAGTGCCCCCGGCGCCGGCGACGACCAGCACCGTCACGATCGGGCCGAGCTGGGTGACCGCGCCGATCGCGGCACCGGCACCGGAGACGTCGGCGGCGCCGATCTCGGCCAGCAGGAGGTTCAGCGTGAAGATGAGGAGCACGGTTTCCGGGATTGACACCGCGATGGTGGGTAGCAGCGACACGCGCATCAGAAACCAGCCGTTCCAGATGAACTCGCGCCACTCGAACGGCTGCCGCAGGGCTTTTCCGGTCAGTACGCACATGCGGAAGAATCCGCCGGCCACTTCCGTGCCCGGCCGAATCCTGCTGCCGACTTTGCTGGCAACCGAGTGCGAGGTGGTCATCCGCGCCGCCTTTGACGTGACGACGCAACCAGCCGCGATCCCTCCACCGCTTCTTCGACCGGGCGGCACCTCGTCGTGGGCTGGGGATCGTGATGGTGTTGGTGATCGCGATCAACACGCCGATTCGTCGAGCGGCCGTACAGCGAAAGGCTCTTGACTACAGGGTCTTTCGAACGAAACGGGATAGCCGGAGCATTCTGGCTTCTCTCATCGAACCCTTGGTGCAATGCCGCGGGGTGCCACTGTTGGCGGGGCGCATCACTCGATTCTCGGCGCCAGTCGACTTGGTGCTCCTCCCGATCGGCACTCTGAGACCCCACCCTTCGGCTCCATGCCGCCCTAGTTTGCGCCACGCATCACTATGGCATTAGACCGTACGGTCAGTCAACAACCGGCTGCGGCCCGCTGCGCTGCCCGACGAACGCGTTTGTCAGGGCATTGCGCGCTATTTGGACTATTTTGGCGATTACCAGTGTGTTTGGGCATTAATCGCCCGCCTACCGCTCGATCCACACCGCGGTGGACAAGAGGAGTCGCAGCACGAAAACCGACCGCGCGTACAGTGATAGCAATTCGTGCGTCTTTCGCTCGCCGATCGCCGGCACAGGACGGCTGGGCACGTCAAAGGGGAAGCGGTGCGCCAATCCCCACGGCGCGCAAGGTATCCGCGGCTACTCGGTCAGTGAGTCGGACTCGTGACCGCGGTAAGACATTCGCGCACCACCGAGACGACGTCCGCGGACGGGTTGGTCCATTTGCTGAGCGCCAGGCGGTCGAGTAGCAGTCCGCCGAGGAACACATCGACGAAAGCGGCCCCAACTTGTTCGGGTGTCCGGGAATCGGCGGGATCGAACCACACCCACATCCACTGCAGTGATCCCCACAGCTGCAGTGCCGCGAGTTCGACGTCGACGGTACGGAACACGCCGCTCTCTATTCCGCTGCGGATCTCGTCAGTCGCTAGGGTTTGCAACTGATGACGCAGCTTGCGGACCTGCTGCATCGCCGGATCGCGGGACAGCTGTACCACCTCGCGCTGGCTTGCCACCGTCGCGTCGCGGGCAACCACTTGGAGGAGTGCGGAGGTGTAAATGATCGCGGCGATGCGTTCGTGCGGTGCGGCAAGTCGGGCCCATGCCATCTGTAGCGCATCGAGTTGACGTGCGAGGTGGGTCTCTTCAAGCTCCCGCAACATCTGTGCTTTGGTTCCGAAGTGGTGAACGATGGTGCCCTTCGACATGCCAAGTTCGTCGGCGATGTCGCCCATATTCGTTCTCTCATAGCCGCGTTCGGCGACGTAACGGACAAACGCGTCGAAAATCTCACCACGCCTACCAGGTCGGGGCATCGACCACCCTTCGGCTCAAACTAACCGTACGAACGGTCTATCATAAGCGCCGCGATGTCAAGATCCCACGCGCCGCGGGGCCTCAGACATCCTTGGGCGCAGCCGAACCCGTCATGCCGTCTGGCGCCCCGGCGATCAGGTCGATGAATCTTGCAACCCGTTACCAAGGGCGGCGCTACAGAACCGCGCGGGTCTACAGCGCTCGGGGGCCGCCGAACCTATCCGGGGCCGTCACGACATACGTGTTGGCCTTCGCCGTTGGTTTGATCTCACCGGCGGTGTACACAGTCATCAGCTCTCTGCCATCGCTGTCGACGACACAGACGTAGGTGTCCGTCTCGGCGTCGTAGTCGAAGCTGTCCCAGGCCAGCAGGAATGCCAAGCAGTTGCCGTCGCGGTCGGCGACGACAAGCTTGTGTACTCCAGATTCCCGTAATAGCTCGGCATCCTGTGCGAGCTGCTGAGGGACCTGGCCGGTGTGGAGTGTGGCGTGTGACATCTGTGTACTCCCTTAGCGAGGGTGTCTCGTTCTAGCCTAGGCTCAACTGCTCAAGTAATCCGAGCCTTGCGGGAAAAGGTTTCTCCCCGGAATGCCACTCCGACCAGGGCACTACGGCCCGTCTCCAGGGGCCGTAAGTCGCTTGCCCGAAGAAGCCGGGGTCCGAGGGCATGTCGTGTTGCCGGCCCACCGTTAAGCGCTCGGGCACCCCCGCGCGCTGTGGCCGGTTACGGGGGACGGGGTTTTGGGGCGCACCGCCACCAATACCACCCCGGCCCCGAACACAGCGGCGGTCGGCCACGAGAAATGTCCGTCCGGTGCGAAGCCGCCCTGCGCCAACAAGTGCAATCCGACGGCGGCCAGGACTGCGCCGGTCAGCATGATCGTCTCGGCCCAGCGATCGCCGAGCGGCAGGCCGAACGTGGGCAGCGGGACCGCGAAGAATCGCCGCTGCCACCAGAGGAGCAGCATTACCGCCGCCGTCACGACGCTGAGGATGGTGACCCACTCGAGCCGGACCAGCCACCACGCCACCGAACCCTCGTGCGGTTGCGGTATCAACCCGGCTGGATAAGCGACGATGGCGACGATGACGACCGGAATCATGTGCCACAGGTAGAGGGCCATCACGTTGGCATTGGCGGTGGACAACACGCGCTGCACCGGGCGGTGGTGCAGGACCCGGTCGAGGGTCGCCGCGACTGCCATGGCCAGCCCCGCTTGCGTGCAAGCGAACGCCATCATCGCCACTGTCGGCGGCGAGGTGTTCTCGATCGCCTCGCCCGGAACGCCGATCATGCTGACCGGATACGGGCCCACCCGGATCAGCAGCGCCAGCACGACGGCCGAACCGGCGGCCAGCAGCACCGGTCGGCGGCCGCCCAACAGCCCACCGTGCCAAGCGATTCCGAGCTGGTAGAGCAGGCCCCAGCACAGCAGGTAGTTCAACCAGCCGACATAGGGGATGTGGCCCGCCAGCGAGATGGCGTCGATCAGCACCACCCCCGCGGCCAGTGCCGCCGACACCCTGAGACCCCAACGCCTATGCGCGGCAACGGCAATCGGTGTCAGTGACACGACCAGCACATACACGGCGAGAAACCACAGGTGCATGGCGACGGCCCAACCCGCGTATTCCATCACCGTGCCAGGCACATGCCGAACCTGCAGGACCACCACGACCACCGAGACCAGCGCGACATAGACCGTCGTCGGGCCCAGCACCCGAGCAAGTCGGTGCCGGATCCAGTCCTGGCGCGAGAAACTATGGGCGTCGCGGCGGTGCGACCACGACACCGCGCCGGCGTAACCTGCCACGAAGAAGAACACCGGGACCGCCTGGAAGATCCAGGTCAGCCACTGCGTCCACGGCATGTCGAGCAGCGGGTTCTCGCGACCGAATTGCCCGTCGTGATAGGTCACCGAACCGGCCAGCCAATGGCCCAGCACAATGAGAACCACCCCCGACGCGCGGTAGAAGTCCACCGCCAGATTGCGGGCCGGTCGCCCGGTTTCTACGTCGTCCATCGGATCGGGGCAAGGTCGATACGGTGCACTCGCGCAACGGTACCCGCCCCTTGGCGTGAAGTCGCTGCGCGCACAATGATTCCATGAAGCAAGCTCGCCTCGCCGACCTGGAGGTAGGCCGCCTAGGGCTGGGCGCGATGGGTATGTCCGTCGCCTACTCGGGTGCGGGCAGTGATGACGCCGAGTCGATCCGCACCGTTCATCGCGCCATCGATCTGGGTGTCACGTTGATCGATACCGCCGAGGTGTACGGCCCGTACATCAACGAAGAACTGCTCGCTCGAGCCCTCCAGGGTCGCCGCGATCAGGTGGTGCTGGCCACCAAGTTCGGCCTGATCTCCCACACGGGCCGCAGCGGGCCGGACAGCAGCCCGGCCAACATTCGCACCGCGGTGGAGGGTTCGTTGCGAAGGCTGGGCACCGATCACATCGATCTCTACTATCAGCACCGCCTCGACCGCGAGACCCCCATCGAGGACACGGTTGGTGCCCTGGCGGAGTTGGTCGCTGCCGGAAAGATCCGGCACATCGGCCTCTCGGAGGTCGGCGTGAACACCATCCGGCGCGCCCACGAGGTGCATCCCATCACCGCCGTGCAATCCGAATATTCGCTGTGGACCCGCGATCAAGAACAGGCGATATTGCCGCTGCTGCGCGAACTGGGGATCGGGTTCGTCGCCTACGCACCGTTGGGCCGCGGCTTCCTCACCGGTGCCATTCGCTCCACCGAGGGCCTGCCCGATACCGACTACCGCAAGACCAATCCGCGGTTCTTCGACGAAAACTTCCAGCACAACCTGAAGAGCGCGGACGAACTGCGGAGCATCAGCGCTGACGTCGGCGCCAGTCCCGCTCAGGTCGCGCTGGCCTGGCTGTTGGCGAAAGGCCCCGACATCGTGCCGATTCCGGGGACCAAGCGCGTGACGCGACTCGAGGAAAATGTCGGTGCCGACGCCGTCGAATTGACGCCCGACCAGCTGTCCCGGCTCGACCGACTCACCCCGCCCAAGGGCGGCCACCACGCCGAAGCGCAGATGGGCTGGATCGACCGGTGATGGTCGCCAACGTGCCGGTGATGTTGTGGCGCAGCCGCTCTCGGCAATAGTCGACTTTCTAGTCGACGCTGGCCAGCGCCGCAGTGCCGTAGTGCTTTTCGATCAGCGTCCATGGGTCGGCGTATGGGCCGCGTCCCTCGAACCGGCGCTGCACCATCAGGACCGCACGCAGAGCCGGCCGCAATATGGGGCTCAGCAGCCGCACCACGGTCCGCATCCGGCCTTGCGTTTCGGCGATCCAGGCCAGGGTCTGGGACCAGTCGTGCTCCTGGAACTCGAGGAGAGCCTGCGCTTCGGTGGTGTCGTACCAGCCGGTGAAGCTCCAGCCGCGGTCGTCGCCGGGGTCCCCCGGCAGGCTGGCGGAGGGGCCGAGCCCACCCAGGCCGAGGGCGTCCATCAGGCCGTCCTCGAGCTCGCGTTGGGTGAGCACATACGATTCGTTGCCGCCGATGAGCAGCACCTTGCCGGCGATGGTTTCTTTCCGATCGACGGCGTTGGCGAACGCCAGCGCCACATCACGAGCGTCCACCGCGTGCATCCGGTTGTCGCCGGGGATCGATCGCATCAGGAGCAGCGAGTCACCGTTGACCGTCGTGTGCGTATCCGGCGAGATGACCCCGCCCAATCGGAAGAGCGCGTACGGCAGGCCGCTGGCGCGGATCGCCGCCTCGGCGAGCACCTTGTCCTGACCGTACTGATCGATGGGGTTTACCGCAGTGTCCGGCGTAATCCGCTCCGGCTGGCGGTACGGGTTGCGCGATCCGTACACCGCGGCGCTGGACGCCATCAGGAACAACGGCGGGCGGGGGAGC
This sequence comes from Mycobacterium sp. E2733, assembly GCF_001667585.1. Classification (GTDB taxonomy): domain Bacteria; phylum Actinomycetota; class Actinomycetes; order Mycobacteriales; family Mycobacteriaceae; genus Mycobacterium. Next base: position 9,447 of record NZ_LZJZ01000135.1, read on the forward strand.
GCGGCACACGCCGCCAAGAGGTTCTCGGTACCGCCCACGTTGACTTTGCGGGCCAAGCCGGGTTTGCGATACGACAGCGGCGACACGATCGCGGCGAGGTGAACGACCGCTTCGGGCCGATGGGCCGCGACGAGATCCCGGACCGCCTCGGCGTCCAGAAGATCGGTATAGGCCGGAATCAGCGTCCCGGGGTGGCGGCCGGCGGCCAGTTCTTTTTCGACGCCGGCGGTGTTGTCGTTGCGCAGGTCCATCGCGACGACCGTGCGCCCCCGGTCAAGCAGGATCTGCGTGCAACGCTTGCCGACCTGTCCGAAGGCGCCGGTGACCAAAACGGTGGAGGCAGTGGAAGAGGTCATGGCCGCGTCATGGTCCCATCAACCCGTTGGCGACCCGGCCGATCGCCCGGCGGATTCGGTCGGAGACATAGACAGAAAACACGGGAGTGACGATATCCTCTCGCAGTCGAGTTAGCTTGGAGCTCTTGATGAACCACTGTCCGCCGATCTTCTCGTAGGTCTCGTGGTAATGCCCGTAGCCCACCAACGTCACCCCGGGCCCGAACCGGACGACGTCTTGCAGGGCCCAAACCCCGCGCGCGGTCGTCGCCGACGTGAGCGCGATCTCGGGGGCATGCACCTGGTGCACGGTCGCCTGCGCCGGCCGCCCGAGCGCCTTGCGTGTGAACGCCACGAAGTCGTCCGCACCCTCGATCACCTTGCCGCCGGCGTCGGCCGTGTCGCTGAGGAAGTCATCGGTGAAGACGGTGCGCCACGCCGCCCAGTCCTTGGTGTCGAGATTTCGGCAATAGCGGGCCTTGAGCTGCTTGAGGGATTCGATGGCCAGCAGCGTGGCGGTGTCCGCGTCCGCGATGGTGCCCTCCACGCGCTCTGTCATTGCGGCTCGATTCTGTCCCTCAGGGTCGCGGCGTGACGTTTCACTGGCGAAGTGTAAACCTCTCAACCTTTGAAGTAGACAACCTGATGGGTGGTGGCCAGCAGCACGCCGTCGCGTGCCCACACCTGTGCGCTCTGGTCGAAGTAGCCGCGGGCGAAGCGGTTGGCGTGGGCGGTGCACAGGACGAACTCGGTCCCCAGGCCGTCGAGTTGGTGTTGATCGGCATGGAAATACGTCGTCAGCGAGATCGTCCCCGACGGGACGAAGCCGCCGCGTCGCAGGAACACCCGCGGGTAGAAGATGTCGCTCAGTGCGGCCAGTGCCGGATAGTCGACGGGGCGTTGCGCGGCGTCGCGCACCCACAAGGTGGTCTTCGACGACGGGCTCGGTTGCCCGTCTTTGCCGGGCATGGAGCCTTCGGCGAAGCGCATGTCGTAAAGGCTCGTCCATCGAACGAGGCCCGGATCGGTAGCGGGCAGCTGCTCCGGGTCGGGCGCGCGCGGCGGGCGGCTTTCGGTATCGGCCCAGCCGTCACGGCGGACTGCGAACAGCGCCGTCGCGGTCGTCTTGACCTCTCCGTCCTGGCTGAGTTCGACGATCCAGTGCTGGTTGGTGCGGTTGGTGCGTGCCGCCCGCAGTGAGATGTCGAAGTCGCCGTCGGCGATGGGGGCGGCGTAATTGACCGTCAACGCCAGCGGCTCGCCGATGCGATCGGAGTGCGACTCGACGGCGCGCAGCATGACGGCGGCCGTGATCCCGCCGAACGGCCCCACCATGTTGGCCCATTCCGGATGGGTCCGGCCGCGCCTGACGTGTGTGCTGATCGCGTCGAGGCGGATGGCGTCGTCGAAGGGATGTGTATCGGTCATGCTGAGTACTGCAGACTACGGGCCTCCGACCCATCTGCCGGACACGGGGCGGTTGGACGACAAGATTCCGAAAGGCGAGCCAGGATGGGCAACTCTCAGGACAAATCTCCCGCTGAGCTGATCGACGCCAGGATCAAGGAGCTAGGGGATTGGCGCGGCGAGATGCTCGCCCGCATCAGAGAACTCATCAAGGACGCAGATCCCGACGTCGTCGAGGAATGGAAGTGGCGAGGTGTTCCGGTCTGGTATCACGACGGGATGATCTGCACCGGCGAGACCTACAAGGACGTGGTGAAGATGACCTTCGCCAAGGGCGCCGCGCTGAAGGATCCCTCGAGCCTGTTCAATTCCAGCCTTGACGGCAACACCCGGCGCGCAATCGATTTTCGCGAGGGCGACACGGTCGATGAGAAGGCATTGAAAGCGCTGATCCGCGCCGCCGTGGAGCTGAACCGATCTTAAGGCGCCAACCTGTACAGCCGTGGGAGCGGTGCTGTACAGTCGCCCAGCACAAGGTCGACGCTCGAATGGGAGGCCATCCGGTGACGTCCGAGTCGGTCGAAGACTTCCGGCGCCGGGCCAACGCCTGGCTGGCGGACAACCTCCCGCGGCTGGATTCCGGCGACGCGATGGTCCTGCAGCGCGACGAACTGACCTCGTGGCAGCGCGCCCGTGAACTGCAAAAGAAGCTGTACGACGGCGGATTCGCCGGCATCTGCTTCCCGCGCGAATACGGCGGCCTCGGGTTGGGCTACGCGTACAAGAAGGCGTTTGACGCCGAGGCCCTGGCCTACGAGACGCCGCTCATGCTCAACGTCCCGTCGTTCGCAATCTGCTGCGCGACGATCCTCGACATGGGCAGCGAGGAGCAGAAGCGAACGCACATCGCGGCGGCGCTGCGCGGAGACGAAGTGTTGGTGCAGCTGCTGTCGGAACCCAGCGGGGGATCGGACTTGGCGGGCGTCCTCACCCGCGCCGAACGGAGGGACGGGCGGTGGATCATCAACGGCGCCAAGACGTGGAGCACGTGGGCATTCGCCGCCGACTACGGCCTGTGCCTGGCCCGGACCGATTGGAGTGTGCCCAAACACCAAGGGCTGACGATGTTCCTGGTGCCGCTTCGGCACCCCGGCGTCACCATCAACCGCATCAAGCAGGTCAACGGCTCGGTCGAGTTCTGCGAGGAGTTCTTCGACGACGTCGACGTCGGTGACGACGCCGTGGTGGGGGAGCCGGGGAAAGGATGGGACGTCGCGTCACGCCAGCTCTACCACGAGCGCCGCAGCATGGGCGACGGATCGGAGTACACCAGCGGGCCGGGAATCACCGAGGCTGAAGACATTTCGGTCGACCTGCTGTCCCTGGTCGAGAAGACGAACCAGGGCGGCAGTAAACGAGTCCGCGAGATGGTGGGCCGGGCCCTGGTCCATCGGGCCGTGCACGGGCAACTCAGCGAACACGTCTTTCACGCCGTGGCCAACGGATCCCTGCCGCCCGCCGCTGGATCGATCATCCGTCTGTACATGGCCGAGGTGCACGACGTCGAAATCGACACCGCCATGGCCGTCGCCGGGCCGGCGGCCGTGGTCGACGATCAGGCGGGGCTGCTCGATATCGGCACCCGCTACCTGGGCCGGCAGATCGCCCACATCGGCGGGGGGACCACGGAGATGGCGCGCAACGTGATCGGCGAGCGGGTGCTGAACTTCCCACGCGAATACGCCGCCGACCGCGGCGTGCCGTTCAACCAGGTGCGACACGGAAAATCCTGAGGGAGGCCGGAATTGAGCGACCGACTTCGTGACATCCGGGAGTTGGCGGGAGACTCCGAAGCTTACCGGGACGAACTGTACCGGCGCTGGACGGGTCTGCTCAGTTACCGCTACATCGGCCGCAAGCACTCCTCGATGGACCTCGGCGAGGTCGACGACACCGTCACCATTCGCCGGGACATGCGCAACGAGGCCGGGGGAATCATGGTGGCGCCGTTGGCCATTTCCTCCCCGGAGGGGTGCCAGACCGACATGGTCGCGGTGCCCAACCCGGTCATCGCGTCGGTGCAGATCGTCGACCCCGGCTACGACGTCAGGCGGGTCGAGATCGTCGGCTCCGGCATCGTGCACCAGGGCCGCACCATGGGGTACGGGCGGTGCAAGATCGTCGACGCCGACAACCCGGATCGGGTGATCGCCTTCAACGAGGGGCAGGGAGCGATCATCGGCATCCCGCCCGAAGGCCTTGACCGGATGGATGTTTCGGGCACGGAGCTGGTGATCGAGGACTCGCCGGACCTGCCGCCGCTGTGGCAGGCCTTCGGGGCCAGCAGGCGCGGCGACGGCCATTGGGTGCTGCCCGAGCTCAGCACCGAATTGGCTTCTCCGGACGCCGCACTGCATATCGGACCGCAACACGTCGTCCTCGAAACTGCAGCGATCGACCTTGCCGCCGACGTCGCCGGCACCCGAAGGCTGCAGGTGGTGAGCTGGCACGTCATGTTCATGTCGCGCGGCAAGGTGGGTCCGTTCCGCGTCGAGGGCACCGCGCATCCGGGCGAGTCAGGGCGAGTCGGCGTGCGCATGTTGCTGCACGACGAGGGGAACGCGGACAAGGCCGTCACCTCCGCCGCGGCGATCTTCGACGTCGTGAGCTGAATCAACCCTGGTCATACATCTGCCCGCGTCTGTATGGTGCTAAAGACTCGACACGACAGGAGATCGCGGTGGCAGAACGGCTGGCCGGTAAGGTCGCGCTCATCAGTGGGGGCGCGCGGGGAATGGGCGCGTCGCACGTCCGCACACTGGCTGCCGAGGGCGCCAAGGTGGTGTTCGGTGACATCCTCGACGACGAAGGCAAGGCCGTCGCCGCCGAGGTCGGAGACGCGACCCGCTACGTGCACCTCGACGTGACGAAGTCCGAGGATTGGGACGCGGCGGTGGCCACCGCGCTGGGTGAGTTCGGCGGCATCGACATCCTCGTCAACAACGCGGGCATCATCAACATCGGCACCTTCGAGGACTACGCGCTCTCGGAGTGGCAGCGCATCCTCGACATCAACCTGACCGGTGTGTTCCTCGGCATCCGCGCCGTGGTGAAGCCCATGAAGGAAGCCGGGCGGGGATCGATCATCAACATCTCCTCCATCGAGGGGATCGCCGGCACCATCGCCTGCCACGGGTACACCGCCACCAAGTTCGCCGTCCGGGGCTTGACCAAGTCGGCGGCACTCGAACTCGGGCCCAGTGGGATCCGGGTGAACTCGATCCACCCCGGGCTCATCAAGACGCCGATGACCGAGTGGGTGCCCGAGGACATTTTCCAGACCGCGCTGGGCCGGATCGCCCAGCCCAAGGAAGTCTCCAACCTCGTCGTCTACCTGGCCAGCGACGAGTCCAGCTATTCGACCGGCTCGGAGTTCGTCGTCGACGGCGGCACCACCGCCGGCCTGGGCCACAAGGACTTCTCCGCGGTCGACACCGCCGGGCAGCCCGACTGGGTTACCTAGCGGGAACTAGGGATTCGGCTTCCTGGGGCGCCTTCTCGTCGCTTGGCTTGGGCCAGGGCGACGGCACCGGGCGCTGCCGCACTCGTTGCGGCCACCAGAACCACTTGCCCAGCAGCGCCGCAATCGACGGCGTCATCAGCGACCGGACGATCAGGGTGTCGAACAGCAGACCCAGTCCGATGGTGGTACCGACCTGACCGATGACCGTCAGCTCACTGACCGCCATCGTCATCATCGTGAAGGCGAACACCAGGCCCGCCGAGGTGACGACCGAACCGGTACCGCCCATCGAACGGATGATCCCGGTGTTCAGGCCGGCGTAGATCTCCTCCTTGAACCGCGCAACCAACAACAGGTTGTAGTCGGCGCCCACGGCAAGCAGGATGATCACCGACATCGCGAGCACCATCCAGTGCAACTCGATGCCGATCAGGTGCTGCCAGATCAACACCGACAGGCCGAAAGACGCGCCCAGCGAGAGCAAGACGGTGCCCACGATGACCGCCGACGCCACGACGCCCCTCGTGATGAGCAGCATGATGATGAAAATCAAGCACAGCGAAGAAATCCCGGCGATCAACAGGTCGTAGGTGTTGCCGTCGCTGAGGTCTTTATAGATCGACGCGGTGCCCGCCAGGTAGATCTTCGAGCCCTCCAGCGGCGTGCCCTTGAGCGCTTCGTACGCCGCCTTCTTGATGGCGCCGATGTGCGAAATGCCTTCCTGCGACATCGGATCCCCGTCATGGCTGATGATGAATCGCACGGCATGGCCGTCCGGGGAGATGAAGTTCTTCATACCCTTCTTGAACTCGGCGTTGTTGAAGGTCTCCGGCGGCAGGTAGAACGAGTCGTCGTTCTTCGACGCATCGAACGCCTTGCCCATGGCGTTGGAATTCTTCTGCGCCTCGTTCTGCTGATCCTGCAGACCCTTTTGGGTCGAATACATGGTCAGCATGGTGGTTTTCATCGCCTTCATGTTTTCGATCATTGAAGGCATCAGCGCCACCATTTGGGGCATCAACGTGTCGAGATGGTCCATGATGGGCAGCAGGCTCTGGATGTCGTCGGTCATCGTGTCGATGCCGTCCAGGCTGTCGAAGACCGACCGCAGCGACCAGCACACCGGGATGTCGTAGCAGTGCCGTTCCCAGTAGAGGTAGCTGCGAATGGGCCGGAAGAAGTCCTCGAAATCGGCCATGTGCTGCCGTAATTCGTTGATGTCGATGGTCATGTCGTGCATCTTCTTGACCATCTGATGCATGTCCTCGGCCATCTGCACGGTGATGCGCTGCATCTTGGTCATGCTGTCGATGGTCGTCTGCATCATGTCGGCCTGATGCAGCATATCGGCCATCTGGTCTTCCTGATACTTCTGGTTCATCTGCTGGGTGACGCCCTGCATGCTGATCTGGAACGGGATCGACGTGTGCTCGATCGGCGTGCCCTGCGGCCGGGTGATCGCCTGCACGCGACCGATTCCCGGCACCCGGAAGACCGTCTTGGCAATCTTGTCGATCACCAAAAAGTCCGCGGAGTTGCGCAGGTCGTGGTCGCTTTCGATCATCAGCACTTCGGGATTCATCCGCGCCTGCGAGAAGTGCCGATCGGCGGCCGCGTAACCCTCGTTGGCGGGTAGGTCGGTGGGCAGATAGTTGCGGTCGTTGTAGTTGGTGCGGTATCCGGGCAGGGTCAGCAAGCCGATGAGCGCGATCCCAATCGTCACGACTAGGATCGGTCCGGGCCAGCGGACCACGAGAGCGCCGACCTTGCGCCAGCCGCGAATGCGTTGCGTCCGCCTGGGTTCGAGCGTCCTACGGAAGCGGGTCACCACCGAAATGACCGCGGGCCCAAGCGTGAGCGCCGCCGCCACGACGACCACCATTCCGATGGCCAACGGGATGCCCAGCGTCTGGAAGTAGGGCAGGTTGGTGAAGTGCAGGCAGAAGGTCGCGCCGGCGATCGTCAGACCCGACCCGAGAACGACGTGTGCGGTGCCCTTGTACATGGTGTAATACGCGTCTTCGCGCGACTCGCCGACGGCGCGGGCTTCCTGATATCGGCCGATCAGGAAGATCGCATAGTCGGTGGCGGCCGCGATTCCCAACGTGACCAACAGGTTCGTGGCGAACGTCGAAAGCCCGATGAGCTTGAAGTAGCCCAGGAAAGCGACCATTCCACGCGCGGCCGACAACTCGAGCACCACCATCACCAGCGTGAGCAACACGGTGATCACCGACCGGTAGACCAACAGCAGCATGCCGATGATCACGGTGAACGTGGCCGCCGTGATGAGCTGCAGGCTGCGGTCGCCGGCCTCATGCTGGTCCGCCGATAGCGCCGCGGGCCCCGTGACGTAGGCCTTAACCCCTTTGGGCGGGGGGACGCTCTTGACGATGCTCTGCACCGACTCGACGGATTCGTTGGCCAGGGCTTCGCCCTGGTTACCCGCCAGGTAGACCTGGACGTAGGCGGCCTTACCGTCGTTGCTCTGAGCGCCCGCCCCGGTCAGCGGATCGCTCCACATATCCTGAACGTGCTCAACGTGTTTGGTGTCCGCGTCGAGCTTCCTGACGATCTGGTCGTAGTAGGCGTGGGCGTCGGCGCCGAGGGGATTCTGCCCCTCGAGGACGATCATGACCGAGCTGTTGGACTTGTATTCGTTGAAGATCGCGCCCATGCGCTTGGTCGCGACGACCGATTGCGCGTCGTCGGGGGCCATGGACACCGAGCGCATCTTGCCGACCTCGTCCAACTGGGGAACGACGACGTTGAGCACCGCGATGAGTGCGATCCAGCCCAGGATGATGGGCACGGCGAAGGTTCGGATGATCCGCGGGATCTTCTCCCGCACCGGTTCGTCGGCGACGGGAATGGTGTCGGTGCGGGCGTCATCGAAGTGTGCGCTCATGCGGATTTCACCAAGCAGAAGGTCAAGGCGTGCACGCCGTTGGTTTGGTTCTCGGCCTTGACTTCGTCGTCGATGGTGATGCGACAACCGAGGGAATTACCGTCGCTTTGGGCCGAGAGATTCGGGAAGACCGAGGGGGCGGTCGTGCTGAGCACGAGCGTCCAAGGCAAGGGTGCGCCGTCGACCCGCTTCGGGTCGGCGGACAGGTCCAAGTAATTCACGTTGGCCGTGCTGGCCGTGCCGAAGACCTCGTACTTGACGACTTTCGGCTTGAACGGCTTGGAATCGTCCAGCCGCGGGCTCGTCATGACGCCCGTGTCGTGGGCGCCGAAGAACGACTTGACCCGGGTCACGGCGAAGCCGCCGACCACCAGGACCGCGACGATCAGCAGGGGCAGCCACGCGTTGCGCACAAGCTTCACGTCAGGTGATTCCCTTCCCCATCAGGCCGCCGTCATCGGTCAGCGTCAGTGTGACCTGTGCACCAGCTCATGGGCAGGGAAGCACCACCACGACTTACGTTGCACCGCAATGGTTCTCGCCGATGACTATGATGCATGTGCGCTCGATCGCCCGATGCGGGAACGGTCGCCCAAGCGCACCGACGCTCGCCCCCAGTACCGACACCTACTTCATGAAGCGTCTTCGGATACCGCCTGATGAGCATAGTACATAATGTGCAGACCTTGCACACCATGCAACAATTGCTCGCGGTGTTTCAGATCACTTCGTAAAGATGCTGTTGACCAACGCGGCGGCCCGCTCGACATAGGGCATGGGCGTGTCGTCGGCGGCGCCGGCTTCCCCGCTTGACCAGCGCTCGATGCCCGAACGTACGGCCGTCAACGCGAGTGCGGCGATCAGCGCAACTATCTCGTCGTCGGCTCGCATGCCTTGGCGACGCGCGACGACATCGGTCAGGTGATTCTGGAACCTTTCCAAGTCGGCGAGGAATGCCGCCAGCACCGCGGGGGAGGTTTTGGCGAGTTCCAGCATGCCGGCCGCCTGTTCGCGTTTCGGGGGCACGTCGCGCAGATGGTGCGCCGCCAGCGTGATCAGCTCTTCCAGCACCACCGAATAGGGGGCGGGCCCGGCCGCGACGAAATCGGCTACCAGCTCCGGGGGTATGTCCGAAGGGCCATACGCGATCGCGGACTCTTTATTCGGGAAGTAGTTGAAGAAGGTGCGCGTCGACACGCCCGCATCGGCGCAGATCTCCTCGATGGTCACCTTGTCGAATCCCCGTTCCAGCGCCAGGCGCACAGCGGCGTCGCGGATGTCTGCGCTCGTCTGGCGCCGACGACGCTCGCGCAGACCCACCGGGTTGGACATAGCACCATAGTTGCACGTTCTGCACAATTTGCAGTCGAAAGGAGGCGGATTTTGGTCTCACTGCCGTTCGGCCCGTGGGCGGGGTCGCGTGCCGCGGGGGCTGCCTCATGGGCGCCGGTAAACGCTACACCCGCCGCCGATTCCCTCGAAATCACTTGTTGCACAAGGGAACCAACCCGACCGGCACGCGCGGTTAAGCGCGGGGCGCGACGAGGGCGTTCCGAAGGTGTTCGCACTGACTGGCGAAGAAGTTCACCGACACCGGCGCCTTGTCCGCGATCTGGTCGAAGGCGTGAAAGGCGCCGGGGGCAATCTCCTCGTGCACGGGAACACCCGACTCGCGCAGGCGCCGGGCGTACTGCAGGCACTCCTCATAGAAGAGGTCCAATGTCCCGACACCGATCCACGCCGGCGGCAGGCCGGACAGATCCTCCCGACGAGCCGGAGCCGCCTGCTTGGGGTCGGCATCGTTGAGGTACCAGCGCCATGCCAGTTGGTTGTCGGTTTCGTTCCACACGAGGCGCTTGGGACCGTCGGGTCTGGCGCCGGTGCGATCGTCCAACATGGGATACACCAGCATCTGGTAGGCGAGTTTGACGTCATCGCGATCGCGGGCCAGGTGGGCCAGCGCCGCCGCGAAAAGCCCACCGGCACTGGCCCCGGCGATGCCCATCCGATCCGGGTCCACCCACGGCTGGCGCGCGAGCCACAGCAGCGCCGCGTAACAGTCCTCAACCGGAATCGGATACGGGTGCTCGGGCGCCAACCGGTGCTCCACCGCTGCGATCGCGACGCCCGTCCGGCGCGACATCTTGCGAAGGTATTTGTCGTCCTGGGCGGCGTGACCCATGATTGTCCCGCCGCCGTGCACCCAGAGCAGTGCCGGTGCCCGGTGGGGACCGTTGGTCGGACGATGCAGGCGAACGGTGACGTGCTCATCGACCGTGGCGACCGGTACGTCCCGCAACCGCCCCGTGCTGCTGAAGAGGTTCATGATCGCCCGCTGGACCTTGAGACCGCGGTGCAGGGCGTATCCGCGAGGCAGAAATCGGGCCACCTTGCGCAGACCGGGATTTACCGCGTGCCGTGAGGTGAAGGCATTGTCGCCGAATCCGTTTGCCATCCGATGCCTCTACTCCTCGCGCTGGCGGACAGGCTGAACATACCGGATCGGCATTCTGTCCCGACGCATCTTCAACGCGCTGACCAGGGACGCATCCGGACGCCCGATTGGTCGGACCGGGGACAGGGTATCCGCTGTCGTGGCCTCGACCCTTACCAAGATCATCAGCGTTCTGGATCCGCGCACCGGTGACACCGTCACGCAGCTGCCGATCACCGGGCCCGCCGACTGTGACGGCGCGATCGCACGTGCCGCGGCCGCGGCCGACGCGTGGGCGCGCACCCCGCCGGCCGAAAGGGCCGCCGCGATAGCGGCCGCTGCGGGCGACGTCGGCGCGGCCGCCGACGAACTCGCCGAACTGAACGAGCGGGAAACCGGCAAGCTGCGCTCCGACGCGCGCGGCGGCGTGGACGCCGGAATCGACACCCTGCTGCAGTACGCGCAACTCGGGCCGCTCCATCGCGGGCACGCTCTGCAGGGCGGGTGGGCCGCAACCGACCTGATGGTTCCCCAGCCCCGGGGCGTGGTCGCCGTCATCACGCCGTGGAACGATCCCGTCGCGGTGGCTGCAGGGCTGCTGGGCGCGGCCCTCGTGGCCGGAAACACCGTGGTACACAAGCCCAGCGAGCGCTGCCCGCAGACCGGCCGGCGGTTCGCCGAAATGCTGGCCACCCGGCTGCCCGATGGTGTGCTCGAGATTGTGGACGGCGACGGGACCGTCGGGGAACGCTTGGCGGCTTCGGAACTGGTCGACGTTGTCGCGCATGTGGGCAGCAGCGCAACGGGCCGGGAAATCGCGCGCGCCTGTGCCGAACGCGGCGCCAAGGCGCTACTGGAGAATGGCGGAAACGACGCGTTGATCGTCGACGCCGACGTGGATCCGGCGTGGGCGGCCGGCCAAACCGCCCAGGGTGCCTTCGCCAACGCCGGACAGATCTGCGTCTCGGTGGAGCGAATCTATGTTGTGCAATCGATCGCCGACGCTTTCCTCAACGCACTGATTGATGAGGCGATCTCGTGGGCCGACCGCATCGGACCGCTGGTCGACGAGCGTCATCGTGAACACGTGCATGCGCACGTCGTAGACGCGACGCGTGCCGGGGCTCACCTTCTGGTCGGCGGCGAGCCGCAGCCCGGGCCGGGCTCGTTCTATCCGCCCACGGTGTTGAGTGACTGCACACCCGAGATGTTGATCATGCGCGAGGAAACGTTCGGTCCGATCGCGCCGGTGCGGGTGGTTCCGGACTTCGCTGCCGCGCTGACCGAAGCCGCCAATGACCGCTACGGCCTGGCCGCCACGGTGCTGACCGGGAACATGGCGCATGCCCAGGAGGCGTGGCGGAGCCTTCCGGTGGGCACCGTGAAGATCAACGCCGTCTTCGGCGGTGCGCCCGGCGGAGCTTCGGAACCCCGCCGGGCCAGCGGCACGGGCTTCGGCTTCGGGCCCGAACTGCTCGAAGAGATGACCGCCACGAAGGTGGTGCACTGGTCGGCGCCCGGCGGCTGACCGGGCGCGCGGAGTGCTTGAGGCGCTGAATTCGGTTGGGGTGATGTGCAATTCGTCACAGTGACGAATTGGAGCTAAGTACGTGGAAGTGGGGCCGTAGCATGACCGGGCCCAATTCTGGATGATGCTTGGGGCGCGTAGGTCGTAACCCGGATCGTTGAGCAGGGTGGTCACGTCATCAAGGCCGGCACCAGGGGGACGGGGCACGGAAGATGCACCAGAGCGTCCTGGGCGTGCGCGGGCGGCCGGTGACCGAGTTGTGTGGATCGCGCCGTTCATCCGTGGCCCGTAGTGATGATCGGCGTCGAGTCGGCGCGGTTCGCTGGTGAGCGATCGCATCCGTGTCGCCAGTACCGCTCGGGCGGCGGTGCACAATTCGTCACCGTGACGAATTGTGGCCATGCACGCGGGAGGGGGGCTGGGGGGCATCGCCGGCTTCGCCAACCGCCCGATCATCGTGTCGTGGCCGGCGTCGGTCCCTTATCCGACCAGGCAGGTTTCAGGGGTCCCGCGTCAGAGCCGGACGGGTGGCGATTGCGCGCGAGCGCGCCCGCGTGTCTCGGCGGACTCGTCCCAACGTCGTCGAGAGTGCCACCTTCGTGCGATGACCGGGTAACCCGTTGTGCCGATAAGCGACATTATGTCAAGTCAGCGACGCGACCTTCAATCGGATGAATATGCCTTCCCCTACCCGTATAGCCGAGCCGCGGCGGCTCAGGTGTTCACCGGTTGTCGGTAGCGTTTCAGGGCTGTGCTGATGACATACGATCTCTGATCGAATCCGCTCGCGCGGTCATAAGTCTCCGCGCCTTATCCGCTACTAGCCCATTGTCAAGATCGCGATCGCGGCGACACCGATCACCGCGACGAGGGCTGCCAATATCACCGTGATCGCCGCGCGCACGATCTCTTCTTCCGTGGGCCGCCAGCGCGGCTTCAATTCGGCGAGAATGGTGTCCCCTTGCCAGGCGACAGCGTTGACTCTCGCTACCGCCGAAGCGAAATCGTCGTGCGCGTCGGACGTGTATTTCTCGAATAACTCGTGCGCGGCGATTGCGGTTGTCATATCAGCCCCCCAGGCTTGCGGATGCCGATCCGCGTTATTTGAGCGGAACGCTTCGGGATTCTCGTAGATCCGATGATACGAGTGCGGAAATCACGATTCCGGTAACGATCCTTAACGGTCACAGCACAGAGTCGTGCTCCGCGCCGACCCTGCTCGGCTGAAGGCGCCCCTACCTCGCTGTAGGGGCGGTATGGGCGGCTCCAATGTGCAGGCCAAGTTTGGGATCGGTAGCGATCGGCGCGTTGTCTACTCCAACTCGAAAGCTGCCCACCACGGGCCGCCACCCGATGGAATAGGAATCATGATGCGACGAATCGTGCGGTTTGCGACCACCGCCCTAGTGGCCGGCGGTTTGGGCGTCGCAGGTCTCGGGCTCGCCGCGGGCACCGCCAACGCCGATGGCGGCCCGCACCGCTGGTGCCCAGGGGAACCTCTGCCGCCGACCGGTAACCACGTCACCAATCCCGTCATTTGGGACAACAACATCTGCCACACCTACTATTACGTCTACTTCGGGCAGGGCAATGTCGCCCAGAACATTTGGGACGGCGACAACCCGCCGGCACCGCCGCCCCCGCCTCCGCCGGGGCTCATCAATAAGGACAACTGCCAACAGATCCTTGGCATCTTCTGCCCCCACGCGTGACGGGACAGCGCCCGCTGGCTACGGTCGAGCCGTCCGAGGTGGTCATCGCGAACTGGTGGCGACAGGGCATGTCCGGCAGCGGCGGGTGCGTTGAAGGCCTATGCCGGTTACCCGCACGGCATGCCGACTACGCACGCCGATGTCCTCAACCCCGATCTGCTCTCGTTCATCGCGTCCTGATCGGCAACGTCGGACCAGGTGGACACGACCATCGCCCGAGGGACGATGCTGGCCACTATCGAAATGCCCCACTCAACAACCAGATTGAACGGACCCCGAGGTTGAGTACCTCGTCGTTGTTGCGCTGGTCGGTGACGTGGATTGTTCCCCTTGCTAGTTGGCGGTGGAGGGTATGGCGATATCGACGAGATCGGATGCTGCCCCGAATAGGTGACCTTGTGCCAATGCGCACCCGGCTTTGAAAACCGTCTCGGCCTGCTCGACTGCTTCTATGCCTTCGGCAATCACGTTGAGACCGAGCGCCTCGCATAAGCCGATGACCGACCGGTACAACGTCAGGTTTCGGCCCGGCTCGACGCCCACTACGAGGCCGCGGTCGAGTTTCACGATTTGCACGGGCAATTCGTGAAGGTACGTCAGCGAGTTGTAGCCCGCGCCGAAGTCATCCAAGGCGACCCTGATGCCCGATTCGGACAGCCGTCTGATCGCTGCCGCCCCGTCGGGGACGTCAACTACGGGAACCGTCTCGGTGATTTCCAGGACTAGCCGGCGCGGAGATAAGCCGTGTCGCGCGAGCGTGCGGCTGACGACATCTTCGAACTCAACGCTGCCAAGTCGCGCAGCACCGACATTGATGTGGAGATCCAGATCGAGGCCCGCGGCTTGGATCTCCGCGCAGGCCAGATCGAGCACCATGGCATCGAGTTGTGCCCCCATGCCATTCGCTTCGGCCAGGGAGACGAATGTCTGGGGAGGAATCTGTATCCCGCTCGGTGTTGTCCACCGGGCGAGCGCCTCTACCGCGACGGGAACGCCCTGTGGGAGGGACACCACGGGCTGATACTTCAGCCGAAAGCCGTCCGGAATGCGCCCCTTCGCCTGCCGGAGCGCCGTCGAAAAATCTTCCGACACACTGAATGCCGGGTGGTAAACGACGGCGGTGTCCTTGCCCAGCCGCTTACCGGTGTACATCGAGATGTCGGCCTGCCTGAGCAGGTCGTCAGACGTCGGCGGGAGACCGTCACAACCGGGACTGACCAAGCCCATGCTGGCGCGCACCCGCACCGAACTCCCCTGCACCGAGAACGGACTCCGCAGCGCCACCCGTAGCGTGTCGGCGAAGATCTCGGGTCCTTCGACACCACCTGGGATCAGGATGGCGAACTCGTCTCCCCCAATGCGAGCCAGCGTGTCTCCGGGCCGGAGGCAACGCGCTAGGCGCTCGCTGATCGCGCACAGCAGCTCGTCGCCGGCGGCGTGCCCGAATCGGTCGTTGACCTCTTTGAAGTCGTCGATGTCGACGAAGATCAAAACGAACGGTCCCTCGCGTATCGCGTCATCCAGCCGCTGCGCCAACAACAATCGATTCGGTAGTCCGGTCAATGCATCGTGGTGGGCCTGGTGTGCAAGCCGGCGCTTGGCGTCCACGAGCTGTCCGGTCAACATCCGCTGCACGCGCATTGCCACCACGTAGCGGGTCGCGACCAGCAGTGCCATCGCCAGATAAGTGCTGACGAAGATCGGGTCCACCATTCGGCCGATGAGCACGTGGAACGCGAGGAGAGCGGTGCTGCCCATGAAGCCCACGTAGGGCAGGGTCAGCTGCGCCCAGTTCGTGGGTTGTTCCATCTCGTCGTGGGGTGGTCGGGGTCGGGGCGGCAGTTCAAGCAGGCTCCACGCGATCAACACCGGAGCGATGACGAATCCAGTGCCGACCCAAAGGTCCAACGTCGTCACTCCGACGCTCCGGAAGTAGGCCAGCAGCCTGTCCGAGGAGGTGAGGGTAATCACCGCGGCTGCAAGCAGCATGTAGTTCGCCCGGCCCGGCCGATACGGCGGGTACCACATCGCAATGAGAACTGCGGCCACCACCACGACGAGCTCAACAGCGGCAATTCCGATGACGACCGCGGAATTCGTCGACCGCGGCAGCGCGGCGCCGTCCATGGCACCCAGATGGGCGACGTACACCAAGTGGCAAAATGCCAGGGCCACCAGCGAGCCATCGAGGACGGTGGTGATGACCCCCGGCCAAATTCGCACCCATGCTCTGTTGTCGAGATGGTTCCCGGCACGCACGAGAAGCACCATTGCGGTGGCGAACAACAGTCCTGCGAGAAAGTAGCCGATGACGGCTGGTTGCGGCGCGGTTGCCCCGCGGTCCTCGGCGCGGCCCAGCCACGAGAAAAACTCGGCGGTCAAAAAGGTAACGATCGCCACGAGGAGCGCAACCCGCCACCACCGCCACAGGCCGGTCACCCGGCGCGTGACGACAAGCCCAGCGAGTAACGCGCCGAAACAGATCGTTGCTTCGAGGACAAACTGCACACGTTGCGCCGCCGCGACTCCCCACAGCCCGAGCGCGTTGAACCCCGCCGCGGCGACCACGACCGCAGATAGCCCGCGATACAGGCGACGACTCCCAAACGGCAACGCGCCCCCTCCAGCCTGCGGCGTTGACGCTCAATATCCTGACAGAAGAGTCTGACGGCCGGACCGTTATTGCACGATCACTGCGCGCGGTTTCAACCGCACATTTTGCGAGACCGGCGAGCCGAATGATCGCAGGTCGCAGCAGTCCTGTTACGACCCGTCCATCTCTACCCGCCGACGCGACGCGCCGACCGTAAAGTCCGGGAAACGCGACGGAAGCGGAGACGGTGAGCGCTAGCAAGGCTTACCCGATTGCGCACAAACAGGTTTCGGGTGCCGATTATCGGGCGGGTCATTCGGACCAATGATTCGAGGTTGAGGATCAGGTTGAAATGACCACGGGTAGAGCGGATCTGTGCTTTCGAGGCTTGCCGGCTACGCCGCAGATCCGCCACCATCTCCGGGCGCCGTCATCCTCGCAGTGAGGCGTCGCATCTGCTCACCATTGCCATCAGCGTCTGCTGGAAGGTGTGACCCGGCAATCTTTCTGGAATAACCGGCCGGTCGGCGGCACGGGTCCTGGAAACCATTGCGGGCGTGGTGGATCCGACCACCGAGGTGATCGGCGCCCAGGCCGGCGGAACCGACAGCGGCCCAAGCGCGACCGCCTTCCCTGCTTCCGCTGACGGCGCACCAACACCGGACGAGGGATGGAACGGCCAACCCACACGGGTGTTGGCAGGTTCCTCCATGCCGCCGCCTAGCACGGCTTTCCTGCCCTCAACCGGCACCCGCCAGGGCGCCGGCCTGGTCAGCACCGGAGACGGTGTGAGCCCATTCCAACAGCTCATCCACGTTGAGTTGAGGCTGAATTCCTGCGGTACCCGCGAGGCCTGGCGACGCCAGCCCGCCCAACGCGGGAACCCCTAAGACGCTCGGCGAACTAGGGATCGGCGTGACGGCGGCGACGGTGACGGTGCCGAACACGTTGGTGATGGACGCGCCAGCGGGGCCGGCGATGGCGGTTGCGGTGTTTGCGAACGTCTGGACGGCGACCTGTTCAGTGCCGACAACGGCGAGTGTGGCGGAGCCGTTGACGAGGCTGACCAGAACCTCCTGGAACGATCCGGGGGCAAGGACTATGGGACTCGAGCCAGCGGTGACGTCGACGCCCTCGGGATCAAAACACCGCCCTCGGAGCAGTCGATAATCGTGTGAATTGTGCTGCCAGGGTTGACGATAACGGTGCCGAAGCTGATGAGGTTGGTGCCGGAGCCGGTGATCGTGATCGAGCCGCTGTTGACGTACATGCCGGTGTTGGCGCCGACGGCGATGGTGTCTCCCGGCGCGACGGTGACAGTTTGGCCCGGAGCGAGGGGCCCGACGGTGTCGGCGGTGGTGGAGCTGAGGGTATGCATCGTCGCGTTGGTCGAGGCCAGCTGCTGTGTAGTCCCGGTGGCATTGCCGGCGGCCTGTGCCAAACTCTGGGCCTGGGCGCCCCGCCCCGCCGGGTTGGTCGTCTGCGGCGGCTCGTCGAACGGGGCCAAGGTGCTCGCCGTCTCGGCGGCGGCGGCATAGCCATACATCGCCGTGGCGTCTTGCACCCACATCTCCGTGTACTGGGCTTCAGTCGCCGCGATCGCCGCGGTGTTCTGCCCGAAGAAATTCGTCGCGATGAACAC
This sequence comes from Mycobacterium sp. E2733, assembly GCF_001667585.1. GTDB lineage: Bacteria > Actinomycetota > Actinomycetes > Mycobacteriales > Mycobacteriaceae > Mycobacterium. The sequence goes on from NZ_LZJZ01000135.1 coordinate 27,529, forward strand.
CATCAACTGCGCGCGATTGGTTGCGATCACCGGTGGGGGCACCGTCATTGCGAACGCCGCCTCGTAGGCCGCCGCCGCTCCGTAGGCTTGCGCGGCGGTCTGCGCGGCCTGAGCGGCGGCGGCGGACAGCCACTCCACATAGGGCGTGGCCGCGGCGGTCATCAGCACCGACGAGGGGCCGGACCATGCCTGGCCGGTCAATCCGGCCAGCTCGGCCGCGTAGCCGCTGGCGGTCGACTCCAGCTGGGCGGCCAACGCGTCCCAACCCGCCGCGGCCGCCAGCATCGGCCCCGACCCCGGGCCGGCATACATCAGTCCGGAGTTGACCTCCGGAGGCAGCGACGCGAAGTCCATGTCGTCAGTCCTCTCCGCGGACGGCGCTGGCCAGTTCAAGAGCGACCCAGGATTTTTCAATATCCATAGAATTACTCCCATGCGGAGCGTACAACCGCTGTGCGGTCTTTTCAACGACGATTGAAATGATAGGGTTCGCCCATGCCGCCACCTGGGAAGATGATGAAGCGCCGCGGTAGACGCCAAGGCGAGCCGGTATCGCGCGACACGGTTTTGCGCGCGGCCAAGCGGCAGTTCGCTATGCACGGCTATGACAAGACGACGCTGCGTGCCATTGCCGACGATGCGCGAGTAGATCCGTCGATGGTCCTCTATCTCTTCGGCTCGAAGGCCGCATTGTTTCGCGAGGCGATGAAATTGGTGCTGCCGTCTGACCTGCTCACGACTGAGCTCACCCGAAAGGACGACGACCTAGGCTGCCGCGTGGTGCGGGCCTACCTTGGTCTCTGGGAGCAACCCGATACGGCCGCGAGCATGGCGTCGATGGTGCAGTCCGCGACGACGAACAGCGATGCGAACGATGCATTTCGCGGTTTCCTGCACGACTACCTGTTCACTGCGGTGTCCGGCACTTTGGGCGGTGGTGAAGAAGCGCGACTCCGTGCGATGCTGGCCGCGACCAACCTCGTCGGCACCGCGATGCTGCGGTACATCATGCGTGTGCCGCCCCTGTCGACGCTTGGGGTTGATGAGGTGGTCGGGTTCGTGGGGCCTGCAGTGCACCGGTTCTTGACCGTCCCCGTCGACGAGCTCGGTCTGGACCTGCCGTCGCAGTAAGCCGGCCAAGCGCGCCGACACGGCGGTGAATGGCTCGACTACACCGCGGTCGCCTCGATGATGCTGAGCGGCGACACGGTGTCGACTATGCGATCTAACCGGAAACCGGCTTGGCCGAACAGGTGGCCGTATTCGTGCGCGGTGCGCTCGCGCGCGCCGGCGACGACGAGCATCTCGATGTCCACCCACTTGCCGTGGAAGTCGCGGTCATGGTCGGGAATGACGAACTCGCAGAGCAACAGTCGCGCGCCGGTGCGGGCCGCGGCGCGGATGTTCTTCAGAATGCGAACCGCGTCGTCCTCGGCCCAGTCGTGAATGACGTTCTTGAGCACATACGCGTCGCCGCCCTCCGGTACGGATTCGAAGAACGAGCCCTCCTCGATCCGGACGCGGTCGTCGACACCGTACTTGCGAAACAACTCGGGGGCGCCGGCTACGACCTCCGAAAGGTCGAACAGCACGCCGCGCGAATTCGGAGCCGTCTCCAGGATCGCCGCCAACAGCCGACCTTGCCCGCCGCCGACATCGACGATCGTGCCGAACGCACCGAAGTCGTAGGCCGCGGTCAAGGGCACGGTCGCGAACTCGGACACATTGGTCATGGCCGAGTTGAAGATTCCCCCCAGCTCAACTTCGTCAGCCAGGTACTCGAAGGCCGGCTTGCCGCGAAGCTCGGGAAGCACCGCATTTCCGGTCCGGATGGCGCCGGTCAGGTGGCTCCAGTGCTCGCGATGTTGAGGCGACCCAACCCATCGCGCCATCCCCGCCATTGACACGGGCGCGTCGGTGCGCAGAGTGTCCGCGAGCGGGGTGAGTGCGTAACACCCGTCGTTGCACTGGCGGAAAATCCCGATGCCGATCAGCGCGCGCATGAGTCGCGTCAGGGCGTCGGCGTCCGCGCCGACTCGTTCCGCCAGCTGCTCGCCGGATAGCGGGCCGTCCGCCAGGGCGTCCGCCACACCGAGATCCGCAGCGGACGTAATCGCTTGAGCAACCCACGCATTCAGGATCAACTCCATCATCACCGCCGCTCGCGGAGCGAAGCGTTGGCGTAACCGCGACAGTTGGTGGCGGACCTGTTCAACGGCTCGCGCGACCTTGACCGGCGGGACCTTGGTCGTCAAGTGACTCCCCTTCTCGTTCGTATTCGCCACGATGGGCGCGTTCCGCGGCTGAATTCTCTTAGGAATGATGCCTGCAAGCAACTCCTATTTCAATCACTATTGAAATTAGTCTCCCTTCCCTCTACAGTTCGGACAGGGGCCGGATGAACGGAGTGTCATGTCACGTTTAACCGCAAAGCTCGTCGTTACCGCGATCCTCGCGTTGACAGCCGTAACAGCAACCGGATGCGTCCCCACGGCCAGTGTGGGACCACCCCTCGGCGTTGCAGCGGGGTGAAGGTGCATCGCGCGAACGGCTTGGCGGCACTTCGTGAAGCAGTCAGGCACGGCCCGGGCGCCAGTGATGTCTCCCCTCTCGTCTGACGCCAAATGCCAAGGCGGCTAGACGTTGCGGCCGGTCATCGGGCATAGAAACTGTGGCCATTGTCTGGCGTCCAGCTTGAGTACGGGGCTACAGTGGGGGTCTCGGTCGCACACGTAGCGCGAATCCAAGTTCGGTACGGGCGGTGATGAAACAATGACCGGCACACTGCACAACGAGCATCTTCGGCACGACCATGTACATGGCTCCGGATGCGGTCACGTCGCGATCCCGCACGGTGACCACGTCGACTACGTCCATGACGGTCATGTCCATCGGCAGCACGAGAACCACTACGACGAGTGTGAGCCAGCGGGCCACACGGTGCACGAGCAACACGATCATCAGCACGGCGACGGGTGTGGCCACGTCGCGATCCCCCACGGTGACCACGTCGACTACGTGCATGACGGCTGTCGGCATGCCGCGCACGACGGACATTACGACGAGCATTGACGCCCAAGCGTTAAACGGAATTCAAGCCTCGCTGGCGTGCACTGTTCCGGTGTCCGCCGTGAGCTTCGTGCGCGGGATCAACGGCATACCGGTCCCGCGCCCCAAATCGATCGTCCACTAGCGTCGGCTCCTGCACGGCGGCATTCTGTGCTTCTCTCCCCCGCGCCTTCTGTTCGCCAAGTTCTCGCGAGGGTGTGAAACAACGCGGGCCCTGCACCTTAGGAGACGAGCAGGAGCGCGGAGGTGACGAACATGACGGCGGCCGTGACGCCGTGGACTCCCCAGGCGATCGCCTTGGATCCGCCCTGACGCAGCACGATCGCGGCGTCGGCGAGCGGAATGACCGTGGCGGCCAGCATCACCCAGCCGACCAGGTGGGTCGTGCTGGCAATCATCAGGATGATTACGAACAGCCCCGTGGCGATGTCGCGCACGCCCTTGACGCTCAGGTAGGCGCCCGCACCAGGCTGGTCCAGGTCGGGTAGCACGCCGTAGCCGGCGGCGGCGACACGCGGCGCGACGATGAACCGTGCGCCGATGAAGACGATGCCCGCGGCCAGGAGTCCGGCGAGCGTGTAGCCGATGTTGGTAGCGGTCATGTCGAGCACCCCTCGGGTTCGTCAGTGAATCGGCGAAAACGGCGTCGAAGTGGGCCGGCGGGGATCCAGGGCCGCGTCAGATCATCAGCACCACGCATAAGGCGGTCACGGCCAGACCCTGCAGCAGCGCTCGAGCGCCGATGATCGAGTCCCACTTTGCTTGCAGCGCACGTCCATTCGGCACCGGCTGGCTAGCGTCCGCCGCCGCTGTCAGTCGCCGATTGATGGGTGCGCTCACCTTCACGTACAGCGCAAGCCAGACCAACAGCAGGATCAGAGCGACGCCCGCCGCGATCGCCTCCGCCCCGTGCGCGGCCACCGTGGCCAGCACCGCACTCGTCGCAGTGGCCACCACCCCGACCGCCCCGGGCACAGGCATCCGCCGGTCTCCGTATTGGTGCACGCGTCCCGTGACCACAACCAAGGCATCGTCGTCGACCGACGCCAAGGCAGGTTGCAGCACGATCGCGCAGAACACGTCGGTGCCGTAGACGACTGCGGTACCAAGCACCGCGATCAGTGCAGCGGCACGGGCGATGACGTCCAAAACCATGTCGTAACTCCGCTCATGTTCGTACCTGCTAGCAACGCTAACCCCAGAGCCCGGTCGTGTCAATAGCAGTGCTAGAAGTCCTATCGACGCTACCAACGGACATGTTTGGACGTCGGCTTGGCGGCCGCCTTTGGGATCGGTAGCCAGCCAAAAGCGCCACAATATCGCGGTTACGGCGTTAGATACTTGCCTGACGACAGCGAAAGGACACTACCGTGGGTACAACCCCGATTTTCTTGAAAGCCGTTGCCGCGGCGGTGTTGTCGAGTGGCGTCGCGGTAGCCGGAATCGGGCTGGCCCTAGGTAGCGCGCAAGCCCAACCCGGCTCTGTGCTGCCGACGCATGGCTCCTCGCTGGAAGACGGGCCAGTACCACCGGGCGCAAGCGGCCCATATACGTGTTGTCCGGAAGATCAGAAAACCGGGCTTCATCCACAGACGGGACGCGGATGTCCGGGGACGGAAGTTCACTGGGATGCGAGTCAGTGCCATACCTGGTACGGCGTGGTCTGGGGGCACGGAAACGTCGCCCCCGGTATCTGGGAGGGCGCGGGTCCACCCCCGCCCGAGGCGACGCAGAAGCCGTGGTGTGGCTTTCCTTTCATGTGTTCGGGAACGCCGTGAGCTGCGCCTCGAATGCCCTTGCCCCCTAGTTCGGCGCCGGCCTATTGGTTCGGCCGAACGCGACGGGCCGTCGCTGGCGCCGCTGCCTCGCCTGCTGTTCGCTCTGGTGGTGCGCCCACCACGCACGCAGCGTCAGGACATCGATGGGCTCAGTGGGGTCGTCAAAAGGCGACGGTGCGGTATACAACATGGCGCCTTCGTTCGCTGAAAATTGTAGACGTCTACGTCCACTATCCATTCAGCCTACTTTACCTGACACGAGATCGCTACGTCCGAGAATCGGTTCGTCGCAAGCCATGTGCGCGCGTGAGCCGGCCAGCGACCGGCACACGTTGGCACCCGGGTCCCGTGTCCCACCACTCACCCCTCGACCCGAACGCCACCATAACGGCGGGACCAAGACGGCGAACGAACGTTTTGATTGACGGCCTCCCCTCGTCGTCTATGCATTATCGAACCGAGCCCCGGACTCAGGTCAAGACCATCGCGGCAAGTTGCAGATACGTTCGCCGCGGCGAGGGTCTCCGATGAATTTCGGACACTTCCGCAGTCAGACCTTTCGAGACGGAGAAATCGAAGCAAAGGTGTATCGCATGTCAACCAAGAACACGGCCCTGCCGCCAGTCGTTGATCAACAAACGTGGCGCGCCGCGCTCGACGAATTGCGCACAAGGGAGAAGGCCGCCACTCGCGAATTGGACGCGGTCGCCGCCCAGCGCCGGCGTCTGCCGATGGTCGCACTGGCGGACTACACACTGATCGGGGCTGACGGCCCGATCCGCGTGGTCGACGTGTTCGCCGGCCGCTCGCAGCTCATCGTGTACCACCACATGTGGTCGGACGGCGCGGAGTGGCAGTGCGGCGGCTGCACGGGTTTCACATCGCAGTTCACCCGACTGGAGTTCCTCGACAACTACGACGCCAGGTTCGTCATCGTCACCAACGGACCGATTGAGGAAGCCCTCCTCTATAAGCGGAAGGTGGGCAACCGGATGGAGTGGTACTCGTCATCGCAGAGTCCCTTCGCCGCCGACATGGATGCTCCGCCCGGCGGCGGTTTCGGGGTCAACGTGTTCCTACGCGACGGAGACCGCGTGTACCGGACCTGGCATACCAATGGGCGAGGCACCGAGCAGCTCAGTCACGCGTTCGGCTTGATCGACATCCTGCCTTGGGGCCGGCAGGAGGAATGGCTCGATTCACCCGAAGGATGGCCCTCTCGCCCCACCTACTCGGGTTGGCTTGGCTCCCCCGATATTGCAGCCGCCTACGGACCCGGTAGCGAGAACAACGAATGAGCGCCACCGCCGAACGTTACGTCGTCACCCGCACCATCGCGGCGACCCCGGCCGAGATCTTCGCCGTCCTCGTCGACCCATCCCGCCACCAGAACACCGAGCCCACTGATTGGGTCCGTGACGCGGTGGACGCTGCGCCCATCACCGGCGCGGGACAGATGTTCGCGATGAACATGTACCTCACACAAGCAGGCGGCGACTACGTCACCCACAACCTGGTCAATGTCTTCCACAAGGACCGTGCCATCGGGTGGATGCCTGGCGCGCTCGACGAGGCGGGCAATCACAATCCCGGTGGGTGGTTCTGGCGCTACGACCTCGCACCCCATGGGAGTGGCACCGACGTGACGCTCACGTATGACTGGAGCGGCGCACGGCAGGATTTCCGCGACCGAGTGGGCGAAATGCCGATTTTCGGTGAGGACTATCTCGCCGCGTCGCTGGTCGCCCTGGAGCGATCGATCGCGGACTGATCAGTCCGCGGCATCACCGTCAGTTGCGACACGACGACTACTGCGCCGCGAGCGTCGAGATGCCGGAGACTCGCGGGATCTCGGAAGCCGGTAATGGGGGGCAGAAGAAGTTCCCTTGCACGGCGTCGCAACCGTAATCCTTGAGTCGTTGGGCCGTTGCGAGGTCTTCGACGCCTTCCGCAACGGTGGCGATGCCGAAAGCAGATGCCAATTCGATGACCGAGTGCGTAATGATTGCGGCGCGGTCGTCGTGCAGGATCGGCGCGATGAATTCACGGCCGAGTTTGACTTCATCGACCGGTAACTCGCGCAGATAGGTCAGAGTGGCGTAGCCGCTGCCGAAGTCGTCGATCGCCACCCGAATGCCGTTCTCGCGCAGACGATCGAGCACCGTGCGGGCCCTCGCCAGGTCGGCCACCACCAAATCCTCGGTGATCTCAATCGTGAGCAAACTGGGAGACATCGCGTATGCGTTGAGCACGGACATGATCCGGTCCGGCAGTGCATCCTTATCCAGGGAGGGTGCGGCGAGGTTGATCGCGACGGGGATCGCGGCGTCGGCCTCGTGCCACGCGGCAGCGTCAGCGACGGCGCGCGACAGCACCAGATCGGTAAGCGCATGCATCAGCCCGTGTTCGCGGACCAGGGGCAAAAACTGGGCGGGCTCCAGCACACCGAAGCGCGGATGCTGCCACCGCACGAGCGCCTCTACCCCGCTCACGGCACCGGTCGTCATGCCGAATTTCGGCTGGTACAGCAGAGTCAGCGAGCCGTTCTCGATGGCGCGTCGCAGTTCGCCAAGCAGCTGCAATCGTGCGATGGCACTGTCGTATGCCGGCGCCTCGCCAAGCTGAGCGTCCATCTCAGGCGTGAACGTCCGCACGTTGGTCGAGCTCGCCAGCATCGCGACGGCGCGTGCCGCATCGGCGCGTTTCAGGAGATCCTCCGGCGTCGGGGCGGCGACCGGTTCCGATCCCGCCGAGGTGACGCCGATACTCACGCGTACGTCTAGGCGTTGATCCTCGATATCGACGGGTTCCTCGAAGGATCGGGCTATCCCGTTGGCAACGTGCAATGCCGCGTCGGGACGGTCTTCGACCAGGATCGCGAATTCGTCCCCACTCATCCGCGCAACGGTGTGGTTGTCATTGACGTTGGCCTGGATCCGCTCGCCAACGCTCCGCAGTAGCTTGTCCCCCACGTCGTAACCGAGCGTGTCGTTGACCAGCTTGAAATCATCTACGCTCACCGTGAGTACGCTGACCGGCACGCTGTGCTGAACGTGTAAGCGCAGCGCATGCGCCAGGCGATCGTCGAAGAGTCGCTGATTTGCCAACCCCGTCAACGGGTCCCGGAGGGCGGCGTCCGACACCGCGACGAGTAGACGTTGCTTTCGCTCGAGCAGCAATACGTGGCGGGCCAAGGTGGTGAGGAACAGCACCACACAAACCGAGAAGATGAACGCCTCTTTTCGGTAGGTGGGCCAAAAGTGCACAGCGCCAACGACAATGGCCAGCAGTACGGGCAGGTATGGCAGCCACAGCGACGCCCTCGACGAGGGCTGCGAAAAGCCGAGGTCGGGTTCCGGTGTCGGCCGGGAAGTGATTCCGGAGAGCGCGATGAAATACATTCCGCTGACCCAGCCGAGGACGACGAGGTCGTTGGGAGCATGGTCGGCGTAATCCATGTAGACGTGGACTATCCCGGCGGCTGCAATGTATCCCCAGCCCACCATCATCAGTGATGGTGAGAGTTTGCGACCGGCCTCGGCCTTCTTCACGACGATGAAGGTCGTGGCGACGAGCCCCACATATACGCCCGCGGCGGTGGCCAACAGGATCCGTGGAACGTTGACCGTCTGGGATGGGTGCCCAGGGCGACTCAGCGGCAGAATGACGAGAACCACCAACAGCGACGCGGTGACGAGGACGCCGTCAATTAGGAGGCCGATTCCGAATCGGGAGTCGTCGCGGCTGGGAATCGTAATTGCGATGGCCAACGCGCACAGCGGCAAGATCAGGTAACCCAAGTTGGCGGCCGAGAGATCCGCGGCCGGAGGATTGCCACCCACAGCGACGTAACACCACACTGCCTGGCCGACGGTCCAGCCGAACAATCCGGTCGCCATGACGGTCCACGCAAGGCGTTGGCGGCCTCGAGAACCGCGCGCGGCACTGGCTGAACATGCGAGTGCGAAGACGCCCGCAATGACAGAGCCGGCCGGGGCGAGTAACCAGCGGCCCGGGGCGCCGTTCGCGCCGAACAACATCGCCGCGAACACGAGGAGCCCGATAGTCGCCAACACGACCACCACAAGGCGGCTTCGTGTCAGTGACAACATTCCCCTCAATCTGCCGGGTGCGGTTCGCAAGCAGGATAAGACACACCGCAAAAGTAGTTCTGCAAATTTGCCTACCTGTTTCTCGGCCATTACGGCAATGAACGGTAGCCGGACACCACACCAGCTCCACTGGCTATGGGAGGCCTCCTTTGGGCGGGTGGGCGTATGAACGAGACCCGAAACGCCTACTCACTAAAGAACGCGATCGCGACAGAGCGTGAGAACGCGGACCCGCCTTCGGGAATTTTCGTTATTGTCCATACCTGAGCAGCTTTGAAGCGGCACAGTTTTGGCGGCCACGCTGACGCAAAGAATGGAAGGTAATCGGATGCCCTCACGTCGTTGGCTGGCCGTACTCGCCATACCCATGATGTCGGGCGCTGCCCTGGCCGGCAGTGCTGCGCTTGCGGCCGCCACCCCGCAGGATGACGCATACCTCGCACAACTGCGTGCCGTCGGACTCACGTGGCCGCCCCGAACGGAAGAGGCGCTCATCGGGGAGGCCCACCTCATCTGCTACGACCTCACGTGGGGTTGGACGCCACAACAGATTGCCGACGACGTTCACGCTCATTTGAACGCGAGGGGCGTGACGCTGTTGGACGTCGGCACCATGGTCGACGCCGCGCACTCCACCTACTGCCCCGGCAATGTGTGCGACGCGCCCAGCCTCTGCACATGACAGCCCCGGCGCCGGGCTACCGCCAACGGACGCGATGCCTGGCTGTAGCGTGGCGGCCGTGAAATCCTCCCTGGTTTATTCCGCCATCGCGGCCTGTGCCATCTCAACCGTTCTGACGCTCGCCGGATCGGGCACGGCAACCGCGGCCGGCTCCTGCCCCACGGCACCCCCGCAGAATGGCGGAACGCCCGACTGGACACTGGCCGGAAGCACCGGCAGCGTCGCGGTCACCGGGTCCACGGACACGACGGCACCGCGCGTGGACGTGACGACCCCGTTCAGCGTGACCCAAACTCAGGTCCATACGCTGCACGCGGGAGACGGGCCCGTGGTCCCCGCCGCCGCCAGGGTTTCCGTCTGCTACATGGGCGTCAACGGACGTGACGGGTCGGTGTTCGACAACAGCTACGAACGGGGCGCCCCGGTTGACTTCCCGCTCAACGGAGTCGTGCCGGGCTTCCAGAAGGCCATCGCGGGACAAAAGGTCGGGTCCACGGTAGGCGTCGCGATGACTTCCGCGGATGGTTACCCCAACGGCCAACCCAGCGCTGGAATCCGGCCGGGCGACTCGCTCGTGTTCGCGATCAAGATCCTCGGCGCATCCAGCTAGCGCGGCGCGCTAATCCCCCGTGGCTCAACTCTTTAGCGGCACGAACATGAGCGCGGGATCTATGCCCAGTTGCTGGGCGACGTGTGTGGTGTCCCAATACTCTCGCCAGGAAGTGATCGAACCGTCGCGGACACCGAAGAACGCGGTGACGTAGAACGTTACGGCGACACCGTTCATGGCGTTGACATCGACGCGCTCGACGACAACGGTGGCACCGTCGGACACGATGGTGTGGATCTCGCTGCCCTCGACCATTCCCGTCGAAAGTGTGTTGTGCTTCTCGAGTTCCGCACGAGCGGCGTCACGTCCGCGAACGACCGGGGAAAGAGGCACGTGAAGTTGCCACACCAAGTCGTCGGCCATGAGCGCGGTCATCCCGTCGATGTCCATTTTCTCGCCGTAAGCGGCGTGTATAAAATCGACCACGATTTTCTCGTTGTCATTTTTAGGCGCAACGCTTTTCGCCATCTCGATTTCTTCGGACGTCATTGGCACTATTCGCTGAACTGTAGATGCCGACAGTCGTTTGCGTTTGACTTCGGCCGAGGCTGATGATGGTGACGTGGTGTTCGAAGTGGCCCGACACCTGTCGTCGATCGCCTCGCCACGACGCTCCACCAGGCCGTCGGAGTGCGGGCAGAGGTCGCTGAGCTGGTCCAGCGCCGCGGCGGACGGGGCCCCGCGGCTCCCCCGTTTTCACCTGTGTCGATTGAAGCCTAGGGTTGCGATTTTTGCCGTCACCTCGTTGCCCGCAGTCGCCAATGTAATCTGACAGGACATGCGCCCGATCAACATTCCTACACGTGGCCGCTTGTCGATCGCGATGAAAGAGGGGTCGGCGGCGGAACATATCGCCGCCGAACGGAGCGCATTCATCTCCGAACTGCTTGCGGGCCGGGTGGCCGCTCGCGGATATTCCGAATACCTGCTTCGGTTACGCGTGGTCTACGCCGCCCTCGAGGACGCCATGCGGGCCCACCGCAAGGACCCCATGGTGGCCGCCGTGTACGACCCGGCGTTAGAGCGCCTTCCGGCCATCGACGCCGATCTGCGGCACTGGCGCGCCGACGGCGCCCGCGCGGTCGAGTCCCCCGCGGCGACGGCCTACAGCGAGCGGGTCGCCACGCTTACTTGGGGTGGCTCGTTGGTGGCCCACCACTACACGCGCTATCTCGGAGACCTCTCGGGAGGCCGGGTCCTTTACAAAGCCCTCGAACGCACATTTGATCTTCGCGGCCTCGGGCTCGCGTTCTACGAATTCCCGGTGCGACCCAAGCGGTACAAAGACGCCTATCGTGCCCGCCTTGATGCGCTCCGCCCCAATGCAGATGACATCGGGCGCATCGTCGACGAGGTCAAATTGGCCTTCGGCTTGAATCACGCCTTGCTCGACGAGCTCGCCGACCATATTCCGAGCCGGCGTTGACGCTTCTTCACAAGCGCAGCCGGCCTACATGGGTCCGCGAAACTCGCCGAGGTCTGAGAGTTCGTCGTGGACGGAGCCGATAGCCGCGCGGTACTGCTCCTCGGTCAGCGTTTTGTTGTAGTAGCGGTTCATGCGTAGCTGTTATTGCCAATCCCGCAATCGCCTGATGCGGTTCAGCGTCGCGATGTCGCCTGGCGAGAACCTCAATTGCTCAGCCATGATCTGCCCGGCCGTGACTTGTTCGATCGGTGCGAGCCGGTAGCCGCAGCCGGCGAGGTATCCGAAGTAGGGCTTGCTATAGGGCCGTCCGCCGGCTTGCCAGCTGTGGCGGTGCAGACGCTCACGCCATTCACTAAAAGTTGAGCCCCGAGAACATGATTCGGCTGGGATCGTACTTCTGGCGCACGGCGGTCAGCCGGGACAGGTTCGAGCTGAAGTACCGCGAGGCCGGTTGGTTCGCCTCGATGTAATTCACGTAGCCGCCGACCGAGTACGGCTGCACGGCTTGGTGTGCGGTGTTGAGCCAGTTGGTCGCCGCCGCCGGATCGCCGGTTTCGACGTACCACTGAACCAGCGCGTACTGGCGACGCCACGGGAAGGCGGTCGCCCCCGGCGCCACATCGGCGAGGGCGCCGTCCAGCGCATGCATGATGGCCAGCATGCGGCCCGCTCCACGCGGAAAGGCGTCGACCGCCTTGGCGATCCCCTGGGCGGTGGCCGCGTTGACGACGGGCAGCACGTCGGACCCGCCGACATATCCGAGCGGTGACGGGTTGAGGTTCCCGACGGCCAGATAGCGCACCAGGTCCAGATAGTTGAACGTGTGGTTCTCGGTCCCGGTCGGTTGCACGCCAACCGCTTTGGTGATGGCCGCCCCCACGGCGCCCCCCGAGCCGACCGGGCACGTCGCCATGATGCGGCAATGCGTCCCCATTCCGTCGACGGTGGCGTCCGCCAGCGCCCAGCTGTTCCGGTCGGCGGAGCGCAGCCAGTTCTGCCACCCGACCAGTACTTGCGCCAACGCCTCGGGCGGGAAATTGAGGTTCACCACGTCCAGATCCGTCGTGGGAAAGGTGGCGAAGGTCAGCGAGGTGGTCACGCCGAAGTTGCCGCCGCCGCCACCGCGCAACGCCCAGAACAGATCGGGGTTGCTGGCGTTGGACGCGGTCACGGCCTGACCGCCTGGCAGGACCACCGACGCCGATAACAGTTGGTCACAGAGCAGCCCCGCGTGGCGGGAACTGGCGCCCAGACCCCCGCCCAGGGCGTGACCGGAGGCACCGACCGACGGGCAGGTCCCCGTCGGGATGCCCCGGCCGGCGCCGGCCAACGTCTCGTGCATCGCGTACAAGCTCGTCGCGGGCGTCACCGTGACGTTCCCGGTGCCGGCGTCGTAATTGACTCCCCCCGGCAGTTGACGCAGGTCGAGCACCATGACGCCGTTTGCGGTGGAGGCGCCGGTGTAGGAATGGCCTCCGCTGCGCGGCGCCACCTTTAGATTGTGGGCGGCGGCGAACGCCATGGCCTTTTGCACGTCCGCCGGCGACGTCGGGGTGACGATCGCGGCGGGTGTCGAGCCGTTGTAGTTGGTGTTGAACACCTGCTTGGCCGAGCCGAAAGCGCCATTGTCGGGCAGCAGGACTTGTCCACCGATGGCGGTGGACAGACTCTCCCACCCGGTGGGATTGGGAGCGGCGGTGGCCCGGGCGGAGCCGAAAACCGCACCGGCGGCCAACGCTCCGGCGGTACCCCGCAGGAACGTCTGGCGGGATATTTCACCCGCCACCGACGGGCTCCCGCGTCTGCCTCATGCCCTGCATTCTCGAACGCGTGACAACGAAAGCCGCGGCGCCCCATGCCGTGTGACCGGATCGAGACCGATACGAGCCACCTCGGTGATGTGCCCGCCGAGCCCGGCGGGCGCCGCCTCGAACAGACACGCCGCTTGTCGACTCGTATTGTCTGCAGCATGATCGCCGCTTCGATGTTCACGCCCGAGCAGTTCACTCGATAAGCGGGTTTCAGGCGCGTGGGTCCTCTTGTGCTGGCGCTTGCCGGTCTGGCGTTTCTCGATTCGTTGAACGTCCTCAATCTCGGGGTGGTCTCGGCGGTCATCTTCGACAGCCGGTTGAATCGCCGGTCGCCGATTCCGGGCGCCCTGAGCTTCATCACGGGCGTGTTCGCCATGACAACCACGTTCGGGCTGTGCATGGTACTGGGACTGAGCTTCGTGACTCACGTCGTCGGCTTCCACGTGACACCGGCCATCCGTTTTCGCGGCGAGTTGGTGCTCGGCCTCTTGCTGACCGGCCTGGCTTACTTCCCGTTGACCGCCCAATCATCGGCGCCCGGTTGGGCTTTGGCTGCGATGCGCGAGCGTCCGTGGCTGCTCGGGTTCCTCGGATTGGCGGTCGGTAGCGGGCAGGCGCCAACCGCTATCCCCTATCTCACCGGGCTGGCCATGCTCGCCGCCCTGCACCCGAGGCCGCCCTTCTGGCCGTTGGTCATCATCGTCTACTGGGCGATCGCCCTTTCCCCACCGCTGCTGATCCTTGCGCTCTCGATGAGACGAACCATGCGCGCCAAGCGCATTCAGCGCAGGCTCGTCCGCGCCCTGACCCGCTACGGACCAATATCGGTACGGCTTTTGTTCCTGGTTTTCGGAATAGGACTGGTGGCGGATGCGCTCGTAAATCACAGCGCCCTGTGGTGACGCGGCACCCTTTCTCATCTCTTGCATAGCGAGCTGCCATACCTTGTTGCGTGTGACTGATCGTCAAGAGCGCGCGACGTCCTTCGGCTCGATCGCCGAGGACTACGACGGCTTGCGTCCACAACCACCGCAGCTAGTCGTGGACTGGCTGGTGCCACCCCATTGCGGGGTGGCCGTCGACTTGGGCGCGGGCACGGGGCTGTTCACCCGCACACTCGTGCACAGGGCGGCGGAGGTCGTCGCCGTCGAGCCGGATGCGCGCATGCGGGCGGTACTCACCGAGCGCTCCCCCGAGGTTCGTGTCGTCGAAGGCACTGGGGAGGCGGTTCCGCTTCCCGACCAATCCGCGGACGCAGTGTTTGTCTCGTCGGCGTGGCACTGGATGGATCCCCAACGGGCCGTTCCGGAGATCGGGCGGGTGCTCCGCGACGGCGGGCGATTCGGTCTGATCTGGACCAGTCGGGATCGTGACGTGGACTGGCTGCGCGACCTCGACCTGCTGCCGGGCGAGGACACACCCGAGGCCGAATCGCCCGACCGCTTTCGCCGGCGCCACGAAAACGTCGTGCTGCCGTATCCGCAGATCTTTCGCAACGTCGCCCGCGAGACATTCACGTTCGTGCGGACGATGAGCATCGACGACATCGTCGCGATGGTGGGCACCTACAGCCGCGTGATCATCGCGGCTCCCGATGAACGAGCGCAGCGACTCGCCAATGCCCGCGCCGCCCTGAATGAGCGCTTCCCGCAAGCCGAAGCGGTCGACGTCCCCATGAAGTCGCGGTGCTGGCGCGCCGACCGGATCCCCCGCGGCGCCGAACGCTAGGCGCTAACGCCTCAGGCCTGGGGGCCCTCCGACGGTGGCCAAACCGAACCCGGCGATGCCTCGCCGGGGGAATCGTGTTCCCCACGGGCCAGCGGCACCCACCGCTCGCTCGGGGCGGGCTGCTCGGACGACGGGAAGTCCCGTAGCTTGCCCGACGGCTTGGCATCCCATTTGGCGAAGGTCAGCGGCGTCTGCAGCCAGCTGTGCAGCAGGCAGTACACCGCCTGCAGCGAATCCAGATGGGTGCGCTCCCAGCCGTGGCTGCCGTCGAGCCCGAAACCGACGAGCGCTGCGCGGGTGCCCGCGCCCGCCTCGATCGCCGCGGCGGCGTCGGAGCGGTAAAAGCGGAAGACGTCCCGCGCACACGGGATGTCCTGCTCATCGGCGAGCCGGCACAGCTTCCGCGTCAGGTGATAGTCGAACGGACCGTGCAGATCGGCCATCGGAATCGTCACGCCGTCTTCGATGGAATGCTGGCCGGGCGCGCACACCGCGTTGTCCACCGAGACCAATTCGGCCACATCCGGGGGCAACCCGTGGCTCGCTCCGTGGCCGACCTCTTCGGTGATGGTGATCATGACCATCGTGCGATGCGGCAGCACCATCTTGTTCTCGGCGAAATTCTTGGCCAGCGCGAGCGCGATCGCGACCCCCGCCTTGCCATCGAGGTGGCGAGAAACGATGTAGCCGTCGGCGGTCAGTTCGGGGCTGGCGATCAGCGCGACGAAGTCGCCGATCTGCAGGCCGAGACGAACCAGGTCCTCCCGCGAGGACACCTTCCGGTCCACGCGGACCTCGACGTGTTCCCAGTCGGTCGGCTGCAGGTCGATCTCGTCACCGAAGGCGTGCCCGCTGGCCTTGAGCGGCATGACCGTGCCGGTGATGAATTCGTCGGGATCGTCGGAGAATATCCGCACCCGGGCGCCGGCGGCGAACCGAGCCGAGAAGGTGCCGACCGGAATCACCTCGAGACGGCCGTTGTCCTTGAGTCGCCGCACCATGCAGCCGATCGTGTCGGCGTGAACTACGAGCGCGCGGTCGACAGTGGCCGATGCCCCGGGAAGCTCGGCGGTCAGCGCGCCGCGCCGGGTCAGGGAGAACGGCACGCCGAAGTCATCGAAGATGTCGCCGATGTGCTGCATCACCGCGTCCGTCCGCCCCGCCGGACTGGGTGTCTGCAGCAGCGCGAGCAGCGTGTCAACCATCCACGTGCGGTCGGCCTCGGCCATGGCCGCGCTGTGACGCACGGTGTCTCCTCTCGAGTCGTCCGGAACCGCGTTCAACCTACCGCGTGATCAACGTCGACTCACCGGTCCGGGCACGCACCCGCGCCGCAATTAGGCGCCCCCTGCCCCCCGCTGCCATCACGGTAGAGCACGTCGCGCCCGGACGCCCGTTGGCGCAACTGGATTGGCTCACTCAAAGGTGACCGGCCTGGCTGATCAAGTGTCACGGGTTCACGTTGGGACACACTTGCTTGATCCAGGCGGTAAGTGCCTCCCTGTTGGCGTTCAGGTCAGTATCGTTGGGCTGCGCGCCGACGGTCGTGACGAAGTGCTCGATCGCAACCTTTACCGGTTCGGGTGGGCCGTACTTTTCCAGCGTGTCGGCGAACTTGCGCGCATCCTCGGGTTTCTGCGCCACCATCAAATTGTCTTTCGCGAAGGAAATGTCCAGGCAGGTGGATTGATCGAGGGGGCCGCCTGGCGTGGGGGGCGAGGGTGGCGTCGTCGTCGGCGGCGACGAACTGGGCGCCTGCGAACTCGAGGTCGCCGATTGGCCGGATGACGAGGCCGACGGTGACGTTTCGTTCGAGCACCCCGTTGCGACGATCGCGATGGCGACCACGCCCGCGATCTTGGTTCGGTCCAGCCGCATCGGAGGCTCCTCCGTTCCCGAAGCGGTGTTTGCTGCATGCACCTTACCGGTAACTGGCATCGCCCGGCGCGATTTTGAATTGGTATTTGAGTCGGAGGAGCCCCGCTGTACCTAGGCAGGTGGGTCCCCACCGCGCGGTTTTATTGACCTAGGAAACCCTTGATCTGCGAACCTTTTCCGCCTGCGGGGTGCCGAGCGGACCCGATCCGCCGGTCCTGGGTCACTCGGTGCGTCACCCGATCAACATGAACCGCCAGGCTCGAAAGACGATTCACGGAACATTTTCCGATGAATCACGCAATTTGCTGTCGAAGCGGTTATGCTCCGTCCACCTCTCAGCTTGCCAGCGGATGCGATGCCCGCGCGGAAGCCTGAGCGCTCAACGTGACCGTGAAGGGTGAGCAATTCATGCGCCAACTGTCAGCCGCGATCTCCGTCGCGGCCATCGGGATTTTGATTGCCGGGTGCGGCGGTAGCAACGAGCGCGGCTCCGGCTCATCCACGACGACCTCCACCCGGCCCCCGGTCGCGCAGGCCGCGCTGCCGGGCTTCCTGCTCACCTCGGCGGACCTCGACAGCGCCCTGGGCGCCACCGGATCGAAGAGCAAGGAAAAGAACGACAAGCTGAAGGACGACGCCGCGAACCAGCCGTGGCCCGCGGGCTGGAAATTCCCCGATGACTGCGTCTACGCCATCGGCCCCGGTCAAGCTCCCGTTTATGCCGGCAGCGGCTACACCGCCGTCAGCGGCGACGACGAAGTTGCGTCCCTTCCGAATTCCAACGAACCTGACCCCGAGGTGGAACAGGTGCTGGTGTTGTTCCCGACCGCAAAGGAGGCCAACGCCTTCTTCACCACATCGGTGCAGCGTTGGCCGGCCTGCGCGAACCGCCAATTCACCACCCCGGCCGGGCAGGACACCCCCGAGACGGGTTGGGAGGTGGGACCGGTCTCCAATGCCAACGGGACGTTGAGCACCACCCTGACGATGACAGCGCGCGACAACGGCAACGTCCTGCTGACCATGACGTGTCAGCGGGCGCTGACCGTGCGCAACAACGTGGCAATCGACGTCAGCGCGGTCCGCAAGGACCCGGCGGGCTTGGCCGTCAAGCTGGCCGGTCAGATCTCCGGCAGAGTCGACAAGCAATAACCCGGTACGCCTACGAGGCGGACGCCAGGTCGGCGATCAGATCCGCCAGGGCGAGGATCCGCTCGGCGTTGCGGACGTGCAGGCTCTCGATCATGCGGCCGTCCACCGTGATGACACTGGTCCCCGCGGCGCGCGCCTCCTCGTAGGCGGCGACAACCTTGCGGGCGTCGGCGACTTCCTGCTGTGACGGACCGAACAGGTCGTTGGCCGGGCCGATCTGGGACGGATGGATCAAAGTCTTACCGTCGAAACCCATTTCGCGGCCTTGCCGGGCCTCGGCACGAAATCCCTCTTCGTCGGTGATGTCGTTGAACACGCCGTCCAGGATCACCTTTCCGGCTGCCCGGGCTCCCAGCACGGCCAGCGACAACGCAGGCACGACCGGCGCCCGCCCGGGCACGTGCAATGCGTGCAGGTCGTTCACCAGGTCGTTGGTGCCGATCACCAGCGCGGCCAATCGGCCGCTGGCCGAGGCGATCTCCTCCACCTTCAGGAAGGATCGCGGGGTTTCGATCATCACCCACAGCTGCAACGACTCCGGTGCGTCAAGCTCGACCAGCGTTGCGGCCAGCGCCCGCACCTGCTCGCCCGACTCGATCTTGGGCACCAGCACCCCGTGGGCGGCCGAACCGGCTACCGCCGCCAGGTCCTCGCGGTGCCACTCGGTGTCCAAGCCGTTGATGCGCACCACCACCTCCCGCGACCCGTAGCTGCCTGGCGAGATCGCGCCGCACACCGTGGCCCTCGAATCGGCTTTGGCGTCGGGTCCGACGGCGTCCTCGAGGTCGAAGATGAGCACGTCCGCGAGCAGCGATTTCCCCTTCTCCAATGCGCGGGGCTTGTTGCCGGGCAGGTATAACGCCGAGCGGCGCGGGCGCAGGGTCGGTGCCATCCAGTGATTCGCTTCCTGTCGTCGGGCTCAGCGGGTGTGTGGTGAGCGCGGCATAGGCAGAAAGTACCCTTCGATCTCAGGTGGTGTAGTCGCGCAGCCGGTGGGCGGCGAACACCCGAAACCTTGCCGCCGCGGCGGCCGAATCCGGGAGGGAGCGACGAGTGTCATCACTTGGTTCGGCGCGCACCGAGGGCGACAGCTGGGATCTGGCTTCCAGCGTCGGGGCGACCGCGACGATGGTCGCCGCGTCCCGAGCGCTGGCCTCCCGCGAGCCGGATCAGCTGCTGGACGACCGGTTCGCCGAGCCGTTGGTGCGCGCGGTCGGGCACCCCTTCTTCGTCCGCATGCTCGACGGCGAAATTCCGCTCGACAACGACGACATGCCCCTGACTTTGCAGCAGCGTCGCGAGCAGATCGCCGTGCGAACCAAGTTTTTCGATGATTTCCTCACAACGGCGTCCAGCGCCGGGATACGCCAGGCCGTGATCTTGGCCGCCGGACTGGACTCCCGGGCCTATCGGTTGGCCTGGACGGCGGGCACGGTGGTTTACGAGGTTGACCAGCCCGAGGTCATCGCCTTCAAGAGCGACACGCTGGCCCGAATCGGTGCCGAACCGGCCGCCGAACGCCGCACCGTAGGTATCGACCTGCGTGACGACTGGCCAACCGCGCTGCGCGCCAATGGCTTTGACACGACGGCGCCCACGGCCTGGATCGCCGAAGGCCTGCTCCCCTACCTGCCGCCGCAGGCGCAGGACCGGCTCCTGGACAGCATCACCGCGCTCAGCGCACCGGGCAGCCGGCTGGCCACCGAGAACATCACCGACATGGGCGTGTTCACCGACGAGCGTGCGCGTGCGATGCGCAGCACCTGGCGTAAGCACGGACTGGACATCGACGTCGCCGAGCTGGTGTGGGAGGGGGCGCGCCAACCCGCTGGGGAGCACCTGGCCGCCACGGGCTGGGTCGTCACCCCGCACCCCACCGAGCAGCTATACGCCCACTACGGCTTCGTCGCTCCCGACAACGAGGTGCTCAAGGAATTCCGGCACGCCATCACCTACATCAGCGCCGAACTGGGCTGAACGCGCCGCCTAGGAGTCAGGCCTGGCGTCGCGCCACTCCCGCTCGAACGGCAACCGCCACGCATTGGGTGCGATCAATTGGTGAATGGCATTGGGACCCCAGGTGCCCGGCTGATACATCTTCGCCGGCGGAGGGTCATCGAGCAGCTCTTGCGAACGCTCCCACAACGATTCGATGCCCTCCGCGGTGTTGAACAGCGTGTGGTCGCCCCGCATCGCGTCGAGGATGAGCCGTTCGTACGCCTCCAGCACGTCCACGACGGTGTCGATCTCCTGCGAGGAGAACTGCATGGACAACTTGTCCAGCTTCATACCGGGGCCCGGCCGCTTGCCGTAGAAGGACAGCGAAACCTTCGAGTTGTCGGCGAGGTCGAACGTCAGGTGGTCGGGCCCCTGAGTCCCAACCCCCGAACCGGGCGGAAACATCGTCCGGGGCGCCTCTCTGAATGCAATCGAGATGATGCGGATGCCCTCGGCCATCTTCTTGCCGGTGCGCAGATAGATGGGCACGCCCGCCCAACGCCAGTTGTCGATGCCGACCTTGAGGGCGATGAACGTCTCGGTGTCGGAATCCTTTGCCACGCCATCCTCGTCGCGGTATCCGTTGTACTGGCCGCGCACCACATTGGAAGGCTTGACCGGCAGCATCGAGCGGAACACCTTGTTCTTTTCTTCGCTGATGGCGAAAGGTTCGAGCGCCGTGGGCGGCTCCATGACGACGAACGCCATCACCTGGAACAGGTGGGTCACAACCATGTCCTTATAGGCGCCGGTCTCCTCATAGAAGTTCGCCCGCTGGTCCAGGCCGAGGGCCTCGGGGATGTCGATCTGGATGTGGTCGATGAAGTTGCGGTTCCAGATCGGCTCGAACAGCCCGTTGGCGAAGCGGAACGCCAGAATGTTCTGTGCGGCCTCCTTGCCGAGGAAGTGGTCGATGCGGAAGATCTGGGATTCCTCGAACGTTTCATGCACGAAATCGTTGAGCGCCACCGCGCTGGCCAGATCGGTTCCGAACGGCTTCTCCATCACCACCCGCGAGCGCTCGACGAGCTTGGCGTCACTCAGCATGGTGATGACGTCCTGCGCGGCTTTGGGCGGCACCGACAGGTAATGCAGCCGCCTGACGTTGGGACCCAGCTCGGCTTCGGCTTCGGCGACCGCCGCCGCCAGCGCTTCCGGTCCCTTCCCCTGCGGGACGTAGGTGATGATCTTCGCGAAGTTCGCCCACTGTTCGGACGTGAGCTTGTGCGTGCCGAACGAGTCGATCGCATCTTTGGCGATCTCGCGGAATTCGTCGTCGCTGAGGTCTTCCAGCGAGGTCGCGACGATCTGAATGTCGGGCGCAAGCTCGGACTGGTCCAGGTAGGCGAGGCCGGGGATCAGCTTGCGTTTCGCCAGATCGCCCGTCGCCCCAAACAGAACGATGACGTGGGGATCCAGCGGCTCGGTTTCGTGGCGGCGCGGACGCCTGTCGGCCGCCGGGTACGAGATGGTCTGCGGTTTCTTATCGGCCACCCTTGCGATACTTCCACCGCCGCGGCGTAATGTCGCGTCCGTCACTCCTAGCTCGGCCAACGCGGCCTTTGCCGCCATGAACCGAGGATCACAGTCGCCGCCCGGTTATCGGCCGGCGGACTGGGTACTGGATACCGACGGTGCCCGACCACAGTCGATGGAAAGCGATATGACGAAACCCGACAAAGACCTGCGGGGTCACTCTCAGGAGCTGGAAGACATCGTCGACCGGCTCGAGGAGAAGGTCGCCGACGACCGGGAGGCCGAAGGTGTTGCCGGCAAGCCCAGCGACCGGGAAAGCGCGCCCACCCTGGGTTCGGGCGATGAACCGCCGGATTAGACCCTAAGCGCCGGGCGGGGCGCCGAACCAGGCCGTGAGCGCGTCGCTCAAGCCGTCACTCGTGCCGTGTCCGACCCAGGCAACGTGCCCGTCCGGACGGATCAGCACCGCGTCGGGAGCCGCGACCGTGCCGATGGCCGGAAGCTCCCAGTTACCGGCATATTTCGCGTCGATCAGTCGGACTCCGTCCGGCCGCGGGGTGACGTTGAATCGGCCCGGTTCCCCGAGGTTGAGCAGCGCCGGTCGGGCCCGGTGCAACAGCGTGAAAACCCGCAGCGGGCCATCGGCGCTGACCAGGTCGAGATCGGGCATACGTCGCCCGAGCAGGGGGTGCGCGTCGCCCAGGTCGTAGCGGACGTCCAGGCCGGACATCATGGCGGCGAACCGTTTGCGAGGCTCGTCCATGGCCAGCAGGTCGGACACGGTGTCGCGCAACGCCTTCGTTCGGTCGTCGGGGCGAAGAAGCGCCATCTGCGCGATCGCGTTGCGCAGCACGCGCGCGGCGACCGGGTGCCGTTCGGCGTGGTATGTGTCGAGCAGGTCGTCGGGCGAGGTGCCGTTGACCACCTGTCCCAGCTTCCACCCCAGATTGACCGCATCCTGCAAGCCGGTGTTCAGACCCTGTCCGCCCACCGGGTGGTGGACATGTGCGGCGTCACCGGCCAGCAGGACGCGCCGGCCGCGATACGTCGCGGCTTGCCGCGCCATGTCGGTGAACCTGGAAAGCCAAGCGGGACTGTGTATTCCGTAGTCCGATCCGTATACGGCGATCAGCGCCTCGCTCAGGTCGCGCAATGTTGGTTCGCCGTTGGGCTCGAGGCGCCGCTCGGTGACCATGAGACGCACCGGCCCGCCCTCCTCCGAGGCGGCAAGGGAATGCACGCCGAGCGCGTCGTGGCGGATGCCCCACACCGGCGGATCGCCTGTCCCAAAATCCATCTGAACCTCGCCCAGTAGGTAGCTGGCCGTCGGATCCCACCCCGGAAAATCGATACCGGCGGCTTTGCGGACCACGCTGCGTCCGCCGTCGCAGCCGACGAGGTACGTCCCGCGCAGGGATCGGCCATCGGCCAACGCGACGTCGACGCCACTGCGGTCTTGGGCGATGCCCGTCACCTCATGCCCCCGATAGAACCGCACACCCAGCTCACTCACCCAGTCAGCGAGTGCGCGTTCGATCTCGTTCTGCCACAGCGCAAGGCCGTAGGGATGCCGGGTGGGAAAGTCGCTGATGTCCAGGCGAATCTGGGAGAACCCGGCGACCTGGGCGACCTGTCCCCGGGCAAGGAATCGATCGGCAATGCCCCGCTGATCGAGGACTTCGATGGAGCGCGCATGCAGACCTCCGGCGCGCGCACCGATGAGGTCTTGGTCGGCGCGCCGCTCGACGACCGCCACATCGACGCCCGCCAACGCCAGTTCGCCGGCCAGCATCAGGCCCGTCGGGCCTCCTCCGGCGACCAGAACGGCATGGTCAGCGTTCTCCTGCGACGACATTCCCAACCCCCTGACACAGCGAAAATCGGCTTCGGCCAGCGATTGTGCGGCATCACCCGGCCCTTGCCGCAAGCCCCCGGGTGCGCTATAGGTTGAAGCTGGAAGGGCAATAATTCACGTGGGATCGCGCAGCGCGTCGATGGCTCGGTAGATCCGTTGCTCGCTCACCGGCCGCGGGGTGCCCAGCTGCTGGGCCCACAGGCTCACCCGCAGTTCTTCGATCTGCCGTCCAACGTCGCGGACGTCGTCCGCCGCCCGCCGCGCGGGGGGCAGCGACTGTGTCAATTCGTCATAGGCGCGCTGCGCGGCGTGCACCCGCCGCATCCGTTCCCGGTCCGCGTCGATTCCGTGCGGCAGCTTCTCGAGTCGCCGGCGGATTGCGGTCAGGTAGCGGGTGAGATCGGCCAGGTGGGTGCGTCCGGTGGCGGTGACGAACCCCGGCGCCAAGAGTCGATCCAGCTGAGCGCGGACGTCGGCGATCGCGTGGGTCTGCGTCGGCGGCGGCTGCCCGCGCAGGAGTAGTTGCACCTCGTGCGCGGCGGCCAATACCTGCTCAACGCGGTCCACCAGGTCGGCCGTTGTCGGCACCAGCGCCTTGCTCACCCGATCGCGCAGCGCGGCGAACTCGTCGCGCGCCCACACCGGCCCGGGTACCAGCGCGTCCGCTGCGGCGTCGGCGCAGTCCTCGGCCAGCTCGGTCAGTGAGCCATCCGGGTTCGCGCCGAGTGCCAGGCGGGTTCGTGGGCTCAGTTGACGCTCAACCGCTTTGACCGGCGACGCCACGCTCAGCCGCACCAATCGGCGCAGGCCCGGCCGCAGGGCGTTGTCCCGCTCCACCGGCGTTGTAAAGACCCGCAGGTCGACCGCGCTGCCCGCGTCGACGAAACCGGGAAAGCCTCGCACGGCGCGGCCGTCGACCGTTCGCTCGACGACGCGCGGGAGCGCGTCCAGGTCGTCCGGCCAGGTGCGCAGGCCCGTGCGTTCCAGCTCGCCGGCGACCGCCTCGGCCACGGCCTGGCGGGCGGGCGCGGCCAGTCGTCGTTGCAACGCGTCGAGGTCCTTTCCGCGGGCGACCTCGGTGCCGTCGGGAGACTCGACGGCGAAGGTCACCCGCAGATGCGCCGGTAACTTGTCGAGGTCGAACGCGTCGACGGGCACCAAAACACCGGTGCGACGGCGCAATTCGCGCTGCAATGCCGCCAACAACGGCTCCCCCGCCTGGTCGATCCCCGCAAGCACGGCACGGGCGGTGTCAGGGGCGGGAACGAAGTTGCGGCGCAGGTCTTTTGGCAGTGAGCGGATGAGCGCGGTGACCAGCTCCTCGCGCAGTGCCGGCACCTGCCAGGCGAACTCGTCACCGCCCAACCGCGCCAGCACATCGATCGGCACGCGCACCGTGACGCCGTCGTCGGCGGCGCCCGGCTCGAACCGGTAGGTCAGGGGCAGCGTGACATCGCCCGAATGCCAGGCGGTCGGCCGCTCGGCGTCGGCGGTGTCGCCCGTGCGCAACAGGTCGTCACGAGTCAAGGTCAGCAGCTCTGGCGTCTTGTGTCGCTGCTTCTTCCACCACGCATCGAAATGCCGCGCGGAGACGATTTCGGCCGGGATGCGGGCGTCGTAGAGCGCGTGGACCTCGTCGTCACCGACGAGCAGGTCGCGGCGGCGGGCGCGCTCCTCCAGCTCCTCGAGCTCGGCGCGCAGTTGCGCGTTGTCGCGAAAGAAGTGATGGCGGGTGTGCCAGTCGCCCTCCACCAGCGCGTGCCGGATGAACAATTCCCGCGCCACCCCCGGCTCGACGCGGGCGTAGCCGACTCGGCGGCGGGCAACCAGCGGCAGCCCATACAGCGTCACCCGCTCGTAGGCCATCACCTCGCCACGCTTTGCGTCCCAATGCGGTTCGCTGTGGGTGCGCTGCACCAGGTCGCCCGCGACCCGCTCGACCACCTCGGGCTGGATGCGCGCGGCGGTGCGCCCGAACAGGCGGCTGGTTTCAACCAGCTCCGCCACGACGACCCATCGGGGCGGCCGCTTGGTGAGCGCGGAGCCCGGCGCGAGAACGAAGTGCGAGTTGCGCGCCCCCAGGTACTCGCGCCCATCCTCCCTGCGCATGCCCACGTGCGACAGCAACCCCGCCAGCAGCGCCGCGTGGACGCGGGCCGGATCGGCCGGTTCGTCGGACTCGGCCCCAGACTCGTTAAGGCCCAGGTCGCGGGCGATGCTGCGCAGCTGTCCCACCAGATCCTGCCACTCACGGATGCGCAGATAGTGCAGGAACTCATCGCGGCAGAGGCGGCGAAACTGGTTGCCGGACAATTTCTTTCGCTGCTCGCGCAGGTAGCGCCACAGGTTCAGGTAGGACAGGAAGTCGGAGTTCTCGTCGGTGAAGCGGGCATGCTTCTGGCGGGCGGCCTCCTCGCGGTCGGCGGGTCGCTCCCGCGGGTCGTGGATGGTCAGCGCCGCGGCCAACACGAGCACTTCCCGCACGCATCCCTCAGCGTCGGCCTGCAGGATCATCCGGCCCAGTCGGGGGTCGACCGGCAGCCGCGCCAGGCGGCGGCCGAGGTCGGTGATCGCGCCCTGGGCGTCGAACGCTCCCAACTCCTGCAGCAGTTGCACACCATCGCGGATACTGCGCCGGTCCGGCGGGTCGAGAAACGGGAAGTTCTCCACATACCCGGGTGGGGGGCCGAGCCGCAGCGCCGCCATCTGCAACAGCACCGCGGCGAGGTTGGTCCGCAGGATCTCGGGCTCGGTATAGCGCGGGCGGGCCGCGAAGTCGTCCTCGGAGTACAGGCGGATGCACACCCCGGCCGCGACCCGGCCGCAGCGGCCGGCCCGTTGGGCGGCCGAGGCCTGCGAGATCGGCTCTATCGGCAACCGCTGCACCTTCAAGCGGCGGCTGTAGCGCGAGATGCGGGCGTTGCCGGGATCGACGACGTAGCGGATACCCGGCACCGTCAGCGACGTCTCGGCGACGTTGGTCGCCAGGACGACGCGGCGCCCCGTGTGGGGCGCAAACACCTTCTGCTGCTCGGCGGTCGGGAGCCGGGCGTACAGCGGAAGCACTTCGGTGTTCTTCAGCCCGCCCAATGCCTCTGCGGTATCCCGGATTTCGCGTTCACCCGACAGAAAAACCAGGACGTCCCCGGGTGGCTCGGCCTCGAGTTCACCGATGGCATCGACGATCGCCTCCACCTCGTCACGCGTCTTGGTGCGCACGATCTCGTGGTCTGGGTCATCGGGATCATCGTTGAGACCGCTCGACACGGGAACTTCCAGCGGCCGGTAGCGAATCTCTACCGGGTAGGTCCGCCCGGACACCTCGAGGATCGGCGCCCCACCGAAGTGATCCGCGAACCGTTGCGGGTCGATGGTCGCCGAGGTGATGATCACTTTCAGGTCCGGCCGGCGCGGCAGCAGCTCACGCAGGTAACCCAGCAGGAAGTCGATGTTCAGGCTGCGCTCGTGGGCCTCGTCGAGGATCAGCGTGTCGTAGCGCAGCAGCCGGCGGTCCCGCTGAATCTCGGAGAGCAGGATGCCGTCGGTCATCAGCTTCACCAGGGTGCGGTCGCTGACCTGATCGGTGAACCGGACGGTGTAGCCGACCGTATCGCCGAGCGCGCTGCCCAATTCGTCGGCGATGCGCTGCGCGACCGTGCGGGCGGCCAGCCGCCGGGGCTGGGTGTGCCCGATGGTTCCGCGGACGCCCCGGCCGGCGTCGAGACAGATTTTGGGCAGTTGGGTGGTCTTCCCCGAACCGGTT
This sequence comes from Mycobacterium sp. E2733, assembly GCF_001667585.1. Classification (GTDB taxonomy): domain Bacteria; phylum Actinomycetota; class Actinomycetes; order Mycobacteriales; family Mycobacteriaceae; genus Mycobacterium. The sequence goes on from NZ_LZJZ01000135.1 coordinate 54,867, forward strand.
TCACCGGCGACGACGACGACCTGGTTCGCCCGGATCGCGTCGGCGATCTCCTGCCGCCGCGCGCTGACCGGGAGATCGGGATACCCGATGTCCGGCACGGCGGCTCGCCGCGTGGCGACGAGCGCTTCGGCCTGCGCCAGCTGCTCGGCAAGCCGCCGTAGCTGGTCGGGTTTGGCCCCGCGCAGATTCTTCAGGCGCCGTCCGAGGCGCGCGGCATCGCGGGTGGTCAGGCCGTCAAGGCGGGTGTGCAGTTCCGCGACGGACAGTTCGGGCACTTTGGCCAGGGTAGGCGTGCGGCCGACGCCGTCCGCCACCGAGCGTGGGGCTTTGGCGAACGAATTCGCCCTAGGGTGAACCCATGAGTCTCGTCACGTATGAGCTGGACGACCACATCGCCACCATCACACTCAACCGCCCCGAGGCTCGCAACGCCATCAACGGGCCACTTCGCCAGGACTTGAACGCGGCGTGGGAGCGGTTCCGCGATGACCTGGACGCGTGGGTCGCGATTCTGACGGCCAACGGCAGTGTTTACTGCGCCGGCGGCGACCTCAAGGACGGCGAGGGCTCGGTGGGCACCTTCGGCGGCACGTTCTGGGAGAAGCCGACCATCAACTCCTTCGAGTCCGGGATGGAGTTGTTCAAGCCGACCATCGCCGCCGTGCACGGGCCCTGCATCGGCTACGGAGTGACCGGTGTGCTGTTCTGCGACTTCGTCATCGCCAGCACCGAGGCCACGTTCTGCTTTCCCGAGGTGTCGATCGGCGTGCCCACCATCGTCGGCGCCATCCGGCTGCCCCAGCGGGTCGGCTGGGCCAACGCCATGGAGCTGCTCCTGACCGGCAAGCCCATGAGCGCGGAGCGGGCCAAGGAGATCGGCCTGGTGTGGAAGCTCGTGGAGCCGGACGCCTTGCAGGCCGAGGCCCGGGCCTGGGCCCGGACCCTGACCGAGGCCGCTCCCCTGGCCCAACGGGCGACCAAGGAGGTGGCGTGGCGAACGGCGGACATGGGCTGGATCGAGGCCGTCCGCTTCGGGGAGACCATGCGCAAGGTGGCCGGGGCGACCGAGGACGTCGCCGAGGGGCTTCGGGCATGGGCCGAGAAGCGCAAACCCCAGTGGCGTGGCCGCTAGGCAGTGGCGACCACCGGCGCGTTGGCCTTGACTGATCGGGTGGGTGAGCGATTGCGGGACGAGTTGGGCCGAGTCGTTGACGGCGGTGGTCCCGGCGCCGACCATGCCGAGATCGCCCTCGGGGACGGGCCGGTCAGGCGGCGACTGGAATCCTCCATCCGCGCGCTGGCCCAGCATCGCGGCCCGCGGAGCAGCATCTGCCCATCGGACGCCGCCCGGGCCGTGGGTGGCGAGAACTGGCGCGACCTGATGCCCGAGGCGCGCGACGTCGCGCGGCAGCTGGCCAAATCGGGCGACGTGCAGATCACGCAGCGCGGCACCGTCCTCGATCCCGAGGGCGACTGGACCGGCCCCATTCGGATCCAGAGCACCGCCGGCTGACAGCATCGGTTGCGCCGCAATCTGATTCGACTGCCTGCGCTCGCTTCTCGGGCCCAGCGCCGGCCGCCGGAACCGCCGTGGCCGGTGATGTGACAGGATTTCGGCATGAGTGCACGCAGATTTGCCCGCATAGTTGGTGTCTCGGTGGCGACGGCCTGGGCTGCGCTGAGCAGCCCCGTCTGGCAATCATCAGCCCTGCCCACCGCTGCCGCCGATGCATGCTCGGACGTCTCGGTTGTCTTCGCCCGCGGCACTCATCAAGAGCCCGGCGTGGGCAACATCGGGCAGGCGTTCGTGGACTCGCTCACCTCGCAGCTCGGCGGGAAGTCCGTGGACGTCTATGCGGTCAACTACCCGGCCAACGACGACTACCACAACAGCGCGAACGCCGGGTCCAATGACGCCAGTGCCCACATCCAAGACACCGTTGCCAGCTGCCCGAACTCGCGGATCGTGCTCGGCGGATACTCCCAGGGTTCGACGGTGATCGATCTGGCGACCAACGCGATGCCGCCCGCGGTCGCCGATCACGTCGCTGCCGTCGCCCTCTTCGGCGAGCCCAGCAGCGGATTCTCGTCCATGCTGTGGGGCGGCCAGCCGCTGCCGACGATCAACCCGGCGTACGGCGCCAAGACGATCAGCCTGTGTGCCCCCGACGACCCGATCTGCTCGGGGGGCGGCAACATCATGGCGCACGTGTCCTACATCGACGACGGGATGACCGCCCAGGCCGCGACATTCGCCGCCAACAAGATCAACCAGGGGACGCCGCCGCGCGTCTGAGCCGCGGCCGGTCAGTCGTTCGCGCGTTCCTCTTGCCGCTGCTGCTTCTCGGCGGCCGCCAGTTCCGCGACCCGGTCCGCCTCGGCGCGCTTCTCAGCGGCGTCGCCCAGCTTGTCCTCGGCCTCGTCGATTTTCGCTGACGCGGCCTTGGCCGCGGCCTTCTCGGCGGCCTGGGTCCTGGTCTCCACCTGGCGTTCGGCCGATTCGACCGTCCGCTTCTGCCTGTCCGCCGCTTCGTCGGCGCGCCGCTTCGCCGCGGCGCTCTGCTGCTGGGCCGACTGTGTTGCTTCACGTTTGCGTCGCTCGGCGGTCTTGCGGGCCTCTTTGATCTCCTGCTCGGTGGCGGCCTGAGCTTCCTGCCGGTCCTCGATCGCCTGGTCGCGGGCGCCCTTCAGCTTCGCGTCGGCCTGTTCCTTCCGGGCCGCGGCCTTGGCGTCCAGCTTGGCCGCGCGGCCCAGCTTGTCGCTGCGTCCGACGAGCGCGGTTCCCCGCTCGATGAGATCCGGGTCGTCGAGCGCGTTGCCGACCGTGGTGTCCAGCATGCCGAGCGAGCGCTCGAACAGCAGCCGCGCGGGCGCTTCCGTCGGGATGCGGGTTACCACCCGGTCCTCGATCAACTGCAACGGGAAACGCGCGAGCTGGTATTGAAACCGCAAAACTGCGAACGGGACTTCGGATATCTTCATCAACTTCTCCTGGGTGTGGCCCGCCGTCAGGGCAGGTCGGCTTCGTCGGACACGTTTTGGGCTTGGCGTCGCAGGCGGTCGGCCTCCGACTCTTCGTTGCGAGCCACCTGCACCGACGTTTGGTGCTCGGCGACGGCGTCGACGATGTCCTCCGACGCTTCACGGATCTCGGCGCGCTCCTCGGCCTTCGCTCGCTGCGCTTCGCGCTGCGCGTCCAGGTCGGCCTGCGTCTTCTCGGCGGTCGCCCGCTGCCGTGCGGCCTGCTCGGCGGCGGCCTTTTGAGCCGCCTCCCGGGCTTCGATCGACTCCTCGGCGGCGACGGTTTGCGCGTTCGCCGCGACGCGCTCTTGGGCGCCCCGGACCTTGGCTTCGGCCGCCTCATCCCGCGCCTGCTTGGCCTGCGCCTCGGCGACGGCCTCCGTCGCGTTCGCTTCCTTGCGCTCGTGCGCCTGGGTCTGTTCGAGCTGCCCCTCAGCGGTCAGCGACTCGTTGCCGGTAACGGCACCGACGACCTCTTTGGCTTTGCCTTTGACCGAATCGATCAGGCCCCTGCGCGCTTCGTCGGCTTTGTTCTGCTCGCTCATCGACTATCTCCTTGCGGCGTTTAGCCAAGAATTGCGTTCATTCGTGTCACGCCAAGTGGTTCCACCAATGGCGCCGATCAAACACGCATGTGACCTGCGTCACCCTTGTGCGCGGTCCTGATCGAGGCCCTCTGAATAGATGAAACAGCCAGTGCCTCAACGAAAGTCGCGCACAGGACACGTGGCGCAGACGGGCGAGAGTTATCGAGATGCCGCCGCGGGCGCCCGATCGGCTAACGTCGTCCGTATGTCCAAAGCCTCCGGTAACGACCTTATCGACGACGTCACCCCTGGCGACATCATCGCCGTCGACCGCGGCTCGGGTGAACAGCCCTACAAAGTGGTGTTCAAAGACTCCACCGACACCGGTTACATCGTCACGTTGCAGGACGACGACGGCGAGACCTTTCAGGTCGACCTGGCCGCCGGCACCACGGTGACGAGGTCGCTGGAGTCGAAGTGGGAATCCGCGCAAAGCCCCACCCCGCACTCGGAAGCCTAGGTACCGGGCTCCCCACCGCCTGAATGCTGCTCATACGCAACGTGATCGCAGGGACGGCGCCCTCCATCGGGTGGCAATCGCGGCATACCCGTTTGGGCGCTTTCCAGGCGGGAATGCAACGCCCCAGTGCAAACGCCCGGGCTAACGCCCCAGTGCAAACGCCCGGGCTTGAGCCCGGTGGCGGCGTCCGGCCGGGAACCACTCCCCCTGCGGCGCCGCAAACCGCGGGCGTGGCCGAGCACCAACCGCCCGCGACCCAGCGATTCACCCCCGGTTCCGTACTGACCGTGATCGCCGTTTGCGTCTTCGCCGTGGTCTTCCTCGCGGTCGCGGTGCTGCTCGTCATGAAAATGGTTGGGGCAACTTGAGATGAACGTCAACGCTGACGATGTCCGGCAGCTGCTGGACTGCCAGGATGAGTACGCGGCGCTGGTCGCGATCGAGGGTCGCATCGACGTCGCGTCGTCGGCGGAACTGGATGCGCCGGATTACCGTGGCGCCCTGCAGATCGCGACGCGCCAAGAGGTGCTGGATCGGGCCGGAGGCGCACAGCTGTCGGAACGCGAGCTGGCCGAGCAGGCCGAGGAGCTCGACACCGCGCTGCGCAATCTGGGCGCCTGACGCCCTGCACGCCACGACCGCCGCGGGCGAATCTCTTTGAACTCCGTAGCGGACCGCCGCGGCGAAGTAGTCTGCCCGCAGGGGCTAGAAGCCGACGGGCGGAAGGTCGGAGCATGCGGCTGGTCGTCGATCTCAACAAGTGCCAGGGGTACGCGCAGTGTGTCCCACTGGCGCCCGACGTGCTGCGGCTCGTCGGCGAAGAAGCGCTCGCCTACGATCCCAACCCCGACGACTCCCAGCGTCTGCGCGTGCTGCGCGCAGCGGCCTCCTGTCCGGTGCAGGCGATCATCCTCGAAGTGGATCCGCCCGCTGACCGGGATACCAAGTGAGCACCGCTTCCCTCGTCAGCCAGCTCGTCGATTCGTTCAAGTCGGATGGGCGAATCGTCATCGTCGGCGCCTCACTGGCCGGGCTGCGCGCGGCTGAAACGTTACGGCAGAAGGGGTTTCGCGGCCCACTCACCATCATCGGTGACGAGCCCCACGAGCCCTACGACCGGCCGCCCCTGTCCAAGCAGGTCTTGAAGGGTTGGGTGCCCGCCGACCGCACGAAGCTGCCCCGCCTGCGACCCGTCGACGCGGACTGGCGGTTGGGGGTCGCGGCGGTGGGATTGGATCGGTCCAACCGCCAAGTATTGCTGGGCAACGGCGAGAAGGTCGGCTACGACCGTCTGCTGATCGCCACCGGGACCAGGGCCCGCCCCTGGTTCAACCCGGAGGAGGCAGCCCTGACCGGATTGTTCACGGTGCGCACCTGCGACGACGCCGCGAGGTTGGCCGCCGCGCTGAAGGGCCGACCGCGCCGGGTCCTCATCGTCGGATCCGGTTTCGTCGGTTCCGAGATCGCCTCGGTGTGTCGGGACCTCGATTTGCCGGTGACGGTCGCCGAGCGCGGCAAGGCGCCGTTGGTCGGGGCGCTCGGCGGCGTGATCGGCGACATCGCCGCACGGATGCAGATCGAGGCGGGTGTCGACCTGCGCACCGGCGTGGCGGTCGAAGGCCTCGACGGCGACGCCGACGGTCACGTCCGCGCGGCCCGCCTCTCGGACGGCACCGTGCTCGACGTCGACGTGGTGGTCGCCTCGCTGGGCTCGATCCGCAACGTGGAATGGTTGGACGGCGCGCAGCTGGCAAGTGGGTTTTGGGGCGTGGCGTGTGACGCCGGCTGCCGCGCGTTCGACATCAACGGCGTGGTGACCGATAACATCTTCGTCGCCGGGAACGTCGCGCGTGCTCCGCACGTGCTGTACGAATACCAGTTCATGTCCCAAGAACATTGGGACAACGCGGTTTTCGGCGCTGAGGTGGCGGCCAACAATATGATCAGCCTGGAGCTGGGGCGCCGGCCGCACCTGCCGCTGCCGTCGTTCTGGTCTGGTCAGTTCGGTGTCAACATCAAGAGCGTCGGAGTGTGCTCCTTCGGCGACGAGATCGTCTTCACCCAGGGTTCGATTACGGAACGCCGCTTCGCGGCCGCCTACGGCTACCGGGGCCGAATCGTGGGGGCGGTGACGTTCAACCACGGCAAATGGTTGCCGTACTACGCCTCGCTCATCGAGCGGTCGGCGCCATTCCCGCCGCCCCCGCCGGGATACGACCGGCCGGTCATCTTCGAGCCCATGCCGGCCCGGTTCCCCGATCCGCGTGAACCGACCGCCATGCCGGACGTGGTGCTGACCGGACACGACCCGACCTCGCGTGGCGCCGAATTCCGGCCGCGGATCAGGTGACGGTAGGAGACGACGATGGACCCCGCAACCGCCTGGGCCGAAGCGATGAAGTTCGGGAACCGCCCGAACCCCTACCCGTATTTCGCGGAGCTGCGCAAGACGCCGGTGGCCAAGGTGGCCGACAAGACCTACGTCGTCACCGGCTATCAAGAACTGCTGGCCCTCGCCCACGACCCGCGGGTCAGCTCCGACATCAGCCGAAGCCCGGCCGGCCTCGGCGGCGACAAACGCGAACCAGAACCAGGTGGCGAGCACATGAAGGCCTACGGGCGCGAGGCCAGCATCATCGTCTCCGACCCGCCCGACCACGACCGGGCCCGCCGGCAGGTGATGCGCCACTTCGGGCCGCCGCACTCCCCCGGCCTGATCCCCAGCATGGAACCGTTCGTCGTGGGGCTGGCCGGTGGCCTGCTCGACAAGGTCAAAGCCCGGGGCGGAAACCGCTTGGACGTCGTGGAGGACTTCGCCTACCCGATCCCCGTCGCGGTCATCTGCAAGATCCTCGGCGTGCCGGTCGAAGACGAGCCGATGTTTCACGCGTGGATCTTCGACTTCATGATGGGCACCGATCTGGGCCCGGAGGGCGTCACCGACGAGGGACGCGCCCTGGCCGAGAAGGGCCGCGCCAGCACCGCGGCGTTGCTGGACTATCTCGGCGGCTTGGTAGAGAGGTACGCCAAGTCCCCCGGCGACGGACTGCTGTCCAAGTTGCTGCACGACGAGGGACCTGACGGGCCCATGTCGATCAAGGAGGCGACGTCCAACGCGATGCTGTTGCTGGTCGCTGGCCACGACTCCACGGTCAACACCATCACCAACTGCGTGATGACATTGCTGCGCAATCCGGGTTCGTGGGATCTGGTGCGCGACCGCCCGGAGCTGATCCCGCGCACGATCGAAGAAGTGCAGCGGCTGCAGTCAGCGGTGCAATTCTTCCCCAGCCGCAGCGCCACCGCCGACATCGAGGTGGGCGGGACGGTGATCCCGGCGGGGTCCGCTGTGCACCTCATCTACGCGGCGGCCAATCGGGATCCGCGCCGGTTCGACAGTCCCGATCGCTTCGACCCGCTGCGCGAAGACAATGAGCACTTCGGTTGGGGCAGTGGCATCCACACGTGCATGGGTGGGCCGCTGGCGCGCCTGGAGGTCAACCTGGCGCTCGAGACCTTTGTACGGCGCGTCGATTCTCCGGAATTGGTGGTCGACCCGCCGCCGTATCGGCACAATCAGGTGTTCCGCGGGCCGCGCCATCTCTGGGTGGATTTTGGGGCGATCGTCGATTGATCCGCTTACCGGCCGATGGTGACCCGGTCACCCAGGCGGATGACGCCTTGCGTCACCACCGCGAGATACGCGCCCGCGCACGGTTGTGGGCCGTGGCCACCTGTGTCCCAACGATTTTCGGCTGCCGGTGTGCGAAGTGCCTGCGGGGCGCGCGGCAGTGGGCCGTGCTCGAGGGTGGGTACGACGCACCGTGACGTGGCAGTCAGGACCCGCAGCCGCGCGTCGCCGACGGCGATTTCCCGACCGATCCAATCGTTTTCGGCGTAGGGCGGGTAGTCCGGCGGGGTCGCGATCACCAGGTTCGGTCGGTACCGCAGCGCCTCGACGCCGATGTGCTCGAGCGTGGCGGTGGTGATCGCGTGCAGTGGGGCCTCGTCGGTGAATGCGTCGCCCGGGGTCGCCTGCGCGATCTTCAGGATGCGGCCGTCGACCTCGGCGTCCAAGCCCAGCTCGAGCAGCTTCTCCGGGTCCGGACGCACCAGCGTGGCGCCCTCTGGGCGCTGGGCGACCAGTCGGACCGGCCGGCCCGTCAGCCGGGAAAGCAGGTCGTCGATGCCGGGGTCGTCGGCCGTCACACTGGTGCCGTCGGGCAGCCCGATGTTCACACGTCCGGCGTCTGCGTTGGCGGTGCACTTCAATAGGCCGCGCCACAACCGGGCGTTCTTGGCGCTGGCTACATGCCCGGTGGCGGCGTCGAGCAACGCCAGCCGCCGGTCGCCTTCGGCGCCGTGCTCGTCGACGAACAGGCTGAGCACGGCTTCGCCGAGCATCGACTTCACCGGGTAGCGGAGCAGGCTGTGCACCTGCATGTCCACCGCGGCGGAACCTGATAAGGCCGTCGAATCGTCCACTGCCCATCCCCACTCGGCGAGACCGCACGAACTATCCCGCTCAGCGTATGCGGGAGGGGCGTTGAAACCGGCCGTGGGTCAGGAAGCGATCAGCCCGGGCAGTAGCTCGATTCCGCCGCACTGACCCAGCCGGTCATGTCCGCGAACGAGAAGCCTTTCGAGCTCATGTTGGAGTGCAGATCGGCGGCGATCGCATCCGGTGTTTTGCCGGCCATCCGGTCGGCGCAGACAGCATGCCCCATTGCGATCATGTCGGAGTCACTCCCCGACGGCCAGGTGAATCCCAGGTTGTGCAGCTTTGCGATGTATGCGTCGTCCGTGCTGTCGGCCGCGGCAATAGCAGCGGTTGCGGTGAGGGCAGCGCCAACTACGACGGGAATGGTCACTTTGGCCAGCCAACGCGATGCATCCATTTCGTGCCCTTCTTTTCTTGTCGGTGCCGAGGGTGGGGTCAGTATATAAGTGGGGAGATGCCGGAAATATTAAAACTAAGGAAATTGCTGTGGCCGGTTGGGGCCGGCTCCCCGTAGCCGCGGGAATCACTTTTCTGGCACCCCGGCGCGGGTATTGGTCGCTGCGGCATGGCCGCTCAACTGTTCCGGGAAAGCCGCGGCTCAACCAAGAGTCGCGGTGACCACAATCGACTCCTGTCCGGTTTGCCAGCCGGTGATAAAAGTCGGGATGGTGACCTGTTCGTCGGGGTGATCGGCGCCGGGGTCGTTGAGGTGGACGATCTCCCTATTGGTATCGATACCGGTGACGACCAGGAAGTGGTCGGCCTTGGTTCGCTGGTCGCCGGTGTCCCAGATGACGGCGGAGTTGACCCAGGCGATGACCTTGCGGTGGTCGGCGAGGTACCGCTTCAGGGCGGGTAGTCCGGTCTGATCCGGATGGGCGGCGTAGGTCATCTCCGACTTGATGCCGTAGTGGTCGAGTAGCACTACGACGTCCGCCATTTCGATGCCGCCGTCGCCGTTGGTGTGGCTCGGGTCATGGCGCGGTGCGTAGATGGGCCCGGAATTGGTCTGTGAGGGCGTCGACTCCCCCAGCTTGATCATCTGCTGCTCGGTCGGCGCGTGGCCGGTGATCTCGCCGACCACGTCCGCCACCGACATCAGTCCGCAGTTGTCCTCGAGTGACTGCGGCTGCCAATACTTTGCGGCAGCGGCGGGATCACCATAGATGCCGCTTTCGGTGGGCGGCGCCGCGCCGGCCGCCTGCGTCGGTATGGGATTGCTGGAGGGGCTGCCGACGATCGTCGACGACGCAATCGCTTGCGGTGTCGAGGGCGGGGCCGGGCGGCACGCTGAAACCGGAAAAGCGGCCGCAAGGCCGACGCACGCGGCCACCATCGCGGCGCGGGCATTGGACGCGGTCCGTGAAGTGAACATGTGTGCTCGCGAAGTTCATCGGAAAAGCGTGAGAGCGTGCAAACGGTAACACTTCAGCTCGCCCTTATAGGCGGTAATGCGGTACCGGGTGAGGCGGCGCTTACAAACCCAACAATTCATATGTTCCGGCCGTCACCGATCTCCAAATTGACGCAGCAACGTACAAAACGCATACGAAATAATTGCCTGTGACATCTGTCGATATTGGACGGTTTTGAAAGCGGCATTCAAACGGGAGGCGGTTACTACCCTTTGGCCGGGTCAGTGCGGGAGCAGGCGTTGCTTTTGCTCGTTGAATTCGTCCTCGGTGATGATTCCCGCGTCGCGCAGGGATGCGAGCTCGCGCAGCTCGGCGGCGATGCTGGTGATCGGGCCACCCGCCGGAACCTGTGCCGCCGCATCCTGCGCGCCCTTTTTCGTTGCGGCCCTCGTCCGTTCGGCGCGGCCCGCGACACCCGCGCCTGTGGTACCGGCCACGGCGCGTCCGGCCATGCTCGCCGCGGCCATCTCCCCGAACAGGCTTCCGGAGCCGCCCGACGAGGCCTGCGCGGCGGCGCCGACGGTGGCGGCCGGCAAGGCCAGGGCGGCCGGGCGTACCGCGGGGGCCGCCGCCGCCCAGCCCGGCGGGACCGACAAACCGCCGACCACGTTCGCCTGACCCAGGCTCGCTGTTGCCGCGGACCCGCCCGCGAGGTTGGTGATCACCGGGAAAGGGGTGGGCGGCACTGGCGCTGACCCGGGCCAGGCCTGAATCCCTGCCCAGCCGCTGACGATGTCATCGGTGTGAAAACCGGTCAGAGCGCCGGAAACGTCGTAGGGAAGCGCGACTACGGCGGCAGCGAGTCCGGCCGTCCCGACTTCAGGGTCGACGAACACCGCACTCAGGTCCGCCGCCAGGCCGAGCAGGTCGCGCCCGCCAAAGCCCAGGTCGAGGGGGCTCGCGAGGCTGAGCAGCGCGTTGGGCGTCGTGTTGAGGGCCTGCTGGGTCGGCGAGATGGCGCTCTGGACCTTTCCGGCCGAGAGGCCGGCGGCCTGGTTGAGGGCGGCCGCTTGCCGCACCGTCCCGCCAGAATCGGTGCTCTCTTGGGGCGAGGCGAACGGTGTCAGCCTCGCCGCCGCCGCCGCAGAAGCCGCGTAGCCGTACATGGCCCCGGCATCTTGGGCCCACATCTCCGAGTACTGCGCCTCGGTGGTCGCAATCGCCGGAGTGTTCTGCCCCAATATGTTCGTCGCAATCAGAGACATCAGCAGGCTGCGGTTGGCCGCGATGACGGGCGGCGGCACCGATTCCGCGAATGCCGCCTCGTACGCCGCAGCCGCGGCTTTAGCCTGGGTGGCGGTCTGTTCGGCCTGGGCCGCGGCAGTCCGTGTCCAGGCCACGTAGCCGGCGGCCGCGGTCGACATGGCCGCCGCCGATGGCCCCAGCCATGGCCCGCCCGTCAACGCCGTCACCTCCGCCTGATACGAGTCCGCCGCGGAATGCAGCGCGACGGCCAGCGCGTCCCAGGCCATCGCGGCGGCCAGCATCGGCGCCGCCCCCGGCCCGGTATACATCCGCCCGGAGTTGATTTCCGGAGGTAGTGCTGCGAAATCCATGAGTCATCTCCTCCGGACGGTTCAACGGGTGGCCACAGTGTTAACGGCTAGTTGCTGGCCGTAGTGGAGTTGCCCAATGGACAGCAAACAAATCTTGATCATTCTATGTAGTACAGGCACCGCAACAACACGTGACCGAGTCCTGCCACGTAGCCGCGGAGCCTTCGCCGCGGACGCTCGGGGATGGGCGGTGACCAGGAGTTCAACGACATGGGGTTGCCCCGGCGCACCGACAAGTTACCGCTGTATCGCAGGGAAACCCGTCAACACCACCGGGCTGGCCACTCCTCTGTGGTGCGGGCCCGGTAAGGCGCGCGCCCACCGGCCGGACACGGCGGTCTGCTTGGATCGACACCGTCACCGCGAGTTAGGTCGGAGTGAATGAAATTCGTACTGGCAAGCTACGGGGGACGGGGCGACATCGAGCCCTGCGCGGCCTTCGGCCGGGAGCTGTCGCGTCGGGGTCACCACGTGCAACTGGCCGTCCCGCCGGACAAGGTCGGCTTTGTCGAGTCGGCGGGACTCGCTGCCGTCGCCTATGGGCCGGATACGCAGGGCTCGATGAATGCGGCCGCGGAATTTCTCAGCCGCTTTCAGTATGGGATCAGCGCGCTGTCACAAGCGGCCGAGCGTGTCACCCGGATCTGGACGGAGAAGACCGCGACGCTGACATCGCTGGCCAAGGGGGCCGACCTGCTCCTGGCGCACATGAACGACCAGGCGCTGGCCGCCAATGTCGCCGAATATCACGGGATTCCGCTCGCCGCGCTGCACGTCTTCCCGGCGCGGATCATGCCGTCGAGCGAACTGTATACGGGCATCACGAGGGACGCCGGGGACGCCCAACGCCGTGCTCTTGGCTTGTCCGAGGCGCCCAACCCGGCGGCGCACGCCGAAGATGGATTGCTCGAACTTCAGACATACGACGAGCTCTGCTTGCCCGGCCCGGCGGCCGAATGGGTGGAGCCGGCTGGGCGACGGCCCTTCGTAGGGTCGCTGACGCTGGAGTTGGCGACGGATGCCGACGACGAGGTCTTGTCCTGGATTGCGGCCGGCACGCCGCCGATCTACTTCGGCTTCGGCAGCACGCCCATCGACTCGCCCGCCGAGACCGTCGCCGTCATCAGCGCCGCCTGCGCGCGATTGGGTGAGCGGGCGTTGATCTGTGCGGGGGCGAACGACTTCGGCGGGGTTCCGCGGTTCGACCACGTCAAGGTGGTGGACGCGCTGAATTACGCAGCCGTCTTCCCCGCGTGCCGGGCCGTGGTCCACCACGGCGGCTCGGGCACCACGGCGGCGGCCCTGCGCGCTGGAGTTCCCACGCTCATCCTCTGGACGGTATGGGATCAGCCGATGTGGGCGGAGGCCGTGAAACGTCTGAAAGTCGGTGCGGGACGGCGCTTCCTGGACAGCACTTTGGACTCGCTGGTCGCCGACCTACGCTCCGTCCTGACCCCGGAATGCGCTGCTCGCGCCCGCGAAGTCGCCGCTCAGATGACCAAGCCCACCGAAAGCGTCGCGCAGGCCGCCGACCTCCTCGAAGACGCCGCCCGCTCGGACTGACCGACGCGTCGCTCCGATCAGTGGTGCAAAGCGGCCGGGTCGTGTAGAAGGTTCTGGTGCAAGAACCGCCACCCGGCTCGTTCGACCCGTCGGTGCTTTACGAAGCGATGGTCAGGCGGTGGTATCGCCGTTCGTCGGCCGAAGGGCACATCAGGGTGCCGGCCGTCCCGAGCTTGCTCGACGAGTACGTCCAGTTATGCGGCAACGTCTGTGCCACGCTGGGCGTCTGGCATACGCCCGAACAGTCGTCTCAGCTCAGGAAGGCGCTCGAGGCAGAGCTGTCGACGGGTTTCAAGGCCTCTCCCCGTTCGGACATCGTCATCTCGTTTCACGCACCCTTCGGGACGAACGTGAACATCCGCGTCAAAGCCGAATGGCGGACGCTCGATGCCGACTACGACGAATGGGTGGCGGTACGTCCGCCGCCGCTGTTCGGCACCGAGCCCGACGCGCGGGTGTTGGCGCTGGCCGCCGAGGCGGCCGACCCGACGACCTGCCGCGTGCTTGATGTCGGAGCGGGAACCGGGCGCAACGCCCTCGCCCTGGCCCGCCGCGGCCACCCGGTGGACGCAGTCGAGATCGCGGCGAAGCTCGCCGACGTCATGGGCTCGGCGGCACAGAGCGAATCGCTGGGCGTGCACGTGATTCAGAGCGATGTCTTCACCGCGATGGAAAGCGTCCATGACGAATACCAACTGATGGTGCTCTCCGAGGTGGTGCCCGACTTCCGAACGACACACGAATTGCGGGGCGTGTTCGAACTCGCCGCCGAATGCCTGGCTCCCGGAGGCCGTTTGCTTTTCAACGCCTTCTTGCCCCGCGAGGGTTACGTCCCCGACGACACTGCGGTGCAACTCGGTCAGCAGTGCAACACCATGATCTATACCCGCGACCAGCTGGTCACCGCGGCGGCGGGGCTGCCCCTCGACCTGGTTGCCGACGATTCCGCCTACGAATACGAGAAGGCGCACCTGCCCGAGGGTGCGTGGCCGCCGACGGGCTGGTTCGAGGGATGGGCCAACGGCCTCGATGTGTTCGACGTCGATCGTGAGCACTCGCCGATCGAGTTGCGCTGGCTCGTCTACCGAAAGACGGATTGAGCCTTTCGCTGGTTCCTAGGCGGTCAAGTCGCGGGTGGCCGGACCCTCGAGCAGCGTGCCGTCCGGGGCGAAGCGCGACCCGTGCAGCGGGCATTCCCACGCCTGGTCGGCGTCGTTCCAGTTCACGATCCCCCCGAGGTGCGGGCACACCGGCGAGACGCGATACTCGGTGCCGTTGACGCTGCAGCGCGCTTCCAGGTGCCACGGCGGCCCGCTGACCACGCCGCCCTCGCCGGCCCCGGGGCTGCGGCGACCGGTGCGCAGCAGTGGGGTGATCCAGCCCTTGGCGAGATCGAGTCCCACCTCCAGGTTGGCCTGCATGGCGGTCGGCAGACCGGACAACTCGTGCGGGCTCCAGCTGGCGAACGCTCTGGCCCAGTCCATCCGTCCACCCAGGATGCGGCTCGACAGCGCCAACGCCGCGGCGGCGCCATTCGTCATCCCCCACTTGTTGAATCCCGTTGCCACGAAAATGGTTTCGGTCCTGGGCAAGATTGGCCCGACGTAGGGCAGCTGGTCGATGGGCGTGTAATCCTGCGCCGACCAGAAATGCGTCTGCTCGGCACCCGGATAGTGCGTGCGGGCCCACGACGCCAGTTCCTCGAGCGCCTTGGACGGGCTCTTCTTGCGTCCCACGGTGTGGCCCGCCCCGCCGACGATCAGCCGCTCCCCGTCCGCGACGGGCGCATAGCGCACCGAGCGGGTCGGCGAGTCGGTGGAGATCATCATCGGCCGGGTGATGTTGCCGGGGACCTTGAACGCCATGCAGTAGGACCGGCTGGGCTTGACGCGCGCGAAATATCCGCCGCGATCCAGGATCGGGACGCCGGTGGCGAGGACGAGCTGCCCGGCTTGCAGCTCGACGTCGCGCTGGGCGGCGTCGTTGACGTGCACACGCACCCGTTCGCCGCGGCTGGACACCCGCCGGACTCGCGTGTGCTCGACCAGCCGCCCGCCGCGGTTGAGCAACTCGGTGGCCAGCGCGTCCAGGAACCGCATGGGATCGAACTGCGCCTGGTCGGGCAGCCGCACCCCACCGTGATACGGGAACGGCACGCCGGCGTCGTCGTCCCAGACGGCGGGCAGGCCCACGGCCTGGCACGCCTTCAGCTCAAGGCGAGCGGACGGAACTCCTTTGACGGACTGGGCATAGGTGTAGGCGTCCTCGCGCTGCACCGCTACGCCATGCGACTCGCAGTAATCGACCACCCAGTCCTGGCCCTCGCGATTCCCGTCGACGTAGGCGCGGGCCAGTTCTCTGCCGTGCCTGGGCAGGATCTTCGACAGGTGGGTGCCCTGCAGCAAGCTGATCTTTGCGGTGGTGTTTCCGGTGGCGCAGGCGCCCACCGTGCGCGCTTCGAGCACCAGCACGTCCTTGCCGGCGCGGGCCAGCAGAACCGCGGTCATCAACCCGGTAATGCCGGCACCCACGACAATGACATCCGCCGAACGGGAACCCTCGTCAAGCTCGCTTGCGGCCCAAGGCTGTTCGGCCCGATCGGCCAACCATAAAGACGTCACGCGTGGCCTAATACCCCGGCTGCACACGGGGAAACACCACCGCGACCCGGCGGCCGCCGTCAGCCCCGCCTCAACTGCGCTTTCGCCTCTTTGACCGATTCCCCCGCGGCACGGCTGGCGTCCTTGGCCCGGTCGTAATCCGCTTCGGCGCGTTCGAGTTCGCGCTCGGCGGTTCGCAGAGCCGCCAGCGCCTCGTCACGACGCTGCCGGGCAGCGACACGCTCGGCCCGGCGGTCCGACAGCCTGGTCTCGGCGTCGGCCTGGTTGCGCTCGGCGGCCCCCACGGCTGCGGTCAGTTTCTCGAGCCGCCGCTGCGCGGCCGCGTCGCGCGCGGGCTGTGGCCGCGACGGCGTGGACCGCTCGTTCGCCTTCGCGGCCCGGGCGGTCGTCGTCACGGGCGCCGCGGCGCCGAAGTCGCCGAAACCCGACCACTGCTCGGGCCGGGCCAGCCGGCCGAGCCGTTCCCTGACCTCGGGGTCCGCGATGGCCGCTTGGAGCGTGCTGGCGATGTCCTCGCGCACCGCCGCGGACGGGTTGCTGACGTCGGCCGCTTGCAGCGCGGCGCGAGTGAGCTCGCCGACCAACTGATGCTGCTCGGCGGACAAGTCCCGGATACGCGCGCCTTCCATCGCGGCGTGCGCGGCGCGCAGCCGGTCGCCCAGGTCGGCCAGGCGCCGTTTGGTGTCGGTGTGGCGCAGCGCGAGCCGATTGACGATCCATGCCGCGGTGGTCGGTTTGTTGGCCGCCGAAATCCGCTTGGCGCCCGCGTCGTCCCCGCGGCGCTTGGCCGCGGCGGCTAACTTGCTGCGCTGCGCGGTGAAATCCTTCGGCGGCGCCGAGTACAGACTGTCGAGCTCATCGTCGGCCATGACGCCATGATCCCCGCGCTTGCGCGGGTCGGTTTAAAAACCGCACGTCCGTGGCACCTGATGGACAACATTGTCGTGCCGGGCAGCGATTCGACCCGGCAACCAACAGAACTCAAGGACCCGACAGCTCAATGACGCCCAATACCAGCGACCGGTCCGTTCGCCGGGCCCTCGCGGATCGCAAAGCCCGCCGATTGCTGATTGCCGCGCTGGTGGTCGTCGCGGTCGTGGGCGCCGTCGTCATTGCGGCATCGCTGCACTGCTTCGGCGGTGGCTGCGGTCACCGCGGCGCCTCGTCGAAAACCGCCGGGCCGGCGCAAATCACGATCACGCCCGGACCCGATGCGCACGACGTCGATCCCCTCGCGCACGTAATGGTCAAGGCCGACGCGGGAACGCTGACCGACGTCCGCATGGTCAACGAGAGCGGCAAGTCGGTGCAGGGTGTCATGACACCGGACAACACCGTATGGAAGCCCACCGTCCCCCTGGGCTACGGCCGCACCTACACCTTGACGGTCACCAGCCGGGGCCCCAATGGCGTTGCATCGACGCAAGTTTCGTCCTTTTCGACGCTGAAACCGTCCAACCAGACCAAGGTCTCGTTCACCACCACGTCGGAGGCCGCCCTGAAAGACGGCGGCACCTATGGGGTCGGCACGGTGGTCGTCGCCCACTTCGACGAGCAGATCTCCGACCGCGCCGAAGCCGAGCGGCACCTCGCGGTGACCACCGACCCCAAGGTGGAGGGGTCGTGGTTCTGGGTCGACGACCAAACCGCCCACTGGCGGCCGGAGCACTACTACGCGCCCGGCACGACCGTCACCGCCGAAGCCAAGATTTACGGAATCGCTTTGGGCGGCGGCCTATTCGGGCAGGACGACACCAAGGTGTCGTTCCGGATCGGCGACGCGCACGTCTCCATCGCCGACGACGCCACCAAACAAGTCAGCGTCTTCAACAACGGAGTCCTGGTCCGCACCATGCCCACCTCGATGGGGATGGGCGGCACCGAAAATGTGGGCGGCAAGAGCATCTCGTTGTGGACGCCCCCCGGCATCTACACCGTGCTCGACAAGGGCAACCCGGTCGTCATGGACTCCTCGACGTTCGGGCTGCCGAAGAACTCCCGCCTGGGCTACCGCGAAACGATCAACTACGCCACCAAGATCAGCACCGACGGCATCTATCTGCATGAGCTCGACGCCACGGTGTGGGCCCAGGGCCATCAGGACACCTCGCACGGATGCCTGAACCTCAACGCCGACAACGCGAAGTGGTTCTACGACTTCTCCGTGCCTGGCGATGTGGTCGAGGTCCGCAACAGCGGCGGTCCGCCGTTGACGCTGGCGCAGAACGGCGACTGGACACTCAGCTGGGACGACTGGCGCAAAGGCAGCGCGCTGAGGCCGACCTGAACCGGCGTGACGTAGCTCATTCGTCACCGCGAGTTGTGCCCCACTTCACAGTAAACTCTTGACTCGTTCCAGATAAGTGCGTCATATTGGTGCGGTGTCATCGACGGCCGATTACGCGGAGCGACTGCGGATGGCCGATCTCCGGGTGACCCGCCCCAGGGTCGCCGTGCTGGAGGCGGTGGATGCCCACCCGCACTCGGACACCGAGACAATCTTCTCGGCGGTGCGCGTCGGCCTGCCCGATGTCTCCCGCCAGGCCGTATACGACGTGCTCAACGCGCTGAGCACGGTGGGCTTGGTCCGCCGGATCCAGCCCTCCGGATCGGTCGCCCGCTATGAATCGCGAGTTGGCGACAACCACCACCACGTCGTGTGCCGGTCCTGCGGCGTCATCGCCGACATCGACTGCGCGCTCGGTGAGGCGCCCTGCCTCACCCCGTCTGACGACAACGACGTTCTGGATGGCTTCGTCCTCGACGAGGCCGAGGTCATCTACTGGGGCGTTTGCCCCGACTGTTCGACTGCAGATTCCTAGATCGCAGCCCAATCACCCCTAAGAAAGGAATGCTGTGTCATCCGATATCTCCCAAGGCCGTCCACCGCATGAAGACAGCAAGACGGCTAGCACCAGCGAAAGCGAAAACCCCGCAATCGCCTCCCCCAAGCCGAAATCGAATGCGCCCCTGACGAACCGGGACTGGTGGCCGGACCAGATCGACGTGTCGACGCTGCAACCGCACAACCCGCAGTCCAACCCGCTCGGCGACGACTTCGACTACGCCGCGGAGTTCGCCAAGCTTGACGTCGACGCGCTCAAGGCGGACGTGATGGCGGTGATGACCAACTCCCAGGACTGGTGGCCCGCCGACTACGGCACCTACGGCGGCCTGTTCATCCGGATGAGCTGGCACGCCGCGGGCACCTACCGCATTCACGACGGCCGCGGCGGCGGCGGTCAGGGTATGCAGCGCTTCGCGCCGATCAACAGCTGGCCAGACAATGTCAGCCTGGACAAGGCGCGCCGGCTGCTGTGGCCGGTCAAGAAGAAGTACGGAAACAAGATCTCCTGGGCGGACCTGATCATCTTCGCCGGCAACTGCGCCCTGGAGTCGTTCGGGTTCAAGACCTTCGGCTTCGGCTTCGGCCGCGAGGACGTCTGGGAGCCCGAGGAAATGCTCTGGGGCGAAGAGGACGAATGGCTGGGCACCAACAAGCGCTACTCCGGCGAGCGTGACCTCGCCCAGCCGTATGGCGCAACCACGATGGGTCTGATCTACGTCAATCCCGAAGGCCCCGAAGGCAAACCGGACCCCATCGCCGCCGCGATCGACATCCGAGAGACCTTCGGGCGGATGGCGATGAACGACGAGGAGACCGCCGCGCTCATCGTCGGCGGGCACAGCTTCGGCAAGACCCACGGCGCCGGCAGCGGCGATCTGGTCGGACCCGAGCCGGAGGCCGCCCCGATCGAACAGCAGGGGCTGGGCTGGAAGAGCTCGTATGGCACCGGTGTCGGCAAGGATGCCATCACCAGCGGCCTGGAGGTCGTCTGGACGCCGACGCCGACCAAGTGGGACAACACTTTCCTGGAGACGCTGTACGGCTACGAGTGGGAGCTGACCAAGAGCCCGGGCGATGCCTGGCAGTTCGTCGCCAAGGACGGCGCCGGTGCGGGCACCATCCCCGACCCGTTCGGCGGGCCCGGCCGCGCCCCGACGATGCTCGTCACCGACATCTCGTTGCGCGAGTCCCCCATCTATCGGGACATCACGCGGCGCTGGCTGGACCACCCCGAAGAGCTGACCGAGGCGTTCGCCAAGGCCTGGTACAAGCTGCTGCACCGCGACATGGGGCCGATCAGCCGCTACCTCGGGCCGTGGATTCCGGAGCCGCAGCTATGGCAGGACCCGGTTCCGGCCGTCGACCATGAGCTGGTCGACGATAACGATGTCGCGGCGCTGAAGAGCAAGGTCCTCGGGTCGGGTCTGTCGGTTCAGCAGCTGGTCAAGACCGCCTGGTCCGCGGCGTCCAGCTTCCGGCGCACCGACAAGCGGGGCGGCGCGAACGGGGCCCGGCTGCGCCTCGAGCCGCAGCGCAGCTGGGAGGTCAACGAGCCATCGGAGCTGGACAAGGTGTTGCCCGTGCTGGAGAAGATCCAGGAGGACTTCAACGCGTCTGCGTCGGGCGGCAAGAAGATCTCGTTGGCCGACCTGATCGTGCTGGCCGGATCCGCGGCGGTCGAGAAGGCGGCCAAGGACGCCGGCTACGAGATCACGGTGCACTTCGCGCCGGGGCGGACCGATGCCTCCCAGGAGAACACCGACGTGGAGTCGTTCGCGGTGCTCGAACCGCGGGCCGACGGGTTCCGCAACTACATCCGCGCCGGCGAGAAGGCGCCGCTGGAGCAGTTGCTGCACGAGCGGGCTTACCTGCTGGGCGTGACCGGTCCGGAGATGACGGTGCTCGTCGGCGGCCTGCGTGCCCTCGGTGCCAACCACGGCGGCAGCAAGCACGGTGTGTTCACCGATCGGCCGGGCACGCTGACCAACGACTTCTTCGTCAACCTGCTCGACATGGACAACGCATGGAAGGCGTCCGAGTCGGCGGAGAACGTCTACGAGGTCGTCGACCGCTCCACGGGACAGAAGAAGTGGACGGCCACGGCCAACGACCTGGTGTTCGGGTCGAACTCGGTGCTGCGCGGACTGGCCGAGGTCTATGCCCAGGACGACAACGCGGGGAAGTTCGTCGAGGACTTCGTCGCGGCCTGGGTGAAGGTCATGAACGCGGACCGGTTCGACCTGAAGTAAAGGCCGGAAGCAAGCGACACCCCGTGGGCCATCGGCCCGCGGGGTGTCGCGCGTTGAGAGCGTCAAGCGCCGGTCATGCCGCGACACACAAACCACGCACATGACACGCCCCGCGGACGGTCGCAAGGGTTTATGTCTCGGTCAGCGCGCGAAGTCCCATTGGCCGAAGTCGGGCGCGAGGACGTCATCGATATCGACGTTGATCCCGCCCAGCAGCGGACTCGGGTTAGACGGGCTGTTGACCACGGCCTGATACAGCACCGCCGCCGGTTCGCGCTCCCCGTTCGACCACGACCTCGTTTGCCACGCCCACCGGTGCCCGGGCGTGCTCGAGTTCCCAATCACGCCGTCGCGGATCGCCCACCCGCAGGCACGGGCATGCCCATAAATGCCGGTGCGGCCGACCCCCAGCGCCGAGTTGATGCCCCGAAACCATTGCACCGCAGGGCCATTCCACGTGTTCTCGTCGATGTTGTCGTCGACGCTGAAGAAGATCGGCGCCGAGGCCGGACCCCCGGCGGCGGCGTGTAGCCGTGACGCTGTCTGCGCGTCGGCCACGCCCCCGTCGTAGCCGCGCGTGTAGTCCGAAGGGTCAGGCCATCCGGGTTTGCCGTACTGGAAGTTACTGACGATCTGAAGCCCCGCCGCACGCAGCGCGTCCGCGTACTCGCGGGTGATGGGCTTGGCCTCGAAATTCGCGCCCGGCCGTGACTCCGAAACGTAATTAACGACTCCGCCATAGCCCGCCGATTTGATCTCGTTCGGCGCGATCCTGCGCTCGGCGAAATCGATGAGCCGCATGTCGGCGGCGAATGCCCTCGGCCCCTCGGAGTTGCTCGCCAGCGTTCCGAAGCCGAGTAAAGCCGGCGCCACGGCAAATTTCAGGACGTCGCGCCTCGACACCCATCGCCGTCCGCCGCACTCGCGTGATGCAGCCGAATCCTGCACCGCGCGATGGTAACAAACAGCGCAGAATTGCGGCCCGGCCCGGCCCGCCGTGACATCGGAAGCCGGCTCCACAGGATCGCGCACCTGCTCGCATCCGGGGCTGGGTATAGCGTCAGATACCTGCTCGGCGCTCAGGCCGGCGGAACGGTTCAAATCCCGTTCGGGGCCGAGTGGCATGATCCTTGGGTGTCGGATTTCCGTGGGACCGTTTACCCGGGAGCCGGTGACGCCCGGGCTCGTTGCGCTCGATTAGGTGATCGAACTATAGTCTGGACACATGTCCAGTTTGCTGTCGCGGGGTTCGGGAGCCCGTTGACCGCGATGGATTCGGCGCCATTCCGCGGTCATTCACCAGCAAAGAAGAGTTGAGTATGCGAATTGCCCTGCTGTCCTACCGTAGTAAAACCCATTGCGGCGGACAGGGCGTCTACGTGCGCCATCTCAGCCACGGTTTGGTGGAACTCGGTCATGACGTCGAGGTCTTCTCCGGGCAGCCCTACCCCGACCTGCTCGACCCGCGGGTGCGGCTGACCAAGGTGCCGAGCCTCGATCTCTACCGCGAGCCCGACCCGTTCCGGGTCCCGCGGCCCAGCGAGATTCGCGACTCGATCGACCTGCTGGAACTGTTCACCACGTGGACGGCGGGCTTCCCGGAGCCGCGGACGTTCACCATGCGCGCCGCCCGGTTGCTGGCAGCCCGGGCGGCCGACTTCGACGTCGTCCACGACAACCAGAGCCTGGGCACCGGCCTGCTCACGATCGCCGGCGCCGGGCTGCCGGTGGTGGCCACCGTGCACCACCCCATCACCCGTGACCGGGTGCTTGACCTGGCCGCTGCGTGGTGGTGGCGAAAACCGTTGGTGCAGCGCTGGTATGGATTCCTGGCGATGCAACAGCAAGTGGCGCGCCAGATTCCGGACCTGTTGACGGTTTCGTCGTCGTCGGCCGCGGACATCGTGAGCGACTTCGGGGTCTCACCGGACCAGCTGCACGTGGTGCCGCTGGGCGTGAACACCGAACTGTTCAAGCCGGGATCGCTTCCCCGGCAGCCCGGGCGGGTCATCGCGATCGCCAGCGCCGATACGCCGCTCAAGGGCGTGCGCACCCTGCTGCACGCGGTTGCCCGGCTGCGCACGAGCAGGGATCTCGAACTGCGGCTCGTCGCCAAGGTGGAACCCAACGGTCCGACCCACAAACTCATCGCCGAGCTCGGCATCTCCGACATGGTCCACATCACCAGTGGGCTTTCCGACGACGAGCTGGCCGCGTTGTTCGCTTCGGCGGAAGTGGCCTGCATTCCCTCGCTCTACGAAGGGTTTTCGCTGCCCGCGGTGGAGGCGATGGCCAGCGGCACTCCGATCGTCGCGAGTCGGGTCGGTGCGCTCCCCGAAGTCCTCGGCACCGACGGCGCATGCGCCGAGCTGGTGCCGCCCGCCGACGTCGACGCACTCACCCGCGCGCTCGGGGACCTGCTGGATTCGCCGGAGAAGCGACGGGGCCTGGGCAAGGCGGGACGAACGCGCGCGGTCAGCGTCTTCAGCTGGGAAGCCGTGGCCGCTCAGACCGTCCGGGTGTATGAGCGGGCGATCGCACGTAACGCCGCCTCGGCCGCTCCCGAAGGGGAAGCGCGATGCTGACAGTCGATTTCGACCGACTACGGGTTGGGCCGGCGACGAAGGTCATCGATGTCGGCTGCGGAGCCGGCCGGCATGCCTTCGAAGCGTATCGGCGCGGTGCGGAGGTGGTCGCGTTCGACCGCGATGAGAGCGAATTGCGTTCGGTGGAAACCATTTTGCGCGCGATGGCCGAGGGCGGTGAGGCACCCGCCGGCGCGACGGCAAAGGTGGTCCTCGGTGACGCGCTGAAGTTGCCGTACGCCGACGAAACATTCGACTGTGTGATCGCGTCCGAAATCCTGGAGCACATACCGCACGACGGCGCCGCCATCGCCGAACTGATCAGGGTGCTCAAGGTCGGCGGCACCCTGGCGGTCAGTGTGCCGCGCTGGCTTCCGGAGCGGGTGTGTTGGCTACTGTCCGATGAATACCACAGCAACGAAGGCGGCCACGTACGCATCTACCGGGCCAGCGATTTGCGTGCCAAGATCTCCGACGGCGGTATGCGATTGACGCATGCCCACCACGCGCACGCGTTGCACTCCCCGTTCTGGTGGTTGAAATGCGCCGTGGGCGTGTCGAAGACCGATCATCGAGCCGTGTCGGCGTACCACCAGCTCCTGGTGTGGGACCTGATGCAACGGCCGAAGATCACGCAGCTGGCGGAATCGCTGCTCAATCCGCTGATCGGCAAGAGTGTGGCGATGTATTTCGTCAAAGAG
This sequence comes from Mycobacterium sp. E2733, assembly GCF_001667585.1. GTDB lineage: Bacteria > Actinomycetota > Actinomycetes > Mycobacteriales > Mycobacteriaceae > Mycobacterium. Next base: position 78,974 of record NZ_LZJZ01000135.1, read on the forward strand.
CCGATGTCCGAAAACGAAGCGACGGTGGGATATTCAGTTGCGTCGGTCTAATCCGCCATCGGTCCCGGGGGTCCTTAGCCCCGAGCAATGCCGTCAAACCGCGCTGTCAATCGCAGCCATGCAGGAGCCCACAGGGGCCATCCCCTGGTCTGAGGGGGGCCACACCGATCCGTGGGATCACGTGGAGTGCGCGATGGCGCTCACCGCCGCCGGACTGCTGGAGCCCGCGCGTGCCGCGTTCGAATGGAGCCGCCGGACCCAGCGGCCCGACGGCTCCTGGCCCATCCAGCTCCGCGCGGGCGTCGTCGAAGACGCCAACAGCGACAGCAACTTCTGCGCCTACATCGCGACCGGCGTGTGGCACCACGTTCTCGTCACCGGCGACCGGCGCTTCGCCGCTCAGATGTGGCCGGTCGTGCACAGGGCGATCGACTTCGTCATCGACCTGCAGGTCGGCTACGGCGAGATCTGTTGGGCCCGCAGCGACGCCGGTCCGTTGGAGGAAGCGCTGCTGACCGGATGTGCGAGCGTGTTTCACAGCATGCGGTGCGCCCTCGCGCTGGCCGCCTTGGTCGGCGAGCCCCAGCCGGAGTGGGAACTGGCTCTGGGCCGACTCGGCCACGCGATTGCCGCGCACCCCGAGGCGTTCACCGAGAAGGACCGCTACTCGATGGACTGGTACTACCCCGTTCTTGGTAGCGCGTTGCGCGGGGCCGCGGCGACCGCGCGAATCGAAGAGCGCTGGGACGACTTCGTGGTCGGCGGCCTGGGCATTCGCTGCGTGGTGGACCGGCCGTGGGTCACCGGTGCTGAGACATGCGAGCTGGTGATGGCGCTGGAGGCTATGGGTCACCGGTCCGCCGCGCATCGGCAGTTCGGCGCCATGCAGCATCTCCGCGAGGAAGACGGCTCCTACTGGACCGGTTTGGTGTTCGCGGACGGGAAGCGGTGGCCGGAGGAGCGCACCACGTGGACTGGAGCGGCGATGATCCTCGCCGCGGACGCGCTGTCGAACACCACTGCGGGCGCCGGGATTTTCCGCAGTGAGGCATTGCCGACGGGTCTGCAGACCGACTTCGACTGCGAATGCGTCGCCACCGGTCCCGGCTGGTGACGTGAGTCCGGCTAGATCGCCTCGCCCGGCTGACCGCTGACACGTTCGAGGACCCTCAGCGACCCGGTGGCCGAAACCTCCCGGAACTGCCCGGAATCGATTGCGCGACAGTAGATGTGGTACGGGGGCCGGCCGCCGTCCCTGGGGTCTGGGAACACGTCGTGGATGGCCAGCGCGCCGCCGACGGTCACCCACTTCGCCCAGCCGTCGAAGTCCTGGTTCGCGGCGGCCTCGCTGTGGCCCCCGTCGATGAACAAAAACCGCAGCGGCGACCGCCACCCGGATGCCACGATCGGCGACTTGCCCACGATGGCGACCACGTGGTCGTCCAGCCCCGCGGCATCGAGCGTGCGACGGAACGTCGGCAGCGTGTCGAACAAACCCGTGACCTCGTCGACCAGCGAGGCATCGTGGTACTCCCAGCCGACCTGGTGCTCCTCGGAGCCGTGGTGGTGGTCGACCGTGTACAGCACGCCCGCGGTTTGTTGGGCCGCAGCGCCGAGCAACAGCGTGGATTTGCCGCAGTACGTGCCGATCTCGACTCCGACGCCGCCGTCGAAATACCGGACGGCGGCGTCGTAGAGCGCGCGCCCCTCATCGGCGGGCAGGAACCCTTGCACCTGCTCGGCCAGCGCGAACAAGCGCTCGGGCGCACTCGCATCGACGTGACTCATCAGCTGAACCTATCGTTCGCGTCACGGGAGCCCCCACGGTGGTCGAGGTCGCCGCCGCGCGACCGGACTGAGGTTGCTGTGCCTAAGCCCAGCGGCCGGGCCGAGACCGCTTTACCATCATGCTGTGCTTGCCCGCAGACTCGGTTACATCGGCCTGGCGGCGGTCCTCCTTGTGGCCGCGCCGGCCTTGCCCGCTGCGCTCCCGTCCTCTGCAATTCCCAGCGCTACCGCCGCGAACTGCCCACAGGCGCAGGTGGTCTTCGCCCGTGGCCGCATGGAATCGCCGGGACCGGGAGCGCTGGGCAACGCGTTCATCAGTTCGCTGCGATCCAAGGTCAATAAAAACATCGGCGTCTATGCCGTGAACTACCCCGCCGACACTGAGGTTGCTCAGGGCGCCAACGACATGAGCCACCACGTTCAGGACATGATCAACAATTGCCCGAACACGCGGTTGGTGCTCGGTGGTTACTCGCTTGGCGCGGCGGTGACCGACGTGGTCCTCGCGGCGCCCATCAGCGCGTTCGGCTTCGACAGCCCCTTGCCGCCGGGCGCTGAGCAGCACATCGCGGCCGTCGCCCTCTTCGGCAACGGCAGCCAGTGGGTCGGTCCGATCACGAACTTCAACCCGACCTACAACGACCGGACGATCGAGTTGTGCCACGGCGCCGACCCCATCTGCAACCCGGCTGACCCGAACACCTGGAAGGCGAACTGGGCGCAACACCTCGCGGGCGCCTACATCGATGCCGGTATGGCCAACCAGGCGGCCGATTTCGTCGCGGGCAAGCTCTGACCGATCCGGCGCGGCGGAACGCTAGGCGCGGTTGGTTGGACGCGATCTAGGCCGCCCGCGACCTGACCCGTTCCGGCGCCGATTTCGGCGACCGCCGTGACCCACGAGAACCGGGTGACGTTGATGCGCGGCCCGGGGATGATGTAAACGGATCAGCTGCATTTGGCAAGAAAATTCGGGCACGCCGCCGCTCTCCGAGCGGACGCTCCGCCTGGCCGGCTGATCCGCGCTCCCCCGAACAAACAGGCGAAGTTATCGGAACGTATTTGGGACGCGATTAACCGGTTCGAGCAACCCGATGGCCTGGACGCCTTTTGCGCAATTTGCGCGGGAAAGTGCTCAGGCCGGGGTGTTGGTGCTCGAATACAACTTGTCGTCGCGGATCAGTGGGATGACCTCGCCGCCGGCCGCCGCGGCACGCTGGCGGGCGCGGAAAGCGGGATGACGGCGCATCGCCTCACGGCGTTCGCGTTCCTGGCGCCGAGCTGCCGTCCAAACCGGGTGGGACTGAAGGAAAATAACCGTCGCTCCCGTTGTATTAGCCACGATCGTTAACTCCTCCCAGTGCAACCCGCAAAAGCTATGCATTGTGGTTATCGGCTTGTGACCTCAGAATGCCCGGCCGATCCTGAGGCCAAACCATCCATGAAGTTGAGAATTAGCCATGAATTTCGACTAATCCGTCAGCCGCCACCGCGCCGCCGTCCGTGCTGGCCCGGCGGCGATTCGAAACGATAGCGGCGAGCACCGACACATTTCGGAGTTCGGCTCGGACGGCGGTGGCTGCTATCGTCCCCGCGTATGCCCAAGATGGACCGCCGCCGCATGATGTTGACGACCGGGATCGGCGTGCTGGCAGCCGCGCTGCCTGCGCCGAAGGCCCAGGCCCACCCGCCAGGTCGCACACCCGCTCCCGCCGCTCCCAGCGGCCAAACCGGCACCTACATTTTTCACGACGAATTCGACGGACCCGCCGGATCGGCGCCCGATTCGTCGAAGTGGACGGTCGCGAAGGCCCGCGAGACCATCAAAGATCCGACGTATTGGGAGCAGCCGGAGCACATCGGGCAGTACCGCGACGATCGTCGGAACGTCTTCGTAGACGGCAACTCCAACCTGGTTCTCCGCGCCGCCAAGGACGGCCCCACCTACTACAGCGGCAAGGTCCAGAGCCTCTGGCGCGGTGGCGTCGGCCATACCTGGGAAGCCCGTATCAAGCTCAACTGCCTGACGGCGGGCGCCTGGCCCGCCTACTGGCTGGGTAACGAGGACCAGGGCGAGATCGACGTCATGGAGTGGTACGGCAACGGCAAATGGCCGTCGGCCACCACCGTGCACGCCAAAGCCAACGGTGGCGAATGGAAGACCCACAACATCGCGATGGACAGCGCCTGGCACACCTGGCGCACCCAGTGGGACGAGGCCGGCATCCGGTTCTGGAAGGACTACACCGACGGCGCGGCGCCCTACTTCGACGTACCGGCGAGCTCGCTACCGGACTGGCCTTTCAACGCGCCCGGATACACGGCGTATCCGGTGTTCAACCTCGCGGTCGCCGGTTCCGGTGGCGAAGACCCGGGCCCCGGCAACTACCCCGCCGACATGCTCATCGACTGGATCCGCGTCTGGTAGGCGCCGCCGTCAGTGGGTGAGCAGGGCGACCGCACTCGACGATTTGCCGCCCGGACGGCGCAAATCCACTCGACCCAGCCAGACAAGCGGGCGCATCCATACCGGTAGGCGGTGCAATCGGTGAGCAGCCTCGAGTACCGACTCAGCATCGACGGTCTGCCAGCCCAAATCTTCGAAGAAGGCCAGCCCGTTTTCGGGTGCGAACTTGAACGGCGCGTTTTCCGAGATCCCGGTGACGTTCTTGTTGATCCGCTTCTTCAGGCCGGGAAAGGCGAAATCGAGCATCCACCAGGCGACCTCGGGCCGCTTGATCGACTGCGAAAGCCCGACGATGTCGGTGGGCTCCAGGTACATGGACAGACCCTCGGTGAGCACCAGGGCCTTCGTCGCGCCGTCCAGGGCATCGTCGAAGAATGCGTCCCGGGCGTGCGGGTCGGAGAGGTCAACGGCTGCGCGGGTCAGCCGACAGTACGGGGTCTGGTCGGCAAGCGCTTGCGTCTTCTCTGCAAGCAGCTTGGGTAGGTCTGCCTCGATCCAGGTGAGGTCGGGCGGGAGATCCAAGCGGTAGGGCCGGGTGTCCAGACCTGCGGCCAGATTCAGCACGCGGTCGCAGCCGCGCGAGAGCGCGTCGGCGATGGCATCGTCGATGATCTTGGTGCGCGCGACCAGCCAAAAACCGCTGCGATCCCTCCACGGGATCTTGTCGACGATCGCCCGGCCCTGTTCACCGGCGAGACGCTCCGCGAGCGGGTCGCTGAACAACGCGTCGGGGCGGGCCGATTCGGTAGCCCGGTGCAACGCCGTCCACCGGGCCGTATCGGAAACATGGGTGATCGGGTGGCCTGAGCGTGACATAGGTTGCGTTATAGCAGCCCCGCGGCCGCTCTACTGACCGGCCTTGCCGCCGGCGAGCCACGCTTCCGTCACCTCGCGGGTCTGCGGCGGTGGGTAGACGGTGTCCGGTCGGCCGATTTGACCGACCTTGACCGTCCACGTCGGCGAGGAGCGGTCGATGCAACTCCCGGCGCCCTGGCTGGGCAACCACAGCACCGCGGTATTGCCGCCGCCGCCGGGGCCGCACCCATAGACCGGGACATACCCGTCGGCGCGCCCGCCCCAGGCGCCGCCGTTGCGGAAAAGGCAATGCGTACCGTCGTCGAGGGTCAGCGCGAACGGGTCCGGCGTGGCAGTCGGGTGCACCGGCGGCAGCGGACCGTCATAGTTCACCCGATGCAGGCGCCGGCCCCACGGATCGTCGACGCACAGCAGCGATCCTGGGGTCGACGGCCAGCACGTGCCGGCCCCGGCCGCGCTCGGCGAACAGTAGTAGACGTTGTCGGCCACCGCCGACGGTGAGGGTTCCGAGCAGTCGCTGGCTTGCCCGACATTGTCCGGCCCGGACGCCACGTGGTAGCCGTTGATCGCTTCGCCGCCGGGCCCGACGGCCACCACGGTGATCACCTGGGTGGGCGGCGGATCGGCGAACGCCGGTCCGGGTTCGACGACAAGCGCCGCCGCGATCACGGCGATCGGTGCCAGGACGAGTCGCGAAATCATGTTCATCGGGCCCACCTCCGGTCGAGCGCTCCCCTTCGTGCAGGGTAGAACGCGCACGCGCGCTGAGGGTACGGTGCGCTAATGACCGGACGAAACCGTCGCTTCCTGCTTCGCGAACGACCGACTGGCCGCATCGGCCCAAGCACTTTTGAACTGAGCGAAGAGGCGATTCCCGAGCTCGACGACGGCCAGGCGCTGGTGCGGGTGGATTGGATCTCGCTGGACCCGACGAACCGCATGTGGATCAACGACACCCCGTCCTATCTGCCCCCGGTGGCCATCGGCGAGGTCATGCGGGCCGGCGGGCTCGGTGAGGTCGTCGCTTCCAAGACTTCCAAATATCCGGTCGGCCAGAAAGTGCAAGGCCTTCTCGGCTGGCAGGAGTACGCGGTCCTGTCGGACACGGCGATGGTGAACCCGGTCGATGTGGCAGAGGGCATCTCGCCGAGCGCCTACCTGGGTGCGCTAGGGATGACGGGGCTCACCGCGTGGATCGGCATCCGCGACATCGGCAAGCCGCGGCCGGGTGAGACGGTCGTCGTCTCCGCGGCGGCGGGCGCGGTCGGCTCGGTCGCCGGACAACTTGCCAAGGCCGCCGGCGCTCGTGTCGTCGGGATCGCCGGCGGTCCCGAGAAGTGTGCGCTGCTCACCGACCAGCTCGGCTTCGACGCGGCCGTCGACCACCGCGCCGACGACTGGGCCGCCCGGCTGGCGGCGGCGACGCCCAAGGGCATCGACGTCGACTTCGAAAACGTCGGTGGCGACCTGATGGACGCGATCTTCGCGCGCCTCAACATCGGCGCTCGGGTGGCGCTGTGCGGCCTGATTTCCGGATACAACGCAACCGATCCCCCGCCGGGCCCGCGCGCATTCGGGAACCTGCTGATTCAGCGCGCCACGCTGCAGGGCTTCATCGTGCTCGACCACTTCGGGCGCGCACCAGAAGCGATGACCGAGATCGCGGAGCTGATCGAGGGAGGAAAGCTCACGCCGCTCGAGACCGTCGTCGAGGGCTTCGAGCAGCTGCCGACGGCGATCAACATGCTCTTCGACGGCAAGAACGTCGGCAAGCTGGTGGTCAAGGTCGGCTGACCCTCAACCGAATTCGAGTAGGGCGAAGACACCGCGGTAGGGCTTCACCGGTGGGAAGCGCCAGAACGCGGGGTACAACGTTCCGAAGAACAGGCCCCGTCCCGCGGGCATCGGCAGATCGTGCACCGCGCGGATCCCGGGCACGGCATCCGCCAGCTTCGCCAGTTGACGCGTCGAGAGGCTGAACGGCATCGGCGGTACCCGGTAGCGCTTGGACGAACGCAGCCCCCTGCGCGCGACCTTCTTGACGATCGTCGGCGGCAGGTCGAAGAACATCTGACCAGCGGGAAATCGCTTGGCGCACTGGGTGATCAGTCCCAGCGCCTCGTTGGGCTGCAGATACATCAGCAGTCCTTCGGCGGTGACGAACACGCCGTTGCCGGTGTCGACCTTGTCCATCCAGCTGTAGTCGAGGGCGGACTGCGCGAGATAGGTGATGCGCGGGGACGGCGGCAGGAGGCGCTGCCGAAGTTCGATGACCTGAGGCAAATCCACCGACAGCCAACTGAATTGCGCATTCGGTATCGCGCGGTCCAGGCGCCAGAAGGATGTCTGGAAACCCTCGGCCAGCGCGACCACGGTCGCCGTGGGATGCGCGGTGAGGTATTCGGTCGCGCACCGGTCGACGGCCAGCGAGCGTAGTGCCATCTCCTGGCCCCTGCGCCCAAACTTCTCGAAGTCGAAATCGAACGAGTCCACCAGCCTGATGGCCATCGGATCGTCGATGATCGGGTCCGGGCGCCCGGCGTTGTATGCCCTGCCGTAGAGGGTTAGCAGCGCCGTTTCCGAGACGCCGGTCAGCAGCCTGGCATCCACTTTCTGGTTGTCTCGATGAGTCATCACGCCAAACCGTAACCCGCTCAGCGCCGAGCGTAGATGCGCATGCGCAGTTCCATGTTGGGGCGGCTAGGTCGGTGCGGACACCGGATCGATCGGAATCGCAATCTCGTTGCGACGCCGCATCGGCAGCGTCCAGGGCGGATCGTAGAACCAGGCCTCTGGCTCGCCGGTGGTCTTGACGCTGTTGTCCCGCAATATGTTCAAGAGCTCGTCGGTGCGCGAGGCGACCGCCTTGGGGCTGCGGTCACCGCTGAATCGCAGCACGGCTATGGTCGCGGGCGGCACGGTGACCAGCCGGACTTGATCATCTTTGGGCAGCGGAAGGGTTTCCATCGTCCACTTCTCGGGCATGAAAAATCGGATCACCCAGCCGCTCTCGGCGCCGGCGGACTGGACGACGGGTGCTGTCATCGCGATCTGCTGGCCGCCCCGGCCCGACTGTTGGCTGACGGGTGCCGTCATCGAGATCGATTGACTGCCCCGATTGCCGCCGAATATGTAGCCGGCCAGTCGTCGGAACCCCACGTCACGAGCGCGATTTTCGTCGGCGTCGACCGTCGTCTCGGCCGCAATCCGCGGGCCGTAGCGGCGTATCTCGACGGTGCCCGTCAGCGGTTGGCGCGTGTACTTCGGCTCCTCGAGGCCAACGCGGATGCCGCCTATCGCCAGGACCGATTCGGCGACTTGCTCGACGAGCTTGATCGGATTCATCATCGGGACCATTTGACTCACCCAAGCCCGGTAGCGCAAGTGAGATCACTCCCGAACTGCGGTGTCACCCGACTCTTGTCTTTCGATGCGGATGAGGGGTAACGCGCGTCTTCCGGTGCGCGCGGGTTGGGATCGGTAGCCGACTCGAGGCTCTGTACTTGGCCCAACGACGACGCCAGTCCGGCGGCGCCCCACGAAAGGAAGTCAGAAATGAAGATCGTCCCGGCGAGCATCGAAGAGCAGATCAATCGGGTCGACCGGCAGCGCAGCCTCTACATCGGACTCGGCGCCGGCGCCGTTGCGCTGTGGAGCGCGTTCCGCCTGATCTGGGCCCTCTACATCGGGATGACGTTCGGCTGGTTCTTGGGGTCGATGGTCTTCCAGCTGGTGCTGTGGGGCGCGATCGGCGCGGTCTCGGCGGTCGCGGCCGCCGGGTTCCTCACCCGCTACGCCAAGGGATCTTGACTCGTCAGCAATGCAGCGCAAAGTTCCGGACCCCGAGGTTCGGAACTCTTGCGTTCGGGGGCTAGAGCTGGGCCCAGACCGACTTCGTCTTCATGTAGGCCTCGATGCCCTCGCGCCCGAACTCATGCCCCCAGCCGGACTGCTTGTAACCGCCGAACGGAACGTCGTGGTCGAACACCAACTGACAGTTCACCTGGACGCTGCCCGCCTGCAGCCGCTTGACTATTCGGTGGGCGCGGCCCAGGTTCTCCGTCCAGGCCGTGGCCGCCAATCCGTAGGTGGTGTCGTTGGCCATCGCCACCGCCTCGTCCTCGTCGTCGAAGGGCAGGATGCTGACCACCGGTCCGAAGATCTCCTGCTGATAGAGCCGCATGCCGGGGTCGACGTTGGTCAGCACCGTCGGGTGAACGAAGTAGCCCTTGCGGTCGAGGCGGTAGCCGCCGGTCACCACTTCGACACCGTCACTCTTGCCTTCGTCGATGAAGCCCATGATCCGGGTCAGCTGCTTCTGGCTGATCAAGGGCCCGCTGACGCAGCCCTCCTCGCCCGGCGCGCCCAGCTTGAACGTATTCGCCATCAGCGCAATGCCTTCCACCACCCGGTCGTACACTCCGCGCTGCGCGAAAATCCTTGAGCCACATACACATCCCTGCCCGGAGTGTACGAAGATGCCCAGCGACGCCATCGTGATCGCCTTGTCCAGGTCGGCGTCGTCGAAAATCAGCACCGGCGACTTACCGCCGAGTTCGAGCATGACCTTCTTCAGATTGCCGGCCGAGGCCCGCACGATCTCCTTGCCGACCTCGGTCGACCCGGTGAAGGCGACCTTCTCGACGTCGGGATGCGCGGTGATCGCCGCACCGGCGGTGTGGCCGTAGCCGGTCAGCAGGTTGACCACCCCCTCAGGGACGCCGGCCTGGTGAATCAGCCGGTCCAACAACAGCGCCGACAGCGGGGTCTCCTCGGCGGGTTTGACGAGCATGCTGCACCCGGCGGCCAGCGCGGGCGCCAGCTTTGCGCTGGCGTTGAAGATCGGGCCGTTCCACGGGAAGATCAACCCCACCACGCCGAACGGCTCTTTGAGGGTGTAGGCGTGCATGTCGACGAAGGCGTCCGTCGCGATGCCGTCCGTCTTCACGTCGTATGCGACACCGTTGAGCTTCGAACACCAGCCGGCGTAGTAGCGGAAGAACTCCGAGCAGGTCGACATCTGCAACTGTGCCTGCATCAACGGCATGCCGGTGTTCAGCGAGTCGAGTCGGGCGAATTCTTCGGCATGTTCGTCGATCAAATCCGCAATGCGCCAAATGATCTTGGCGCGCTCGCGTCCCGGCAGCTGCGACCAGACGCCCGCCTCGAAGGAAGCCCGCGCCCGCTCGGCGGCGTGGTTGACCGCCGCCTCGCCGCAGTCGGTGAATTCGGTGATGGTTTCTTCGGTGGCGGGGTCGATGACCGCGATGACCTCGCCCGTTCCCGGGCGCTTTCGGAGGTCGTCCAATACCGTCTGCAGCGTCATCTGATCCCTTCCGTATCGCGGGGCCGTTCCGCCAGTCGACAATGCTGAGCACTTGCTTAGCATTGTACGTGCGCCGCGGTCAAGGCCGCGTTCACGGATGAGACCGCGGCGCGCGTCCGCGAAAACGGACCCCTAGAGCGACGCTCAGCGCAGTTCTTGGATGCGGATCAGGTTGCCCGCGGGATCGCGGACCGCGCAGTCCCGGAGTCCGTAAGGCTGTTCTGTCGGCTCTTGGACGATGTCGACGTCGTTGGCCTGCAGCTGCTCGAAGGTGCGGTCGAGGTCTTTGGTCGCCAACAGCAACATGGCGTAGCTGCCCTTGGCCATCATCTCGGCGATGGTGCGCCGCTCGTCGTCGGTGACGCCCGGGTTGGCGGCCGGCGGATTCAGGACGATCGAGGTGTCGGGCTGGTTCGGGGGCCCCACGGTGATCCACCGCATCTTGCCCTTACCGACGTCGAGGCGGACTTCGAAGCCGAGGGTGTCGCGGTAGAAGGCGAGCGAGGATTCCGGGTCGTCGTGTGGCAGGAAGCTCGAGTGAATCGTGATGTCCATGGCGTCAGGCTAAATGCGGCCCGGTGACCGGCGCTTCTCGATTCCTGATCGGTCTGGTCACCTGTTTGGACACACACGGCGGCATCCCGGCCAACGCGTCCACCACTCGCCGCCGGTAAGTGCTCGGCGGCACGCCGACCAGTTCGGTGAAGCGAGTGCTGAAGGTGCCCAACGAGGAGCAACCGACGGCGAAACACACGTCGGTGACGCTCAGGTCGCCGCGCCGCAGCAGCGCCATCGCGCGCTCGATGCGCCGCGTCATCAGATAGGAATATGGGGACTCGCCGTAGGCACGGCGGAACTCGCGGCTCAGGTGAGCGGCGGACATGTGCACCTCACGCGCGAGCGCCTCCACGTCCAACGGCCGGGCGTACTCGCGATCGATCCGGTCACGGACGCGGCGGAGCAGCGCTAGGTTGCGCAGGCGCTGCGTCGCATCGGGTCCTTGGCGCATCTGTAATCCCTACGCGCCGACCAGCTCTGGATGGAATTTGGCCGCCATCCGGCGCAGCCCGTCACGCCAGTCGACCGTCGTGCCGCCGATGAGTTCATGCATGCGGCCGCTGTCGGTGGGATTGCCGCGCAGCGCCTGCCGGCTCACCTCGAAAACCGGTTCCTTGCCCACCAGCGAGCCGAGGTAGCCACACCACTCCTGGATGCTGACCGTTTGGTCGCCGCACCAGTTCACCGTGGTGGCCGGAACCGAGGCCACCTCGAGCAGCTTCGGAATGGTCGCGATGATGTCGTCCTCGTGAATCGGGTTGTAGCGGGCGGGTTCACCCGGCGGGACCGGGATCGGGATGCCCGCCAGCATCATCTCCATGTGGTAGAACGGCCACCCGCCGTTGTCGCCGTAGGGGACGTTGAGCCGGGCGATGGTGGTGGGCACTCCGAGGGCCCGCGCCATCGCCCGGGCGACGACCTCCCCGGCGATCTTGGAGATCGAATAGGTGGGGAACAGGCACTTGTGGTTGTCACCCAGGGCGGCGGTCTCGGTTCGCGGATCGTCGTCCGGCGGGTCGTAGACGGCGGCGGACGAACAGTGCAGAAACGCCTTCGCGTCTCGGCAGTGCGCCATGAGCAGACCCACCGATTCCGCATTGGCCGCGAGGTCCTTGTCCCAGTTGCCGCTCTTGGCCACCGCAAGGTTGAGGACATACTCGAAATCGGTTGGTAGACCGGCGAAGTCACCGGCCGCGAGGTTGACCATCTCGCAGCGGATGCCCGCCTCCTCCAGAGGCTCCCGCGCTGCCGGATCGGTGAAGCGGGCGATGCCCCACACCTCGTTGTCGGGCGCGAGCGCCCGCGCGATCGGGGTAGCTATTTGACCGGTCGGGCCGGTGATCAGGATCTTCGAGCCGCGCATGGGCTGATAGTAGCGATTCACAACCCGGGTTGGTCTTCGATGATGCCGAGCCAGATCTGCGCGACGTCGATGGCGACTTTCTCGCTGATGAAGGCGTGCTGCGTGCCGGTGTAGATGTCCCGGAAGGCGCGCTCCAACCGGGTGCCCTCCCGGATCGAGCTGGTGCCCGCGACGAGATGTGCCCACTCGGCGCAGCTTCGGGCCGTGTCGGTTGCGTAGACCGCCGCCACGCGCATGTCCGCGCGCAGCAGCGGTGTCAGCTCCTCCCCCGACGCGACCGCAGCCTCGGCGGTGGTGAACGCGTCGAGCACCAGCAGCCGAGCGGCCCGCCAGGCCGCGCGGTGGTGCGCCAGCCCCTTCTGGAAGGTCGGGCGGCTGGCCAGCGACGCCATGTCGCTCATCCGGAATTTCGTCGCCGCCAGCTCCTGGACGTCGTCGAGCATGCTTTTGGCGACGCCCAGGGCCCACGACGCGTGGCCGGCGGCGGTGACCGGCATCAGCCCCATCCGGGTGGCCGGCGACGTCCCGCGATACGGCTCGCGCACGAACAGCTCGAAGGTGCGGCTCGCCGGCACGAACACGTCTTGGGCGCTGTAATCATAGGACCCGGTTCCCTTGAGCCCCTGGACAAACCAGCCGTCGTCGAAGCTGATCTGATCCCGGGGTATCACCGCAACCCGCATCTCGGGGAAGCCCTCACTGATCCAGCGCATCTCGCCGTTGTCCATGGGCAGGAAACCGGCCGCGACGTACTGGGAGTGGCCGATGCCCGAACCGAAGTTCCACGACCCGCTCACCAGGTAGCCGCCATCGACGGCGGATCCCTGGCCGTTGGGGAAGAACTGGCCGCCCATCGTGACGCGGTTGTCGTGCGCGGTGAACACCTCGGCAAACCCCTCGTCGGGCAGATACGCCGCGGCGGCGAAGGAAGACGGCAGGTTGGCGATGCCGACCCATCCGAAAGAGCCGTCCTGCCAGGCCATTTCGATCCAGGTTTCGATCATTTCGGTGAACGACGGTTCCGCACCGCCCGCCGGGACCGGGTTGAACGCCGACATCAGCCCGCTCGCCCACATCTCGTCGACGATCGCCGGGGTGAGGGTGCGCATCCGCTCGGACTCTGCCGCCTCGGCGCGCACCAGATCGCGCATCTTGCGGGCGATCGAGACAACCCGGTCATCGGTGTCGGCTATCGACGTCATCCACCTGTCCCATCATCGCGACGGCATCAGCGGGAAACTGATACCGGTGACCGTACCAACCGCTTAACGTTGGAAAAATGAAATCGCAGGACACGGGGCCGGAAGCGGTGCGGCGAAATGTCGCCTTACCGTAGGGGGCGTGCGGTGGATCGTGGACGGAATGAACGTGATCGGGAGCCGCCCGGACGGGTGGTGGAAGGACCGCGGTCGCGCCATGGTCGCATTGGCGGCCCGCCTCGACCGATGGGCGGCCACCCACGGGGACCACGTGACCGTCGTGTTTGAGCGGCCGCCGTCGAGCGCCATTCCCGCATCGGTGATCGAGATCGGGTATGCGCCCAAGGCGGCCGCGAACTCGGCCGACGACGAGATCGTCCGGCGCGTCCAGACCGACCCCCGGCCGCACGACATTCGGGTGGTGACGTCGGACAAAGGGCTGAGCGACCGCGTGGAGAACCTGGGCGCTTCGGTTCACCCGGCTGCAAGCTTCCGCGACCTCATCGATCCGGTGGGCGGATGAGCGCCGGCCCACCGAACCGGGTCTGCGCAGCCGCCGGGATCGACATCCCGATCATCCAGGCCCCCATGACCTACATCGCCGGCGCGCAGCTGGCCGCGGCGGTGTCCAACGGGGGCGCGCTAGGCGTCATCGAGACGACATCCGAGCAGGGCCGGGCCGACTTGACACGGGTCCGTGACCTCACCGACCGTCCGGTGGGCGCCAATATCGCGCTGATCATGAATCGCGACCCGGTCATCGTAGATCTGTTGGCGGCCAACGACATTCGCTTCGTCACCACTTCGGCCGGCGATCCGGCGCTGTTCATCGGCCGGCTGCACGACGCCGGCATCACCGTGTTCCATGTGGTGGGCACTCTCGAGGCCGCCTGGAAAGCCGTCGACGCCGGAGTGGACGGGCTCGTGGTTGAGGGCGTCGAGGGCGGTGGGTTCAAGAACCGATTCGGTGCGTCGACCATGGTGCTGCTGCCCTTGGTGGCCGCCGAGGTCGACCTTCCGATCGTGGCGGCGGGAGGGATCTGCGACGCGCGCTCGATGGCGGCCGCCTTCGTTCTCGGCGCCGAGGGCGTGCAGATGGGCACGCGGCTGCTGGCCTCGGCGGATTCCCCGGTGCACGGCAACCTCAAGCAGGCGGTCGTGGCGGCCGATGAAACCTCCACTGTGCTCCTCCCCCTGGACGGTAAACGCATGATGCGGGTGATCCGGACGATTGCCGCCGAAAGACTGGACACCGCAAGGTCTTCGGGTGACGGCGCGGCGGCGCTGCAGCGGGTGCAGCGGCTGTATTTCGACGGGGACATGGACGCGAGCGTCGCCAACACCGGTCAGGTGGCCGGGCGGATCCAGGACATTCCGCCGGCCGCCGAGATCATCAAGGGGATGTGGGCGGGCTGCGGCGAAGCGCTGGCGGCCGCCGCGGATCGACTGGGGCCGCCCGGGCCTAGCTCGGGCGACTCGTGACGTCGAAGACGACCTGTTCGCCTTCGACTTTGGTGATGCGCATGTGCGCGGTGTAACCCTTGCCCTTCGGGCCGGTGAAGTGACAGTCGAACTCTTGGCCCACCTTGGCTTCGACGCCGGACGGATAATTCACGTCGGTCGGGCGGAATCCCGTTTGGCGCGAGACGACGTCGACCGATTGCGCCGCGCCGTCGGGTTTGACCGTCGCCTTCGGACTGCATCCGGCGACCTGCAGGCACACCGCAGTGACCAGCATGCCCACGACAACCGGAAATCTGCCGCAATTCATAGCCGGTCAGGCTAACACGCTATCGGCGCGTTAGGACAGCTCACAGCGACGGGCATCGTCGGCTCGCAAACGAGCGACCGGACGCCCGCGGTCGGGGCGAACGCAGTCGGCGGGTCGGGTTAGCCCGCCGCGGCCAGTGCCGCGTCGTAGTTGGGCTCCTGGCCGATCTCGGGAACCAACTCCGTGTAGGTGACCTTGCCGTCGGCGCCGACCACGACGATGGCCCGGGCCAGCAGACCGGCCATCGGCCCGTCCTTGAGGGTGACGCCGTAGTCCTCGCCGAAGCTGCTGCGGAACGCCGAGCCCGTCGTGACGTTGTCGATGCCTTCGGCGCCACAGAATCGGGCGAACGCGAACGGCAGGTCCTTCGACACGCACACCACCGTGGCGCCGCTCGCGGCGGCGCGCTCGTTGAAGGTCCGGACGCTGGCCGCGCACACCGGCGTGTCCACGGAGGGGAAGATGTTGAGCACCAAGGCTTTACCGCCGAGCTGGTCGCTATTGACCGCCCCCAGGTCGCCGCCGGTCAGGCTGAAGGCCGGCGCCGGAGCTCCGACGGCAGGCAGCTCGCCGACGGTGTTGATCGGGTTTCCATGCAACGTTATCTGTGCCATGCGAACAGTCTGCCAAGCGCGCCTCGGCCGCCACGGGCCAGGTCCCATGTCCTGATTGGTGGGTTACAGGGCGTAGACGACATGCCGGGACGTGCCGAACACTTAGGTCCATGACGCGCAAGGTCGTGATCGCCGGTTTTCCCGGCGTGCAGGCGCTCGACGTGGTGGGGCCCCACGACGTCTTCACCGGCGCATCGCTGCTCACCGGCGGCGGGTACGACGTCGTCGTGGGGTCCGTCGGCGGCCAGTCCGTGACCACACCGACCGGCCTGGCCTTCGTCGCGGCGCCGCTGCCGGACCCGAACGACCCCAGCGAGAAGATCGACACGGTCGTGCTGCCCGGCGGCGGAGGTGTCGAGGCGGCGCGGGCGAATGCCGAGCTGATCGGCTGGATCAAGGCCGTCGCCGGAACCGCCCGCCGCGTGGTCACCGTCTGCACCGGCGCGTTCCTGGCGGCCGAGGCGGGGCTGCTGGACGGGCAGCGGGTCACCACACATTGGGCCTTCGCCGGGCGGTTGGCCCGCGAGTTCCCCGCGATCGACGTCGACGCCGATCCGATCTTCGTCCGCACCTCGGACACCGTGTGGACGGCCGCGGGTGTCACCGCGGGAATCGACCTGGCGCTTTCACTGGTCGAGGACGACCACGGCACCGAGGTTGCGCAGACGGTCGCCCGCTGGCTGGTGCTGTATCTGCGCCGCCCCGGTGGGCAGACGCAGTTCGCGGCGCCGGTGTGGATGCCGCGCGCCAAGCGGAACGCGATCCGCGCGGTGCAGGAGGCGATCGAGGCGGAGCCCGGCGGCGAGCACAGCATCGACGAGCTGGCCCGCCGCGCGGCGATGAGCCCGCGGCACTTCACCCGCGTGTTCACGGCTGAGGTCGGCGAGGCGCCCGGCCAATACGTCGAGCGCATCCGCACCGAAGCCGCGCGCCGACAGTTGGAGGAGACCGACGACACAGTCGTCGCGATCGCCGCCCGCTGCGGCTTCGGCACCGCGGAAACCATGCGGCGCAACTTCCTTCGCCGGGTCGGCATTCCGCCGGACCACTACCGTAAGGCCTTCGCCTGAAATTGAAAGGACGACACCATGCTTCAGATCGCCATCGTGGCCTATCCGGGATTCACCGCGCTCGACATGATCGGCCCGTATGAGGTGCTGCGCAATCTGCCGGATGCCGAGGTGCGGTTCGTCTGGCACCAGGCCGGCCCGATCACGGCGGACTCCGGTGTGCTGATCATCGGGGCCACCCACTCACTGGCCGAAACAGCCTCGCCCGACGTGATTTTGGTGCCGGGCGGCCCGTCGACCCCGGTGCACGCCCGCGACGAGGTGCTGCTGGATTGGCTGCGCCGGGCGCATCGGACGGCTCGATGGACGACGTCGGTGTGCTCCGGGTCGGTGATCCTGGCGGCCGCCGGCCTCCTCGAAGGGCGGCGCGCCACGTCGCACTGGCTGACCGTCCCGGCCTTGAAGGCGTTCGGCGCGGTTCCGGTGGGCGACGAGCGAATCGTGCACCAGGACGACATCGTCACCTGTGCGGGCGTGTCGGCGGGACTCGACATGGCGCTGTGGCTGGCCGGAGAGATCGGCGGCGAAGGCCGGGCCAAGGCGATCCAGTTGGCGATCGAATACGACCCTCAGCCGCCGTTCGACTCCGGTCACATGTCGAAGGCGTCGACGACCACCAAGGCGGCCGCGACCTCGCTGCTGTCCAGGGACAGTGCGAAGCCGGCCAATGTGAAGGCCGCCACGATGCTGGCGTGGGAGCAGGCGCTGGCGGCCGTGCGGTCGCGGCGATGGAAACCGGCGTCGTTCGGGGTTGGCAAGGCATGAGGCCCCTCCGAAAGCGATGGCACATGCGCTATCACCCTCGGCTACGCCGCACCGCCGACGACGAAGACGTCGGCCCGGATCCACGGGACGACCGTCGGGGTGCCAAGTCGAGAGGAGCTACACCGGTGACCGACGGCTTCACCGAAGCCAATTTCTGGGCAGTCGCCGAACCACTCTTGACCGCCGCCACGGTCACCCGCCCGACGATGATGGGCCTCCATCGGGTCTGGACGCTCCGAAACTTGGTCGTCGCTTTTGCGTGAAAGCCCCAGTGTTCGTCGCAGCCCAGCAAGTTTCAGGTGATTAGCAACAGACGGCGACGGGCGCTCACGAGCGAGCGGTGGCGACGAGAACCTGGCAGGGAACGCCCCAGGACTCGATGACGACGTCCTCATCAACATTCCAGCTGTCCGAATCTAAGACGCGTCGCAGGTTTATGGGGCGGCATCCGCCAACTTGCCGAGGGGCTACTCGCGAAATTCCCTGCCAGCCGCGCGATATCAGTTGTCCCAGGGGCGACTGTCCATGCGTGAGGCTGGTAAGACATGCCAAGCCGCCTGGGATGAGCAAACGGTGGGCCTCCTCGATGACCTGTGCGGCGTAGTCGTGTCGAAGAAGATCGAAGACGTAGGCAGCGATGAACCGGTCGGCCGAGCGGTCAGCGGCAGGCAGCGGCAGCGTGCCGTCGCTCTCAACAACCTTGGCCCGACCGGCGAACGCGGTGAGGCGTTGGCGGGCGAGCTCAACCATCCGGGTACTGACGTCCACGCCGAGGTATGTGCAGGCTGGGGAAACGTGGTCGCTGAGCAGGCGCTGGGCCAAGCTACCGGTTCCGGGGCCCAATTCGAAGACCGAGGTGGCGGTCTCGAAACTGGCGGTGGCGATGAGCCGGTCAAGCGCGGGTCGTTCAAATACGTTTTGGGTGTCTTGGAACCGGCCGATCCTGTCATAGACGCGCGCCGCGACGTGCGGCGAAAGCCCGCCGCCGTGACGATTCGCTGGCTCGCCCTTCATGAACTCAACGGTAATCGGGAGCTGCGGGTGCGCGGGATTGGTGGTGGTCCAGCCAGTAGTAGGCCGCGAGTTTGACCCGGTCGTTGAACAGGAACCACACCACGGCGTAGGCCCACACCAGACTGGCCCACCGCCATCCCAGTGGGCTCATGGCCACGCCGTAGACGGCGATCAGGGTCGCGATCGTTTGCGCGGTGATGACTGCCCCCAGCAGCAGTGGCGCCGGCGCGGGCCGTGACCAGAACGGGCCGCGCGAGCGAGTGAGGAAGATGGTCAGCTGACCGGCGACGGACAGTTTGAGGTAGATCATGGTGCGGATGACGTCGTGGCTGAGCCCGAAGACTTTGTCCGCGAGGAAGAACAGGGTGAAGGTCGCGATGACGCCGATGACGCCCAGCACAGTGGCGATGGTCAGCACTGCGCGCATGTCCCATTTGACGGGCTTGGGTGAACCCCGCACGTGGTCGTAGGCAATGGACAGGATCGCGCCGTCGTTGAGCAGTGCGAGGAACACGATCATCGCGGCGGTGACCGGGAAGAAGTTCATCAACACCACCGCGAGGGTGATCAGCAGCAGCACCCGGATGGTCTCGGCGATGCGGTAGGTGGCGTAGCTGGTCAGCCGGGCGAAGATCTCACGGGCCAGGCCGACCGCGGCCAAGATCACCGATAACCCGGGTGCCAGCAGGACCACGTCGGCGGCCGCGCGGGCCGCGTCGGTGGCCCCAGACACCGCGATGCCGGCGTCGGCTTGTTTGAGTGCCGGGGCGTCGTTGACGCCGTCGCCCGTCATCCCGACGATGTGCCCGCGGGCCTGCAATAGCCGCACGATGTGGTACTTGTGCTCGGGATAGACCTGCGCGAACCCGTCGGTGGCTTCCACCCGGGCGCCCAAATCGTCGTCGCTGGCGCCGCCGTCGAGAATGGCGGCATCCAGGATCTGCTCCCCCAAGCCGACCTGGCGGGCGATTTCGCGACCGATGGCGACTTGGTCCCCGGTGACCATCTTGACGTCGATGCCGAGTTCCTTCGCGGCCGTGATGGTCGCCGCGGAGTCTTCGCGGGGCGGGTCGGCCAACGCCAGCACCCCCATCAGCCGCCAGGCGCCGTCGCCATCCGTTTGCGCCACGCCGAGGGATCGATATCCGCGGCTGGCGAACCGTTCGACCACGCCGGAGACCTCGGTGGCCGCGCCGTCACCGCCACACAACGCCGAGATGACCTGGGGCGCGCCCTTACTCACCCGGAACTCATGACCGTCGGCGTCGCACACCAGCGCCTCGGTGCGCTTGCTGACCGGGTCGAACGGAATAAACTCCGCCACCCGCACCGCAGGTCGTTCGCCAGCGGCAGCGATCACCGCCAGATCGATGAGGTCGTTGTCTTCGGCGCGCGACGCCAGCGCGGCAACCACGAGCATCTCGTCGTCGCTGACTCCGGAGGCCGTCCAGCGGGCGGCCAGCGCGAGACGGTTCTGGGTCAGTGTCCCGGTCTTGTCCGAACACAACAGGTCGATACCGCCGAGCTCCTCGACCGCGGGCAGATGGCTGACCACGGCCTCGTGCCGCGCCAGCTGGCGCGCGCCGATGGCCATGGTCACCGACAGCACCGCCGGCAACGCCACCGGGATCGAAGCGATGGTGACCACCAGCGCGAACTCCAGGGTCTGCAGCACGGGATTGGCCCGCACCAACGAAACCACGACCGTCAATGTCACCAGGACGAGCGCGATCACGATCAGGTAGTTGGCGATGCGCAACACCGCGCGCTGGAAGTGACTGACGGTGCCCGCCGTTTCCACCAGCGCGGTGGTCTTCCCCATAAACGACGACGCCCCCGTGTTGCACACCAGCGCGTCGGCCTCCCCGCGCACAACCACCGACCCCGAATACAAACTCTGGCCCTGCCCACGGCTCACGGCCAGCGATTCCCCGGTCAGCGCCGACTGATCCACCTCGAGCGTGACGTCATCGAGCACCCGCAGATCGGCAGGCACCACATCACCGAGACGCACCCGCACCACATCACCGGGCACCAACTCACGCACCGCCACTGTCACCCACGCGGCGTCGCGCAACACCCGCGCCGAGGAAGCCAGCCGCTGCTTGAGCGCGGCGATCGCGTTTGCCGCCTGGTGCTCCTCGAAATAGGCCACCACCCCGTTCATCGCCAACAGCACCCCGATGATCACCGCATCGGTCCAATGCCGAGCAGCCAGCGACAACGCCAGCGCGACCTCGATCATCCAAGGGATCGGCGCCCAGAAATACCCCAGAAAGACCAGAATCGGGTTGTGATGCGGCTCAGCAATCTCGTTGGGCCCGTAACGCTGCAGCCGCGATCGCGCCTGCGCCGACGTCAATCCCTGCGCCGAGCTGTCCAGCTCGGCCAGCGCCTGCGGCAGCGGCATGCTCACCAGTTCGTCATCGGTCTGCACCGCTATCTCCTTCGCCTTTGGTCCGGCGATTCGGCTCTTGTTCTGGCTGAACTTTGGCGCGTGGTGTCAGGATCGATCGTCTCCCGATACGTGAAAGCGGTTCGAGGCTTTCAAACTTCTGCCCGAGGGACGAACCGGACGAACGGCAAGCATTCTCCGACGGCGTGGAAGTCGGCGTCCGATCCGTCGACGGGAAATCCCAGTATGCCGGGAAGCAAGTACTTGGCCGCCGTGCGATGCCGTGACCCGTACCGTACGAAGACCTGTGCCCCCTCCTCCTTGTCGAGCGGTATGGCCGTCACGGGTGTCGTCCGCGTCCCCACTTGGATGGTGACGTCCGGGGTGTGCAGGATGTTGCGGTACCACGCGGCAGTAGGTCCCCATCCCGAGGCGACGACATAGCTGTTGCCGTCGTGCTCGGCAACCTCGAGGATGGTCTGTCGGGGCTTCCCGGACACGCGGCCGGTGTGGTTGAGCAGCAGAAGTCGACTCCCGAACAGCCATCCGAGCCCAAGCCGATAAAGGTGGATAGGAATCCGAAAAACGAATCGGGTCAATCCGGCCGGTGGCTGAACGTTCTTGACAATCCTCACAATTGGTTACCTCAGCTGCGCGATTCTTTGGCTGTGAGGTCAGCTCGGCCACCGTCCGCGGGGTGTCCATGGATAGCGCAACCCGTAACCGCAATGCTGTCAACAACGCGTCGGTGATGACATCCCCGACTACATCGTCGCGTTGTCAACGGTCACTGCGCCTCCCGTCACCGCAAACAATCACCGCGATCCGACACGCCGTACGAACTGACCCAATACAGTAGGCAGATGCAATTATTGCACAATGCAATTGTCGCCAGTAGACGTAACTTTCCGGGCAGCGCTCAGCATCGCGCCGCCGCGTGGCCGCGCCGAAATCCTTCTCGGGCTGGCTGGCCGCTCCGGTCCGATCCGCGCAACCATGACCGCGAAACCCGTTGACACGGAGAGTTATCAATTCAGCCGCAAGCGTTAGCGCTCCTCGGCGCTACGCGTTGGGCTGCAGAATTTCGTCTGACTCCAGCCGCCCGCCGGCCTGCAGCCAGGCACTCACCACACCGGGCGCATCCCGGTTGGGGTTGTAGATGTCCTCCTCGCTGGAGAACAACCCGTTCCCGGCGTAGACGAGCCGGGTCCAGTTCGGAAACCAGAAGGGTTCACCGTTGGGATCCGTCGGATGCTCGAGCAGATTCTTGATCATCACGACGATGGCGTCGTTGTCCTCGTCGTAGGCGGTCCAGTCGGACGGAAATCGCATGTGCGGGAACGGCGCCATGACGGCGACGATCCAGTCCCGCACGGCCTCGCGGCCGTGGAACACCCCGTAGTGATGTTCGGTGTAGACGACGTCCTCGGTGAAGAGGTCGGCGAACGGTCGCCAGTCGCCCGAGGCGCTGCACCCCTCCACGACCCGCGTGTAGTTGTCGAGCGCTTGCTCGATTTCTGCCCTGGTGAATTTGCCCATGGCGGACACACTAGAACGTGTTTCGGTTACAGGTCGCTCGTCTGGATAGGGATATGGCATGAACGTCTTGAAGTTGTTTGATTTGCGTGGCAAGCGGGCGCTGGTGACCGGGGCATCCAGCGGCATCGGCAAGAAAGTGGCGCAGGCATATCTGCAAGCGGGTGCCGACGTGGCCATCGCGGCGCGGCGAGCCGAGGGCTTGGAACAGGTGGCCCGGGAGATCGCGGCGGACGGCGACGGCAAGGTCGTGCCCATCCGCTGCGACGTGACCCAACCCGATCAAGTGACCGACATGCTGGAGCGGGTGACCGCGGAGTTGGGCGGCATCGACATCGCGGTCTGCAACGCCGGCATCATCAGCGTGAACGGGATGCTTGACATGTCGCTCGAAGAGTTCGACCGCATCCAAACCACCAATGTCACAGGCGTTTTCCTCACTGCGCAAGCGGCGGCCAGGGTGATGGTCCGGCAGGGTCGGGGCGGCGCCATCATCACCACTGCCTCGATGTCGGGCCACATCATCAACGTGCCGCAGCAAGTGGGCCACTACTGCACGTCCAAAGCCGCGGTGATTCACCTGACCAGGGCCATGGCCGTGGAGTTCGCGCCGCACAACATCCGCGTCAACAGCGTCAGCCCGGGTTACATCCTGACCGAACTCGTGGAGCCGATGACCGAACTTCACCGGTTGTGGGAGCCGAAGATACCGCTCGGGCGGATCGGCCGCCCCGAAGAACTGACCGGCCTGTACCTATATCTGGCGAGCGAGGCCTCCAGCTACATGACGGGTTCGGACGTCGTGATCGACGGCGGATACACCTGCCCGTAGCTCACGCGACCACGATGCGGCGGCCGAAACGGGTCCGCACACCGGGCGAGAACAGCGCGCGCAACCGCTCGCCGGCGGGGCGCACCGTGCTGGCCGCCACCAGCTCGTCGTCCAACTCGAGGATGTCGGCCGTGTGTAGCGGCCAGGTTTCGTGCTCGTTGGGTATCCACCAGGTGCGGCCGGCGGTGCGAGTATGCGCACCCCATCGGGCGGTGAGCCAGATTTCCAGCGGTGTCGGTTCGACCGGGGCGCCGATGGCGATCTCGACCCGATTGCGCAGGCCGCGGCGAGGCCACCGGCGCACGCTGTCATACCTGATGCGGTCGCAGTGCCGGTTCGTCCGCATTCTCGCCCAGGTATACGGGACACCCAGGCCGACCCGGGTGAGCGGGACGACGGCGAGGCGCGCCGTTTCCAACGACCGGAACAGCACACCGTGCCGGCCGGAGTCGTCGACGGAATACAGCCGGACGTTGGTCTCCGGGAAGCTACCGAAGTACGGAAGTGGCAGCGCGGAGCCAACTTTGGTGCTGCCCATGACGAATGGGACCAACCCGACGTAGGTCATCCCGTCGGCGAAGACATCGGGCCGGGTGCCGGGCGGGTACATCGTCTCGACGGCGTCGGGCCGCACCGGCCAATGGATGAAGGTCAGGTCGCGCCAACACTGATCGAAGGTAACCGGCCCGCGAAGCGGCGGTGGGGTGACCGGGTATCCCTCGAGGCCATGGCTTGCGAGGGGTTCGGGCGCGGGCACCCCGGGCGTCGCGGTCATCCCTCCAACTCCCCGAAGACCTTTCGTTCGATGCCGGTTTGCGTGCTGGCGGGCAAGACGACGAGGCCCTCGAGCTCCTGACGCGCCAACTCGTATGCCTGCCGGCGTTCCTGCACCGTCGCAGCGGAATCCGAGGCCACTCGCAGCAGGTTCTGAGCGCGCGCGATCCGCTGCTGGTCGGCTCGGGAGAAGTCGCTGCGGCGTCTGCGAATCGCTTCGGTCTCGGCCGCGCGGAAGGAGGTCACGTAATCCTCGACGGCGGCCCGGTACTGCGCGGCCGCTTCGCGGTCGTCGAGAAGGTCTTCGGCCTTGGCGGGGCGCAGGAGGTCGGCGCGGAGTTTGGCTTTGTGGAAGGCGACCGTGAGCGGGTCGCGCATGTCCGTCATGAGCGGAAAGTCGAGCAACTTGGCGACGTCGAGTTCGTACTCGAGCCA
>NZ_LZJZ01000136.1 GCF_001667585.1 Mycobacterium sp. E2733
CCGCACCAACGCCAAGGGCCGAACCGAATGGATCCCACCACCCCACCTCGACAAAGGCCGACCCCGCACCAACAACTTCCACCACCCCGAAAACCTCCTGCGTGACGGCGACGATGACGACGACGCGGCATAGCGGTTAGCGTGACTCTCGTGGAAGATCAGCGCACCCTGCTCTTGATGCGTCACGCGAAATCCGACTACCCGTCGGGGGTCGCCGACCACGACCGGCCGCTGGCGCCCCGCGGCATCAAGCAGGCCGGACTCGCCGGTGACTGGCTGCGTGCCAACGCGCCCACCATCGACGCGGTCCTGTGCTCCACCGCGACGCGTGCCCGGGAGACGTTGGCCAACACACGCATCGAGGCGCCGGCGCAGTACAGCGAGCGGCTCTACGGCGCCACCGCCGGCACCATGATCGAGGAGATCAACTCGGTTGTCGACGACGTCAAGACTCTGCTCGTCGTCGGACATGAGCCAACGATGTCCGCCCTGGCGCTCGGCCTGGCCGGCAGTGGCACCGACGCCGCTGCGGCCGAAGCAGTTTCGGCCAAGTTCCCGACGTCGGCGATCGCGGTGCTGGCCGTGCCGTCCGGATGGGAAGACCTCGAACTCGGCCGCGCGGCCCTGATCGGCTTCCAGGTGCCGCGCCGATCCGCTACGAGTTCGTGGCCAGCGTCAGTTCCATCAGCTTGAGGGCCTGACCGCAGGCATCGATGCCGGGCGCTTGGGGGTTGACCCACCACCCGACCACGCCGGCCGCATCGCTGGCCACTCCGCATGCACCGTTCGGGTCATCCGGGCGCATCACGATCGACGCGATACCGGCGATGTTCCGTGACTCGACCTTGTACTTGAGGAAGTCGGCGACCTTGCGCTCCTCGGACAGGCTGCCCTGCTCGAACCAGAACCGGGTGATGTCGATCAGCCCGGCCGGGTTGGCCGCCTGCCACCGGCAGATGGCGCCGACGAACGTGCTCTGGATGTCGAGAGGGTCGGCACCCACGGTCTTGGCCAGGATGTCGCTGGTGAGCACCTCGCACTCCTTGAGCAGGTTCGGATACTGCTGCTGGGAGTTGTTGTTGCGCGGAACGCCGCCCGATCCGGCCTTAACGGCGTTGCCGGCGACGGACCTCGAACATCCGGTCAGTACCAGTAAGGCCGCGATCAAGACGGTCACAACGGCGCGGACGCTTCTTCTGGTCATTTGGAGTTCGCAATCGACTGACGCGCCAATTCTTTGGCTATGTCGCATGGCGGGGGGAACGGCTTTTGGCTGAAGCTGATCGACCATTCGATGAAGTCGTCCTGAAATTGGATGCCCACCTCGCACAGCGAGTCACCCAGGTTCGGCTCGTTTCCTATCGCGATGAAGCCACCGTGTCCGTCGATGTTAATGTCGTCGACGCTGGCGCGCGACAACTCCTCGGTCTTGCGCTCACGCCCGATCGGGCTGCCGCGATACCAGGAAAAAGAGAAGTGTGGGCCGAGGATGCCGCCGCCCGCCAGCCATTGGCAGCCGACGGAGTTTCGGGCGGTGTTGATCAGGCCGGTTACCTTGGTCAGCTCGGCCACCGTCTGATCGTTGATGCCGCCGCACTGGGGGAACATCGGCCCGTGGTGGCCCTCCGCGTTCGCCGGAGTCTGGCTAGCCGTCACGCCGGAGCTGTTGGCGCCGGAAGTCGAGCATCCGGCGATGGCGGGGATCACGATGGTCAGGGCCGATGCCCCAAGAGCAAGCGCCCTCGCGCTACGCCGCACTGCTACCCTGCCTTCGCCGAGCCTTGTTCTGGTCCACAGGATGCACTCTAGCGGCAGCCCAGGGGTCAACCGCGGACGCCGCGCCTGAGCAGGCATTTCAACGCGGTGGTCCCAACCGCGGCGACAGGGGTATGCGACCCTTACGAAATGCTCCTGGCACTGCTGCGCCAGTACATCCAGCCGTACCGGCGGCTGGTCGCGGTGCTGATGGCGCTCCAGTTGACCAGCACGCTGGCGTCGCTGTACCTGCCGACGGTCAACGCCGCGATCATCGACGAGGGCGTCGCCAAGGGCGATACGGCCACCATCGTCAGGCTCGGCATGGTGATGCTCTCGGTCACCGGGCTGCAGGCGTTGTGCGCGGTCGCGGCGGTGTACTTCGGCTCGCGAACCGGGATGGGCTTCGGCCGTGACCTGCGCGCAGCGATGTTCGACCACGTCACCACCTTCTCCGAGCATGAGACCGCGCGCTTCGGCGCGCCTACCCTGTTGACGCGCAGCACCAACGACGTCCGCCAGATCCAGTACCTGGTTCAGATATCGAGCACGGTGCTGGTCACCGCGCCCATCATGTGCATTGGCGGAATCTTCATGGCCTTCCGCCAGGAGGCCGCGCTGACCTGGCTGCTGCTGGTCAGCGTTCCCGTCATGGCTGTGGCCAATTACTGGGTGATGTCGCACATGCTGCCCCTGTTCCGCAGGATGCAAGGCCTGATCGACGGCATCAATCGGGTGATGCGCGACCAGCTTTCCGGCGTCCGCGTCGTCCGGGCGTTCGCCCGCGAGGGCTACGAGCGCGACCGGTTCGCCCGTGCCAACGCCGCGCTGTCGAACACCGCCCTGACCGCCGGCAACTGGCAGGCGGTGATGCTGCCGGTGACCACGCTGACCGTCAACGTGTCCAGCGTCGCGCTTATTTGGTTCGGCGGGCTGCGCATCGATCGCGGCCAGATGCAGGTCGGTTCGCTGACCGCCTTTCTGGCCTACTTCACCCAGATCCTGATGGCGGTGTTGATGGCGACCATGATGCTGGTGGTGCTGCCGCGAGCGTCCGTGTGCGCCGAACGGATCACCGAGGTGCTCGCCACCCAGGTCGCGGTCAACGACCCGCCGCGGCCCGTGTTCCCGCACGGCGGGATCACCGGGGTGGTGCGGGTGGCGGGCGCGACGTTCACCTATCCGGGCGCCGACCGCCCGGTGCTGCAGGACATTTCGTTGACGGCACGGCCCGGCACCACCACGGCCATCGTCGGCAGCACCGGTTCGGGCAAGTCGACACTGGTGTCGCTGATCTGCCGGCTCTACGACGTGACCGGCGGCGCCGTCCTGGTCGACGATGTCGATGTCCGCGATTACCACACAGAGCGGCTCTGGTCCGCGATCGGGCTGGTTCCCCAGCGCGGCTATCTGTTCTCCGGAACCGTTGCCGACAACCTGCGCTACGGCAAGGCGGACGCGACCGACGACGAGATGTGGGAAGCGTTGCGGGTGGCCGACGCCGACGGGTTCGTCCGCGCACACGACGACGGGCTGCGAATGCGGGTGGCCCAGGGCGGAATCAACTTCTCCGGCGGTCAGCGGGAACGGCTGGCGATCGCGCGGGCGGTCATCCGGCGCCCAGCCATCTACCTCTTCGACGACTCGTTCGGGGCCCTCGACGTGCACACGGACGCACGGGTGCGGGCGTCACTCAAGCGGATATCGGGCGCGGCCACCGTCATCGTTGTCACCCAACGGGTTTCGACCGCCGCCCAGGCCGACCAGGTGATCGTCGTCGACGGCGGGAGGCTGGTGGGCACCGGCACGCACGAATCGCTGCTCACCGAATGCGCCACCTACGTGGAGTTCGCCGACTCGCAGTCGGTGAGCGCCTTGCGGTCGGGTCAGGTCGGGGGTGCGTCATGACCGTGGCGGCCACTCGAGGCTTGACCCCGGCCCCGGCCGGGCGGTCGCGCGACTTCTGGGGTTCGGCCACCCGGCTGGTGAAACGGCTTGCGCCACAACGCCGGCTGAGCATCGCGGTGATCACGCTGGGCGTCACGGGAACGGCGATCGGGGTGATCGTGCCGCGAATCCTCGGACACGCCACGGATCTGCTCTTCAACGGCGTGCTCGGCCGACAGCTCCCCGCGGGCATCACCAAGGCGCAGGCCGTCGCCGCGGCCCGGGCGCGGGGTGAGGGCACCTTCGCCGACCTGCTGTCGGGGATGAATGTGGTGCCGGGCAAAGGCGTGGACTTCGGCGCGGTGGCGCGGACCCTGGCGCTGGCGTTGGGCCTGTATTTGATTTCGGCGCTGCTGATTTGGGCCCAAGCACGGCTGCTCAACGTCACCGTGCAGCGCACCATGGTCGCACTGCGCTCGGACGTCGAGGACAAGATCCACCGGCTGCCGCTGTCGTACTTCGACGGCCGCCAACGGGGCGAGCTGCTGAGCCGGGTCACCAACGATATCGACAACGTGCAGTCGTCGCTGTCGATGACCATCAGCCAGCTGGTGACGTCGATCCTGACCGTGGTGGCGGTGTTGGCGATGATGGTGTCCATCTCGCCGCTGTTGGCCCTGATCACGCTGGCGACGGTGCCGTTGTCGTTGGTGGCGACCCGCGCGATCGCGCGGCGCGCGCAGCGTCTGTTCGTGGCCCAGTGGAGGAGCATCGGTCGCCTCAACGCCCACGTCGAGGAGACCTACAGCGGCTTCACGGTGGTCAAGACCTTCGGCCACCAAGCCGCGGCGCGCCAGCATTTCCGCGACTGCAACGACGACGTTTACCAGGCCAGTTTCGGGGCCCAATTCTTCTCCGGTCTGGTGGCACCCGCGACGGCGTTGATCGGCAACCTCGGCTACGTGGTCGTTGCCGTGGTGGGCGGCCTGCAGGTGGCCACCGGCCACGTCACCCTCGGCGGTATCCAGGCTTTCATCCAATACGTCCGGCAGTTCAACGCCCCGCTCAGCCAGGTCGCCGGTATGTACAACACCCTGCAGTCCGGGGTGGCCAGCGCTGAGCGGGTGTTCGATCTGCTCGACGAGCCCGAGGAAGCACCGAACCCTGCGCCCACCCCCGACCGCGATGCGGCGCGCCCGGCCGGACGCGTCGAGTTCCAGCACGTGAGCTTCGGCTACCGCCCGAATACCCCGGTCATCCACGACCTGTCGATGGTGGCCGAGCCGGGTAGCACGGTGGCGATCGTCGGGCCCACCGGGGCCGGCAAGACCACCTTGGTGAACCTGCTCATGCGGTTCTATGACGTCGATTCCGGACGGATCCTGGTCGACGGGGTCGACATCGCGACGGTGAACAGGCAGGCGCTGCGGTCGAGAATCGGCATGGTCTTGCAAGACACCTGGCTCTTCGACGGGACGATCGCGGAGAACATCGCCTACGGGCGGCCCGGGGCCAGTGCGGACGAGGTGGTGCAAGCCGCCAAGGCGGCTTACGTCGACCGGTTTGTGCACACGCTCCCGGCCGGCTACGAGACGCGGGTCAGCGGCGGGGGCGGAAATATCAGCGCCGGCGAGAAGCAGCTCATCACCATCGCGCGCGCATTCCTGGCCAGGCCGCGGCTACTGATCCTGGACGAGGCGACCAGCTCGGTCGACACCCGCACCGAAGCACTCATCGCCCAGGCCATGTCCGAGCTCCGCCGTGATCGAACGAGTTTCATTATCGCGCATCGCCTTTCGACGATCCGCGATGCCGACCGCATCGTGGTGGTCGAGGCGGGCCGCATCGTTGAACAAGGCAGTCACGCCGAGCTGTTGGCCCGACGGGGCGCCTACTACGCCATGACACGGGCGTAGGCCGAGAACCCGGCGCGCGGCGTGGCCGCAATCGCATCGCGGGGAACGCATTTCACTCTGGCTGTCAGAAGTTGGTGTTATTGCGTCAACCCCCGCGGGGTTGCAGCACAATGGCAACTTAGTGACCGGAAGGTCAGCCGCCACCATGCGGTCATTGTCGACACGGGCACCAGCTTGATCATCAATGACCTCCGCTCGTCCAACGGGGTGCATGTGCAGCACGAGCGAATCCGCTCCGCCGCCACGCTGCGCGACGGTGATCACGTCCGCATCTGCGACCACGAATTCACGTTTGAGATCGCCGCGGACGACGAGAGCGCACCGAGCTAAATCGCGTGATTGTCGTGCGTCGGGCTGGGCGGGGGCTTACGGTCATGGTTGCTGGGTCAGGGGGTTGCGGCTGACCCGTGTCCCCGGCGATTGTTGGGTGTCGATGGTGTGGTGGCTGGGTGTGAAGGATCGGCGATGAGTGATGAGCAGGCCTCGCGGGCGGGCACGGAGTTCGGGCCTTATCACCTAAAACGGCTGTTGGGCCGGGGTGGGATGGGGGAGGTCTACGAGGCCGAGCACACCGTCAAGGAGTGGACGGTGGCGGTAAAGCTGCTCTCGGAGACCTTCAGCAAGGACCCGGTGTTTCGGGAGCGGATGAAACGCGAAGCCCGCACCGCCGGTCGTTTGCAGGAGCCGCACGTGGTGCCCATCCACGACTACGGCGAAATCGATGGACAGATGTTTCTGGAGATGCGCCTGATCGAGGGCACCGACTTGGACAGTGTGCTCAAACGCTTTGGCCCGCTGGCCCCGCCGCGCGCGGTGGCCATCATCACCCAGATCGCCTCGGCGCTCGATGCCGCCCACGCCGCCGGGGTGATGCACCGCGACGTCAAGCCGCAGAACATTCTGGTCACCCGCGACGACTTCGCCTATCTGGTCGACTTCGGTATCGCCAGCGCCACCACCGATGAGAAGCTCACTCAGTTGGGCACCGCGGTCGGCACCTGGAAATACATGGCGCCCGAACGGTTTTCCAACGCAGAAGTCACCTACCGTGCCGACATCTACGCCCTGGCGTGCGTGCTCTACGAATGCCTCACCGGCTCGCCGCCGTACACATCCAGCAGCGCGGGCGCGCTGGTGACGGCCCACACCATGGACCCCATCCCCCAGCCCACCGGGCTGCGCCCGGGCATCCCCAACGGCTTCGACGCGGTGATCACCCGGGGGATGGCCAAGAAACCCGAGGACCGCTACGCCAGCGCCGGCGACCTGGCCCTGGCCGCCCACGAGGCACTCAGCGACCCCGACCAAGACCACGCCGCCACCATCTTGCGACGCAGCCAAGAGGCCACCCTGCCCGGCACCGTCATGGCGCCTCCCCCCCGGCTGGGTCCGGTGGCCAACATCCCGCCACCGCCGGCGGCCCAGAATTCGCCGACACCCAATCCCGTGCCCGGCTCCACTCCCGTTCCCGCGCAAAGCGCTCCGCCCTGGCGACCCGACAGCGGGTCCATCCAGGCCGGCGCCCAACCGCCGGTCACACCGCGGTATTACCAAGGTGCCAACGCCAATTGGGTTGGTGCGCCACAACAATTCACTGGCCCGCCCGCCTGGAACCAACCCCCGCCGCGACGACGCAACCCGTGGCCTATCGTCGCCGCTGTCGCCGCGCTCGTGATCGTGGTCGTTCTGGCCGCCGTGGGCATCGCGATATTCATGGGCGGCGACGACGGCAACCCGCAGGCGAACGGCACGTCGACGACGACCACCACCAGGACCGTCCCCAGCACCACGACAACCACCCGGCCCGCCAACCCGCAGAGCAAGCTGCTGGGCATGCTGCCCGCCGGTTATCCCAGTGGCGCTTGCACGCCCGCAACCCCGAGGTCCAACAGCATATGGGTGAGTGCGCTGGCCATAATCGACTGCGACCAGAACACCAACCAGGGCGGCCCATCCCGCGCGGTCTACGGCCTGTTCGCCAGTACGGACGTGCTGAAGAAGGCGTTCGACGACGACGTGGCCGCCGTACAGCTGATGAACTGCCCCGGAGCCGGAGCGTCACCGGATGGCTGGCACCACGACAGCACGCCGACGGTAACCGCGGGCATGATCGCGTGCGGCACCTATAAGAACCACCCCAACGTGATATGGACCAACGAGGCGAAACTCATGCTCTGTGACGTCTACGGGGATCCCCCGGCCATCGAGGACCTGCACACCTGGTGGACCAATTACGGTGGCTGAACGGATCCCGAACCTCGGGCGCACTGCGGCTTTGATTCACGACTGAAGGTCGGGGCCCTCGGCGCGCAAGTCGTCGACCGCCGCCATGGCGCTACGCAACTTGGCCAGCCATTCCTCGGCATGTTCCCCGACGAGTTTGACCGACCACGCGAGCGCGTCCGCGCGGGACCGGGCGACGCCGGCGTCGACCAATGTGTCGAGCACCTGCCGTTCCGGTTGCTTCAAGCGGGTCATCACAGGTACTGCGATGTGAGTGAAGAGGATTCGCTCCGCGCTGGCGTTGGAGCCGACCTCGACGCCCCAAGAGACCTTGCGGCCGTAGCGATCCTGCGCCTCGTCGGCGATGCGCATTCGCTCCGAACGGGTTTCCTCGCGGAACCGCGATGCGCGGCCTTCCGCGCGGGCCTCGGTCTCTTTCTCGGAACCTTGCGGTTCGGGCAGTCGTCCGATGACCGTGATTTCTTCGCGGTCGACGACGACCGTCGGGTCGCCGTCGAACCAGCTTTCGGGCAGGCGCCCGGCGAACCATTCGGCGGCGTCGCTCGCGTCGGGTTGCTGTGCCTGCTGCCAGCCGCCGGGGCGGCCGTAGCGCCGACCGTGGGTGTGGTGTGATTTCATAATTACATGATTACACCGTTACACGAGTAAAGAAATAGCGTTCACCGGCGGCGAACGCGGTCCCCGCACCGGAAGCCCGCAAAAGGTGCGCCAAGTGCGGAGAACCCGTTGATATGAGCTGTTCGAAGTTGTATTTTTAGTAACGAAGCAGGCCCGGAAACGACCAATTCCCAAGCGCCGGAAGTCAGGGTAAAAAGCCGGCCGCGTAGGACCCGCGCATGACGGAGCCCAACGCCCCCTAGAGTCGTCCGGGCCTGCCCATGTCCGCAGGATTTCCAGTCAGTCTCCGCCCTCAGACGCGCTCCCGCGGCGGATCCGGAAGAGCTTGACCTCGTTCTTGATGCCCTTGAGACGGCGGGCGCCGGCGAACGACCCGTCGAATATCCCGGCGTCGCCGATCGCCTCCCAGACCGAGTCCGCCGCCAGCACCGTGCCCGGGCGCGCCACGCTCGTCACCCGGCTCGCGACGTTGACCGGGTTGCCGAACCAGTCGCCCGCCCGGCTCACCGCCATGCCGGAGGCCACCCCCGCTCGCAACCGCGGGAAGTCGTCGTCGGTGTCGATGGTGTCCACGAGCTTCACCACCACGTCGAGCATCGGCAGCGGGTCGGGACAGACGAACATCACCGCGTCGCCGATCGTCTTGATGAACCGCACGGGCGGGACGGTGATGTCTCGGGCCAGGACCGCCAGCCGGTTGGCCAGGTGACCCAACTCCTCCGCCGACACCACTTCGCCGATCCGGGTGAAGCCGACGAGGTCGGCGAAGGCCACCGTGATCTGACGCGCCCCGGGCAGCGGCTGGCCGGCGGCACGCTCGGCCGCGTTGACCGCTTCGGTCTCCATCATGTGGCGCAGCTGCATGAACATCATGTGCTGTAGCATCGGGCCGAGTTCGGGCGCGATCTTGCCGACCAATGCCTTTGACGCCTTGGCGATTTCCAGCTCGGTGGCCCCGGGCCGCAAGATCGCCGATAGCGCCGTGTAGCGCATGACCTCGGCGGCGCGTGACAGGCCTTCGGTGAGCACCCGGACCACCAGCACCACCTGCTCGGGATCCAGGCCCAGCTCGACGAAACGCTGGGCGTAGGCCGCGGCTTCACCGTCGGCGCGCATGTGGATGACCGCATCGGGGTCGTCGACTCTGGCCAGACCGATCGCGCGCTGCACCTGTTGCAGCAGCCCCAGGTCGATGCCGTACGTCTGGCTGATCTCGCGGGTCGACACGTAGCTGCCATCGTCGCCGATCAGGTGGCGGGTTGCCAGCAGCAGCGGCGGATTGGTCGTTCTGATCTCCTCGGGCGTGATGCCCTGCTGGAGCAGCCACTCCACCAACTCCGCCCGCTCGGCGCGTGCGGTTCCCTCGAGTCCGTCGAGCAGGTCCTCGTCCACTTCGCCAACCTACAACGGCGCGTCGATCGCGAGCGCGGGCGAAGCCGTGAAGCGGGTCGGCGCCATCAGACCGCCGGTCGCGAGCGCGGCAGAACCGGGCGAAGCGGGTGGAAGCCGGTAGACGGCAGCGAGCCATGATGGGAAGCGATGAGCGCACCACTGCTGCGGGGATTCCCGCCGATCGTCGATGAGCACGCGAGTGTGCTGATCCTGGGTTCGTTTCCGAGCGTGCAATCCCTGGCGGTCGGCCAGTACTACGGCAATCCGCGAAATGCGTTCTGGCCGATCACCGGTGAGCTGTTCGGGTTCGACGCGGCCGCGCCGTACGAAACACGGCTGGCCGCGCTGCAATCGGCCGGTGTGGCCCTGTGGGACGTGTTGCGCGCATGCCGCCGCGCCGGCAGCGCGGACGCGGCGATCGATCCGAAAAGCTTGGCGGTCAACGACTTCGGTGGACTTTTCGCGCAGTACCCGAAGATCGCGCGGGTGTACTTCAACGGCGCCAAGGCCGCGGCGCTGTACCACAGGCTGGCCGAGGCCGACGAGCGGGTCGAGTACCGGCGGCTGCCGTCGACGAGCCCGGCCCACGCCGTCCGTCCGGGCGCCAAGCTGGCCGCCTGGCGCGAGATCGTAGTACCGCGCTTATGACACCGGCGGTCGCCGGTGGGCCCACGGCCGGGCGGATTCGATCTGCGCGGCCAGCGACAACAGCGTCGCTTCGTCGTACGGCCGGCCCACCAGCTGCACGGCGATCGGCAGGCCGTCACCGTCGAAGTCCCACGGCACGGCCGCCGCAGGCTGGCCGGTCAGGTTCCAGACCTGCTGATAGGGCACCCGCTGCGCCGCCGCCAGCAGCGTCCACACCGCGCCGCGACGCTGGTAGGCACCGATGCGCGAGGGGCCCGTCGCGTTGCCGGGCGTGACGACGACATCGACATCGTCGAAGATCGCTTGGATCCGGACGGCCACCGCCGGTTCCGCATCGCGAAGGGCGATCATGCGGCGGTCCGAAAAAAACGAGCCAGCGCGCGCCAGGTTGCGGGTGCGCGCTTCGAGACGTTCGGGGTGAGCCAGTGAATCGGCGTCGTCACTGATACCGCGCAGATAGCGGGGCAGGTAATTCGTGATGATGGCCGACGGCGGATATTCGGGGTCGGCGGTGATCACCTCGTGACCCAGATCCCGCAGCAACGCGCCGGCCTGCTCGATCGCCGTGAGCTCCTCCTTGCCGATCCTGGCGGGGAGCGGCGTCGGGGACTTGGTGCTCAACGCAATGCGCAGCCTCCCGGGGTCACGCGTCGCCGCGGCCGCGAACTCCCCCTCAGGCCCCGGCACGGTCGACGTCGCATCGAGGAACAGCGCCGCGTCCAGCACCGACCGGGCCAGCGGGCCGTTGACACTCAGCCCGTACCACGCATCGTCGTGCGGCTCCAACGACACCCGATCCCGTTGGGGTTTGACACCGAACAGGCCGCACCAGATCGCCGGGATGCGAATCGACCCGCCACCATCGGACCCGAGCGCCAGCGGAGCGAGTCCGGCGGCCACCGCAGCGGCGCTACCGCCACTACTGCCACCCGGAGTGCGCTTGGGATTCCAGGGGTTGCGGGTAGCACCGAAGGTCAGCGATTCGGTGTAAGGAAACATCATCAGCTCGGGCACATTGGTTTTGCCGAGGATGACGGCGCCCGCGGCGCGCAGCCGGCGGACCACCTCCGCGTCGGATGTCGCGGCGGGGCCGTGTCCGCCGCTGCCGTAGGTCGTCACCTCGCCGGCAACGTCGACGTCGTCCTTGATCGCGATCGGAACCCCGAGCAGAGGGAGCCGCTCGCCGGCGTCGAGGCGGTCCTGCGCGACCGCTGCCTCGTAGCGGGCGCTGTCGGAAAGCACCACGCGATAGCAGCGCAGCTGGCTGTCCAGTCGCGCGATCCGTTCCAGGTAGATCTCGAGCAGCTCGGGCGCGGTCAGTTCGCCGTCGGCCAGCATCCGTGCCTGAGCGGCCGCGCCGGCATAGGCCACGTCGCGAGCGTCCACTGCGGCAGCGTATCCCGGCGGCCAGTACCGTGGGCGACATGTCCTGCGTGTTCTGTGCGATCGTCGCCGGGGAGGCCCCGGCAATCCGGATCTACGAAGACGACGACTACCTGGCGATCCTCGACATCCGCCCGTTCACGCGCGGCCACACCCTGGTGATCCCCAAAGGCCACACCGTGGACCTCACCGACACGCCGCCGGAGACGCTGGCGGGGATGGTCACCATCGGCCAACGGATCGCCCGCGCAGCGCGCGCGACGGAGTTGGCCGACGCGACCAACATCGCCATCAACGACGGCGGCGCCGCCTTCCAGACGGTGTTCCACATTCACCTGCACGTGCTGCCCCGGCGCAACGGTGACAAGCTGTCGGTCGCCAAGGGGATGCTGCTGCGGCGCGATCCCGACCGGGATGCCACCGCGCAGATCCTGCGTTCGGCACTGGCCCGCATCGACGCCAGCCAGTAATACTGGGCGGATGGCACTTCCCTCCTGGGTCGAGCAGCGTTTACTGCCTCAGGTTCTGCGCGCACACGACACCGTCTATCGCAGGACGAACGGCTGGATCGGGCATCGCATGCTGCTGATACCCAGCCTGCTCCTCCACACCCTGGGGGCCAAGACAGGCCAGGCGCGGACCGCGGCGCTCACCTATGCGCGGGACGGCGATGACTACCTGATCGTCGCTTCCAAGGGCGGCGACCCGCGCGCACCCGGCTGGTACCACAACCTCCGGAAGAATCCCGACGTGGAAATCAACGTCGGCCCAAAGCGTTTCGCGGTGACCGCCCGCGCCGTGCTGCCGGACGATCCCGATTACTCCCGGCTATGGCAGATCGTCAACAAGAACAACGGCGACCGCTACACGGCCTACCAGAAGAAGACGTCTCGGCCGATTCCCGTCGTGGTGCTCACGCGGCGTTGACCCTGAACCTGATGCGGAGGTTTATTCTCCACTAGCGCGGTGAACTGCTCGACGGCTCACCAGACGGCGCGGGATCGGCTGGAGCAGGCATGAAACCCTGGGCGGGAAAACCCTGGCGGCGGTTGAGGCTGCCCCCGCGCCTCGGTTGGCTCGTCGTCGCTGTGTACGGTTTGGCGGCCGCGCTGGTGATGGCTTCGTCGATCGCCGGTTGGCAGGGCGCCTACGCGACCCGGCCCGTCGACGAGATCGCGCTTGCCATTTGCCTGCTGTTCGGGGCGGCGTGTGCCGGCTACGCGGCCCGGTCGGCGGCCGGTCGGCACAGGGCCGGATGGCTGGCAATGGTGACGGCCCAGCTGGGCTGGGCGGCGGGCGAGGTCATCTGGGCCGTCTACGACGTGCGTCCCAAACTGGCCCACGCCACCCATCCCGCCGCCGCGGAGATCGTGCTGTTGCTATGGCCGTTCGGCGCCTATGCATCGTTGGTGCTGTTGTCGCGCTTCTCCCGCCAGAGTCCGCGTCGACTGGTGCTGGACGGCCTCATCGTGGCGACGTCGCTGTTCGTGGTGTCGTGGGTCTTCGTCCTCGAGAAACAACTGCGCGAGGACAGCGGTTCGCAGGTGACGACGATCGCCGAAGTCTTCAACGACGTCCTCCTCCTGACGACCGCGATCCTGATGCTGTCCCGGGTTCGTCGCGGCGACCCGCCGAGCCGCAACCTGCTGGCCGGGGGCGTGACGACGATCAGCATCGCCGACATCGCGATGGTGTTCAAGAGCGGGATCGGCAGCTACCAGGTCAGTGATCTGGTGGACCTCGGCAGAGTGGGCGGGCTCGGCATGATCGCGCTCGCCGCGCTGTCGAGCCTCTACGAGGTGCCGGTACCGGGGTCGCGTGACGACGAAATACGGTCGCGCACCCGGCTGTGGCTGCCATACCTGCCGTTGCTGGTGGCCGCCGCAGTCGGGCTGACCCGCGCGGTCAGGTTGATGGTGCACGGACCTCTGCTGATCGCGCTGGGAGTCCTGGTAGCCGCGGTGCTGGTCCGGCAGTTCGTCATGCTGACGGAGAACCAGAGGTTGTTGTCGGAGGTGGCCCGGGAAGCGTTCCGCGACAGTCTGACGGGGCTGGCCAATCGGGCGTATTTCCTCGATCGACTGGAGCAGGCCGTCGCCCGGCAAAGCTGCGAAATCACGCCCATTGCGGTGTTGTGCCTCGATCTCGACAACTTCAAATCGGTCAACGACGCCCTCGGACACCCAGCCGGTGACGAATTGCTGATCCGGGTCGCCGGGCGACTCACCGCCGCCTTGGATGGCAAGTGCGTCACCGCTCGCCTCGGTGGAGATGAATTCGCCGTGCTCATCGAGGGTTCCGTCGAGGAATCACAAGCGGCGGCGCAGCGAGTCCTGGACGCGTTCAACCACCCGATCCTCGTCGATGGCGTTGCGATACCGGTCCGACCGAGCGTCGGTTACACGGTGGCCATCACCTCGTCCGACTGCACCGTCGAACAGCTGCTCAGGCACGCCGACCTGGCCATGTACACCGCCAAACGCGAAGGCGGCCAATGCATTCGCAGCTTCGTGCCGGATCTGTCCCTCTCCTTTCCGACCGCGCAGCCGGCGAGGCCGGCCCCGCCTGCAGTGGAGGTCGCCGAGCCGAGTACCGCACCGATGCTCAGGCGGGCAGCTGACGTGGGGGCGCCAAGACCGGCGCAACCGCAGGAAGGCCTCGACGGTGTCCGGTGGCCGCCGACGGCGATCCGGATTGCGCTGACTCTCTTGATGTTTGGCGTGGTCGCCTTCACCGCGACCAGTGCCCTCTACCCGCATGCCAGCCACAGCGTCTTCTTCGCCAAATCGCTTTACTCGGCGTTGAACCTGCTGGCGGCCGGGTTGATCGCCGTCCGCGCATACCGCCTCAAGGCCGATCGCCTTGCGTGGTCTCTGATCGCGGCCGGCATGGCATTGTCGGCGCTCGGTGACGTCGTCTACGCCTTGTGGGTGCCGAACGCCCAGTCGCCGTCGGTTGCCGATCCCGAATACCTGGCGTTCTATCCGTTCGTCTATGCCGGGATTCTGCTGCTGATGCGATCGCGCCTGAAGCGAGTGCCGATGCCCATCCGCCTCGATTCCCTGGTGTGCGCGCTGGCCGTAGCTGCGCTCGCCGCGGCGCTGCGGGCCGGGCCTATGCACGCGGCCGCCGCACGGACGCCCGCGACCGTGCTGGTGGGTCTGGTTTATCCGTGGGGCGATCTGGTGTTACTGGCGCTGGCCATCGGCATGCTGCCAATCCTCGGCTGGCGCAGCGAGTTCCGTTGGGGCTTTCTCGTCGTCGGGCTGGTTGGGTTTGCGGTTGCGGACACGGCCTACCTCTTCCAGACGTCGGTGGGCTCGTACCGGGTGGGCACCACGCTGGACGCGCTCTGGCCCGCTTCGTCGCTGCTGGTCGCGATGGCCAGTTGGGCCCGTTGGTCGTCGGCGGCGCCGGCGCCGCGGCGTGGACTCGGCTCCTACGCGGTTCCCGTGACCTGCACCGTCGTGGCGCTGGGCGTCGCCATCCTGGGGCACGATTCGCGGCTCGCGTCGACGCTCGCCGCGCTGAGTCTGGTTGCCGTCGCCGCCCGATTCTCGGTGACCTTCCGTGATATCAGCATGCTGGCCGAAAGCCACCAGCAGGCTATGACCGACGAACTGACCGCCCTGCCCAATCGGCGATCACTGGCGACGGCGCTGACCGCACTGTCAACTTCCTCGTCACCCGGCAGGACGTCGTCGCACCGTGCGCTGCTCTTGCTGAATCTCCATAAGCTGCGCGAGATCAACGACTCCGTCGGTCGGCACTTCGGCGATGAGCTGTTGTGGCACATCGCAAACCGCCTGGCACACAACGTTCGTCGCGACGATCTGCTCGCGCGCGTGAGCGACGAAGAATTCGCCATCCTGCTCGGTGAGGGATCGGATCTGGTCGCCGCACGGGCCCAAGCGGGGCGGTTGCTCGAAGGCGTCAGCATCCCATTCGAATTGGATGCGATCAGCGTGCAAATCGATGCTTGCATCGCGATCGCGCTCTACCCCGACCATTGCGACCATCCGCAGGAGCTGTTGAATCGCGCCGAGGCGGCGATCCCGCACGCCAAGTCCGCCCTCAGCAGGATCGCGGTGTACGAGTCCGCCTTCGAGATCGACCGTGATCACGACCCTAACCTCGTCGGGGAGCTGCGCGCCGCGCTGATCGATGGCGACGAGTTGACGGTGCACTACCAGCCGAAGGTCAATACGAGCGACGGGAACGTCCACAGCGTCGAGGCGCTGCTGCGCTGGCAGCATCCCACCCGCGGGTTGCTGCTGCCGGAGGAATTTCTTCCGGCCGCCGAGCGTGCCGGGTTGATGCGCACGGTCGCCAATCGCACCATCAACCTGGCGCTCGAGCAGGTTCGGTCCTGGAGCGACCAGGGCATTCCGCTGACCGTCGCGGTGAACCTGTCGACGACGAACCTGCTCGACCTGGACCTCGCTGTCACCATCGAGCGACTGTTGCGGGTGCACGGCCTACCCCCCGATGCACTGATTGTCGAGATCACCGAAAGCGCCCTCGTCGACTCGGAGCGCTCCCGCAATACCGTCGCCGCCCTACAGCTTCTCGGCGTTCGGATCTCGCTGGACGACTACGGCACCGGGTGGTCGTCGCTGGCGCGCCTGCAGGATGTCTCGGTCGACGAACTGAAACTCGACAGAAGATTCGTGGCGCGGCTGGCCCAGGACCCGCGATCGGTTGCCATCGTGCAGTCCACCGTGGACTTGGCCCAGAACCTGGGCGCCGACCTCGTTGCCGAGGGGGTCGAAGACGAGGTCACCCTGAGCGCGCTGCGGGGCTACGGCTGCACCATCACCCAAGGGTTCGTGCACAGCGCGCCGTTGCCGCCGGACGAACTGCAACGCTGGATCACGACCAGGGGCGCGATCGCGGGCGTCGAATCTTAAGCGTTCGGCTCTGACCGACCGCTAGAACAACTCCTTGGCCAGCAATTCCAGGGTCAACACCCGTGCCGGAGCGGTGGCCGGGTTGGTGCCGCGGCGGGCCGAGGCGACCGGGTGCACCATCACCTCGTCGACGTCGAACCGTTGTGCAAGCGTCCGCAACTGTTCGGCGGCCTCGGCGGGTGTGCCGAGGACCGCTCGTTGCAGCCCGCTCTCCACGATGTGCTCCTGCTGCGGCGTCAGCTCCGCGCGTTCGGCTTCCTCGACAAGGGGGACCGGACCGAGGGGCTGCCCGGTGCGCAGCTTCGCCATCATCTGCAGGTTGGGCAGCATCAAAGCCGTTGCCTCGTCCCGGGTTTCGGCCACCGCGGCGTTCACCGTCAGGAACGTCACCGGCTAGGGCGTCAGGGCGCTGGGCTTGAATCGGGAGCGGTAGAGCTCGAGCGCCTCTTCGGTTCCGTTGCCGGAGAAGTGATGCGCGAACACGTACGGCAGCCCCTTGGCGGCGGCCAGGTGCGCCGAGTACATCGACGAGCCCAGCAGCCACAGTCGCGGCTCACCGGCCGCCGCCGGGGTGGCCTTGAGGCGATAGTCCCCCGAGCGCAGCGGCACAACCACGCCGCGCGCGCTCATCAGCGCCGCCACGTCGTCGAGGTATTCGGGGAAGTTCTCGATGTCGCGTTCGTCCCGGCCGCCGCGCAGTGCATAGGAGGTCACCGGGTCGGACCCGGGCGCGCGGCCGATGCCCAGGTCGATGCGGCCCGGCGCGGCCGCTTCCAGCAGCGCGAACTGCTCGGCCACCGCCAGCGGCGCGTGATTGGGCAGCATCACACCGCCGGACCCCAACCGCACCTGCGTGGTCTGCGCGGCCAGATAGGCGATCAGGACCGCAGGGCTGGTGGCGCCGACGGACGGCATGTTGTGGTGCTCGGCGACCCAGTAGCGCGTGAAACCCAGGCGATCCGCCGCCTGCGCCAGCTGCACGGTCGCCGCGAGCGCATCGCTGGTCGTCTGGTCGGTGCGCACCGGGACGAGATCAAGTACGGAAAGACGCACGTTCCCGTCAACGCCTTTACGCATGCGAACGTTCCCGACGTCAGCAGTCCTTCGGGTTTCAGTAGTCCTTCAGCGTGATCGAACTGACGATGCGGTCGAAGACCTCCTGCGGTATCGGCGCACCGCCCGGAATGTTGTCGACGACCAGCCATTGGTTGCGCTTGACGTAGTCGTTGAACTCTTTGTGGTAGTTGGCGAAGCCGAGTTCGTAGTCCTCACCGGTGGCTGCGAGCTCGCCGGCCAGGATGTAGGCACCCAGCAGGGCGACACTGGTTCCCTGCCCCGACAACGGCGAGCAGCAATACCCGGCATCGCCGACCAGCGCCACCCGGCCCTTGGACCAACGATCCATTTTGATCTGCGCCATTTCGTCGAAGTAGAAATCCGGTGCGCTGCGCATGTATTCCAGCAATTGCGGACGCACCCACCCGTCGTCGGTCATCCGCCGCTCCAGCTCGGCGAACTGCGCCTCGGTGTCGCGGTAGTCGATCCGCAGGTCGGTGTCCATGAAACCCAGCATGGCCCGCGCCTCGCTGTTGTTGCGCGCGCTGTACACCCCGGCCATGGTCGAATCCCCGTAATGCCAGGTTTGCCAATAGTCCAGGCCGAGGAAATTGGGCACGGTGAAGATCGCCGCGTGCGTGCCCAGCCGCTCGATGAATTGATCCTCGGGGCCGAACACCAACCGGCGCACGTTGGAATGCAGTCCGTCCGCCCCGATGACCAGGTCGAAGCCGCGCGCCGGGGCGCGTTCGAAGGTCACGTTGACGGCCGCACCGTCGTCGTCCAAGCCGGCGATGGTGTCGTCGAAGATGTATTCGGCCGTCCATTGGCTTGCGCCGTAGAGCAATTCGACGAGGTCGTCACGCAGGAGCTCGATGTCGGGGCTGTCGATGGGCCCGCCGGTGGGCGTCGACTCCGTGTCGCGGGAGAGTTCGTTGCCGTCGCGGTCGACGACGGAAGCGCCGCGGATTTGCGTCTTCCGTTTCTGGGCGGCGGCCAGCAGCCCCATGCGTTCCAGCACTCCCAGCGCCGGCCCGCGCACGTCGATGGCCTGACCGCCTGGCCGCG
This sequence comes from Mycobacterium sp. E2733, assembly GCF_001667585.1. GTDB lineage: Bacteria > Actinomycetota > Actinomycetes > Mycobacteriales > Mycobacteriaceae > Mycobacterium. The sequence continues at coordinate 18,878 of NZ_LZJZ01000136.1, forward strand.
GCCCGGGGTGGCGCTCCACCACGGTGACCGAATAGCCGTGCCGTCCAAGCCAATAAGCCGCCGTTGCACCGGCCACGCTGGCGCCGGAAACCAGAACGTCAGTCACTTGATCCCTGCCAGCCTTTTCGCGTCTCGGAAAACGTCGTCGAGCATTGCTGGTGTCAACCTACCGGTAAACATGTTTTGCTGGCTCGGGTGGTAGCAGCCGAGTAACCGCACGCCAGGCGCGAATTGCGCCACCACCCCGTGGCCGAACCTCGGTTTGCGCATGCCGGACGCGCCCGGCAGGCGCAGCGCGATCTGCCAGGCGAAGCCGCCCAACGCCACGATCGTGCGCACATGATCGGACACCAGCCGCCATTCGGCCTGCAGCCAGGGCCAGCAAGTGTCGCGCTCCGCCGGCGTCGGGGCGTTGGCCGGAGGGGCGCACCGTACCGGCGCCGCGATGCGAATACCGTTGGCCCGCAACCCATCCGCGGCATCCACGCTGGTCGGTTGGTTCACCAGCCCGGCCCGGTACAGCGCCGCGTAAAGCTGATCGCCGGACCGATCGCCGGTGAACATGCGTCCGGTCCGGTTGGCCCCGTGCGCGGCCGGCGCCAGCCCGATGATCAACAGCCGCGGTCGCTCCGACCCCCAGCCCGGAACGGGCCGGCCCCAATACGGCTGGTCGGCGAAGGCGCGGCGCTTGAGGACGGCCACGTCTTCGCGCCATTCGACCAGCCTCGGGCAGGCCCGGCAGACGCTGATCAGGGCGTCGAGTTCGGGGATCGACGCGGCGTTGGGCGCCAGCGCGGCGACCTGCGCGGCGCCGGCGGCCACGGTGGTTTGCGGGGTCGCCAAGTCGCCCGGCCATCCGGTGCCGGGAACCACTGGAGAATCGAACGCTTGGCCGGTACGAGGATGGGCGAGCACATGAACATCCTGCAGTGAGCCGGTACCCGGCGGCCGACGCCCCCAAATATTCGGTGGTCCCGCCGGAAATCAGCGGCTAAGTTCGCGCCCGGGATATTCATGAGCCATACGAGCCGCGGCCCGGCGTTTCTGATCCTGTCCGCCACGCTGATGGCGACGGCCGGCACCGGCATCTCGGTGATCGCGTTTCCGTGGCTGGCGTTGCAGCATGATGACCGCGCGCGCGACGCGTCGATCGTGGCCGCGGCCATGACGCTGCCGCTGGTGCTGTCCACGCTCGTCGCCGGCACCGCCGTCGACTTCTTCGGACGCCGCCGGATTTCCCTCGTTTCCGATTCGCTGTCCGGCGCGGCGGTGAGCGCCGTCCCGCTGACCGCCTTGCTGTTCGGCGCAGACGCGATCAGCGTCGCCGAGCTGGCCGGGTTGGCCTTCTGCGCAGCCGCTTTCGACCCTGCCGGGACCACGGCGCGCCAGTCGATGCTGCCCGAGGCCGCCGCCCGCGCGGGCTGGTCGCTGGACCGCACCAACAGTGTCTACGAGGCGATCCTGAACCTCGGTTTCATGGTGGGCCCGGGCATCGGCGGCTTGATGATCGCCACGGTCGGCGGCGTCAACACCATGTGGGTCACGGCGGCCTGTTTTGGCCTGTCCCTGTTGGTGATTGGTGCGCTGCGGCTCGAGGGCGTCGGCAAGCCCCACCACGCGACCCGCCCCGGCGGGTTGGTCTCCGGCATCGTCGAGGGCCTGCGGTTCGTCTGGACCCTGCGGGTGCTGCGGACACTCGGCCTGATCGACCTTGCCGTCACCGCGTTGTACCTGCCGATGGAAAGTGTGCTGTTCCCAAAGTATTTCGCCGACCAACATCAGCCCGCACAGTTGGGTTGGGCGCTGATGGCGCTCGCGGTCGGCGGCGTCGCGGGCGCACTGGGCTATGCGGTGCTCTCGAAATACACCCGGCGGCGTACCGCCGTGCTGACGGCGACCCTGACCTTCGGCGCGGCGACGGTGGGCATCGCGTTCCTGCCGCCGCTGCCGGTGATCTTGGCGCTCTGCGGGGTGACCGGCCTGGTCTACGGGCCGATCCAGCCCATCTACAACTACGTCATGCAGACGCGGGCGCCGCATCATCTGCGCGGCAGGGTGGTCGGGGTGATGGCGGGGCTGACCTACGCCGCTGGGCCGTTGGGCCTGCTGGTGGCCGGCCCGCTCGCCGACGCCGCCGGGTTGAAGGTCACCTTCTTGGCGCTGGCGGTGCCGATTCTGCTGATCGGGCTGGTTGCCGTGCGGCTGCCGGTGCTGCGGGAATTGGACCGCGCGCCGGAATTTGAGGCGAGTCGCAATTCGCCGCTGTGATTCGTCAGTCGCCGAGGATTTTTCGCTTTTGCTGCTCGAATTCCTCGTCGGTGAGCAGTCCCCGGTCTTTCAGCGCGGCCAGCCTCTCGAGCCGCTCGATCGGGTCTGCACCCTGTTGGGTCTGCGCCGTCTGCATCGCGCCAAGCGCCTGCTGCTGCATCTCGGCACCGCGCCGCATCATCTCCTCCCGGAATGCGGTCGGATCGGCAATGGCTTGGCGGATGACATCGGCCATCGGCATACCCATGACCTGGGCGCCCGCCAGGTCGGGGCGGGCCGCCGTCACGGCGTCGATTGCCACATCGGCCGTGGCGGCCGGCTGGTGGTCCAGTTGGACCCGGTCGTGGTCTTTCGGGTCGTAGAGCACCGGCAGCCTCATCCCCGGCCGCGGTGGGCTCAGCTGAGGTAGCAGCGCGGTGACGCTGGCCTCGAACGGCGGTTCGGCGTCCGGCGTGACCCGCAGGCGCAGCTTCCAACGAACTTCGGTGTTGTTGACCAAATTCGGGTTGCCGATCATGACGGCGATGGCCGATTGCTCGGCGGCGAGGACGTCCGCGAACGCGCGGATGCCGACTTTGCTGAGATCTCGCCGTCCGAACACCTCTGACCCGACCTTTCGCCAGAATCGCTCAACTGTACAGCGCCGACCGGGCCCGTAGGATCGGTCCGTGACAGCTGACGTCCTTGCCGAGCTCATCGCCGGCCTGCCCGACGGCATGGTCGTCACCGACCCGACCGTGACCGAGGGGTATCGCCAGGACCGCGCCTTCGACCCGTCGGCCGGCAAACCGTTGGCCGTGGTCAGGCCGCGGTGCACCGAAGACGTGCAAACCGTGTTGCGGTGGGCCTGTGCTCACGGAGTGCCGGTGGTGACCCGGGGGGCCGGCAGCGGCCTGTCCGGCGGGGCGACGGCGCTGGACAACGGGATCGTCCTGTCGACGGAGAAGATGCGCGACATCGCCGTCGACCCGGTCACCCGCACCGCGGTATGCCAGCCCGGTTTGTTCAACGCCGAGGTCAAGAAGGCCGCGGCCGAGCACGGGCTGTGGTATCCCCCCGATCCGTCGTCGTTCGAGATCTGCAGCATCGGCGGCAACATCGCCACCAACGCCGGCGGCCTGTGCTGCGTGAAGTACGGCGTCACCACCGACTACGTGCTGGGCATGCAGGTGGTGCTGGCCGACGGGACGGCGGTCCGGCTCGGCGGCCCGCGTTTGAAGGACGTGGCCGGGCTTTCACTGACCAAGCTGTTCGTCGGCAGCGAAGGCACCCTGGGCGTCGTCACCGAGGTCACCCTGCGCCTGGTGCCCAAGCAGAACGCGTCCAGCATCGTGGTGGCCGCCTTCGCCACGGTCGAGGCGGCGGTCGATGCGGTGCTCGGGGTCACCGCTCGGTTACGCCCGTCGATGCTGGAGTTCATGGACTCGGTGGCCATCAACGCCGTCGAGGACACCTTGCGCATGGACCTGGACCGGGGTGCGGCCGCCATGCTGGTGGCCGGGTCCGACGAGCGCGGCGGGGCGGGCAGCGAGGACGCCGAGGTCATCGCCGCCGTGTTCGCTGAAAACGGTGCCACAGAAGTGTTTTCGACCGACGACCCCGACGAGGGCGAAGCGTTCGTAGCCGCCCGCCGGTTCTGCATCCCCGCGGTCGAGGCGAAGGGATCGCTCCTGCTCGAGGATGTCGGGGTTCCCCTTCCGGCGCTGGGCAGCCTGGTCACGGGCATCGCGCGCATCGCCGACGAGCGTGACCTGACCATCTCGGTGATCGCCCACGCCGGTGACGGCAACACCCACCCGTTGATCGTGTACGACCCCGCGGACACCGCGATGACCGAACGGGCCCACCTCGCCTTCGGCGAGATCATGGACCTGGCCGTCGGGCTCGGCGGCACGATCACCGGCGAGCACGGCGTCGGCCGGTTGAAGCGACCGTGGCTGGCCGGCTACCTCGGGCCCGAGGTGATGGCGCTCAACCGGCGGATCAAGCAGGCCCTGGATCCGCAGGGCATCCTCAACCCGGGTGCGGGGATCTAGGCTTTCGGCCGCGTTGCCTTTCGAGTGCCCGACCGGTCGGGCGCTCGGCCATCATGCGGTTGACATCCTGTGTACGTTGTCATATGAATGAGACATGACGCGGTTTATGTCTCATAATGCACCGGTCAAGTTCGAGCTGGCGAAGGCCGAGACCTGGCCTGATCCCTGGCCGATGTACCGCGCGCTTCGCGACCACGATCCGGTGCACCACGTGGTCCCGGCCAAGCGGCCCGAGCACGACTACTACGTGCTGTCCCGGCACGCCGACGTGTGGGCCGCGGCGCGCGACCACGAGACGTTCTCCTCCGCACAGGGACTGACGGTCAACTACGGCGACCTGGAAATGATTGGGCTGCAAGATAATCCACCGATGGTGATGCAGGATCCGCCGGTGCACACCGAGTTTCGGAAACTGGTGTCGCGCGGCTTCACGCCACGACAGGTCGAGGCGGTGGAGCCCAAGGTGCGCGAATTCGTCGTCGAGCGCATCGAGCGACTGCGCGCGGACGGCGGGGGCGACATCGTCACCGAGTTGTTCAAACCGCTGCCTTCGATGGTGGTCGCGCACTACCTCGGCGTCCCCGAAGCGGATCGGGCGCAATTCGACGGGTGGACGGATGTGATCGTCGCAGCCAACACCGTTGACGGCGGTGTCGCCGGGGCGCTGGAAACCGTCGGTGATGCGGTCGGGTCGATGATGGCCTACTTCACCGGCCTGATCGAGCGCCGCCGAACCGAGCCCGCGGACGACACCATCTCCCATCTGGTGGCCGCCGGAGTGGGCGCCGACGGTGATATCGCCGGGACGCTGTCGGTGCTTGCGTTCACGTTCACCATGGTCACGGGCGGCAACGACACCACCACCGGAATGCTGGGCGGCTCAATGCCGTTGCTGCATCAGCGCCCCGACCAGCGCCGGCTTCTGGCCGACGATTCGGGGCTCATCCCCGACGCGGTCGATGAGCTGCTGCGGCTGACCTCGCCGGTACAGGGACTGGCCCGCACGACCACCCGCGACATGACGATCGGCGACACCACCATTCCCGCCGGCCGCAAAGTGTTGCTGCTGTATGGCTCGGCCAACCGCGACGAGCGCCAATATGGCCCGGACGCGGGCGAACTCGACGTGACGCGACGCCCGCGCAACATCATGACGTTCAGTCACGGCGCGCACCACTGCCTGGGCGCGGCGGCGGCGCGAATGCAATCCCGCGTCGCCCTGACCGAACTGCTCACGCGCTGCCCGGATTTCGAGGTCGACGAATCCGCGATCGTCTGGTCGGGCGGCAGTTACGTGCGGCGCCCGCTGTCGGTACCGATCAGGGTGAAGTCCTGATGCCGAACGACTGGCTGGGCACGCACCGCACCGAAGCGGCCGCGGACCGGATCCTCGACGCGGCCGAGCAGCTCTACACCGAGCGCGACCAGGCTTCGATCGGCATGAACGACATCGCCAGGGCTGCGGGCTGTTCCCGCGCCACGCTGTACCGGTATTTCGAGAACCGCGAGGCGCTGCGAACCGCCTACGTGCACCGCGAAACCCGTCGGCTCAGCCGTGCGATCAAGGAACAGATCGGCGGCATCGACGATCCCCGGGAACGGCTTATCGCGAGCATCACCGCCACGCTGCGGATGGTTCGCGGCAGCCGCGCGTTGGCGTCGTGGTTCGCCATCACCCGGCCACCGATCGGCGCCGAGGTCGCCGGGCGATCCGAGGTGATCACCGCCCTGGCCGCCGCGTTCATCGGCTCACTCGGGCCGGAAGACCCCGCCGTCGTGGAGCGCAGGGCGCGCTGGGTGGTGCGAGTGATCACCTCGCTGCTGCAGTTCCCGGGCCGCGACGAAGCCGAGGAGCGGGCAATGATCGAGGAGTTCGTGGTGCCGATCGTGACGCCGGTTTCCGCCCGGGGCTAGGCGGCGGGTTCGTCCCGCCAGCCACACCGGTTGCTCCGCCGGAACCAATGCTCAAAGTGCCCGCCTCACAGCGACAAACCCGCCTAGTCGCGCCTCTGGTCGCGCGGCGCGGCCCCACAGTCGCTGTGAGGCGGGCACTTCGAGGCCGGCTTGCGCGACGGTACTTCTGGGGCGGATGGGGTTTGCCGAGGCGGCGGCTCAGCTCCGCACGCGGGTGAAGCGGTGCAGCAGCCAGGCCAGCGGGATGGTCACCACCATCGTCGCGATGAACAGATTCAGCATCGAGCCGGTGTAGACGTGGGCGCGCACGATGTAGACCATGGCGAATTCCATGGTGATCAGGTGGATGAGGAAGATTTCGTAGGAGATCTCCCCCAGCCACACCATCGGCCGCGTCGCCAGCAGCCGCCAGTACCAGCCGTGGTCCCCCAGGGCCAGGGGCGCCACCGCAAGCGCGGCGATCACGGCGTAGAAGCACGTCTTGAACAGCGCCTCGCTCAGCGTCGCCGGCGACGTGGTGGGGGCGCCGGCGACCGGAGTGGAGACGATGAAATAGCAGACGATGGCCAGCGGTATCGCGACGAAGGCGTAGCCACGCACGCCCATCGCCTGCAGCACGGCCAGCAGCATTCCGGCGAGGAACCAGGCCAGGTAGGTGGGCAGCCACAACCGTGCGCCGTCGGGGAACCAGTGGTCGGTGTGCACCAGGACCAGCCAGGCCGGGCTGATCAACGTCAGCCCCGCCAGCGCGCCCAGCAGTAACCTCGGCTGCCACCGTCGCCGACAGACGAGCACCAACAGCACGTATGCCAGCAACGGCAGCATCACATAGAAGGACGCTTCCACTGCGAGGCTCCACATCTGGGTCAGGCCCTGATGCAGGTACTTACCCAGGTAGCCGTTGCAGTAGATCTGCGTCAGCGTCAGGTTGCGGACCAGTCCGAGCCACGTGTGCCCGGGGTTGGGTCCCGCCTCGCGGAAGTGGTACAGCACGTAGGCGAACAGCACGGTGATGACGTAGGCCGGCATGATGCGCCGAACCCGGTGCCACGCATAACGACTCAGCGACGGTGGCGGTGCGCCAATGGCGGCCGATTTCAACCACGGCCGGAACAGCAGAAAGCCGGACAGTACGAAGAAGATCGGCACGCCGATCTCCATCCGGGAGCCGACCAGGCCCCAATAACCGTGGGTGTACTTGCCGGTGGTGTAGGCCGCGTGGGTCCCGACGACGAGAAGGGCGGCGACGGCACGGATTCCGGTCAGGGAGGCGACCCGGTCGACGTGGGCGGTCTGCTCGAGTCCGCCCTGGGCGTCTTGTTCTTCCGACAGGGTCATCCGGTGTGTTTCCTGCGCGGCTTTCCGCCGTCACGGCCGCGGGGCTTGGTCGCCGACCGGTCCGGCTGGAGGTTGATCAGCACTCCCGAAATGCGGGTGTGCTCGAGCTTTTTCAGCGTCGACTTGGGTAGCTTGGCCGGCAACTCCACCAGCGAGAAGTCCGGGCCGATCGCGATATGACCGAAGTCGCTGCGATGCAGGCCGCCCTCGTTGGCGATGGCGCCGACGATCGAGCCGGGGCCGATCTTGTGCCGCTTGCCCACCGCGATGCGGTAGGTGGTAAAAGGTTTGATCTGCCTTGGCTTTTCGGGACGCTCGCGATGTTCGGTGTGCCGCTCGCGCCGCTCGCGCGGCGGCTCGGGCGACATGAGGAACTCTTCGCCGTCACGGGACTGCAGCGCCAGCGCCGCTGCGATGTCGGCCAGCGGGACATCGTGCTCGCGTTCGTAGTCCTCGACCAGCTTGCGGAACAACTCGATTCCCGGACGGCCCAGCGCGGTGGTGATGGAATCGGCGAACTTCGCCACCCGCTGGGCATTGACGTCCTCGACGGTGGGCAGCTCGGCCTCGATGAGCGTTTGCCGCGTTGCCTTTTCGATCGCTTTGAGCAGGTGGCGCTCGCGCGGGGAGACGAACAGGAGCGCGCTCCCCGACCGCCCGGCGCGGCCGGTGCGTCCGATGCGGTGCACGTAGGACTCGGTGTCGTGCGGAATGTCGTAGTTGAGCACGTGCGATATCCGCTCCACGTCCAGCCCGCGCGCGGCCACGTCGGTGGCGACCAGGATGTCGATGCCGCCGTCCTTCAGCGCGGCAACGGTCCGCTCCCGCTGACCTTGTGGGATGTCGCCGTTGATGGCCGCCGCGGAAAAACCTCGGGCCCTTAGCTTTTCCGCGACCTCCTCGGTGGCCTGTTTGGTGCGCACGAATACGATCATCGCCTCGAACGGCTCGACTTCCAGGACTCGGGTCAGCGCGTCCATCTTGCGCGGACCGGCGACCTGGATGTAACGCTGTGAAATATTCTCCGCGGTAGCGGTTTTGGCCTTGGTGGTGACTTCGAGCGGGTCGTGCAGGTACTTGGTGGTGAGCTTGCGGATCGCTGCCGGCATGGTCGCCGAGAAGAGGGCGACCTGTTTGTACTCGGGGGTGTCGGCCAGGATGCGTTCGACGTCTTCGGCAAAGCCCATGGTGAGCATCTCGTCGGCCTCGTCGAGCACCAGGTAGTCGACGTGCGACAGGTCCAGCGTCCCCCGTTCGAGATGGTCGATCACCCGGCCGGGTGTACCGACCACCACTTGGGCGCCCCGCCGCAGCCCGGCCAGCTGAACCGTGTAGGAGGAACCGCCGTAGATCGGCAGCACGTTGATCTTCGGCAAGTGGGCTCCGTAGCGGCTGAACGCCTCGGCCACCTGCAGCGCCAGCTCCCGGGTGGGAGCCAGCACCAGCGCCTGAGTCGCCCTGCTGGTGGCGTCGATCTTGGACAGGATCGGGATCGCGAACGCCGCGGTCTTGCCGGTGCCGGTCTGCGCCAGCCCGACGACGTCCGAGCCCTCCATCAGCGCCGGGATCGTCGCGGCCTGGATGCCCGTGGGCGACTCGTAGCCGACGTCGGCGATCGCCCGCAGGACCGAGGGGTGGATCTGCAGGTCGGCAAATGTCGGAGAGGCAGCCTCAGGCGAGCTGTCCGGGAGGGTCATCGTCCAAGGAGTCTAGTGGTGATCGCGAGCTCAGCGGTGCTGAGCGCTGCGGGTCACCACCATCGGGCCCCGTGGTGATCGCGAGCTCAGCGGTTCCCGTGATAATGAGCACAACTGCGGCGGGCCCGGCCATGCCTGTCACACCAGCGCGCGCGATGACGGTACGGTGCGCGATGTGTGGTCGATACCCCGCCGTACCGAGCCACTGACCGGCTCGGCCACTCTCGCGTTGATCGCCATGACGTTGACCGGCTGCGGTTCGGGAGACTCCACGGTCGCGAAGACGCCGCAGGCTACGACGACTACCGAGATCCCGTCCATCACCGCCCCGGCTCAGCCGTCCGGCGCCGCCGCGCCGCCCGGCAGCGCCGCCGCGCCGGCGGACCCGTGCGCGGTCAGCCTCGCATCACCCACGATCGCGAAGGTGGTCTCCGAGCTGCCGCGCGACCCGCGCAGCCAGCAAGGCTGGAATCCGGAGCCGCTGGCCGGCAACTACAACCAGTGCGCCCAGCTGTCGGCGGTGATCATCAAGGCCAACACCAACGCCGTCAACCCCACCACCCGGGCGGTGCTGTTCCATCTCGGGCAGTTCATCCCGCAGGGGGTCCCCGACACCTACGGGTTCAATGGCGTCGACGCCGCCCAGACCACCGGCGACACGGTGGCGCTGACCTACCCCAGCGGCATCAACGGGTTGAACACCGATGTGCGGTTCCACTGGAACGGCAACGGCGTCGAGCTGATCGGCAACGCACCGGGTCACTGAGCCCCGCCTTTTCGTCAGTCCCCTCCCCTACAGTTGCTGCTGTGTTCGTCACCGGCGACAGCATCGTGTACAGCGCGTCGGACCTCGCCGCAGCGGCCCGCTGCGAGTTCGCGCTGTTGCGGGATTTCGACGCAAAGCTGGGCTGGGGACCCGCCGCCGCGGTCGAGGACGACCTGCTCGCGCGAACCGCCGTCCTCGGGAACGAACACGAGCGACGCGAACTGGACCGGCTGCGCACCCAGTTCGGTGACGACATCGCGGTCATCGGCCGCCCGGCATACACGCCCGCCGGCCTGGCGGCGGCCGCCGAGGCGACCCGCCGCGCCGTTGCCGGCGGCGCGCCCGCGGTGTATCAGGCCGCCATGTTCGATGGCCGCTTCCTCGGTTTCGCCGACTTTCTGGTGCGAGACGGCGAACAGTACCGAGTGATCGACACCAAGCTGGCCCGCTCGGCGAACGTCACCGCGCTGCTGCAGCTGGCCGCCTACGCCGACGCGCTGGCCGCCTCGGGTGTGCCGGTGGCCCCCGAGGCCGAACTGCACCTGGGCGACGGGACCGCGGCGCGCTTCCGCGTCCGCGACCTGGTTCCGGTTTACCGCTCGCAGCGCGCCCGGTTGCAACGCCTCCTCGATGAGCACCACGCCGGGGGAGCCGCGGTTCGCTGGGACGACGAGGGCGTGGGCGCGTGTATGCGTTGCCCGTTGTGCACCGAGCAATTGCGGACCACCGACGACCTGCTGCTGGTCGCCGGCATGCGAGTGGGCCAGCGGGACAAGCTGATCGACGCCGGAATCACCACGGTGTCCGAGCTCGCCCGGCACACCGGCCCGGTACCCGACCTCGCGTCCGGCGCGCTCGGCAAGCTGACCGCCCAGGCGAGGCTTCAAGTCCGCCAACGCGAACGCGGCACGCCGCTTTTCGAGGTCGTCGACCCGCAGCCGCTGGCGCTGCTACCTGAACCCGATCCGGCTGACCTGTTCTTCGACTTCGAGGGCGACCCTTTGTGGACCGTTGACGGGCGGGAGTGGGGTCTGGAATACCTGTTCGGCGTCCTGGAAGCGGGGCCGGCCGGCACGTTCCGCCCGTTGTGGGCGCATAGCCGGATGGACGAACGCAAGGCCCTGACCGATTTCCTGGCGATGGTGGCCAAGCGCCGCAAGCGCCGGCCGAACATGCACATCTACCACTACGCGCCGTACGAAAAGACCGCGTTGCTGCGGCTCGCCGGCCGTTACGGAGTCGGCGAGGATGAGGTTGACGAACTGCTGCGCAGCGGAACGCTGGTCGACCTCTACCCGCTGGTGCGCAAGAGCATTCGCGTGGGTGCGGAGTCGTTCAGCCTGAAGGCGCTCGAACCGCTCTACATGGGAGCGCAGCTGCGGGCCGGCGACGTCACCACTGCAACCGGTTCGATCACCTCCTACGCCCGGTACTGCGAACTGCAGGCCGACGGCCGCCGCGACGAGGCCGCCTCCGTGCTCAAGGAGATCGAGGACTACAACCACTACGACTGCCGCTCGACTCAGGAACTGCGTAACTGGTTGATGTTGCGCGCCTACGAATCTGGCGTCGTGCCGGTTGGCGCACAGCCCGTCCGGGACGGCAACACCGTCGAGGACCGTGACCAGTTGGCGGTGAGCCTGTCGACGTTCACCGGCGACGCCGCTGTCGATCAACGCACGCCCGAGCAGACGGCGGTGGCGATGCTGGCCGCGGCCCGCGGCTACCACCGGCGCGAGGACAAACCGTTCTGGTGGGCGCACTTTGACCGGCTGAACTTCCCCGTCGAGGAGTGGGCGGACAACACCGACGTCTTCTTCGCCGAGCACGCGTCGGTCAGCGTCGACTGGAACACGCCGCCCCGCGCGCGCAAGCCGCAGCGTCGGGTGAAATTGCGCGGCGAGCTGGCACGCGGAGAGCTGGTGGCCGACGTCTTCGCGCTCTACGACCCGCCGGCCCCGCCGGGGATGTCGGACGATCCGGACCGGCGGGCGGCCGGACGCGCCACGGTCGTCGCGGCCGACGATCCGGCCCTGCCCACCGAGGTGACCATCGTTGAACGAGCGGGCAACGACGGCAAGCCGTTTCATCAACTTCCGATTGCGCTCACTCCCGGCCCGCCGATCCCGACCACCGCACTGCGCGAGTCGATCGAGGCGACGGCCGCCGCCCTGGCGGCCGGCTTGCCGCGGCTACCCCGCACCGCCGTCGTCGACATCCTGCTGCGCCGCGCGCCCCGCACCCGGAGCGGCTCCGCGTTGCCGCGCGGCGCCGACACCGCGGCCGACATCACCGCCGCGGTATTGGATTTGGACTCGTCGTACCTGGCGGTGCATGGACCGCCGGGCACCGGCAAAACGCATACCGCCGCCCGCGTGATCCAGCGCCTGGCCACCGACCATGGCTGGCGCGTCGGCGTTGTGGCGCAATCGCATGCCACAGTGGAGAACCTGTTGGACTGCGTCATCGACGCCGGGCTGGAACCGGCGCGGGTGGCGAAGAAACGCAACGACCACAGCGCCCCACGCTGGCAGGAGATCGACGCCGGCGCTTACGCCGCGTTCATCGCCGACACCGCGGGCTGCGTCGTGGGCGGAACGGCCTGGGATTTCGCCAACGTCAATCGGGTCCCGCGCGACAGCCTGGACCTGCTCGTGATCGACGAGGCGGGGCAATTCTGTCTTGCCAACACCATCGCCGTGGCGCCGGCCGCTGCCAATCTGTTGCTGCTCGGCGACCCCCAGCAGCTACCGCAGGTCAGCCAGGGAACCCATCCCGACCCGGTGGACACCTCCGCCCTCGACTGGCTGGTGGACGGGCAGCGCACCCTGCCCGACGAACGCGGCTATTTCCTCGACTTCTCCTACCGGATGCACCCGCAGGTGTGCGCCGCGGTGTCCGCACTGTCCTACGAGGGCAGGCTGCATTCGCACGAGTGCACCGCCGCCCGACGCCTTGCCGGATACCGCCCCGGCGTGCGGACGCTCACCGTCGGGCATCACGGCAACTCGACGGAGAGTCAAGAGGAGGCGGAGGCGATCGCCGCCGAGGTCGATCGACTGCTCGGCACGCCGTGGACCGATGAGCACGGCACCCGGCCCCTGACCGCTTCCGACGTGTTGGTGCTGGCCCCCTACAACGCCCAGGTGGCGCTGCTGCGCCGGCGGTTGACCGCCGCCGGGCTCGGGGGGATCCGGGTTGGCACTGTCGACAAGTTCCAGGGCGGCCAGGCGCCGGTGGTTTTCATCTCGATGACGGCCTCCTCCGCGGACGTGGTGCCGCGCGGAATGTCGTTCCTGCTCAACAGGAACCGGCTCAACGTCGCCATCAGCCGCGCCCAGTATGCGGTGGTCATCGTGCGCTCGGGGTCGCTGACCGAGTACCTGCCCGGCACGCCCGCGGGGCTGACCGACTTGGGCGCTTTTCTGGCCCTGACGCAGCCGACGTGACGACCGGCCCGGCCCTAGTAGCCGGACGAGTGGCGACCGTAGCCGGTCGGGTCGTCGTCGGCATCGCGGCGGTGCCGGTTGTCCCGCGCCGAGCCGTTCTGCTGCCGTTGCGCCGGCGGCGCCGGCCGATCGCGTGGCGCGGACCGGTAGGCGCGCGCCGAGAGTTCGGTGACCGGGCGGAAGCGCTGCCGGGTGTCGACGTGGGAGCCGTTGTGCGCGAAGCCGATTGGGCCATTATTCGGAACCGGATCGGCGCGTCGGGTGTGCCATGCGGACGGCGGACGCGGACGCGGGACGCGATCGACCGGCGTCCCGCTTTCGCGCCCGTCCGCCGCGCGCGATGCGGGGGCGGCCTCGGGTTCCCGAAGAAGGATGAATTCGACGTACTCGTCGTCGTCATAGTCGTCGCCGACCAGGTCGCCCCCCTCGGTCGCGGCGCCGGCGACGGCCGACGGTGCGTAACCGACCAGGAACAGGGCGGCCACGATCCCGAACAGCGCGATGAACGCGGGCAGCAGCACCGATTGTGACATGGCGGCCGCGAACGGGTCGCGCAGGAATTCGGGCAGCTGCAGCGTGGCGGGCGCCTCCTCGCCGACACCACCAGGCTGCGGCGGCATCTCGGCGCCGATCCGTGCGGTCATGAACGCCGCCATGCCGGCGCTGCCGAGCACCGCGCCGAGCTGGCGGACCGAGTTGTACACGGCGGAGCCCGCGCCGGCCAGGCGCGGCGGCAGGTTGCGCGTCGCGGTGGCGGTCAGCGGCGACCAGACGAACGCCATCCCGACGCCGGTCGCGAAGAACGGCAGCACGAGCCGCCAGATCGGCGTCGCCGGCGACATCTCGAAGGTGAGCCAGGTCAGCGCGATCGCCAGCACCGAGAAGCCGAACCCGAGCACCGGCCGCGGATGGTATTTGTCGACCATCCTGCCGACGAACGGCGCGAACACACCGTTGGCGATCGCCATCGGTGCGATCAGCAGGGCCGAACGCGTCGGCGACAGCCCGCACACTGCCTGCGCGTAGAAGGTCAGCGGCAGCATCATCGCGGTCGCGGCGAACGAGACGATGGCCACCCCGACGTTGCACAGACCGAAGTCGCGGTCACGGAATATCGCCAGGGGAATCAGCGGCTCCCCGGTGTTCATCGACTGCCAGAACACGAACACCGTCATGAACCCGACGCCGGCGACCAGCATCGCCCAGATCCACGGTTCCCAGTGCGCGGCCTGACCCTGTTGCAGCCCGAACACGATCAGGAACATGCCCACGCCGGACAGCGCGACGCCGACGACGTCGAACCGGTGCGACTGGGTGGGCAGCACCGGGACCAGCCAGTACGCCAGTGCGAGCCCGATCACGCCGATGGGGACGTTGACGAAGAAGATCCACTGCCACCCCAGCCCGTCGACCAGCACGCCGCCGGCCAGCGGACCCACCAGGCTCGCGACCCCGGCGGTGGCTCCCCACAGGCTCACCGCGACGCCGCGCCGCTCCGCGGGAAAGATCCTGGTGATGGTCGACAACGTCTGCGGGGTGAGCACCCCGGCGGCGACACCCTGCACGACGCGCGCGGCGATCAGCATGGCGGCGCTGCCCGACAGCCCGCACCACACCGAGGCGACGGTGAACACCACCAGGCCGATCAGGTAGAGGTTTTTAGGCCCGAATCGGTCACCGAGCCGCCCGGCCACCAGCAACACGACCGCATAACCCAGCAGGTAGGCGCTGGTCACCCAGACCACCGTGTCGTAGCCGATGTGCAACTTCGTCATGATTGTCGGGTTTGCGATGGCGACGATGGTCGAGTCGACCATGATCATGAAGAAGCCGATCATCATCGCCCAGAGCGCGTTCCAGGGCTTCTGAGAATGCGGCGAGTTCTGGGTGAGGAAGTTCCAGCGCTGGGTGAGGTGGGCTGGGTTCGGCGCCGCGCGCCGGGTTCCCCCGGACGACGGAGGCGTCGCCGCGGTCATCTACCCACCTCGTTTCAGCTTCCGACGATGCCCGGCCGCACGGAGCCTGCCTGGTCGACGGGCCCGGACCGTCACGGACATCCAGCCTGCATTATGGCCGCTGCCGCAATCGAGGGCAGCGACGGACCCGATCCGGGGTACACCACGCGGAAGGTTTCATGTTCGGTCGGTGTTCTGCGGCGCGCACGTTAGCCTGGTAGGACGCCATTTGCAGGAGAGGCAAGATGCGGGCCCGACGGAAGCGGTCTTCGAACCGGTTTTTTAATATGTCGCGCGCGGAGCAGGCGCCGACGCCCACCAACGGCCGGCCTAAGACGTCCGCGCGGGCGTTGGCCCAGGTCATCGAGCGAAGCTCGCGGATCCAAGGCCCCGCGGCCGAGGCCTATGTGTCCAGGCTGCGCAACGCGCACCCGAGCAGCAGCCCGGCCGACATCCTCGCCAAGCTGCAGAAGCGCTACGTGGGCATGGTGACGGCCAGCGGCATGGCGGTGGGCGCGGCGGCGACCGTCCCCGGGATCGGCACGTTGAGCGCGCTGTCTGCCGCCGCGGCGGAGACGGTGACGTTCCTCGAGGCCACCGCGTTCTTCGTGTTGGCGGTGGCGGTGGTGTACGACATTCCCGCCGACCATCGGGAACGGCGCCGGGCCCTGGTGCTGTCGGTGCTGGTCGGCGACAACAGTAAGGAAGCGGTCGCCCAACTGTTCGGCCCGAGCCGCACCAACGGTGGCTGGATTTCCGAGAGCGTGGCCGCCGTGCCGCTGTCCTCGATGTCGCGGCTGAACTCGCGGTTGCTCAAGTCGTGGATCAAGCGGTACACGCTGCGGCGCGGCGCCCTGATGTTCGGCAAGTTGCTCCCGGTGGGCATCGGGATCGTCGTCGGCGCAGTGGGGAACTACTTCGCCGGCAAGAAGATCGTCCGCAACGCCGACCGGGCTTTCGGCGTCCCGCCCGTGCGGTGGCCACGCGCCCTGCATCTCGTGCCGCCGATCCACGAAGCCGGCTAGCGCACGGCCCGTCCCTCCGACCCCCGTCTCCCTGGCGAATTGCCGGCGAAAGGTTAGCCTTTATAGGGCGGGAGACGTTGAGCATCGCCACTGCTGTGACATGCTCCACAATCCGGGGGCCGAGAAACGTACAGGCGCCGTGCAAAATCTGCGTAAGCGCTTGCAGGACAGAGGAATTGAGGCGAACAGCGGTCGTGAGCAACATAAGTTCACCATTCGGGCAGAACGAATGGCTGGTCGAGGAGATGTACCGCAAGTTCCGCGATGACCCCTCGTCGGTGGATCCGAGCTGGCATGAGTTCCTGGTCGACTACAACCCCGAGCCAACGGGCGAATCGGCCTCGAGCACCCCGGCCTCAGGCGACGGCCAGCGCGCCGCGAGCGGCCAGCAAGCAAAAGCCGCGCCGGTCGCCCAGCCGTCCGCCCCGACCGCCGCGCCGGCCCAACCCGCCACCGGCAACGGCGCCGCCAGCGCCCCCGCGGCAACACCGGCCAAAGCCAAAGCCCCGACACCCTCGCCCGCCGAAGGCGACGAGTTGCAGACGCTGCGGGGTGCTGCGGCCGCCGTCGTCAAGAACATGTCCGCCTCGTTGGACGTGCCGACCGCCACCAGCGTCCGCGCCGTTCCGGCCAAGCTCCTCATCGACAACCGAATCGTCATCAACAACCAGCTCAAGCGCACCCGCGGCGGAAAGATCTCCTTCACCCACCTGCTGGGCTATGCGCTGGTGCTGGCCATCAAGCAGTTCCCGAACATGAATCGGCACTACGCCGAGGTGGACGGAAAGCCCACCGCGGTAACCCCGGCGCACACCAACCTGGGCCTGGCCATCGACCTGCAGGGCAAAGACGGCAAGCGTTCGCTGGTGGTGGCCGGCATCAAGGGTTGCGAGACGATGCGCTTCGCGGAATTCGTTTCCGCCTACGAGGACATCGTGCGCCGCGCCCGTGACGGCAAGCTGACCGCCGAAGACTTTGCGGGCGTGACGATTTCATTGACCAACCCCGGCACCATCGGCACCGTGCACTCGGTGCCGCGGCTGATGGCCGGGCAGGGCGCCATCATCGGTGTCGGCGCGATGGAATACCCCGCCGAGTTCCAGGGCGCCAGCGAGGAGCGCATCGCCGAGCTGGGGATCGGTAAGCTGATCACGCTGACCTCGACGTACGACCACCGGATCATTCAGGGCGCCGAATCCGGCGACTTCCTGCGCACCATCCACGAGATGCTGCTGTCGGACGCGTTCTGGGACGACATCTTCCGCGAACTGGGCAACCCGTACCTGCCGGTGCGGTGGAGCACCGACAACCCGGACTCGATCGTCGACAAGAACGCCCGGGTGATGGAGTTGATCGCGGCCTACCGCAACCGCGGTCACCTGATGGCCGACATCGACCCGCTGCGGTTGGACGGCAGCCGGTTCCGCAGCCACCCCGACCTCGAAATCCTCAACCACGGGCTCACGCTGTGGGATCTCGACAGGGTGTTCAAGGTCAACGGCTTTGCCGGCAGCGAGTACAAGAAGCTGCGCGACGTGTTGGGCCTGCTGCGCGATGCCTACTGCCGCCACATCGGCGTGGAGTACACCCACATCCTGGAGCCCTCGCAACAGGAATGGCTGCAGCAGCGCGTGGAGACCAAACACGTCAAACCGACGGTGGCCGAGCAGAAATTCATCCTGAGCAAGCTGAACGCCGCCGAGGCGTTCGAGACGTTCTTGCAGACCAAATACGTTGGTCAGAAACGTTTTTCGCTTGAAGGCGCGGAGAGCGTCATCCCGATGATGGACGCGGCGATCGACCAGTGCGCCGAGCACGGCCTCGACGAAGTGGTCATCGGGATGCCGCACCGCGGCCGGCTCAACGTGCTGGCCAACATCGTCGGCAAGCCGTATTCGCAGATCTTCAGCGAGTTCGAGGGCAACCTCAACCCGTCGCAGGCGCACGGCTCCGGTGACGTCAAGTACCACCTCGGCGCCACCGGCGTGTACCTGCAGATGTTCGGCGACAACGACATTCAGGTCTCTTTGACGGCCAACCCGTCGCACCTCGAAGCCGTCGACCCGGTGCTCGAGGGCCTGGTCCGGGCCAAGCAGGACCTGCTGAACCGCGGCGCCCACGACGACGGGGACGAGAAGGCCTTCTCGGTGGTGCCGATGATGATGCACGGTGACGCCGCCTTCGCCGGCCAGGGCATCGTCGCCGAGACGCTCAACATGGCGGACCTGCCCGGCTACCGGGTCGGCGGCACCATTCACATCATCGTCAACAACCAGATCGGCTTCACCACCTCGCCGGAGTATTCGCGATCCAGCGAATACTGCACCGACGTCGCCAAGATGATCGGGGCGCCGATCTTCCACGTCAACGGCGACGACCCGGAAGCGTGCGTGTGGGTGGCACAGCTTGCCGTGGACTTCCGGCAGAAGTTCAAGAAGGACGTCATCATCGACATGCTGTGCTACCGCAAGCGCGGCCACAACGAAGGCGACGACCCGTCGATGACCAACCCCGCCATGTACGACGTCGTCGACACCAAGCGGGGGGTCCGCAAGAGCTACACCGAAGCCCTGATCGGCCGCGGCGACATCTCGCTGAAGGAGGCCGAGGACGCCCTGCGCGATTACCAGGGCCAGCTGGAACGGGTGTTCAACGAGGTCCGGGACCTGGAGAAACACGGCGTACAGCCGAGCGCATCGGTCGAGGCCGACCAGATGCTTCCTGCGGGCCTGTCGACCGCGGTGGACAAGGCGTTGCTGTCCCGCATCGGTGACGCGTTCCTCGCGCTGCCCGAGGGGTTCAGCCCGCACCCGCGGGTGCAGCCGGTGCTGGAAAAGCGCCGGGAGATGGCCTACGAAGGCAAGATCGACTGGGCCTTCGGCGAGCTGCTGGCGCTGGGTTCGCTGGTGGCCGAGGGCAAGCTGGTGCGGCTGTCCGGCCAGGACACCCGGCGCGGCACCTTCTCCCAGCGGCATTCCGTGATCATCGACCGCAACACCGGCCAAGAGTTCACGCCGCTGCAGCTGCTGGCGACGAACACCGACGGGACGCCCACCGGTGGCAAGTTCCTGGTCTACGACTCACCGCTGTCGGAGTACGCCGCCGTCGGCTTCGAATACGGCTACACCGTTGGCAACCCGGACGCCCTGGTGCTGTGGGAGGCGCAGTTCGGCGACTTCGTCAACGGCGCGCAGTCGATCATCGACGAGTTCATCAGCTCCGGCGAGGCCAAGTGGGGCCAGCTGTCCAACGTGGTGCTGCTGCTGCCGCACGGCCACGAAGGCCAGGGCCCCGACCACACCTCCGGGCGCATCGAACGCTTCCTGCAGCTGTGGGCGGAGGGTTCGATGACCATCGCGATGCCATCGACGCCGTCGAACTATTTCCACCTGCTGCGCCGGCACGCGCTGGACGGAGTCCAGCGGCCGCTGATCGTCTTCACGCCGAAGTCGATGCTGCGCAACAAGGCCGCCGTCAGCGACGTCAGGGACTTCACCGAGATCAAGTTCCGCTCTGTGCTCGAAGAGCCGACCTATGAGGACGGCATTGGTGACCGCACCAAGGTCACCAGGATCCTGCTGACCAGCGGCAAGATCTACTACGAGCTGGTGGCGCGCAAGGCCAAGGACAACCGGGACGACGTCGCGATCGTGCGCATCGAGCAGCTCGCCCCGCTGCCGAAGCGACGGCTCAACGAGACCCTCGACCGTTATCCCGGCGCCAACGAGTTCTTCTGGGTGCAAGAGGAGCCGGCGAACCAGGGCGCCTGGCCGCGGTTCGGCCTCGAGCTGCCCGAACTGCTGCCCGACAAGCTGACCGGGCTCAAGCGGATCTCGCGCCGGGCCATGTCGGCGCCGTCGTCAGGCTCGTCGAAGGTGCACGCGGTCGAACAGCAGGAGATCCTCGACACCGCGTTCCGCTGACCCGGCGCAACCACCCACCGGTACGGGGGACCGCCGGTACCGGCTAGCCTCGACGCAAACGAGCCGACAAGGAAGGTGCTCATGCAGGGGTTCGCCGGCAAGGTCGCGGTGGTGACGGGCGCGGGTTCGGGCATCGGCCGAGCGCTGGCCGTCGAGTTGGCCCGCTCGGGCGCCAAGGTAGCGATCAGCGACGTCGACATCGAAGGCCTGGCGGAGACCGAGGCGCAGTTGAAGGCGATCGGGGCCGAGGTCAAGGCGGACCGCCTCGACGTGACCGAGCGCGAGGCGTTCCTGGCCTACGCCGACGCGGTCAAGGAGCACTTCGGCAAGGTGAACCAGATCTACAACAACGCCGGGATCGCCTTCACCGGCGACGTCGAAGTCAGCCAGTTCAAGGACATCGAACGGGTGATGGACGTCGACTTCTGGGGTGTGGTCAACGGCACCAAGGCATTCCTCCCGCACCTGATCGCCTCCGGCGACGGCCACGTCATCAACGTCTCCAGCGTGTTCGGGCTGTTCTCGGTGCCCGGGCAGGCGGCCTACAACTCGGCCAAGTTCGCGGTCCGGGGCTTCACCGAGGCGCTGCGACAGGAGATGGTGGCGGCCGGGCACCCGGTGGCGGTGACCACGGTGCACCCCGGCGGCATCAAGACCGCGATCGCCCGCAACGCCACCGCGGCCGAGGGGCTCGACCAGGCCCAGCTGGCCAGCCTGTTCGACAAACGGCTCGCCAAGACGAGCCCGCAACGAGCCGCCCAGATCATTCTGGAGGCCGTGCGCAAGAAGAAGGCCCGGGTGCTGGTCGGCACCGACGCCAAGGTGTTGGACGCCTTGGTGCGGCTGACCGGCCCGGGATATCAGCAGCTTTTCGGACCCGTCATGGGCCGGCTGATGCCCAAGCAGTGACGGCCGCCCTACGCGGGGACTGTCGGTAACGGATAGCCTGACGCAGCACGCCGGCACGAGGGAGTACGCATGCATGGGTTCGCCGCCAAGGTCGCCGTGGTGACGGGCGCGGGTTCCGGTATCGGCCAGGCCTTGGCCCTCGAACTGGGCCGCGCCGGCGCCAAGCTCGCGATCAGCGACGTCGGCGTTGAAGGCCTGGCAGACACCGAGGCGCAGTTGAAGGCGATCGGAGCGGAGTTCAAGGCGGATCGCCTCGACGTGACCGAGCGCGAGGCGTTCCTGTCCTACGCCGACGCGGTAAACGAGCACTTCGGTCGGGTGAACCAGGTCTACAACAACGCCGGCATCACGTTCGTCGGATCCATCGAAGACAGCCGGTTCGAGGACATCGAACGGGTAATGGATGTCGACTATTGGGGTGTCGTGAACGGCACCAAGGCATTCCTCCCGCACCTGATCGCCTCCGGAGACGGGCATGTCATCAACGTCTCGAGCGCGCTGGGGCTGTTTTCGGCTCCCGGCCAGGCCGCGTACGTATCGGCCAAGTTCGCGGTACGCGGGTTCAGCGAGGCGCTGCGACAGGAGATGGTCCGGGCCGGCCACCCGGTGCGGGTGACCACGGTGCACCCGGGCGGGGTCAAGACGGGGTTCGCCCGCAACGCAATCTTCGCCGACGGGCTCGACCAGGATGGCCTGGCCGAAAAGTTCGAGGAGCAACAGGCCAAGACCACACCGCAACGGGCGGCCCAGATCATCTTGGGAGCGGTGCAGAAGAACAAGGCTCGGGTGCTGGTCGGGCCGGACGTCAGGGCCATGGACCTGGTGGTGCGGCTGACCGGTTCGAGACCCGAGCGGCTGCTGGGCGGGCCGGTCATGGGACGAGTGCAGCAGGTGGTGCACCAGCTCATGCCCAAGCGCTGACGCCCCCTCACCGCCCCAGCGGGTGTTCCGCCAACCACCCGCCGGCGACCGCCTGGGGGTCCGCTCCGCCGGCCATCTGGCGGCGCATGTCGACCAGGGCCGCGGTGTCCAGCACGCCGGCGACCTCGTTGATCGCGAGCAGCTGCCGATCGCTCAGCGCGTTGCGGCGATACAGCGGCACCACGTTCTCGGCCCGGATCAGTGCGGGCTTGCCGTCGGCGAGCGCGACCAGGTCGGCTGGGAGGCCGGGGTCCGCGGTGGTCGTCCACCCCGCGGTCAGCTGCCCGGCCCGCAGCGCAGCGAACATCGTTGCCTCGTCTCGGAATTCGTGCGGAGCGGGCAGCCGGCAGGTGCCCACGCCCGTAGGGGCCTGGCGCCCGGTGACGATGCCCACGACCAAGCCGGCGCAGTGCTTCGGCAGCGTGCTCAGGTCCGCGCTGACATCGCTGCCGCCCCACGCCTTGGCGGTGGACCCCGTCACCAGCAGCACGGGCTTGTCCTCCGCGGCGGTCGCATAGTCGCCCGCGGCGACTCCCTCGGGCAGCGCGGCCACCATCGCGCGGTAGACGTCGGCATCGGACATGGCCACCGCGCCGGGCTGCAAACTCTGCAGCTTGCGGCCGGTCAGGGCCGGGACGACCGTGAACGCACCCGAGTCCAGGCGGGCCATGGGATCCTCGGCGGTCTCGGCGCGCGCCGCGAAACCGTACGACCGCAGCGCGGCCACGTAGACGCCGGCCAGCAGCGTCGACTCGGAATCCTTCCCGGAGCCGACCACCAGTTCCGGACGGGCGCCATGGTCGCCTGCGTCGGCGCCGCAGCCGGCCACGATGAGTGTGGCGGCGAGCAGCGGCACCGCCAGCCAGCCGGGTTTCACCCCGCGAGGTCGGCGGGGTCTGCGGCCAGGGCCACCGCCGTGGCGACCGCATCCCCGACGCGCAGGTCGAGCGGGCTCGGAACGATCCGGTCGAAAGCCAGGTCGTCGCTGACCACCGAGAAGATCGCCTCGGCCGCGGCAACCATCATCTTTTCGGTGATCCGGCGCGCCCCGGCATCCAGCGCACCCCGAAACACGCCGGGGAACGCCAGCACGTTGTTGATCTGGTTGGGGAAGTCGCTGCGGCCGGTGGCCACCACGGCCGCGTACTTGGCGGCGATCTGCGGATGGATCTCCGGATCGGGATTGGACAGCGCGAAGACGATCGCATTGGGCGCCATCGTGGCGATCATCTCCTCGGGCACCACACCACCCGACACCCCGAGGAACAGATCGGCGCCGCGCAGCGCCTCGGCCATGCTGCCCGTGAGACCGTCAGGATTGGTGCGCTGCGCCAACACGCTCTTCACGCTGTTCATGTCGTCGCGCCCGGTGTGCAGAATCCCGCGCGAGTCCAGCACCGTGATGTCGGAAACACCCATCGCCAGAAGGAGATTCGTGCACGCGACGCCCGCGGCCCCAGCGCCGGAAACCACCACCCGCAGCGACGTCATGTCGCGGCCGAGCAACTTGGTGGCTCCCATCAGCGCGGCCAACGCGACGATCGCAGTCCCGTGCTGGTCGTCGTGCATCACGGGGCAGTCCAGCGCTTCGATGACTCGCCGTTCGATCTCGAAGCAGCGCGGTGCCGAGATGTCCTCTAGGTTGACGGCGCCGAACGTCGGACGAAGGCGCACCAGGGTTTCGACGATCTCGTCGGGATCCTTGGTATCCAGCACGATCGGGATCGCATTCAGCCCGCCGTACGCCTGGAACAGGGCGCACTTGCCCTCCATCACCGGCAGCGAGGCCGCGGGGCCGAGGTCACCGAGGCCCAACACGGCGCTGCCGTCGCTGACGACGGCGACCAGCCGGTTCGCCCACGTGTACCGGGCGGCCTGGGTGCGGTCGGCGGCTATAGCGCGGCTGACCTGCGCCACCCCCGGGGTGTAAGCGATCGACAATGCGCGCTGAGTGTCCAGCGGAGCCGTCAGCCCTACGGAAAGCTTGCCGCCTACGTGTGCCTCGAAGATCTCCGCGTCGGTGATCGCGCCCTGTTCGGCCCGCGTCTGTATCGATTCAATCAACTCGGACACGCGCCCCAGGGTACTGACTACCGATTAGTAGGCCTAATCTGCGCGGGATGAGATTCCGCACGCCCGGGGGGTCAGATCAGTCCCAGCTCGGTCACCGCGTTGCGCTCGTCGACCAGCTCGGCGGTGGTCTTGTCTATGCGGCCGCGCGAGAAGTCGTCGATCTCCAGTCCCTGCACGATCGACCAGTTGCCGTCCTTGGTGGTCACCGGGAACGACGAGACGATTCCTTCCCGAACGCCGTAGGAGCCGTCGGAGTAGACCGCCATCGACACCCAATCACCGTCTGGGCTGCCCAGCAGCCACGAGCGGGCGGCGTCGATGGTCGCCGACGCGGCCGAGGCCGCCGAGGAGGCGCCGCGCGCGTCGATGATCGCGGCGCCGCGCTTGGCCACGGTCGGGATGAAGTCGTTCTCGATCCAGGTCTGGTCGCCGACGACCTCGGCGGCGTTCTTGCCGCCGACCTCGGCGTGGAAGATGTCGGGGTACTGGGTGGCGGAGTGATTGCCCCAGATGGTCATCTTCTTGATGTCGGTGACCTTCGCGCCGGTCTTCTTGGCCAGCTGCGTGATCGCCCGGTTGTGGTCCAGGCGGGTCAGCGCCGAGAACCGTTCCTTCGGGATGTCGGGCGCGTTACTCATTGCGATCAGCGCGTTGGTGTTGGCCGGGTTGCCGGTCACGCCGATGCGGATGTCGTCTGCGGCGACGGAGTTCAGGGCCTTGCCCTGCGCGGTGAAGATCGCGCCGTTGGCCTCCAGCAGGTCGCTGCGCTCCATGCCCGGGCCGCGCGGGCGGGCGCCGACCAGCAGGGCGAGGTTGGCGCCGTCGAAGATCTTGTTCGCGTCCGCGCCGATCTCGACGCCCGACAGCAGCGGGAACGCACAGTCGTCCAACTCCATCACGACGCCCTCGAGCGCCTTGAGCGCCGGCTCGATCTCGAGCAGACGCAGCTCGATCGGGCGGTCGGGGCCCAGCAGTGAACCGCTCGCCAGGCGGAACAACAGGCTGTAGCCGATCTGGCCGGCGGCGCCGGTGACGGCGACCTTGAGAGGACTTGCGCTCACGTCGAAATGCTCCTTGTGGAGGTAGTCATGCAGATTTCGGGTCTCGGCTCGAAACTAGCGCACCGCGCTCGGCTGCCAACCTCCGGTCCGATACCCGACACTTTCCGCCTCGACCGGATCGGCGCGCTTTGCGCAGCCAGGACGCGTAGCATGAAGCACCGCCCGGTCAGACCTGCGCGGCGGTCGGAGGTGGACGTGTTCCAGGGTTTTGACGCATTGCCCGAAGCGCTTCGGCCGCTCGCCCACGAGCCGCGCCCGCCGCAACCCGATCCCCAACCCCACTCCCCCAACGAGACGTTGGTCGACTGCGCCGTTTACGCCGAAGGCCAACGGCTGCCCGGGAAGTTCAGCTACGCCGCGGCCCGGGACAAAGTGCGCCAGATCGAAATGCTCGGACACGATGCGTTCGTCTGGGTCGGTCTGCGCGAACCCGACCAAACCGAGATGCAGGAAGTCGCGGACCTTTTCGGGATGCACCCGCTGGCCGTTGAGGACGCGGTGTGCGCACACCAGCGGCCCAAGCTCGAGCGCTACGACGACACGCTGTTCCTGGTGCTGAAAACGGTCACCTATGTCCCGCACGAATCGGTCGCGCAGGCCCGTCAAATCGTCGAAACCGGGGAGGTGATGGTTTTCGTCGGCAAGAGTTTCGTCGTCACCATCCGCCACGGCGAGCATGGCGGGCTGTCCGAGGTGCGCAAGCAGATGGAGGCCGACCCCGAGCAATTGCGGCTTGGGCCCTACGCGGTGATGCACGCGATCGCGCATGAGGTGGTGAACCACTACCTCGATGTGAGTCATCTCATCGAATCCGACATCGACAGCATCGAGGAGGTGGCTTTCGCCCCAGGCCGCAAGATCGACGTCGAACCCATCTATCTGCTCAAGCGTGAGGTCGTCGAACTTCGCCGGTGCGTCAACCCGTTATCCGGCGCGTTCCACCGAATCCAGATGGAGAACAAGGACCTCATCTCCAAAGAGGTGCGGCGCTACCTGCGCGACCTCGCCGACCACCATTCCGAGGCCGCAGACCACATCGCCAGCTACGACGACATGCTCAACTCGCTGATCCAGGCGGCACTGGCGCGGGTCGGGATGCAACAGAACAACGACATGCGCAAGATGGCAGCCTGGGCCGGCATCTTGGCGGTGCCCACCATGGTCGCCGCCATCTACGGGATGAACTTCCACTTCATGCCCGAATTGAACTGGACGTGGGGATACCCGGGGGTCATGGCCGCGATGACGTTGACCTGTCTGGTGCTGTACTTCCAGTTCCGGCGCAACAACTGGCTCTAGCCATCAATCGGGCTGTACTGCAGAGCGCTTCGGATCCAGCACGTCGACGCCGTCGTTCTGCCACGCCCGTCGCATGGCTTCGGCGCCCTTCAACCGCACCCAGGCCGCTTCGGTCGCGGTGATGGGAATCGCCGCGAGGAATTGCACCGGGTCGCGGGGCGGTTCTAGCGGCAGATCGTCGATGTCGCTGGGGCCCAACAACACCGCGGTGAACGGCACTCGCCCGCCGGCCCGCGCCCACAGTGGCGAGCCGAGATCGACCAACGCGTCGGCGGTCAGCACCAACCCCTCGACGGCCGGCGTCGCGGCCAGTACTGCCAGGCTGCGGGCAATCCCTCTGACCGGCCCCGGATTTCGCAGGCTCAGCACGACTTCGGCGCGCGGGCCCCGGGTGTGGTCATCGACGGTCTGCTTCGGGTCGGTCATCGGATAGCGCGAACAGCCCAGCGACACAAAGTGCACCAGCCCGTCGTTCCCACGGAAACGCAGCACCTCGATGGGTTCGGTGCCCAGGAAGGTCACGCTCGCCGAATCGGGCTCGGCGTCGGCGAAGTGGCGGCGCAGGTGGGCATGCACCTGGTCCGGGATCCGGCTCACTGCTCCCCAGACGCCGCGATGGTCAGGTTCGCCCCGGAGTCGGCGTCGAAAACGGCAAGCTTGGCGGTGTCGAACGCCAACTCGAGCGGCTGCCCCATCGCCGCTTTGGACTCCGCGGGAACCCTTGCCACGAACTGGTTTTCGTGCGCATGGGCCGTGGCGGCCAGCTCGTCCAGCTGAGCCGAGCGCGCCGCCCACCCAGCGGTGGAGAAGTAGACGAACTTATCGGCGCCCAGCGACTCCACCAAGTCCACCTTCACCTCGAAGGTGAGCGCCCTGATGCGCTGGTACCCGTCGATCAAAGCGGCGTCGTGCAGATGCTCGGGCCGTACCCCGACGATGACCTTCTCCGGCGTGGGGTGCCGCGCGATCGCCTGTTGGACTTCGGGAGCCATCACCGCTTCCCCGAACGGCAGCGTCAGCCCGATGGTTGTCAACGTGGCCGGGAAAAAGTTCATGGCCGGCGAGCCGATGAACCCCGCGACGAAGAGGTTGGCCGGATGCTCGTAGAGCTCGTCGGGGGTGTCGATCTGCTGCGCGACTCCGCCGCGCATCACCACCACCCGGTCTCCCAGCGTCATGGCCTCGGTCTGGTCGTGGGTGACGTAGACGGTTGTGGTGCCCAGCCGCTTCTGCAGCCGCGCGATCTCGCCGCGCATCTGGACGCGCAGCTTGGCGTCCAGGTTGGACAGCGGCTCGTCCATCAAGAAGGCTTTGGGGTGGCGCACGATCGCCCGGCCCATCGCGACCCGCTGGCGTTGTCCCCCCGACAACTGGGACGGCTTGCGGTCGAGCAGTTCAGTGAGGTCAAGGGTTTTGGCGGTCTCCTCCACCTTCTGGGCGATCTCCGCCTTCTTCATCTTCGCCAGCGTCAGCGGAAACGCGATGTTCTGCCGCACGGTCATGTGCGGATACAGCGCGTACGACTGGAAGACCATCGCGATGTCCCGATCCTTGGGCGCTTTCTCGTTCATGCGCTCGCCGCCGATGCGCAGCTCCCCGGAGGAGATGTCCTCAAGGCCGGCAATCATGTTCAGCGTCGTCGTCTTACCGCAACCGGACGGGCCGACCAAAATCAGGAACTCACCATCGGCGATGGTGATGCTGAGGTCTTTCACGGCCGTGGCGCCGTCCGGGTAGCTCTTGCTGACATGGTCCAGCACAATCTCGGCCATCGAGCTATCCCTTCACAGCGCCGGAGGTCAGCCCGGCGATGATTCTTCGTTGGAAGATTAGAACAAACAGGATGATCGGGACCGTGATCACGATGGCACCGGCCGCGATTGATCCGGTGGGTTCCTCGAATTGCGAACTGCCACCGAAGTTCGCGATGGCCACCGGTGCGGTGATCGCCGCCTTGGTAGCGGTCAGCGACAGCGCCAGCAGCAGGTCGTTCCACGCGAAGATGAACACTAGAATCGCCGCGGTGACCACGCCGGGCGCGGCGAGCGGGACGATCACCTTGCGGAACGCCTGGGCCGGTGTGGCACCGTCCATTTTGGCCGCCTTCTCCAGATCCCAGGGAATCTCCCGGAAATACGCCGACAGCGTGTAGATGGCGAGCGGCAGAGCGAACGTGATGTAGGGCAGGATCAGGCCGGGCCAGGTATCGAAGAGACCGACGAACCGTTCGATATTGAACAGCGGGGTGACCAGCGAGATCGCCGGGAACATGGTGACGAGCAGGCTGGCGCCGATCAGCATCCGCTTGCCCGGGAAGTTCAGCCGGGCGATCGCGTAGGCCGCCATGGCGCCGAGTCCCACCGCGATCGCGGTGGTGATCAACCCGATCCCGATCGAGTTGACCAGCGCCGAGCTGAACAAGTCACCCCGGAACACGCCGCGATAGTTCTCGAAGGATAACGATGACGGAATCAGCTTGCCGTCCTTGACATTTGACGTCGGCTTGAGCGAAAGGCTGAGGATCCACAACACCGGAACAAGCGCGTACAGCACCACCACGGTGTCTAGAAGGACCCAGCCCGCCCAGGCCGTGGCACGCCCGGGACCCACTTTGTTAGCGGCCATCGACGTCACCACCGGGCGCCGCCGCGCCGAACGCCTTGATGTAGACCAGCGCAATGATGCCCACACAGAGGAAGATCAGCACGCTGATCGCCGAGCCCAGCCCGACGTTGAACCCCTTGAACAGATTGTCGTAACCCAGGATTGACACCGAGTCGGTGTTGTTGGCGCCGTCGGTCAGCACGTAGATGCTGTCGAAGATGCGGAAGGCGTCAAGCGTCCGGAACAGCAACGCGACCACGACGGCCGGCCTGATGATGGGCAGGGTGATGCGCATCAGCCGCCGCCACGGCCCGGCGCCGTCGACCTGGGCGGCCTTCAGCAGGTCCTCGGGCACCAACGCCAGCCCGGCCAGCAGGAGTAGCGACATGAACGGTGTCGTCTTCCAAACCTCGGCGAGGACCACGATGCCGAGCGACGGGATCTGGGCGGTCAGGGGGGCGCTGCCCTGCGGCAAAAGGTTAGCCAGGTAACCGGTTCCGGGCGTCCACGCGTAGTACCAGCTGTACGAGGCGACCACGGTGACGATGCCGTATGGGATGAGCACCGCGGTGCGCACCAGGCCCTTGCCCAGCAGCGTGCGGTGCATCACCAATGCCAGCGCCAGGCCCAACACGAACTCGAGCGACACCGAAACCGCTGTTATTCCCAGCGTTACGGCCAGCGCGGTCCACCAATAGCGGTCGGTCAAGATGGTTTGGTAGTTGCTCAGCCCGACGAACGCGGTGTCGTTGGGGGTGGCGAGGCTGTTGCGCTGCAGGCTCAGCCACACCGCGTAGCCGATCGGGTAGGCGGTCACGGCCAGCATCAGGATCGCCGCCGGCGCGACGAGCACAAACGCCAGTCGCCGTTCCGGCAGCTGGTTTCGGGCCCGAGGGCGCGGCGCGACGGCCGTTGCGGTCATGGCAACAGCCCCCTGCCGTCGATGGCCTTCTGCGCCTGTGCGGTGAGTTCGTCGGCCGTCCGCTCCGGGTCGATTTTGGTGATCGGGCTCAGCGCCGCCGACAGCCGCAGCGACAGCGCCTGATACACCGGCGTCGCGGGCCGCACGGCGGCGTCGGTGAGCTGTCGGCGAATGATCGTGTACATCGGATACTTGGTCTGGAATTGCGGATCGGAGTACAACGACGTCCGGACCGCGGGCAGGCCACCTGCCATCGAAACGTACTTCTGGCTCTCCAGGCTGCGCAGGCAGCGCACGGCTTCGAAGGCCTCCGCGCGGTGACGGGTGGTGCTCGCCACCGCAAGGTTCAACCCGCCGAGCGTCACCTTGGCCGGCCGGCCCGGCGCCACACCGGGATACGGCGCGAATCCGAAGACCTGCCGGCTGGCGTCGTAGGCGATGCGGAACTGTTCGTCGGAGGGCACGAACGTCCCGACGTCGTTGATGCTGCCTGCCAAGGCCGGGTCGCGGTTCAGCGGCAGGAAGGGGACACCGCCCTTCACCGCGTTCTCCAGCATGGAGGCCAGCACATACGGCCAGTTGACCTCCAGTGCGGCCTTGCCCTGTTCGACCGCCAGGCGCGCCGTGCCTTCGTCGGTCCGGGTGATCGACGGGTCGGCCCCGGGGGCGGTACCGACGGACTTGAGGATGCGCAGCGCGTTGACGGTCGCGGCCCGGTGCGCGGGCGTGTCGGTCAGCGTGACCTGGCGGCCGTCCTCGGAGAGCACCTGACCGCCGCCACTCACCAGCAGCGTGTTGAACCACACCACCAGGCCCTCACCCTCGTTCGCCTGCACGGCGATCCAGGCGGGCTGACCCGCAGCGCGCAACCGGGCGGCCTCGGCCACCATGGCGTCCCAGTCCCGCGGTGGCTGACCTACCAAATCGGGCCGGTACCAAAGCAATTCCGTGTTCGTAGTGACAGGTTCGGCATACAGCTTGTGCTTCCAGCGGGCCGTCGCCAGCGGGCCGGGCAGGGTGTCGACGGCGGCGTCGGTGTCGGCCCGCCCCTCGGGGTCGTCGGACAGCGGCAGCGCCCAGCCCGCCTCGGCGAACTCCGCGGTCCACACCACGTCCAGCGCCATCACGTCCAGCCCGCGGTCGTGGGCGCTCAGCCGCCGCGCCAGCTGCACTCGCTGCTCCCCGGGACCCCGCGGCAGGCTCACGTGCTGGATGGTGAACCGCCCCCGCAATTGCCTGGTGCACTCCTGGGACACCGCTGTGAAGGTGGCCGAATCGGTGGCCGGCGTGAAGAAGGTGATCACCAGCCCGTTGGCGGCGGACCCGCAGGCCGACAGCACCGCCGCAGTGGTCACCGTCACCAGCGCGATGACGCCCATCCGGCGCAACCGCCCAGGACGTTTCAGCACCGATTCACACCTCTCGCGGGCGGCCTCAAATCGCTAAGCGCGCCAACAGATCCCGTGCCTTCTCCGCGTTCTGCGGATCGCAGAGCACGTCGTAGCGACCGGCCACCAGCTGCATGGTCGAGCTGAAATCCCTTGTGCCACGGGCCATCGCGTACGGGACGGCGGAGGTGATCAAACCGAAGAAGACACCGGCGACCAGGCCGGTGGCCAGCGCGGCCCACGGATTCGGGCTGAAGAAGCCGAGTACCAACCCGATGAACAAGCCCAGCCAGGCCCCGCTGAGCACACCGCCGCCGAGAACCTTGGCCCACGTCAGCCGGCCGGTGACTCGTTCGACCTGCATCAGGTCGACGCCGACGATGATCACCTGCTGCACCGGGAACTGCTGCTCGGACAGGTAGTCGACGGCGCGCTGCGCCTCGGCATAGGTCGGATAGGAGCCGACCGGCCAGCCTTTGGGCGGGGTCGGCAGCGAGGGCACGCCGCGCCGGGCGGCCGCCGCGCCGGGGGGCGTGGCGCCGGGAACTTGACCGGGCTGGAAAGGACTAGTCATTAGTGCTCATTCTCCTCCGCCCGGCAAGACGTCACATCTCGGGCCCTCATAGCCTATCCAGGGACCGCGCGCCAACCTGCGAAAACAAGACGCCGCGGCCCGGCGCCCCCGCGGCGGTTCGCCGCCAATCCCCCTCCTGCGCATCGGCTAGGTTGAACAGCATGACAGCGCCCGGCGATGGCTTCGGCGAACGCGCCAACGATGACCAGGCCAAACCGGCCCCCGCCGGCGGCGGGACCCCGGAACAGCCGGAGGCGCCGTGGGAGCCGCCCGCATCGGCGCCCGGACCCGAATATCCGCCCCCGGCCTATCCGCCGCCCGGGTATCCCACCGAGCAGCACCCCGGTTATGGGCCCCAATACCCGCCGCCCCCACCCGGATACGGGCAGCCGCCGGCCTACGACCAGCCGCCGGGCTATGGCCCGCCGCCGTACCAGCCGGTGCCCCCGCAATTCGGTGGGCCGCCCGCCGGCTACGGGCCACCGTCTTATCCGGGCGGCTACTACCCCCCACCGGACTACCTGGGCGGCTACGGGCTACCGAGCGGGCTCAAACCGGGCACGAACAAGCTCGCCATCGCGTCGCTCATCTCGTCGTTCAGCGGCGTGTTCTGCTGCTGCCTCGGCTCGATCGCGGGCATCGTGATGGGAGCGATCGCGCTCAATCAGATCAAGCGCACGCAGCAAGACGGCTACGGCCTCGCGGTCGCCGGCATCGTCATCGGCGTCGCAACTCTCGTGGTGGGCCTGGTCGTCGCGATCTTCGCGATGCACTCGCATTAGCAGCATCGCCTAACCGGACCGACACCGCCGCCGGCTGCCCTGCCGCCGAGCGCTGCTTAGGCTTTCCGCATGGCATCGGTCAACAGGGTGTACATCGCCCGGCTCTCGCGGATGATGGTGCTGGGCCCACTCGGCGAGTCCTTCGGCCGGATCCGCGATGTGGTGATCAGCATCAGCATCGTGCGTCAGCAACCCCGGGTGCTGGGCTTGGTCGTTGATCTGGCGACCCGGCGCAGCATCTTCATCCCGATGCTCAGGGTCACCGCGATCGAGCCGGAGGCCGTCACCCTCAACACCGGCAGCGTGTCCCTGCGCCACTTCGAGCAACGCCCGGGCGAGGTGCTGGCGATCGGCCAGGTGCTCGACACCCAGGTCAAGGTCAACGATCCCGCGCTGCCGGAGCTGGCCGGCCTCGACGTCGTCGTCACCGACCTGGGCATCGAACAAACCCGCACCCGTGACTGGATGGTGAGCCGGGTCGCGGTACGCAGCCAGCGGCGGCTACGCCGGCGCGGCCCCGTGCACGTCGTGGATTGGCACAACGTGCAGGGCCTGACCCCTTCGGCGCTGGCGTTGCCCGGCCAGGGGGTGGCACAACTGCTGAACCAGTTCGAGGGCTGGAAGGCCGTCGATGTGGCCGACGCCATCCGCGGCCTGCCGCCCAAGCGGCGCTACGAGGTGCTCAAAGCGCTCGGCGATGACCGGCTGGCGGATGTCCTGCAGGAGTTGCCCGAGCTGGACCAGGCCGACGTGCTATCCGAGCTGGGCACCGAACGCTCGGCCGACGTGCTCGAGGAGATGGATCCCGACGACGCCGCCGACCTGCTCGGCGTGCTGAATCCGACCGACGCCGAGATGCTCCTGACCCGGATGGACCCGGGCGATTCGGCCCCGGTACGCCGGCTGCTGGCATATTCGCCCGATACCGCCGGCGGCCTGATGACGTCCGATCCGGTAGTGCTGACGCCCGACACGTCGGTCGCCGAGGCGCTGGCTCGGGTCCGCGACCCCGACCTCACCACCGCCCTGTCGTCCATGGTGTTCGTGGTGCGCCCGCCCACCTCCACACCCACCGGGCGGTACTTGGGCTGTGTGCAGCTGCAGCGGCTGCTTCGCGAACCACCGGCGGAGTTGGTCGGTGGGATAGTCGACACCGACCTGCTGACCCTGACGCCGGAAACGCCGCTCGGTGCGGTCACCCGCTACCTGGCCGCGTACAACCTGGTGTGCGGACCGGTGCTCGATGATCAGAACCACCTGTTGGGCGCGGTGACGGTGGACGATCTCCTCGATCACTTGTTGCCGCACGACTGGCGGGTGGATGTCCAGGCGCTCGACACCACCGGCCGGGTCGAAGAACTGGGAGGATCCGCGTGAGCACGTCCTCGGCCCCGCGCCGGCTCTACACCCCGCGGACGTCGCGGAGATACTCGCCCCGCGTCGACCCGGAGGCGGTCGGCCAGATCACCGAATCAATCGCGCGTTTCTTCGGCACCGGCCGCTACCTGCTGGTGCAGACGATCCTCGTGCTGGCATGGATTGCGTTGAACCTGTTCGCTGTGGGGCTGCGATGGGATCCTTATCCCTTCATCCTGCTCAACCTGGCCTTCTCCACGCAGGCCGCCTACGCGGCGCCGCTGATCCTGCTCGCCCAGAATCGTCAGGAAAATCGCGACCGGGTCGCGCTCGAACAGGATCGCCATCGCGCGGCGCAGACCAAGGCCGACACCGAGTTCCTGGCGCGCGAACTCGCCGCGGTGCGGCTGGCGGTCGGTGAGGTCGTGACCCGCGAATACCTGCGTCACGAGCTCGAGGACTTACGCTCCCTGCTGACGAATTTGGAGCCGGAATCCGAGGGCTCTGAGGCCGCGCCGGACGGTCCCGGCGCGGACCGCAACCCTAAGAAATAGGGACGAGAACCAGTTCCGACCATTGCGCCACTCTGGTCACAAGAGTTATGTATGGTGATCTAGTTCACGGCTGAGAAGCAGTTGACCAGCTCACATACCTAGGACGGTCGAGTGCGCATAGGGGGACGCCGGGGTGCACACCCGGCCGCCGCGGCGGAGCGGCTACGAGCACTTCAGGTATCACGCACGCGCGCATTCGGGGTCGCCACCATCACCCCGTTGATTTTTGCCGGAGCGGTGAGCGGAGGGGCGCCTTCACTCCCGGTAAAACTCCCGCCGGTGCATGCCAACATCACTCCGGTGGCTGCTGTCTCCCCGAGCATGCCCGACCTCTCGGGGCCGGCTGTCGTCCGCATCGACCGTTCTCCGACCGCTTTCCACGTCGCCGAACCCGCCTTGTCGGCACCACCGCCGGCGATGATTGTGAATGCGCCTGGGGCGCTTGGCATCCCGAGCATCGCGTTGGCGGCCTATCGCAGCGCCGAGCAGAAGATGGCGGTGGCCGCCCCCAACTGCGGCGTCAGCTGGAACCTGCTGGCGGGGATCGGGCGCATCGAGTCGGGGCATGCCGGGGGCGGTGCGGTTGACGCGCGCGGCACCGCCGTCGTCCCGATCTACGGCCCCGCGCTGGACGGCACGCTGCCGGGCAACGAGGTCATCCTGCAAAGCAGCACCGGCAATCGCCCCACCTATGCCCGCGCGATGGGGCCGATGCAGTTCTTGCCTGGCACCTGGGCGCGATACGCGTCCGACGGCAAAGGCGACGGCGTGGCCGATCCGCAGAACCTCTTCGACTCCACGCTGGCCGCGGCCCGCTACCTGTGCAGCGGCGGCCTCAACCTCCGCGATCCGTCGCAAGTGATGGCCGCGATCCTTCGCTACAACAACTCGATGGCCTACGCGCAGAACGTTCTGGGCTGGGCCTCGGCGTACGCCACCGGCGTGGTTCCGGTCGACCTGCCTCCGATGACTGGGCCGCCGCCTCCGCTCGGCGACGGGTTCCTTGAGCATCCCGAGGGACTCGGCCCCAACCTGCCGATGAACGTCAACGGGTTGCCGCTGGACGACCCCCTGGCGCGCATGCCGTTGATCGACCTCAGCCAACCGCAGAGCGTCGGTCCACCGCCGATGTTCCCGTGGATGACCCCAC
>NZ_LZJZ01000137.1 GCF_001667585.1 Mycobacterium sp. E2733
CTTCCCAGGTGGCGCGGGCTTCGGGGGTGAGCCACCCACTCAGCTTGGACATGCCGTCGCAGTCTTGGCTCCCCAAGATCAGGCCGCGCCGCCGCGCGCGATCGGCATCGGTGTAGTTGCCGTCAGGGTTGAGGCAGCAGGTGATGCGGTCGGCGACTTTGCGCAGGCCTTCGGGACGCTGTTGGCTGGCCCAGCGGGCAAGGTCTGCCTCGGCGGCATCCCGAGTGGGGGCGTCGACCCAGCAGGGCAGTTCGTCGAAGAAGCGGTGGATGACGGCGATGTGGGAGGCGCCGATGTGTCCGGCGCGTTGGGCGGCCGCGGTGGCCGCATACCGCGGTGCGAGCGGCTCGCCGGTCAGCGTGCGCCGGGTGCCGAGGGCGCGGGCGTCGGTGACCCGGCGGGTGGCTTCCCCGCGGCTGATGCGCAGGCGGTCGGCCAGCACGTGGGTGAACGTGCCGCCGAGCTCGGCCGGGGTGGCTTGGCCCTCGATCTGGTTGATCAGCTCATGGCTTGCCGCGGGCAGCCGCCGCATTTCGCGTTCGAGCAGTTCGAGATTCGCGAGGCATTCCGGGGTGGTCAAGGCATCGTAAGAATGCCCGAGGATGCGGGAAACAACCTCGCTCAGCGCTGCGTAGTCCGCCGCGATGCCCTCGCGATCACTCGAATGCATGTTCGAATAGTACGACCACCCACCGACAAGAACGGCCCCCAGATACCACTGAAACCGAAGTGACAGAAGTGAATCCGCTCCATCTTGCGCTGCTGCGAAACAATGGGTCCACGTCTACGAGTGCTCCCGGTGAGCCGGAGATGGAGGAGCGTCATGGCCTCGTTACTCACGGCCTGCGGCGGATTCCTGTTCGCCGTCTTGTGGATGGATCTGATATTCGATGTGCAGGTCCTTCGATTCCGTTCTGCGCCAAGCGATCTCCCCGAGGCCGTGCTCGCCTCCATCGCGGCTTACTACCATCGCGCGACAACCACGTCGCGCCCGATGGGCCGGCTGATCGCCGCCGTCATGGTGGTCCTGCTGGGCGCGTTGACCTACCAGTCCGCGCGCGGGCACGACCCCTGGTGGCTTCTGGTGCTGTCGGCCCTCCTCGCGGGGACTCCCACGATGCTGGCGCTGACGCAAACGGTTCCCGACGCGATGCGGCTCGGGCGGCGAGCGGACGGCCCGCCCGAGCAGACTCGCCTGGCGCGGTCCGTCTGCCGCGATCACCTCTTGTGCGCCGGCTGCATGTTCGCGTTCGTGGTGCTGTGGGTGGTGCGC
Source organism: Mycobacterium sp. E2733 (assembly GCF_001667585.1). Lineage (GTDB taxonomy): Bacteria > Actinomycetota > Actinomycetes > Mycobacteriales > Mycobacteriaceae > Mycobacterium. The sequence goes on from NZ_LZJZ01000137.1 coordinate 1,274, forward strand.
AGCGCGGCACTCTGAGCGGCCGACGGGCCGTAGTGACAAGACCCAGGTCAGGACCCGCTGGCCACGTCAATGCCGTCCGTACTAAACTAGAACACGTTTCAATTTGTTTGCATCGGTTCCGCGTCCCAGGAGTAGGCATGCACACCGCCATCTGCGATGAGCTTGGTATCGAGTTTCCGATCTTCGCGTTCACCCACTGTCGTGATGTCGTGGTCGCGGTCAGCAAGGCCGGCGGTTTCGGCGTGCTCGGCGCGGTCGGTTTCACCCCCGAGCAGCTCGAGATCGAGCTCAACTGGATCGACGAGAACATCGGCGACCACCCGTACGGCGTCGACATCGTCATCCCGAACAAGTATGAGGGCATGGACTCGCACCTCTCCGCCGAGGAGCTGGCCGAGACGCTGCGCAAGATGGTGCCCCAAGAGCATCTCGACTTCGGCAAGAAGATCCTCGCCGACCACGGCGTGCCGATCGAGGACAGCGACGGCGACAGCCTCCAGCTGCTCGGGTGGACCGAGGCGACCGCCACGCCCCAGGTCGAGGTCGCGCTCAAGCACCCGAAGGTGAAGATGATCGCCAACGCGCTCGGCACTCCCCCGGCCGACATGATCAAGCACATCCACGAGGCGGGACTCAAGGTCGCCGCGCTGTGCGGGTCGCCCTCGCAGGCTCGCAAGCACGCGGACGCGGGCGTCGACATCATCATCGCCCAGGGCGGCGAGGCCGGTGGGCACTGCGGCGAGGTGGGCTCGATCGTGTTGTGGCCGCAGGTGGTCAAGGAGGTCGCCCCGGTGCCGGTGCTGGCGGCCGGCGGTATCGGCAGCGGCCAGCAGATCGCGGCGGCTCTGGCGCTGGGTGCCCAAGGGGCGTGGACTGGCTCGCAGTGGCTGATGGTCGAGGAGTCCTCGAACACACCGGTTCAGCAACAGGCGTACGTCAAGGCGGGTAGCCGGGATACCGTCCGCAGCCGGTCGTTCACCGGTAAGCCGGCCCGCATGTTGCGCAACGACTGGACCGAGGCGTGGGAACAGCCGGACAACCCGAAGCCGCTCGGAATGCCGCTGCAGTACATGGTTTCCGGCATGGCGGTGCGGGCCACGAACCGGTACCCCAACGAGTCCGTCGACGTCGCGTTCAACCCGGTCGGTCAGGTGGTTGGCCAGTTCACCAAGGTGGAGAAGACGGCGACGGTCATCGAGCGCTGGGTGCAGGAGTACCTGGAAGCGACGAACAGGCTGGACGAGCTGAACGAGGCCGCCTCCGTCTGACGGCGGAGCTAGACCTCGTCGTCGAGCGCGTCGCGGCCGCTGAACATCTCCCTCGTCCGGTCCACCGCGTACGTGCCGATTTCGATCGAGTTCTGGACGATGCCGCTGGTGCCGCCGGAGATGTCTCCCCGGATGATGTCGCCGGCGTATTCGACGATGTCGGAGGCCTTCTCGACCGCGTTGGTCGCGATGTCCTTGGCCGCGTCGACCGCATCTTTCGGGCTGAAGCCCATCTCGAGTCTCCTCTCGTCGCAGGACAGTTGGCTATGACTCTAGACCGGGCGCCGTTCCTAGTAGTTGACCAAGGTGCGCCAATAGGATTCGGGGATCTCGGCCCCGGACCGCAATATTTGGGCCAGCCCGACGGCCATCGCGATGCCCAGCAGGCCCAGCCAAAGTCCGGCCAGCCCGATGACCGCCCACAGCACGGCGGTGACGACGGGCCACGGCGACAGCACCGCGAAAACCGGTGCGAAAAAGAAGCCCGTCCCGATGTACCACGCCGAGCCGGCGCGATCCGACGCGAGGACGAAACGCAGCCAGCGCGGGACGAGGACCTCGCCGGGTCCGCCGTCGTCCACGGCTCAGCCGGTCATTCGGCCGGAGGGAAGAACCCCGCCCCGGTGAACCATCCCTCCTGCCAACCCCGCTCCCCCAGGCACAGCATGGGCAGCCCGCGATCCGACTGCGCCGCGGCTTGCGGCCCAGGGCACTTCGCGCCCGCCTGCTGCACCCCGTACAGCGGATAGGAGATGACCCAGTATCCGGTGGTGGCCGCCGGGAACTGGTTGGGCGGAGGGAAGTGGCACGCCTCGGCCTGGCCGCTGGGGCCCCGGCCGAAGATAAAGCGCTCATAGTTGTCGCACGGCGCTCCCAGCGACGCGTCATAGTTCATCCCCGGCACGTCGCCGTCGTATCCGGCTGCCGCGCACGGCGCCAAGCCAATCGCAATGCCCGCTATAGAAGCGGCGCTGAGCAGTTCCCGAATCATGTTCCACCCCGCCTGTCGTCGCCGGTGACCTGCACCAAAGCATATCCATCGGGACGTCGCTCACAAGACCGTATTGGCGGTCGGGCTGCGAAACGAGGAACACGTTCCAATTTGCACCGGGCGATCTTGCGTCAACGCTTCCCAACCGTGGTGCGGCAATGGTTTATTTGCACAAAGACGACTAGACCACTTCGTCATCGAGGAGCGGGCCATGCCAACCGTCGAGCCAACCGCCAAGCCGGTCCCCAATCTCCCGCCCGGATTCGACTTCACCGACCCGGACATCCACGCCGAGCGACTGCCGGTGGAGGAACTGGCCGAACTGCGGCGGACCGCGCCGATCTGGTGGAACGAGCAGCCGATCGGGGTGGGCGGATTCGACGACGGCGGCTTCTGGGTGGTGTCCAAGCACAAGGACGTCAAAGAGGTATCGCTGCGCAGCGATGTCTTCTCCAGCCTGCAAAAGACCGCGCTGCCGCGCTATAAGGACGGCACGGTCGGCGAGCAGATCGAACGCGGCAAGTTCGTGCTGCTGAACATGGATGCGCCGCAACACACCCGGCTGCGCAAGATCATCTCGCGGGCATTCACTCCGCGAGCCATCGAGCGCCTGCGCGGCGACCTCGCGGAGCGCGCCCGGCGCATCGTCGAGGAAGCGGCCGCCCAGGGACGGGGTGACTTCGTCGAGCAGGTCTCGTGCGAGTTGCCGTTGCAGGCGATCGCCGGGTTGATGGGTGTGCCACAGGAAGAACGCAAGAAGCTTTTCCACTGGTCCAATGAGATGGTCGGCGACCAGGACCCGGAGTTCGCCAACAACGACGCCATCACCGCTTCCGTCGAACTCATCATGTATGGCATGCAGATGGCCGCGGAGCGGACGAAGAATCCGGGGGAAGACCTCGTCACCAAACTGGTCCAGGCCGACATCGACGGCCACAAGCTTTCCGACGACGAGTTCGGGTTCTTCGTCATCCTGCTGGCCGTGGCGGGCAACGAGACCACCCGCAACTCCATCACCCAGGGCATGATGGCCTTCACCGACTTTCCCGATCAGTGGGAGCTGTTCAAGCGGGAGCGTCCCGCCACCGCGGCCGACGAGATCGTCCGCTGGGCCACCCCGGTGACGTCCTTCCAGCGCACCGCGCTTCAGGACTACGAATTGTCCGGCGTGCAAATCAAGAAGGGCCAACGGGTGGTGATGGTCTACCGCTCAGCCAATTTCGACGAGGACGTCTTCGAAGACCCGTTCACATTCAACATCCTGCGCGACCCCAACCCGCACGTCGGGTTCGGCGGCACCGGCGCGCATTACTGCATCGGGGCGAACCTGGCGCGCATGACCATCGACCTGATGTTCAATGCGATCGCCGACGGCATCCCGAACCTGGAATCGATCGGAAAGCCCGAACGGCTGCGGTCGGGCTGGCTCAACGGGATCAAGCACTGGCAAGTCGACTACCACACCACCGGCGCGACGAAATGACTTGTCGCGCATTAAGCTAAGTCAATGCCAACGCATCAAGCCGTCCGGATCCAGTCCGCAGGCGGCCCATTGGAGCTCGCCGACGTCGACACGCAGCCGCCCGGTCGCGACGAGGTGCGGATAGCGGTCACCGCATGCGGGGTGTGCGGCACCGATCGCGAATTCGTCAACGGCCACTTCCCCAACATGTCCTGGCCGTTGACCCCGGGGCACGAAATCGCCGGGCGGATCGCGGAACTCGGCGACGGTGTCGAGGGGTTTGCGGTCGGCGACCGGGTCGCGGTCGGGTGGTTCGGTGGCTGCTGCTTCCGGTGCGATCCCTGCCGCAAGGGGATCTTCATCCATTGCGTGAACGGCAAGGTGCCGAGCTGGCACTATCCCGGCGGGTACGCGGAGTCGGTGACGGTGCCGGCCAGCGCATTGGCGCGCATCCCATCGGAGCTCTCCGATTTGGAAGCGGCGCCGATGGGCTGCGCGGGGGTCACCACCTATCACGCGCTGCGCCAGACGAATGCCGTGCCCGGTGACCGCGTGGCGATCCTGGGCGTTGGCGGTCTGGGTCATCTCGGGGTGCAGTTCGCCCGCGCGATGGGCTTCGAGACCGTTGCCATCGCTCGTGGCGCCGCCAAAGCCGAGGACGCCCGAACCCTGGGGGCTCATCACTACGTCGACTCCACGAGCGGTGACGTCGCGAAAGCGTTGCAGGACTTGGGCGGAATGGCGGTCGTCCTGGCCACCGCGGCCAACGCGGCGGCCATGGCCGACACCCTTGGCGGGTTGTTGCCGCAAGGCCAACTGGTCACCATCGGTGTGACCGCAGATCCCCTGCCCATCAGCCCGGTCCAACTGATCACCCCGGGGTACAGCGTGATCGGTCATCCTTCCGGCACGGCGAAAGACGTTGAAGAAACCATGCATTTCGCCGTCCTGTCCGGCGTGCGGGCGTGGGTGGAGGAGTTACCGCTGTCTCAAGCCGCCGACGGATACGCGGCTTTGGAGCAAGGGCGCGCGCACTATCGCACGGTGCTGACAATGTGATTACAGTCGGCCTATGACCGACGTGTGGAGCTTGGACGCAGCCGACGGCGACCTACTCCTTGCCACGGGGGTTCGCGGACGAGCGGCGCGAATGGGTCATCGCCTCACCATTGCGATGACCCGCTGGCGTGGCACCGTGGGCTGGGCCGGCTCGGAACCCGCGACCGTGGAGCTGGTGGTCGAAACGGATTCCTTCGAGGTGTTGCGCGGCGAAGGCGGCGTGAAGGGATTGTCGGCGCCCGAGAAGGTTTTGGTGCGGTCCAACGCCTTGAAGTCGTTGGACGCCGGCCGGTTTCCCCAGATCCGCTTCTTCACGCGGGCCATCGACAAGACCGACGACGGGTACCGGCTCACCGGCCAACTCGAAGTCCGGGGAAAGTCGCGGGACCACGTAATCGATCTGCGCACAGAGGATCTCGGGGACGCATGGCGCATGTCCGCCGAATCAACGGTCCGGCAGACCGACTACGGCATCAAGCCGTACTCGCTGCTGATGGGTTCGGTCCAGGTCGCCGATGACGTTTCGGTGTCCTTCACCGCGGTGCACGCGAAAGACGCCTGAGCAGCTGTCCCGACGCCGACGTCAGGGCTGCGGCTGGGCGGGCGCCTGGGAGGCCGAGGCGCCCGTCGGGTCCCCGGTGTCGCCCGGTATGTGTTCGAGCATCCGCGTCAGGTAGGGCTGCCGGCTGCTGGGCTCCGGCTGCTGCTCGTCGGGCGCGGCGGCTTCCGTGATCGGTTCACCGGCGGGGACTTTCGCCTGCGGGGTCAGCGGCGCGACGGCCGGGGGCGGCGCCACGGCCTCCGCCACTTGCGGCGTCGGCGGGTGCTCCGTGTGCCGCAAAGCGGGCTTACCGGCCGGTGCCAGCTGGATGCCGACCGCAAGCGATAGCGAGCAGACAAAGGTGACCACACCGGCGGCCAGAGTGGTCACGGCCCCGGCGTACGACACCTTGCGCGGCGACACGGCCGCGGCGACGGGTTCATCGCGGTGCACCACCAGCTGGTCATCGGTGAACTCGGTGCTTCGGGCGGCGGTCAGCGCCGCGCCCCGCGCGATGGTCACCTGCGCCATCGCCTGCATGAAGACCGGTACCGGCAGCGTGTTTTCGAGATGCCAGGACAAGCCGTCGATGTCGTGGTGCGCGCCGATGACCACCACCCCACCCGGCTGCCAGCCATTGCGGTCGAACATCCCGGTCAGCCAGCGAGTCAGGCAGTCGAAGCCCCCACGCACCTGCTTGGTCGCCGTCTGCGTTTCCCCGTCCCGGGTGTCGACCATGACGACGGTCGTCGAGTCGTGTTCGAGGAGGCAGACCGCGGTCTGCTCGTACCCGATGACCGGCGCGATGGCCTGCGCCAGTGTCTCGACCGCCTCGAGTTGCCGGACCGGCACGACGTTGTCGAAGCCCGCGTCGGTCAGGGCTTCCAGCAGCAACGCGGCGTGGGCTGCCGCGTCGTCGTTCCAGGTCACCCCTATAACTCGCAACCGATGGTCGCTGGCGGCCGCCTGCGCTTCCACCCGTTTGATCTCGTCCGCTACTTGCTCCGCGGTACTGACGGCGCGCGCGCCGTGACCGGCGTCCAGCGCCAGCTCCTGATGATCCAGGATGGTGCCGTCTGCGCCGTGTCCTTCAGCGAGGACCCACCCAACGGCGGTCGGCGTCACTGATAGCCCAAGTACCGTGTCCAAAACTTATGCCCCAATCGATCCCGGCCCTCCGGCGACCTCAGCGCACCCACGCGCGCCAGAAAGCCCCTGGTCAGGTGGGTCGTGAGGGCCGGAACGGACCGAGATAACGTGGTCTCCGTCGGCTTGCTCCGTGAGAGCCTACGCGGTCGACGCAAGTCGGGCTGCCTCGGTTCCATCCTCACCGGGCAAGCAGCCGGTCAGGAAACCATGCCTTCCTCTCGCGGCGATAAACGGCTTACGTATACCGAATCGACCTTTTCCGGGGGTGGTTCGGCGTCGCGGCCCCGCTCGAGGTCGTGGCGGGGTCGAAAATGGCGGCTTTTCGCATTAGGGCGCGCCCCGCCCTCGGCCCCGCTGCCAGGCGTTTTTGGGGGGCCCAGCCGTCAAAACCGGTCGCGGGCCAACCGGTGCGGACGTTGCGGCGCTGTTATCCCGCGAGCGCAATTGGCGAAGAAATTGCGATACCAAACTGAGACATCCCCGCGTCCCGATCGACATTCGGGCTATTCGCCCTGTAAATTCCTGCCTGAGACGACGGTCACACACGACAAGGGGAAGGTATGACAGATCTGAGCGAGATGGTCCGGGCCTGGGGGCGCCGGCTTTTAGTCGGTGCAGCAGCGGCTGTCACCCTCCCGGGGCTGATCGGTCTTGCCGGCGGCGCACCGACCGCGGGAGCGTTCTCCCGCCCGGGCCTGCCGGTTGAATACCTGCAGGTGCCGTCCGCCGGTATGGGCCGCAACATCAAGGTCCAGTTCCAAAGCGGCGGCAACGGCTCCCCCGCGGTGTATCTGCTCGACGGGTTGCGCGCCCAGGACGACTACAACGGCTGGGACATCAACACGCCGGCGTTCGAGTGGTACTACCAGTCGGGCCTGTCGATCGTCATGCCCGTCGGTGGCCAGTCCAGCTTCTACAGCGACTGGTACAGCCCGGCCTGCGGCAAGGCGGGCTGCACGACCTACAAGTGGGAAACCTTCCTGACCAGTGAGCTGCCGCAGTACCTGGCCTCCAATAAGAGCGTCAAGTCCACGGGCAGCGCCGCGGTCGGCATCTCCATGGCCGGCTCGTCGGCACTGATCCTCGCCGCCTACCACCCGAACCAGTTCATCTATGCCGGTTCGCTGTCCGCGTTGATGGACCCCTCACAGGGCATGGGGCCCTCCCTGATCGGCCTCGCGATGGGCGATGCCGGCGGATACAAGGCGAGCGACATGTGGGGCCCGTCGAGCGACCCCGCGTGGCAGCGCAATGACCCCACGCTGCAGATCCCCAAGCTGGTGGGCAACAACACCCGGCTCTGGATCTACTGCGGTAACGGCACTCCGTCGGAGTTGGGCGGGGCGAACATGCCCGCCGAGTTCCTGGAGAACTTCGTGCGCAGCAGCAACCTGAAGTTCCAGGACCAGTACAACGCGGCCGGCGGCCACAACGCGGTGTTCAACTTCAACGCCAACGGAACACACAGCTGGGAGTACTGGGGAGCCCAGCTCAACGCCATGAAGCCGGACCTGCAGGGCACCCTGGGTGCCACGGCCGGCGGCGGCGGATAGCCTCACCTGCCCCGAGGTCGCTACTGCGCCCGGCGACGACGCCGTCGGGCGCAGTAGTGCGTCATGGCCCCTTCGGGTGTCAGCCGATCAATGCGTCGCGGCGAACTGGTCGGTGATGTCCGTCCATGCCGTCGCGTCCCTGCGGTGATCGTTCATGTTCCGGCACTGACCGTAGACGCGTAAGACGCCCAGGCGCGGTTCGTCATCGTGTCGGTAAACGATCGCGGTGATGCCATCCCTGGTGAGCGTCTTCGCGAACGCGTGATTATTGGGCGGTAGGCCCTCGGCCCAGCCATCGCCGGTCAGCGTCGCGGCGATTCGGGTGATGTAGGTGTCGGCCGTTGCCGCGGGGGGCACCGAGAACGTCAGGTATATCGAGCCCTGATACGGCGGGTCGTCGCGGTCTTTGCAGGACATCAGCGAATAGCCGGCCGACGACACTTGCAGGCCCGTTGCGGTGACGATGTTCTGGGCCGACTGGACGACCTGAGCCTTGGACTGATCGTCGCTCACCGGATTGGCGGGATGGTCGAGGGCGTCGGCGGGTGTCGAGTGCAGGCGATCCACCACGATGAAGGCCGCACCGAGCAACAAGGGAATCGCCAGCGCAACGGCGATCAGCGCGCGAATCTGCTTCGAGCGCAACGACTTCCCGCGCTTCCCGGCAATGCGGCGCGGGCGGCGACTGTCCATGGTCGACGACATCAGCACCTCAGGCTAACTCCGAAATGCGTTAGTATCCGGCGCTGCCGCAGAATCATGGTCATGCAGAGCCGGCGCATCAACCTGGCTACCCGCTGCGGCGGCATGATCGTCGGCCTGGCGATCCTGGTCGCGTCGCCGGCGAGAGCCGACGACGCGAGCCCGCTCACCGGGTTGGTCGACGTCGCCGCGCAGCGGTTACAAATCGCAGAGCCGGTGGCCGCCGTCAAGTGGACCACTCACGTTGCCATCGAAGACCGGGACCGCGTCGAGCAAGAACTCGCAAAAATGGCCGCCGACGCGTCGGCCAGGCAGATCGACCCCGACTACGTCACCCGGGTATTCGGCGACCAGATTCGCGCCACCGAGGGCATCGAGTACAGCCGATTCGCGGATTGGAAACTCAATCCCGGTGAGGCCCCGGGCGAGTCGGCGGACCTGTCGGCATCGCGGTCGGCGATCGACGACCTCAATCAAGCGATGCTGAACCAGGTCGTGGACAACTGGGACCTGCTGCATTCGCCGGCCTGCCCCGCACAGCTCGACACCGCCACAAACGGCGTCATCGGCGCGCGGCGGCTCGACGCCCTCTATCAACGGGCGCTGGCGTTAGCAACTCGGTCATATTGCCAGCAATAATTTATTTTTTCCTCATCGCTTTCTAACACTTTCTTTTTGGTCTGGGCTATTGACGTTTCCGCAGATAGAAGGCATATCTCGCGGCATTTTCGAATGGGTAACGCTTTGGCCACGGCGGCCGAAATCCATGACATGAAAATTCTCTGCAAGCCTCTCGTCAAGTCCCTGGCGGTCGGCGGGTTCGTTGCAGCGTCGATAGCTTCATCCACCGGTGTGGCCACCTCGGCCCCCACGCCCAACTGGGACGCGATCGCCCAGTGCGAGTCCGGTGGCAACTGGCACGCCAACACCGGAAACGGCGAATACGGTGGGCTCCAATTCAAACCGGGCACCTGGGAACGTTACGGCGGCGTCGGCAACCCGGCGGCCGCGTCCAGGGAGCAGCAAATCGCCGTGGCGAACCGGGTTTTCGCCGACCAGGGTGTGGAGGCGTGGCCGAAGTGCGGCGCTCAGTCGGGGCTGCCGATCGGTTGGTACTCGCACCCCGCGCAGGGCATCAAGGAGATCATCAACGGGCTGATCCAGGCGGCGGTGCCGCACTGACGATCAACTGTCCTCGCGGTCTATGACCGAACGGAAAGCTGTGTTTGGATCAGGCCATGGAAGGTTCGGCGACTGTCCATATGGCGGCGTCCGCGGACAAGATCTGGGATCTCATCGCAAACGTTCGCAATATCGGACGGTTCTCCCCCGAAGTGTTCGAGGCCGAGTGGCTGGGCGACGCGAATGGCCCGGCCCTGGGCGCCAAATTCCGTGGTCATGTTCGGCGTAACGAGATTGGGCCGGTGTATTGGACGACGTGCGAGGTCACCGCTTGTGAGCCCGGCCGCGAATTCGGGTTTGCGGTGCTGCTCGGCGATCGGGCGGTCAACAACTGGCACTACCGGTTGGCGCCCAGCGGCGGCGGCACGGACGTGACGGAGTCCTTCCGGCTCAACCCGGCGCCGTGGCTCGGCCTCTACTGGTTGTTCGGCGGTTTTCTGCGCAAGCGACGCAACGTGCGCGACATGACCAAAACCCTGAACCGCATCAAAGATGTGGTCGAGGCGGGCTGACGCGCCGTGAAATCGGTCTTCATCACCGGGGCGGGCAGCGGCATGGGCCGGGAGGGGGCAAAGCTGTTCCACGCCAAGGGTTGGCGGGTCGGCGCCGTGGACCGCAACGGTGACGGCTTGGCGACGCTGCAGGAAGAACTCGGCGGTGAGCGGTTGTGGACCCGCCAAGTTGATGTGACGGACAAGGCGGCCCTGGAGGGTGCGCTCGCCGATTTTTGCGCCGGCAACAGCGACGGTGGGCTCGACATGATGTGGAACAACGCCGGCATCGGCGAAAGCGGATGGTTCGAGGACGTGCCGTACGAGGCCGCCATGCGCGTCGTCGACATCAACTACAAGGCGGTGCTGACCGGCGCCTACGCGTCGTTGCCGTATCTGAAGAAAAGCCCGGGCAGCCTGATGTTTTCGACGTCATCCTCGTCGGGCACCTACGGCATGCCGCGGCTCGCCGTTTATTCGTCGACCAAGCATGCCGTCAAAGGCTTGACCGAGGCGCTCAGCGTCGAGTGGCACCGGCACGGGGTCCGCGTCGCCGACGTGCTGCCCGGCCTGATCGACACGGCCATCCTGACCACGACGACGAATCACTCCGACGACGGCGGCACGCCGAGGACCGCCGAAGAGCTTCGGGCCACCGCACCCAAGAAGGGCTTGTTCCGCTTGATGCCGGCAAGCAGTGTGGCAGAAGCCGCGTGGCAGGCTTACCACAACCCGAAGCGGTTGCATTGGTACGTGCCCAAGAGCATTCGCTTGATCGACTTCTTCAAGGGTTTGAGTCCGGAACTCGTGCGACGCAGCATCGTCAAATCCCTACCCGCGCTGATGCCGAAGCGGCAATGAAGGAGGTGAACCGGTGCGAAACCGGTTGATCGCGGTTGTTTTCGTGCTGATCGCCGGTGTCGGCGTCGCGGGGTGCGGGCAGGCCCAAACCACACCCCGCAAAGCGGCCCGGCTGACAGTCGACGGCGCCACCCACACCACACGCCCCCCGGCGTGCAGCCAAAACCAGCAGTACCGCACCATCGAAATCAAGGACCGTGACGGCGGCGTCGAGGCCGTGGTGCTGACCAGTGGGTACCGGGTGATGCCCCAGTGGGTGAAGATCCGCAACGTCGACGGGTTCACCGGCAGCTTCTGGGAAGGCGGCGTGGGCGACGCGCACGCCGACGTCACCAACGATGCGTACACGATCACCGGCAGCGCCTACGGCATCAACAGCAACAATCCCAACAAGGTGGTCACGACGGAGTTCAAGATCATCGCCGAGTGCTGACGATGCCCGGCATCCGGGCATAGGCTCGGTGGCATCGATCGATGGAGGGGCCGGTGAAGGAACGATTGCACTGGTTGGCGATGCACGGCTTCATCCGGGGCGTCGCGACGCTCGGGGCCCGGCGCGGTGACCTGCACGCGAGGCTGATCGCCGATCCCGGGGTGGCCGCCGATCCGGTGCCGTTCTACGACGAACTTCGTGCCGCGGGGCCGCTGCTCAAGGGTCGCGTCAGTTACCTGACGGCCGACCATGCGCTCGCCCACGAGCTGTTGCGCTCCGACGACTTCCGCGTGCTGGTGTTCGGGGCGAATCTGCCCGGGCCGCTGCGATGGCTTGAGCGCCGCAGTCGCGACGATCTGCTGCATCCGCTTCGCGCACCGTCGCTGCTCGCCGTCGAGCCGCCAGACCACACCCGCTACCGCAAGACGGTGTCGGCGGTGTTCACTCCGAGGGCGGTCGCCGCGTTGCGGGCTCGCGTGGAGCAGACCGCCGCCGACCTGTTGGATCAGCTCGCCGCCGAGTCCGGCGCCTCGCAGGTCGTCGACGTTGTGGGTCGGTACTGCTCGCAACTTCCGGTCGCGATCATCAGCGACATCCTCGGCGTTCCCGAGCGTGACCGGCCGCGCGTCCTGGAGTTCGGGGAGCTCGCCGCGCCGAGCCTGGACATCGGATTGACGTGGCGGCAATATCGCAGCGTGCAGCGGGGGCTCGTCGGCTTCAGCTCCTGGCTCGGCGAGCATCTGAGCCAGCTGCGGCGCATCCCGAGCGACAACCTGATGAGCCAGCTGATCCAGATAGCCGAAAGCGGCTCCGCCGAAACGTATCTCGATCAGAACGAGCTGCAGGCGATCGCCGGGCTGGTATTGGCGGCCGGGTTCGAGACCACGGTCAACTTGCTGGGCAACGGGATCCGCATGCTCCTCGATGCTCCCGACCGCCTCGACACCCTGCGCCGACGGCCCGAACTGTGGCCCAACGCCGTCGAAGAGATACTGCGGCTGGAGTCTCCGGTACAGCTGACCGCGCGGATTGCGCGGGGCGACGTCGAGCTGGCCGGCAAGCGGCTGCAGCGCGGCGACTTGGTGCTGGTCTACCTGGCCGCCGCCAACCGAGACCCGTCCGTCTTCGACGAGCCGCACGACTTCGACATCGAACGACCCAACGCGGGAAGGCATCTCGCGTTCTCCGGCGGCCGGCACTTCTGCCTAGGTGCTGCGCTGGCGCGCGCCGAGGGCGAAGTCGGACTGCGTACGTTCTTCGACCGCTTCCCCGAGGTGCGCGCGGCGGGCGTGGGTAGCAGGCGTGACACGCGCGTGCTGCGGGGCTGGTCGTCGCTGCCGGTCGCGCTGGGGCCGGCACGGTCGATGGCTCGCGTCGACGGCTAGCGGGGCGTACCGGAGAATCCCGCGGTGTTGACACCCGTTCGGCAACCGAGTTTATTTGCGCTATGACAGACGTTTCTATGATCTCGGTCGAGGATGTCGTACTCGGGCTATGGCAGGCGCTCTCGCGGCGGGACTGGGAGGCGGTCAAGACGTTTTTGTCCGATGACTGCCTCTACGTCGACATGCCGGTTCCGGCGCTTTCGGCGCGTGGACCGGAAGACATCGTCAAGCGGCTCAAGATGGGTCTTGAGCCGCTGGCGGGTTACGAGAACCACGACGGCGTGCTGCTCTCCAACGGTGCCGACGTGATGTACGAGCACTCCGAGACGTGGACGTTCACGACCGGCGAGCGAGGCGTGCTCAGATTCGTCACCGTCCACAAGGTCGCCGACGGCAAGATCACCGTCTGGAAAGACTATTGGGACATGAACAGCCTGGTCAGCTTCGCTCCCCCGAACCACTTCGAGAACCTCGCGAATGCGGATACCAGCTGGGTGTTTGATGCGACAAGCTTGGTCTAGCCGACTCATCCACCGCCCGGATTTAGACCCGTAATCGTTGCCGACAGCGTTGCCATTTGACGGAATCTTTGCTGGGTCATTTCTCTCCCGGGGTGTGAGTGCACCAGCACTCCCCCCAGAACTGACCAAGCGGAATGTTCAGGGCTGGGTAGCCAGACTGAGAAACGCTTCAGCGCACCCAACCACGTTGTCGCCGTAACAGGTTGGGCAACTGCGTTCGAGTATGTCGGTCATGGCCGAGGAGGGCGAGATCCGACGCGCGGCGGTCACGCTCGCGATGCTGCGCGATGACGATACTCGAGACGAGTAACTGCGGTGCCGAAAAGCAGAGATTTCGGGTGCGGTCGTCTGACGACTTCAGGGCGGGCGCCTCAACTGACGCTGGTTGCACTCGATCGCGCGATGCTTGCTGAATGGATAGGAAAACCTATCTCTAGAGGCAACCCAATCTGGCTTCCCGGTCATTCCGGAAGCAGTGCTTGGTCCACGACCATTTCCTTCAAGGTTCGTCATGAACTGGGCAACGACAACGCACATGACCGAAAGCAAATCAACGAGGAGCATGAAATGACCGCCAGTGACATCCACCCGTCGGCTGCCGCCGACCAGCAGAACCCTCTCCGGGCGGCGCTCTCCAGCAGCTTCCGGGTCGCCTTCATCGTGACTGTGACTCTGGGCACCTTGGCAGGGACCGGGCTGGCCCTGTGGCTGTTGAAAGCGCTCGCGACAAGCAGGTACGGCGTCTACTTCGGGGTCTAGCCCGAAGTGATCTCGGCATCTTGAGGAGGTCCCATGTTGAAGTCGGATATCGCGGTTGTGCTCGCCCTGTGCGCCGCGCTGGCATCCGCGATCGGCGCGGTGAGCCGTCAACAGTCCGCGCATGAGGTCACCGACGAACCCGTCGGCCACTGGGAGTTGTTCCGCATGTCGTTGCGCGACGCCCGGTGGTGGCTTGGCGGCGGGGGAGCCGTTGCGAACTACAGCCTGCAAGCCGCCGCGCTGGGGATCGGGTCGGTGATGTTGGTGACGGCGCTGCAGGTGACGGCGCTGCTATTCGCCCTGCCGGTCTATGCGCGGCTGACCCGACAGCGGGTGACCCGCCGGCAGTGGATGTGGGCGACGGTGCTCGCCGCCGCTTTGGCGGTGGCCGTCACGGTTGGCGACCCGAAGGCCGGGCAGTCGCAGGGGTCGCCGACAACCTGGACTGTGGTGGCACTGGTGTTGGGTCCGCTACTGGTGTTCTGTGTCCTCGGTGCCCGCATTTGGCCCGGTCCGCGTGCGGCTGTACTGCTGGCGGTGGTCGCCGGTTCGTCGCTGGCCCTGTTCGCGGTGCTAACCAAAGCCGTCGTCGCGGCGGCCGGACATGGTTTCGGGGCGCTGCTGTGCGCGCCGGAGTTCTATGTCTGGATACTGGCGGCGTTGGCGGGGATGATCTTTCAGCAGTCAGCGTTTCGCGCCGGTGCGCTGACCGCCTCACTGCCGACGGTGACCGTGGCCAAGCCAGCGGTGGCAACGGTTCTGGGCATCGTGGTGCTCGGCGAGACCCTCAACGCCGATGGCGTGGGCATGATCGTCCTGGCGTCGGCGGTGATAGTGGTGATCGTCGCGATAGTGGCTTTGGCCCGCGGCGAGGCCCATACGGCGGCGCTCACTAGCGAGCAAAACGCGGAAACCTCCGATCAGGCTACGGGGCCCGAGACACTAACCCGGCCGCGCGTAACGTTGGGTCCGCGGTGCGATCGAAACCTATTCTTGGCGAGCGCAGCTGCTCCTGCCGCATGAGCGTTCCTACGCGCTGACGGTTCGGGAACAAGTCTGCTGCCGGAACCACATTGGGCGACAACTAGGTGAGCCGAGCACGGAGCGGACTAAAACTGCTGACGACGGACCGCGGACGTACGGGCCTGTCCAGGGCCGTCGCCGCAGGCCAGGGCATTAGCCGGCCTACCAAGGCACAGGTTGAAGCGGACAGGGCTCCCCACCCTCGTGTACGCGGCTCCGATCTGTGAGGAGCGGGGTGTTGAGGGAGTTACTGCTAGCCGGACATGGTGTGGTCAAGGACTCAGCACGAGTAGAAGCCGGACGAGGTCAGCTTGGCGGTGTGTGTTGGTTTTGTCGAAGACATGCTGCAGATGCGTGCGAACCGTCGGCAACGACACCGACAACTCCTCTGAGATTTCCCTCAGGTCCGCGCCATGTAGCACGCGCAGCGCAATCTCGGCTTCGGCTTGGGTCAGGTGGTAGAGCCGCCGCAACAGTGCTGAAGGAGGTTCGGGTTCGTCCTCTGGATCAATAACCAGAACCAATGCCATTGGCTGTCTACGTGGCTCATCGGCGTCGCGGTGGTAGGAGGGCAACACGTGAATGACGTAGGGCCGCCTGCTAGAGGGCCGCACGCAGGTGAGCGACTGGCTCGTGCGAACGATGGAGCAGTCGTCGGCGAGGGCGTTCCGTATGGCGACATTAAGTTCTCGCTCGACGCCTGAGCTGGTCGCAGCGATGCGTCCGGACTGCATGCACAACCCGTCTTCGTTGCGCAGAATCCGTTCGGCAGCCGAATTCAGGTTAACCACCAGGTGGTCGCCGGCGACGATGATGACCCCGTGCCGGACCACCTCTAGAGCGCCTGCCATCCCAACGGACCTGTCGGCCAGAGCCGACAGCTTGTGCTGGGTGCGGAGCGCCTGCTGCAGGTGGGGAACCAGGCTCCCCACCAGCTTTACACGCTCCAGCGTGTCGAACGACTCCGTTCGCTTCGGTGCCGCAACGATGAAGCAAGTAGGACTCGACTCGCCGGTAAGCCGGACGAACAACCCGTCCTCGATGTCGAGGGGCCGCAACCATTCGGTGTCAAACTCCGTGTTTCGGACCAGCGGGAGCAACTTCGTCCCGGTCTGCACCACACCGACCGGAGCATGCTCGACGGCGGCGAGCACGTGATCTAACCGGTGGTAGTACTCCCCGTAGCTCTGGAGGGCTGCCATCGGAACGGTGCTGCAAAGCAATGATGTGGCACGGCCCGAAAAGAGCCCGCCGTTCGTGCCACCGACGGCGCAGTGAATCTCGCGGATGGCCATTCGCCATTGCTGAGGCGTGACCGCTGCGGCGTAGATGCCAGCTACCAGCCGCGAGAACTCCTCCACTGTGACCATCGCCGGTCCCCTGATTCACCGGGGGGTATCCGCATCCAGGTATCCCTAATCGCTGTGGTTATCCAGTGGATACTACTGTGAGTGTCCTGGGAATTACTAGTCGGATCTCATCCACTTGGATGACGCTTTGCGCCTCCGACGGTGATTGTCTACACGTGTTTGATAGCCGTGACTCCCCCGGTAAGAGCCACCAATCATCAGAAGGCCTCTACCATGTTGCACTTACTCCCCAAGTCGCACTCACTACCCGATCTCCCGGCGAGGAATGTCGAGCAAACTCCCTCCGCGGTGAGCTCTACGCGACATGCCTCCGCGCCGGTGCTCATCACCGAGCAGGAAGTCTTATTCAAGACCGCAGCGGCTCTATCAGTCGCGCCCGCGACGACTCATCGTCATTGGCCCAGTGCAGCGCTGATTACAGCAATCGGGCACATCCACATTCGGCTGCCCGAGCCGCGACCTATTTACCCCCGGCGTGAGGGCAACTATTTCGAGGCCGGGCGAATGTCTCGTCTGATGGAGCACTTATAACGCCACCGTGCCGGCTCCAACGACCACGGTCGGTGCTGCCTTACCTAAGACTGGACCGCCTCGTCGCGGGCCGAATATTGGATCCACAGGAAGGGAGTTTGAGGAATGTCGGAGCAAGACCAGAACATTGAGGTCATCAAGAAGGGCTACGAAGCCTTCGCCGCCGGCGACGTCGAAACGCTGATGAGTCTGTTCGACGACAACATCGAGTGGATCCAGCCGGGCGAAAGCGTAATCAGCGGCACCTACCATGGCAAAGGCGAACTAGGTGAGTTCCTCCAGCGATTGGGCGAGAAAGCCCCGACCATCTCTCCCCACCGTTTCATTGCCGACGGCGACACGGTGGTCGTACTCAGCCAAGCCACTGTCGGCGGCGAAACAAGCCAAGACGTCGAGGTCTACGCGCTCCGCGATGGCAAGTCAGTACGAGTCCAGGTGTACGGGGACACTGCCATGATGGAGCGGCAGTACGGCAAGAAACAAGTGGCGGCCAGCCAATAGCCTCAGCCGGAATATCGCGTCCGACGCGAGAGCAAGCCCGATCCGAGCAAGCCGGATCGCGAAACTGCGGTGCCATGTGTGCGCTGCCCAGTCTCGGGACTGGAACACCCTGCGCTACAAACGATTTCATTGCCCTTGGTTCCGTTGGCCGTCTTGATCCGCAAATCCGTCCTTGGCGAGTCGAGCACAAGCACCTCGCGACGGCCGACGTCAGCTGGGTCTTCGACGCGACAGCCCTCGTCGGAGCGGACTCGCGTTAATCTGCGGCGCTGCAACAGATTTGGCGACATCGGCGCTTGAGTAGCTTGCTATGGTCACCCCTCGGACTTCGACCATCACAGCGCAGCGCCGACGTCGCCAACCGTTATAAGTACGTTTGGACGCCGCCGTGGCCGTGGCACGTGCCGCCTGAATGCGGATGTTCGCTGAACGACCAACTGCCGTCCGCGCATTTCGCGGTGGCCCCCGGTGGCTGCGAGCCGCCCTGTTGCGGATACGGAACGCAGTCACCGGAACTGTCGGTATAACACCCGGGCGACGAGTAGGCCGGTGCGGCGAAACCACCGGCGGCGGCGGCGATGACCGCGGCGACGAGAGATGCTCGGAGCAACATGCCCCCAAACCTTTCCTCTGCGATGCGTTTGGTGACGTTGCCCGATTCGTCGATCGGAGCGTATGCCGCGCGGCGGTTGATTACATGCGGAATTGGAAAAATGGCTACGACTCGGCCAGCGTCCGGAGGCGTTTCAGCGTCTCCGCCAGGGTGCGTCCCACCTGGCGCACGGCGACCCGGTCGGCGATGTACGCGATCAGCCCGCCCGGCGCCTGATACGACAGGCGGAACGTCACCTTCGTCCTGCCGTCGTGCGTCTCACGCAGCCGTATCCGCCCGCGCAAGGTGATGCCGGTGAGGCCCACGAAGGCCAAGTCGCGGTCGTCGTCGAACTCGACCACCTCGATGAGTCCGCCGACAGGGACGGAGCCGATCTTCCAGTGGACGGTGTAGCGTGCGCCGACGCCGGCCGGCTTGTCGTTCGAGGACTCCCAGCGCTCCAGGTTCGTCATGAACGACGGGTAGCAGTCCGGGTCGCTGACGATCTTCCATACCGCGGAACGGTCGGCCTTGATGACGCAACGGCGTTCGACGCGCATCAGCCGATCACCGGGAATCGCCGCTCGGTGGCCAGCCGGTCGACGCCGCCCTGCAGGCTGGCCATCACCTTGTCGTGCACCGCCTGATCGTCTCCATCGACCTCGATCGGGTGCTGGACCTCGATCACGATCTTGGTGGGCAACGGAATGTGGCCGGCCAGGTCGCTGATGTTGAGGCCCCAGGGCAGCGCCAGTGATATCGGGATGCTTTTGAGGCGGAGCAACTTGTCGGCCATCAGCAGCTTGGCCAGCCACTGCCCGCGGTTGAGGAACAACGCGCTTTCCTGCCCGCCGACGCTGGCGACGGGGACGATCGGCACCCCGGCCTCGCGGGCCAGCTTCACGTAACCCATGCGCCCGCCGAAGTCGACCTTGTGGCGTTCCCACGAGGGCCGGAACACCTCGTAGTCGCCGCCCGGGTAGACCAGCAGCGCGGCGCCGGAATCCAATGCGAGACGGGCGTTTTCGGGGTTGGCGGCGACGGTGCCGAACTTACGCAGCCAGCCCAGCGGTGGTGCGGAGACCACGAGGTTGTGGGCCAGCTGGTAGAAGGGGCGCTCGACGCCGAAATAGGAGCAGAAGGCGAGCGTGAACACGAAGGTGTCGGGCGGCACATTTCCGCCGCTGTGGTTGCCGACCAGCAGGACCGGCCCCTCAGCCGGAATGCGATCGAGGCCCCGCACGTCCGCCCGGAAATAGAACGACGCGAGCAGCCAGGTGCCCGGGAGCTGGTCGCGGATGTAGTCCGGGTCGCGCTGGTCGAGGTCCGCTTTGGGCACCCACGACACGACCTTGTCGCGGGCCCACTCCAAGACGCCCTTCGCGGTCGCCATAACAGCCCGTATACCCCGGCTTCACCGGGGGTCAAACGCGGTAGAGACCGGCGGCGTTGTCGCGAGCGATCAGGTCGACCACCCGGATCGCGTCGCTCTCGTTCCAGTCGTCATTGACCACGAATTCCCGCAACACGCGATGAATACCGGTGCGCCACAGTGTCGCACCGAGGAAGTGCAGTTCCGCGGGGCCGAACCCGTCCGAGGAGTAGAGGATCTTGCGGAAGGGCGCCAGCTCCAGCAGCCGGGCGATGAACGCCACCGACCGCACCCCCAGCTGGTTCACGCTCAACCCGCCGTCGAGATAGACGTTGTTGAAGGCCTGCGCCAGATATCCCGCCTCGCGCTCGTAGGGGTAGCAGTGCAACAGGACGATCGGGGTGTCCCCCGACTTCCGCAGGAAGTCGAGCAGCAGCAGCGGGTTGGTCTTGTGCAGATCGCAGTCGCGGTCGCCGAGCCCGACGTGGAATTGCAGCGGCTTGCCCAGCCGCAGCGCCTGATGCAACCCGAAACGCAGCAGCACCCGATCCTGTAGCCGGGTACCGCCGCGGTCGCGCCACCGGCTCGCCGCCTCGGCGACCTGCGACGGCGACGGCTCGCTCAGGTCGCCGTCGAACCCGCCGCGGTAGGCCAGGATCGACTTGGTGCCGACCGCCGTCGCGGCGCGCCGCCGCAGGATGTCCTCGAAGGCCGTCGCGTAGTCGCCCGGCGCCCGCGCGGCCTGTTCGGCGATCTGCTCGAGGCGGATTACCTCGTGGGCGCGGCTGCCGGACAGCGCGGCCATGGCGACGGGGTCGGCGGTGTCGGCGCCGATCCCGGTGTCTACCAGCCAATCGCTCACTCCCGCGGCCGGCAGGAACATCCGGGCCAGCTCGTCCTCGCTGAATCGGCTGCGGCGCTCCCAATACAACTGGAGATCAGTGTGTTTGGGGAGACCGAGGACGGGTGCGCAGTGTGCGCGCACGGCGAAGCCGAGCTGTGAGTCGAACCCCGAGCCGACGATGGGTTCGGTGTTGGCCTCGTTGAGCGCGTTCTCGAACTGCTGCCGATCCCCCGCCGTCAGCCAGCAGCCGTGGACGTGTTGATCGATCAGCCGCACTTCTCCGATGTGCTGGGCCAGGGCGTCGGACGTCATCGCGTGGCCCGTCACAGGCTCCAGGCCATGCGGAATTTGTCGGCCAGTTGCTCGGTGTCGAGGTCGCCGTACCGTTCGTGTTCGAGGCGGCGGACGGCGACTACCATGTCGACCGCCGGATCGCCCAGAATGCCGCGCAGGAGCGCCGAACGGTCAAGTGCCGCAATCACTTCGGTCTGTCCCCTGGCCAGGCTGATGACGCCGTCGCGCTCGCGGTCGGAATCGGACAGGGTCGCCGGGTCGATCGCGATCTCCGGTGGCAGCGCCGCTTGACGCTTGATTCCGTCCAGCGCCAGCCCCAGGATCGCCGCTGACGCCAGGTACGGGTTGGCGGAGGGGTCGACGATCTTGACCTCGACATTCCCGCCACGCGGATTGCCGGGCCCGCTAGTGATGAACCGCACCGCCGCCTCGCGGTTCTCGGTTCCCCAGCACGCGTACGCGCCGGCCCAGTTGCCGGGGTGCATCCGCAAGCCGGACACGATCGATCCGCACAACACGCCTTGCGCCGCGGGCAGTCCGCCGACCAGCCCCGCCACTGCGCTCTCCCCCGCCGCCGTCATGCCTTGGGCGCCGGCGCCGCCGGAGAACAGCGGACCTTCCGGCGTGGCCAGCGAAAGATGTTGGTGAGCGCCGGATCCCACGCCGCCCGCGAAGGGTGCAGGTGACAAGCTGATGCGGACCCCGTGGCGGCGGGCCACCCGCCCGATGATGAGCCGCAACAGCACCAGCTGGTCGGCGGCGGCCACCGGGGGTTGTGGCGCCAAGGAGAGTTCGAACTGGTTGGCGCCGTACTCGGGGTGAAACTGCTCGATCGCGACGCCCGCCGCGGCGGCCGAACGGGTGACGTCCCGGACGAAGGCTTCATGTTCCAGGACACCGGCGAGCCCGTACTGCGCCCACAACGTCGACGGGAGGCGGCCACCGTCGGGAGCGACCAAGAGGAATTCCACCTCGTGCCCGATCGCCGCCTCGATCCCGGCTGCGTCGAGCGCGGCTTCGACCCGGCCCAGCGTGCCGCGGGCGCAGGCGGGAACGGGTGTGCCGTCCTGCTCGTGAAACGCCGCGGGCGCCCACGCCAGCCCGTCACCGACGATGCGCAGGGCCGACACGTCGATGCGCAGGCGTTGGTCCCCGATCACGCCAACCTCCGGCGTGAAGGCGATGCCGCTCTGGTCGATCGCGAAGGCGTGCCACGAGGGGCTGGCGCCGAGACCGGGATCCGCGAACACGTTGGTCCGCCGGATCGGGACCGTCTTGGCCAGGGTGAGCCCGGCGGGATTCACGACGGTGCCGATGACGGTGTCGACGCCCTCGGCCTCCAGTTGGGCGATCCCCGCGGCGGCAAGCGGTGTGCCGGTCATGGCTGTCATTGTGCAGCCTCGTGATGCCTTGGCTGACGAATTCAGTTCTGGCGGCCGATCAGCTCGGCCACGAACCTATCGAGGAAGCCGTCGATCGGAGCGCCGCCCGCCGGCCGGATGACGAACTTCGTCAACCCCGCGTCGATGTACGCGTCGAGTTGTCGGTGCAAGCGATCCCATCCACCGGCGATGAGCTCGGTGGGGTCGACGTCGGGGCGGCGCTTCCGTGCCGCCGCGGCCAGCTCCGGAGGCAGGTCGCCTTCTGCTACGGCCAAAGAGATCCCGAAGTGGTCGGGGTCGATCTGCCGGCCCGCCTGCGCTGCGGCGCGTTCGATGGCCTCCCTGCCCGCGCGCGCCTCTTCGGGGGTCACGAAACTGCCCAGCCAGCCGTCGCCCAGTGCGCCGATGCGCCGAAAGGCCCCCGGCGCCGAGCCGGCCAACCAGATATCCAGCGGCGGGGTCGGCCTCGGCAGGACAGAAGCTCCAGTGACGGTGAAGTACCGGCCGGTGTAGCTGGCCGAGTCCTCGGCCAGCGTCGAGCGCAGCACACGCAGCGACTCGTCGAACACGGCGGCCCGCTCGCCGTCGGGAACCACGAACACCTCGCGTTCGGCGGGAATCGCCGACCGCAGACCGAAGACGGGAAGGACCCGCTTGGGCGCGACGGCCGCCAACGACGCCAGCTGCTTGGCGACCAGCACCGGATGCCGCCCAGGGAGGACGGCGACCGAGGTGCCGACCTTCAACCGCGTCGTCCTGGCGAGGGCGTAGGCCATGCCGACCACCGGATCGACCGCCGGGGAGTAGACCAGCTCGGAAAACCACAGCGAGTCGACCCCGCTGGCCTCCAGCCGATCCACGATGGGGGCCAACCGATCTGGCGCGGTGTCCGCACCCAGTCCGACACCGAAGCGAATCTTCACGGGTAGCGCAACGCGGCGGCGCGGCCTTTTGTGCCCGCGAAACACAAACCGCTGAGACGTTTTCCGGCGTGTCGTCGCAGACGTTTATGTGTCGCCGCGCGTTAGGGCCGCCCGAACGGGGCGCCGTCGTCGGCTATGCGCGGCTGGGAATAGTCAGTTTGCAGGCTTGGCCGATGTCGAGGGTTCGCAACACCCGACCCATGCCGACCCACAGCGCGCACGACAGGGCCAGGTCGGCCAGCAGCTCGTCGGAGAAGTGTTCGGAGCAACGGCTCCAGAAGTCCTCGTCGTCGCGCAGGGCGGTGTGATCGCTGGCGAATCGGTCCGCGAACTCGGCTGCCAGCCGCTCCTGTTCGCTGTAGCCCGGCCAGGTGCGCCACTCCTGAGCGTGGTCGTACAACTCTTCGTCGACGCCGGCGGCGGGTCCGTCCTCGTCGCGGGTGTTGACGCAGACGACGCACTCGTTGCGGTGGGCGATCACGGCGCGGGCCAGTTCGCGGGTGCGCAGCGGCAACCGGTTCTTGGTGTAGACCGCGTTGCTGAAGCCGCCGAGCGCGCCGCCGATGTCGGGGGACTTCGCAAACCAGCCGGCCAGGTCGTCGTCAGCAAATGTTCCGATTCGGCTCATGGCGTGATGGTACGCCCGGGGTGCCCGTCTCAGGGTGTGGGCACCGGGATCTTCGTGGTGGGACGGTCGTCGTTCCAGTCCCGTTGCGCGAGAACGCGGCCCGCGACTCGATTCAGCGCCGCTTCGACCACGCGACGATCCGGTCGTCCGTCGAATCCCGGTGAACGGGCGAGCTTGTCGACCAGCCAGCCCACCAGCAGCGAGTGCACGTAGTCCACCTGCTGGGCCCCCGCGGGTGTCAGCCACATCTGGTTGCCGTCGCCTCGGGCATATCCGGTCGCGATCAGGCGCGAGAACGTGGGCTCCAAGACCTCGAACGGTATCCGTAGGTAGTCGGCGATGTCGGTGAGCCGGGCCGTGCCATAGATCTGCCCGTAGCGGTTGATGCGTAGGACGCCCCACAATCCGGCCACGTCGAGTCGGCAATCGGGTCGCATGGCGATGCTGCGCAATCGCATGCCGGGCACACCGCGCAGCATGCGCTCGACCGCGGCCTCCAGCATCTGATCCGGTGTCTCGGTGTTCGGCATACCGAACGCGTCGCCGAGATCGATTGTGCTGTCGTGCGTTTCCCGCAGTGGGACCTCCCGCAGGAACAACGCCAGGACGAACCCGACCAGCGCGACCGGAACCGCCCATCCGAACACGTGGGTGAGCGACTCGGAGTAGGCGGCGACGATGGGAGCGGCCGCCTGGCGGGGTAATCGGTGCAACGCCTCCGGCGACGCGGCGGCCGCGGCCGGCGCGCGGCTGGCCACCATCGCCGGGCCGATCCGGCTGTGCAGAAAGTTGGTGAACAGTGAACCGAAGATGGCGGCGCCGAACGAGCTGCCGATGGTGCGGAAGAAGGTGACGCCGGAGGTCGCGACGCCGAGGTCGTCGAAGTCCACGGTATTTTG
This sequence comes from Mycobacterium sp. E2733, assembly GCF_001667585.1. Lineage (GTDB taxonomy): Bacteria > Actinomycetota > Actinomycetes > Mycobacteriales > Mycobacteriaceae > Mycobacterium. The sequence goes on from NZ_LZJZ01000137.1 coordinate 25,990, forward strand.
CACGATCAGGACGAGGGTCTGCATGCACATCCCGATCCCGGCGCCGAGGATGACAAGAAACAGCGATTGAACCAAAGCCGATGTCGACGGGTCCATCCGCGACATCAGAAAGAAGGCCACCGCCATGACGGCGGTGCCGGCGACGGGAAAGAACTTGTATCTGCCGGTGCGGCCGACGATGACACCACTGCCCATCGAGGTGGTCAGCATCCCGATCACCATCGGCAACGTGCGCAGGCCCGACGTGGTGGCCGACACGCCGTCGACGAACTGCATGTAGGTGGGCAGGAACGTCAGGGCGCCCAGCATTGCGAAACCGACCACGAAGGACAGGACGCAGCACACCGTGAACACCGGACTGCCGAACAGCCGGGTCGGCAGGATCGGCGCGGCGGCGCGGCTTTCCACCCAGGCGAAGACGCACAACGCGATCACCGAGCCGACGAACAGGCCGATGATCATGGGCGATCCCCACGGGTAGGTGGTACCGCCCCAGCTGGTGGCCAGTGTCAGCCCGGCCGCGCCCAGGCCGACGAACAGGATGCCGGTGTAGTCGATGACCGGTTTGGTGCGGTCGGACAGCGCCGGGATGGCGGCGGCCGCCACGAAGAAGACCACGACCGAGATCGGCACGTTGATCCAGAACGCCCAGCGCCAGGTGAAGTGGTCGGTGAAGTAGCCGCCGAGCAAGGGACCGATCACGGTGGTGACGCCGAATACCGCACCCATCGCGCCCTGGTAGCGGCCGCGGTCTCGCAGCGGGATCACCTCGCCGATCAACGCCATGGCGGTCACCATTAGCCCGCCGCCGCCGATGCCCTGCAGCGCGCGTGACGCGACCAGCATGCCCATCGAGCTCGACAGCCCACAAAGCACCGATCCGGCGACGAAGAACACGACGGCCGCCTGGAACACCCGCTTGCGGCCGAACAGGTCACCGAACTTGCCGACGAGGGCGGTGATGATGGTCGAGGCGAGCAGGTAGCTGGTGACCACCCACGATTGATGGCCTGCGCCACCAAGATTGGCGACGATGGTTGGCAACGCGGTCGCCACGATCGTCTGATCCAGCGCGGCCATCAGCATGCCGAGCAGGACCGCCACGAAGATGAAATTGCGTCGCTGCGGGTCGACAAGCGCGCCGCTGGGCGCTGCGTCCGGAGCGCGACCGGCCGGAGCCGCCGCTGGTGTCGCCCTCGTCATGCCCGCCTTCCCACGGCTTTCGATGGTAGTGAGTGCCCACGGTCAACCCGTGGCAACCAAAACCCGCGAAAAGGCGTCCGAGGCTTAGCTCGGCGGCCTCGAGACGCACTGCGCCGAGTAGAGTTCCACGCCGAGCTTGTCCATCAGCTCGAGCTGCGTTTCGAGGTAGTCGATGTGCTTTTCCTCGTCGGCCACGATCTCTTCCAGCAGATTGGCGCTCGTGGTGTCCTGCTTCTCGCGGCACATGATGATGCCGGGCTTGAGCCGGTCCATCACCTCGTACTCGATGGCGAGGTCGGCCTCGAACTGCTCGCGCAGCGTCTGGCCGATGCGAAGCGAGAACAGGCGCTGGTAGTTGGGCAGCCCGTCGAGCAGCAGAATGCGATCGGTAATCGCCTCGGCGTGCCGCATCTCGTCGAAGGACTCCTCCCGGGTGTGCTTGGCGACCTCGGTGAAACCCCAGTTGTCCTGCATCTTGGAATGCAGGAAATATTGGTTGATCGCGGTGAGCTCGCCAGTCAACTGCTCGTTGAGCAGGCGCAAAACATCCGGATCCCCTTGCATGATCACTCCCCTACGGTGACGTGAAACGGCGGTCATTTCGTGGCTCCGGGCCGGGTGCGTGGGCTGAACGCACCGTGCCGGGCCGTACCCGCACTTTGCCACGACGGGTGGCATTCTTCCAGCAAGGTATGGCTGTGCTCAGTGTGTGGCGCGCGCGGACCGCGTCGGGCACGTTGCTAGCGGGTAAGGTTAGACTGCGCTAACGAACTTAGGTTAGACTCAACTAATAACGGTTTCGGTTCGGTGCTACTTCTTCAAATCCCCCACGGGATGCCGAGAGGGAGGACGAAGTGCGGTCGCTTGACCACGCAGTCGACGAAGGGAATGTCGCCCGCATGCAGGGGATGCGCTGATGTACGTGTGCCTGTGTGTCGGCGTCACCAACCACACGGTGTCCGAAGTGGTCGCGCGCGGTGCCTCCACCTCCAAAGAGGTCGCGGCCGCGTGTGGCGCCGGTGGTGACTGCGGGCGTTGCAAGAGGACACTGCGGGCGATCATCGCCGCGTCGGCGAATCTCGAGACCGCTTCGTCGCATTAGCCCCCGCTCAGCGGGCTTTGTTGAAGTCCGCCAGGGCCGCGGCGTTGGCCTGAGCGCCCATCAGTTCGGCGAAGTGGGCGTTTTCCCGAGCGGTGGCCGCCGCGATTTCCGGCCGCACCGGTTCCATCATCGTGTGCTTGACCGCCATCAAGCTCGAAATAGGGCGGCTGGCAAGGATTTCCGCATGCCGACGGGCTTCGGGCAATAGATCCTCGGGATCGCAGACCCGCCAGACCAGGCCCATCCGCAACGCCTCCTCGGCGTCGATCCATTCCGAGGACATCAACAGCCAGGCGGCGTTCTGCCGGCCCACCAGCTGCGGCAGGAGATACGACGAGGCCGCCTCCGGCGCCACCCCCAAACTGGTAAACGGGCACTTAAGGCGGGCCGTCGACGACATGAAGGCCAGATCGGCGTAGCCCAGCATCGTGGCGCCGATGCCGACGCCCACACCGTTGACCGCACAGATGAGCGGCTTGGGGAACGCGCTGAGGGCATCGATCAGTCCGACGAAACCGTGCGTGCCCGGGGTGAAATCCGGATCGGTGATGCGGGCCTGCATCTCGGCGAGGTCGGTACCGGCGCTGAAGCCGCGGCCCGCACCGGTCAACAGCACCACGGCGACCTCGGGATCGTCGGCAGCTGCCAACAGCGCTTCGGCGGTCGCGTCGTACAGGGCTTCGTTGAATGCGTTCAGTGCCTCGGGCCGGTTGAGGATGAGGGTGCGCACCCGCTTTTCGTCATCGATCTGCAGCGTCACGGCTGCAGCCTAACGACGTCAGCCGTTGCTGTAGACGCGGGTGGGCGCGATCAGCACGACGGCGCGCCGCTCCCGGGCCATGACGCGGTCGTACTCGTCCCAGTCGTCGTGGGTGCCGCCCGCGGCGGTGAAAACCTCGCGGAGCAACAGTCGCAGCTGGTCGTCCGCGGTCAGCCAGGGTCGCGTGTCGTCCGGGCCGGCCAGCTCGGCGCGGCCCTCGACGGTCGCCCACTGCCATCCGTTGCGGAAGGTGACCGCCAGCTGCGGTCGCGCCCGAAGGTTGGCCAGTTTGACCTTGCCGTAGGTGGTGAAGCCCAGCACCTCGTGGCCGCTTTCCGGATGCGGCAACAACCCGACGTTGACCAGCGACGCCTGCACCGTTCCGTCGGCCCGAACGGTGGACACCACCGCGAGGCCATTTTCCGCGGCGGCCAACGCCACGGCGTCGCGCAAAGTTGTCATGTGAATTCCTCGATGAACGGTGTCTTGAAGACGTAGCGGCTGGTGGGGACGGTGTCGATATTCTCGTTGGCGCCGAACGCCGTGGTACTGGCGACCATTCGGCCCAATCGGTCCTGCAGGTCGTTGTCGTCGGCGGCACCGAAGAACGCTTTGAGATCGGTGATCGCCTCCTCGGGGAACAACTCTTCGACGATGCCCGCGATTCCCGGTGCGTCCGGGGTGAGGGTGCGGACCACCCAGTTCTGGGTGTAGCCGAACGTCGACTGCGTCTCGATGGCCACCGAGGTGTGGTCGCGTTGCCACCGGGTCAGCCAGCTCGCTTGGTCCAGGCCGGCGGGCCGGCGCAGCAGCGCAATGTTGGCCAACCCCGCTGTGCGAGAACCGGATTCGGTTGCCGGTGCCCGGAGCGGGACCGACTCGGTCACCAGATACGCGGCGAGCTTTTCGCATTCGGCTTCGAGCATGGTCAACGCTGCGGACATCTGCTTGCCGTAGCACTGCTGGGTCCACATGCTCACCACCGCTGCGACCGGCGGGTCGAGGGTCGTGAGCGTCATCAGTGAATGGCGCACGGCGTCGTCGCGCACGTTGACCGACAACCCCGGCAGGCCCAATTCCAGCAGGGCGCCGGCGACCGGCCCCCGCTGGCGGGCGCACCATTCCTCGTTCGAATCGGCGCGCATGAGGACGGCGATGACCTTTTCCATAGGCAGAACCTACCTGCGCCGGCTGCGCTATTTGACCAGCCGGACGGGATGTTCGTCGCTGATCAATCTGCCGATCATGTCCGCCAATTGCCGGTAGGACTCGTCGCGACCGCTGGACGAGCGGTACACCAACCCGATGCGCCGTCCGGGGCGGGGCGCGGCGAACTGCGCCAGGCCCAGGCGGCTTCTCGTCGCCTCGACCGGCACGGCGCTCTGCGGAATCAGCGTCACGCCCAGGCCGCCGGTCACGCACTGCACCGCGGTGGCCAGTGACGCCGCCCGGGTGGTGGCCAGCTCCGCTCGCACGCCAGCCTTGTGGCACACGTCGAGCGCCTGATCGCGCAGGCAGTGCCCCTCGTCCAGTAGCAGCAGAGGCAGGTCGGCCAGTGCCGTCGCCGGAACCCGCCGCTTTCCCGACAGCGGATGTCCGGGCGGCAGCGCGAGGACGAAATCCTCGTCGTAGATCGGGATTGCGGTGACTCCACCGGCATCGGCGGGCAGGGCGATGAGCGCCGCGTCGAGCGCACCCTCGCGCAACACCGTCATCAGCCGTTCGGTCTGATCTTCCGTCACCCGCAACGTCATTCCGGGGAACTGCTCGGCGAGGCCGGCCAGCACGGTCGGCAACACGTACGGCGCGACCGTCGGGATCAGTCCCAGCCGCATCCCGCCCCGCAGCGGATCGGACGACCCCGCGGCGGCGGCGGTGAACGCGTCCACCGCCTCGATGACGGCCTGGGCGCGCGGCAGCAGCTCCGTGCCCTCTGCCGTCAAGAGGACACGCCGCGTCGAGCGCTCGACGAGCTGGGTGCCGAGCCCGGTCTCCAGCGCCGCGATCGCCTGCGACAAGGTCGACTGGCTGACTCCGAGAGTGGTTGCGGCGCTGCTGAACTGACGTTTCTCGGCGACTGCGGCGAACGCGCGTAAGCCAGCGATGGTCGGCTGATAAATTCTATCGGGCATGCCGATAAGTGTAGTGGGAAATATCACCTTTACTTCAGGCCGAGCGGGCGGGCAACATGGGCAATGACAACTAATCTTGAGTAAATCCAATTAAGGAGCGATATGCCTCTGCTGACCATCGGCGACCAGTTCCCCGCCTACGAACTCACTGCGCTGATCGCGGGCGATCTGTCCAAGGTCGACGCGAAGCAGCCCGAGGACTACTTCACCACCGTCACCAACGAGGACCACGAAGGCAAGTGGCGCGTTGTGTTCTTCTGGCCCAAGGACTTCACGTTCGTGTGCCCGACCGAGATTGCGGCGTTCGGCAAGCTCAACGACGAGTTCTCCGACCGCGACGCGCAGGTCCTGGGCGTCTCGATCGACAGCGAATTCGTGCACTTCAACTGGCGCGCGCAGCACGAAGACCTGAAGAATCTGCCCTTCCCCATGCTCTCGGACATCAAGCGGGAGCTGAGCCTGGCCACCGGCGTTCTCAACGCCGACGGGGTGGCCGACCGGGCGACCTTCCTGGTGGACCCCAACAACGAGATCCAATTCGTTTCGGTCACCGCCGGATCCGTGGGACGCAACGTCGAGGAAGTGCTACGGGTCCTGGACGCGCTGCAGTCCGACGAGCTGTGCGCATGCAACTGGCGCAAGGGCGACCCGACGCTCAACGCCGCCGAGCTGCTCAAGGCCTCGGCTTAGTCACGTAGGGTCTGATCAGGGAGGCGAGATGAGCGTAGAAAATCTCAAGGAGGCGCTGCCCGAGTACGCCAAGGACCTCAAGCTCAACCTCGGCTCGATCACGCGCACGACCGAGCTCAACGAGGAGCAGCTGTGGGGCACCCTGCTGGCCAGCGCGGCGGCGACACGAAACAGTCAGGTAATCAGCGAGATCGGTGCCGAGGCGGCCGACATCCTGTCCGCCGAGGCATACAACGCGGCGCTGGGAGCCGCATCCATCATGGGCATGAACAACGTGTTCTACCGTGGCCGCGGCTTCCTGGACGGCAAGTACGACGACCTGCGCGCGGGATTGCGGATGAACATCATCGCCAATCCCGGCGTGGACAAGGCGAACTTCGAGCTGTGGTCGTTCGCGGTGTCAACGATCAACGGATGCCCGGACTGCGTGGCCTCCCACGAACACACGCTGCGCGAGGCGGGGGTCACCCGGGAGACCATCCAGGAGGCGCTGAAGGCCGCGGCCATCATTTCCGGCGTGGCACAAGCGATTGTCGCCTCCCAGACGCTGGCCACCGTCGGCTGACGCAGTGACGGCACCAGCCTGGGTAGAACACGCGATCTGGTGGCAGGTCTATCCGCTGGGGTTCGTCGGCGCCTTTCCCGCGTCGTCCGAGCCGCCGCAGCCGGGAGAACACCGGTTGCGGCGGCTCGTCGACTGGTTTGACCACGCCATCGCGCTGGGCGCATCCGGTGTTGCGCTCGGCCCGATCTTCGCCTCGCGCACCCACGGTTACGACACCACCGACCACTACCGCATCGACCCCCGGCTCGGTGACGACGCCGATTTCGACCACCTCGTCGTCGAGGCCCGTCGCCGCGGCCTGCGCATCCTGCTCGACGGGGTGTTCAATCACGTCGGCTTGGACTTCCCCCGCTACCAGGAGGCGCCGAACGACGAGGCGGCGGCGCGCTGGTTTCGCGGGCGCCCGGGACGCTTTCACAGGTTCGAGGGCCACTCGGAGCTGATCACGCTCAACCACGACCACCCCGAAGTGGTCGACTACACCGCCGACGTGATGGCGCATTGGCTGGACCGCGGCGCCGACGGCTGGCGACTCGATGCGGCTTACACTGTGCCGGAGAGGTTTTGGGCATCAACACTGGCCCGGGTGCGCGAGCGCTTCCCCGACGCCTGGTTCGTCGGCGAGCTCATCCACGGCGACTACGCCGCCGTCGTGCAGTCCGCCACGTTCGACTCGGCCACCCAGTATGAGCTGTGGAAGGCGATCTGGAGCAGCCTAAACGACGGCAACTTCTTCGAGCTGGACTGGGCGCTGCAGCGGCATGGCGAGTTTCTGGAAAGCTTCGTCCCGCTCACCTTCATCGGTAACCACGACGTCACCCGCATCGCCAGCCGGCTCGACCGCCCCGAGCACGTGGCGCACGCGCTGGTGATCCTGCTGACCGTCGGCGGCGTGCCCAGCGTGTACGCGGGCGACGAGCTGGGATTCCGCGGCGTGAAGGAGGGGCGCTACGGCGGTGACGACGCGGTGCGGCCCGAATTTGACTCTCCCCCAATGGAATCGGATGAGTTCGGCAGCCAGATGTGGGCGTTGCATCAGTTCCTGATCGGGTTGCGCCGGCGTCACGCGTGGCTGCACAAGGCGTCGACCACCGCGCTGCTGCTGGAAAACCGCCACTACGTGTACGAGAGCCGCAGCGGGGACAACGCGCTGCTGGTCGCGCTCAACATCGGCGACGAGCCGATGCGTGTGGCGCTGCCGGAGCTGGGCACTTCCCACCGGCAGGTCATCGGCGGATCGTCGGCCCCGCCACAAGAGGCGGTGGACACGCTGGTGGTGGAACCGCACGGCTGGCGGATCTTAAGCTCGGTCTAGGCGTTCCACGGTCAGCTGGTCCTGCCGGCCGTCGTAGTACTTGTCCAGGACCGCGAGGAAATCCTCGTTGTCGTCGGTGGCGCGGGCGAACAGCGTCATCGACGAGCGCAGCTTGAGGTCGTCGGGCGAGCCGAAGATGTCCGCGGCCGATCGGCCATGGACCTCGTTGACCAGCCGGGCGCATTCATGCAACCGCGGGCCGAGCAGCTCATGGCGCAGGTAGGCGCGGGCCTCCCCGAGCGAGGAGATGCCATAGTGCACCGCGGTCGGGCTGCCGCCCAGGCCACGTATCTGTGGGAAGACAAACCACATCCAGTGACTGCGTTTACGTCCGGAGCGCAGCTCTTCGACCACGTTGCGGTACACCGGGGCCTGCGCGTCGACGAAGCGCTCGAGGTCGAAGGGGTCATTCGCCATGCGACTACGGTTGCACACATGGCGGTCAGACGACGAGTGCCCAAGGTGCGCGACCTCGCGCCGCTGATTCAGTTCAAGCGACCGCGGTTCGACGCGACCAAGCGCCGCCTCGACACCGCGCACACCATTCACGATCTGCGACACATCGCCAAACGACGCACGCCAAGGGCGGCGTTCGACTACACCGACGGCGCCGCCGAGGATGAGCTTTCGATTGGGCGCGCCCGAGAAGCATTCCGCGACATCGAGTTTCACCCGACGATCCTGCGTGACGTCAGCAACGTCACCGCCGGCTGGAATGTGCTGGGCCAGCCGGTCGTCCTGCCGTTCGCCATCGCGCCCACCGGCTTCACCCGGTTGATGCACACTGAGGGCGAGATGGCCGGTGCGGCGGCAGCCGCCAAGGCCGGCATTCCGTTCTCGCTGTCGACGTTGGGCACCACCGCGATCGAGGACCTGGTGACCGCTGTTCCCCAGGGCAGGAAGTGGTTTCAGCTGTACATGTGGCGCGACCGCGAACGCTCGATGGCTTTGGTCCAGCGCGCGGCCGACGCGGGATTCGACACCCTGCTCGCCACTGTCGACGTCCCGGTCTCCGGCGCCCGGCTGCGCGACAACCGCAACGGGATGACGATCCCGCCGACGCTGACACTGCGCACCGTCCTGGACGCCGTGCCGCATCCGAAGTGGTGGTTCGACCTGTTGACCACCGAGCCGCTGGCGTTCGCGTCGCTGGACCGCTGGCCGGGGACCGTCGCCGAATACCTGAGCACCATGTTCGACCCGAGCCTCACGTTCGATGACCTGGAGTGGATCAAGGCCCGGTGGCCGGGCAAGTTGGTCGTCAAGGGGATCCAGACGCTCGACGACGCCCGCGCCGTCGTCGACCGCGGCGTCGACGGCATCGTGTTGTCGAATCACGGTGGCCGCCAACTGGATCGGGCGCCGGTGCCCTTCCACCTGTTGCCCTCGGTCTCGCGTGAGGTCGGCAAGCACACCGAGATCCTGCTGGACACCGGCATCATGTCGGGTGCCGACATCGTGGCGGCGATCGCGCTGGGCGCGCGGTGCACGCTCGTCGGACGGGCTTACCTGTATGGGCTGATGGCCGGCGGCGAACCCGGTGTCGCCCGCGCGATCGAAATCCTGGCCGAGGGCGTGATCCGCACCATGCGATTGCTGGGTGTCACCTGCCTCGAGGAGCTTTCGCCCAGGCACGTCACGCAACTTCGGCGGCTCGTGCCTATCGAACCGCCCGCATGACGGCGCTACTGCAGGCGGGCCACCCGTTCCGTGCGGTTGCGCACCAGGTCGTTGAAGGCCTCGCCGGGCCCGACGTGCTCGAACAGCTGCGGCGGATAGTGGGTGACGTACATCGTGCGGCGCCCGCCGGCCCCGGCCGGCCGGGGTGAGGCGTGCATCAGGTCCTGGACGTGGACGGTCACGTCGCCGGGGGCGGTGTCGATGGTTACCACCGGTACCTGTTGCAGCCGCTGTTCCCAGCGGTAATGAATGGCCTGACCGTGGCTGCCCGGCACGACCTGAAGGTTGCCGGTCGAGGCGTCCGAGCCGGTCAGTTGAATGCCGATGCTGACCGCCGGGCACATGAGCGCGTGTCCACCCATGCCGCAGTCCTGATGCCAGGGGATGTTGGATAGCCCGCTGGTGTTCCCGGGCACTTTGAGCAGCACCGCGCTGCCCTCCATCCGGTCGGGTGCCGGGCGCAGCGCGGGATCGATGAGGGTGCCCAGCCGGCGCACCCTGGAATCGTTTTCCAAGGCGGCGAGGACCGGCGAGCGCAGCGTCGCGTAGACCAACCGGCACAGCACGCTGCCCCCGTCCTCGGCGGTGGCCCACCACGAACGGTCATCCCCGGGTCGGGCCTGGGCCGCGAGGCGGTCGACCTCGCGGTTGGCGGCCCGCATCTCGTCCGCGTCGAAGACCCCCCGGACGTGCAGGTAGCCCATTGTCTGAAGCTGTGCGGACAACTCGGCGTCGTCGGCGTCGAGCGCGAACGTGGCGAGCGGGTCGCGTCCGGCCAGGTCGGCTCGAGCCGGATCGTAGGGCGGGACGCCCGCGTGCAGGTACCGCAGGACCAGGTCCCAGTCGGCCAGTTGGTCGAACCCGCCGCGCTCGAAAGACAACTCGTCGCTGAGCAAGAGGTTGATGGCCGTGCGGATTTGGCCGACCATGTCGTCCCACGCCCGTCGGGACAGCCGCACGACGGTGTCCCCGGTGCGCTCCCCCTCGCCGACGCGGATCGTCGAGCCCTCGATTGCATAAGTGACGGCGTCGTCGTCGACGAGGAATGTGATGGCACCGGACGAGGCGAGATCTTTGGCCGCGGATTCGAGGACATCCGCGTCACGGGCGGTCGGGGCGGGGTGCGTCAGCGGCACGGACCGATTATCCAAGACCGCCAACGTGATAGCCACCACATTCGCCTCCACTGACCCGCAGCGGAGCCTCGGCGGGGGAACAAACCGGCGCCCCGCTGGGTTGAGCGCATCAGACTCAGTTTTGGAGGATTGATGGCTGAAGCCAAATCGGTGCCGGTGCTGTTTGTCACCGACACCATCGTGTTGCCCGGGATGGTCGTTCCGATCGCGCTCGACGAAGCCGCGCGGACGGCAATCGACGCCGCCCAGGCGAGTGAATCCGGGCAGCTGCTGATCGCGCCCCGGCTGGACGATCGGTACCCGTCGCACGGCGTGATCACCAAGATTTTGCAGGTCGGACGCATCGCCGGCGGGGGCGCGGCGGCCGTTGTGCGCGGTGAGCGCAGGGCGCAGATCGGGGCGGGAGCGACCGGGCCCGGTGCGGCGCTGTGGGTCGAGGTGACCGAGGTCCCCGAGGCCGAGACGACCGACGAGATCAAGGCGCTGACGGCCGAGTACAAAAAGCTGCTGCTGGCCATGCTGCAGCGGCGCGAGGCCTGGGAGATCGTCGACTACGTGAACCGGCTGACCGACCCGTCGGCGCTGGCGGACACCTCCGGGTACGCGTCCTACCTGTCCAGCGAGCAGAAGCGGCAACTGGTCGAGACCGTTGACGTGGGCCGTCGCCTCCGTTTGTTGATCGACTGGACCAGCGACCACCTCGCCGAGGTCGAGGTCAACGACAAGATCGCCGAGGACGTGCGCGAGGGCATGGAGAAGACGCAGAAGGAGTTCCTGCTGCGCCAACAGCTGGCCGCCATCCGCAAGGAATTGGGTGAGGGCGAGCCCGACGGTTCCGACGACTACCGCGCCCGCGTCGAGGCGGCCGACCTGCCCGAGAAGGTCCGTGAAGCCGCGCTGCGCGAGGTCGGCAAGCTGGAGCGGTCCAGCGACCAAAGCCCGGAAAGCGGCTGGATCCGCACCTGGCTGGACACCGTGCTTGACCTGCCCTGGAACGCCCGGACCGACGACTCGACCGACCTGAAGGCCGCGCGCGAGGTGCTGGACGCCGATCACCACGGGCTGGACGACGTCAAGGACCGCATCGTCGAGTACCTGGCCGTGCGGGCCCGCCGCGCCCAGCGGGGGCTGCAGGTCGTCGGAGGCCGCGGCTCCGGCGCCGTGATGGTGCTTGCCGGTCCCCCCGGCGTGGGCAAGACGTCGCTGGGTGAGAGCGTCGCCCGGGCGCTGGGCCGCAAGTTTGTGCGCGTCGCCCTGGGCGGTGTGCGCGACGAGGCCGAGATCCGCGGGCACCGGCGCACCTACGTGGGCGCGCTGCCGGGCCGGATCGTGCGCGCCATCGGCGAGGCGGGCTCGATGAACCCCGTTGTGCTGCTGGACGAGATCGACAAGGTCGGTTCCGACTATCGGGGCGACCCGAGCGCGGCGCTGCTGGAGGTGCTCGACCCGGCGCAGAACCACACGTTCCGTGACCACTACCTGGACCTGGACCTGGACCTGTCCGACGTCGTGTTTCTGGCCACCGCGAACGTGATCGAGAACATCCCGTCGGCCCTGCTGGACCGGATGGAACTCGTGCAAATCGACGGCTACACGGAAGACGACAAGGTTGCGATCGCGCGAGACTACCTGCTGCCCAGGCAGCGGGACCGGGCGGCGCTGACCGACGACGAGGTCACGCTGACCGACGCCGCTCTGCGCAAGATCGCGGCCGACTACACCCGGGAACCTGGTGTGCGGCAGTTCGAGCGGCTGCTGGCCAAAGCGCTGCGCAAGGTGACCACCAAGCTGGCGGAGGCCCCCGAGCCGATCACCATCGACGAGCCGGACCTGGTCGACTACCTGGGCCGTCCGCGGTTCACGCCGGAATCGGCCGAACGCACGGCGGTGCCCGGCGTGGCCACCGGCCTGGCCGTCACCGGCCTGGGCGGTGACGTGCTTTACATCGAAGCCGGCGCCACCGACGGCGAGGCGGGTTTGCAGCTGACCGGTCAGTTGGGTGACGTCATGAAGGAATCGGCGCAGATCGCGCTGTCCTACGTGCGCTCCCACGCTGACGCCCTGGGGGTCGACCCCGAGGCGCTGGACCGGCGCATCCACGTGCACGTGCCCGCGGGCGCCGTTCCGAAGGACGGCCCGTCGGCCGGTGTGACGATGGTCACCGCGCTGGTGTCCATGGCGACCGGACGTCAGGTGCGCTCCGACGTCGGCATGACCGGCGAGGTCACGCTGAACGGTCGGGTGTTGCCGATCGGCGGCGTGAAGCAGAAGCTGCTGGCGGCCCAACGGGCCGGCCTGTCAACGGTGTTCATCCCGGCCCGCAACGAGCCGGACCTGGACGACGTGCCCTCGGAGGTCCTCGACGCGCTGGACGTGCGGCCGATGACCGACGTCGCCGACATCGTCACGCAGGCGCTTGAACCGGCGGCGCAGACGGTCACCGCCGCGGCCTGAGGTCGCCAGCTAATGGGGCGTGGAGGTTTTCCGCGCCCAACGGCCGGGTATTGAGTGCTTGGAGGTTCGACTGCCCGTAAGGGCGATGGGGTGAGCGAATCACCAAGTCCATTGGTTCAGCTGCGTAGGCAGCCAAACTGCTCGACAAGGGGGTTCACCATGAAGTTGAACAGAATCGCAGCCGGCGCGGTCATGGCCGGCACCATCACGTCCGCGGCGTTCGGAATCGGCGCCGGCATCGCGCAGGCCGATCAGAACGGCCCCAACAACCCGGGGCCGAACGTGCCTGGCCCGAACGTGCCGGGACCCAATGGGCCGGATGTGCGGGGACCGGGCCAGCTGCCGCCGCCGGGAGAGCCGATCTGTAACGGTGGTCCCGGGGTCAACTGCAGCCGTCCAGGCACTCCACTTCCGCCGGGGCAGGGCGGTCTGACACCGCCGCCGGGCCACTACAACGACCCTGGCTACTACGGGCTGCCGGCCCGGTGGACGCCGCCGGGTCAGCCGGGCGACTACCCGCTCGTCTACAACCCGGCCGCAAACGCCTGGGGTGTCTTCACGGCTAACGGTCAGTTCGTTGCGTACGGCACTGGAGCAAACGGCGATGTCAACGCCGGGACCGGGGTTGGTACTGGGCCCGCGACCTAAGAACGGCACGACGGAACAGCCGTCCCCGAAAGGGGGCGGCTGTCTTCGTTGCACAGTGACATCGGCGGCATGCCCGGCGTTGAATAGACCCGTGAATCTCAAACGCCAAGTGGTCCACCGCGTGCAACGGTTGCTCGTCAATCCGGTCGGCCGGCAGATGCCGGGGATCATCCTGGAAACCACCGGCCGCAAGAGCGGCAAGCCGCGGCGCACCGCCGTGGGCGGACGTCTGGTCGGCAACGAGTTCTGGATGGTCTCCGAGCACGGCGAACACTCCGACTACGTCCATAACATCAAGGCCAATCCCGCCGTGCGGGTGCGCATCGGCGGTCGATGGCGCAGCGGCACCGCGCACCTGCTGCCCGACGACGATCCGTTGCGGCGGCTCGGCGACCTCCCGCGGCTCAACAGCGCGGTGGTGCGGCTGATGGGCAGCGACTTGTTGACCATTCGGGTCGATCTGGACTGACACGCCCCGCATGGCCTACGACGAGAACCTGGCCGACGAGATCCGCGAACTTGTTGCCGCCGAGCGCGGCGTGGAGGAGAAACGCATGTTCGGCGGTCTGGCTTTCCTGGTCAACGGGAACATGTCCGTGGCCGTCAGCAGCCAGGGCGGTCTACTGGTCCGGGTGCCGGCGGGTGAGCTCGACACGGTGCTGCGCCGCGCTCACGTCAGCCCCATGGTGATGGGGGGCCACGACGTCCGTGGGTGAGTACGGGTGGACGCCGCGGGACTGCGCACCAAACGGCAGCTGCAGAGCTGGGTCGCGCGCGGCGTCGGCTGTGCGCGCAGCCTGCCGGCCAAGTGAGCGATGCGGTTTGCTGGGACTCGGCGCGGGTAAGTGATCGGTATGCCCGAAGGCGAGCAATTGGTGCGACGGCTGCTAGACGTCGCCGGCACCACCTACGCCGCCGAGGCGCGAATCAAGCTCGCCGACAAGCCGATGCCGCTGTTTCAGCTGCTGGCCATCTGCATGCTGGCCAGCAAGCCGATCGATGCCGCTATCGCCATGAGTGCCGGGCGCGAACTGTTCAAGGCGGGCCTGCGCACACCGAACGCGGTGCTGGCCGCCGATCGGCAGACCATGATCGACGCTTTCGGCCGCGCCCATTACGTGCGCTACGACGAAAGCTCGGCCACCCGGCTCACCGAGATGGCCGAACGCGTGCGCGACGAGTATTCCGGTGATCTGCGCGAACTCGCCGACCGCAGTCAGCACGACGTCGCCGTGGCGAAGCGTTTGCTGAGGGGATTCAAGGGAATTGGCGACACCGGCGCGGACATCTACCTGCGCGAGGTGCAGGACGTCTGGGCCTGGGTGCGGCCGTATTTCGACGACCGCGCCACCGCCGCGGCCAAGCAGTTGGGTCTGCCCACACAGCCGGGCAAGCTGGGAGCCCTTGCACCGCAAGGTAATGCTCGGCTGGCCGCCGCGCTCATCAGGACGTCACTGGACGACAACCTGCGCCGGCAGGTGAGCGGTTGACCGTGCGGATCGGTACCTCTGGATGGTCCTACAACCATTGGGCCGACGTGCTGTACCCGCCTGGCCTGCCCACCGCGCGTCGACTGGCCCGCTACATCGAGGTGTTCGACACGGTCGAGTTGAACGCGAGTTTCTACCGCTGGCCGAAGGATTCGACGTTCTCAGGATGGCGCGAACAGCTGCCGGAGGGCTTCAGGATGTCGGTGAAGGCGCATCGAGGACTTACCCATTACCGGCGCCTGGCGTCCGCCGGGCCGTGGATCGAGCGCTTCGAGCGCTGTTGGGAGCTGCTGGGTGATCGCGCCGGGGTGCTGCTGGTTCAACTGCATCCCGAGCTGCAGCGCGACGACGAGCGCCTGGACGCTTTCCTGGGCAGTGTACCGGCGTCGATTCGGGTGGCCGTCGAGCTGCGCCACCCGTCCTGGAACGACGAAGCCGTCTACGACTTGCTGGCACACCGTCGCGCCGCCTACGTGGTGATGAGCGGCGCCGGGTTGGCGTGCGTGCCCCGGGCGACAACCGATCTGGTGTACATCCGGATGCACGGCCCGGATCAGGACGCGATCTATGCCGGCTGCTACTCGAACGACGAGCTGCGCCGGTGGGCGGACCGGATCGCCGCTTGGCGGGGCGATGGCCGGGACGTGTGGATGTATTTCAACAACGACCTGGGCGGCCACGCGGTGCGCAACGCGCTGTATTTGCGCGAACTTTTGCGGTAAGCCGGCCCGGGTAGGCTGGTGATGTCGACCGCAGAACGGAGTGACAATCATGGCCAGCTCTATCACATTTGTCATCATCGGCGGCGGGCTTGCCGGCGCGAAAGCGGTAGAAGCATTGCGCGACAGCGGGTTTGACGGGCAACTCACCCTATTCGCCGAAGAGGAACACCTACCCTACGAGAGACCCCCGCTGTCCAAGGAGTATCTGGCTGGAAAGAAGGCGCTGGCCGATTTCACCGTGCAGAACTCCGACTGGTACCGCGATCACAATGTCGACCTGAGACTCGGTGCGCGGGTGTCGGCCCTCGACCCCGCCGAACATGCCGTCGCGCTGCCTGACGGCACCACGATGCGGTACGAGAAACTGCTGCTGGCGACGGGATCGGCTTCCCGGCGCCTGTCGATAGCCGGGGCCGACGCCGACGCTGTCCACTCTCTGCGCACCTACGACGATGCCGTGGCCTTGAATACCGTTCTCACGGAAAACTCTTCGCTGGCGGTGGTGGGAGCCGGCTGGATCGGCCTGGAGGTGGCCGCCGCCGCCCGCCAGCGTGGCGTCGACGTGACCGTCGTCGAGACTGCCAAACAACCGCTGGTGGCCGCGCTCGGCGAAACGGTGGGCGAAGTATTCGCCGGATTGCATCGCGATCACGGGGTGGACTTGCGGCTCGAGGCGCAGGTCGAGGAGATCACGACGGCCGGCGGCAGAGCCACCGGACTGAAGATGCGCGATGGGTCGACGGTGGCCGCTGATGCGGTGCTGGTGGCCGTCGGCGCCAGGCCGAACGTCGAACTCGCCGAACAGGCCGGGCTCGCGATGGGCTCGGGCGGCGTGCTGGTCGATGCGTCATTGCGCACCAGCGATCCGGACATCTACGCGGTCGGCGACATCGCCGCCGCGGAACACCCCCTGTTCGGCGACCGGATCCGCACGGAGCACTGGGCCAACGCGCTCAAGCAGCCCGCGGTGGCGGCGGCCGGGATGCTGGGTAAGCCAGGCGAATACGCCGAGCTCCCCTATTTCTTCACCGACCAGTACGACCTCGGAATGGAGTACGTCGGGCACGCGCCCCACTCCGAGCGCGTGGTTTTCCGGGGCGACGTTGCCGGACGTGAGTTCGTCGCGTTTTGGCTCGACGGCGACAACCGGGTGCTGGCCGGGATGAACGTCAACGTCTGGGACGTGCTCGACGACGTCAAAGCGCTGATCAGATCAAGGACAGCCGTCGACCTTGACAGGCTTGCCGATGCCGAGTTCCCGCTCGGCGAGCTATTCGGCTGATACATCGACGGGGACCCACGTCCCGTCGATCACCTGGGGCGGGCGCTGCACCAGGAGCCTTTCCCGTTCGGCGCGACGGCGTTTGATCCGCAGCCGGGCGTCGCCCGGCATGGTGACCAGCTCGTCACACGTCAGGTAGTACACGTCCTCGACGACGTCGATCAGGTCCGCCGCGACTCGGCGGGATCCTAACTCTCGCAACGTTATCCGGAGTTGATGAGTGAACCGCAGGGTGGTGTCGTGGGCCAGCTCGCGCGAGTCGCGAGCGCTGGTGGCCAGCCGCTGGGCCAGCGTGGGCGGCGGCGCCTCGGTCGCAGCGGCGGCGGCCACGGCGACTTCCCCGGCCGCGCGCAGCAGCATCGCCGGATCGTCGGCGTAAGTCTGGCTGGCCAGCTCGGCTTCCCCGGGCCCACGGTGCGCCACCCGGGCGACGGCCGTATCCACCGCGGCGGCGGTGGTCGGAGACAACGCGCGGATGCTGGCGAGGTTGCCTTCCTGGGCGAGTGCACACAGCGGCGGGTCGGCCCGCAGCACCGCAGCCAGCTCGGCGGTTTTGGTCGCGACGATGGTGCTGTCCATGATCATGTCGACCCCGGGTACGCTACGCGCCGCCTTGCTGCGCTCCAGCGCGGCAGCGGTGACGCCCGAGTCGATCAGCCACAACGCGGTGAGGATCCAGCCTTGGTGAATCCGATCCCGTAGCAAGCGAATCCGCACTTCCAGGGCGGCGTCGGGCAGCGACCTCAGCTGTGGGGCGTCGAGTTGTTCCGTTTCAGCTGCCGCGCTATACGCCCGCGTGTCGGACTTGAGATGGCGCAACATGGCCAGTGATCGCCCCGCGACGACGGCTTTGGCGATGTAGCCGAGGGCACCGCCCGCCAGCGCGGGCTCACCGAACGGCAGGGGGTCGCCGACGTGCGGCCGGCCGACGAGGGCGTTGCGGGCGACGGCATCCTGGTCCCAGCCGGGCAGCTGGGCGGCGGCGACCATGTTGACCGACACCCCGACGTAGGCCCGATGACCGAACACGGCGATGGCCCTGTTCCCCCACTCCTCGCCTACCACGCCGCCCAGGGCCAGCACGTGACTGAGCACCCGGTTTGCCGTGCGCAACCCGCTCAGCTGGACATCCAACGTGATCGGGGTGAGCGGCCCGGGCAGCGCCTCGCCGAGGTTGCCCGCACTGAAAATCGGGAAGCGCGGATCGACCCGGTCGTCGAATTCGCCCTCGACGCCCTCGGGCGCCGCGCTGTGCTCCTCGGCCGATGGATAGGGACGCGGGGCGACCTCGACCGGGAGCGCCAGCTGGCGTCCGTGGCCGGTGGCACCCGCGGCGGTGATCTGGCGGCCGACGAGGCCGCGGGCGGTGTCGGCCACCGCTTCGAGCGCCTGCCAGCCGAACTCGAACGGCCAATCCTCTTGCACCGCCGCGATATCCATATCCGGGATGAGTCGCGGCCAGCTGCGCACCCGATTCGACCGGGACCGCGGGTCGGCGGATCGCAGCATTCGCCACGCAGTGATCACGTTGACCGTGTCCGGGGAGGCGAGGTCCACCACACCGGAGCGGTCACTGTTCAGCGCCGAAACCAGGAAGCGCACCAGATCGTCGACGTGCAGCACCCGCATCGGCTGCGCCGAAACCTTGGTGCGCAGCAGCGTGGCCACGGTGCGGCACACCATCCAGTCGAGCTGGCGGCCGACCGGTGGGGCGATTCGGACGACCAGGCTGGGCCCCCAACTGGTGGACACCAGTTCCTCGGCCGGCCTGTACAGTTCCGGCCGTCCCGCGGCCTGGGACACGAACAGCAGCCGCGAGCCGGCGCGGGCGGCCACATCGGTCACGTGCGCGAGGCCCTCGATATCGGCGCTGGAGGGCGCGGTGGGGTCGATCGGGGCCAGGTGGATCACCGCGTCGGCTTCCTCGGTGAGCTCCCGCAGGACCGGGTTGCGCAGCGATGCGCAAACAAGGTCGACGTTGCGGTCCAGGCAGGGGTGCGGACTGCCAGCAATGCCGGTGACCGTGTGCCCGGCAGCGATCAACTGCCGTGCGACCAGCCGCCCGAGCGCGCCGGTGGCGTCGGTAACCAGGATCTGCACCTGGGTCTCACCTCCCCGACCTCAAACTAAACAATAGGCAAGACGGCATGACCTAGCGACCGTTACGGAGCAAACGGCACCATGAGCTGGCGGGAATCGTCCCCCGGGTTATTGGAGCGCGGCGCTGCCGTCGGCGGCGACGGCAACCTTGGCGCCGCCGATGTCTTCGCACACGGTTACCTGCGCCGCGGCGCTGTCGTTGATCAGCGCGAGGGTTCGCGACCCGTCGGGCGTGCGCACGGCCAAAAAGGCCTTTTCCGGTCGTCCCTCGCGATCGAACGGCGTCGTCCATGCTTCCACCGTGCCGACGCCTTCCCATTCCACCAAGCCGTCTCGCGTGGGCTCTCGGTCGACGGCCGGTTGCACGTCCTCCCAACGGAACTCGGCGGGCGGCTCGGTGCTGTACACGCCGAAGCTGTGCTTGGTCAGGTAGCCGCCGTTGGCGGTGATCAGGCCGCGCCGCCCGGGATTGGCCGCCAGCAACTCCGCCATGGTGGCGATCGAGTGCATCACGTAGTTGCTCCAGGGGCCGCCTGCGAACGTCAGCCCCCCGGTGACGGTGAGCGGGCGGACGGGGTCGTCGACCGGCAGGCCCAGCTCGGCCGCCGCCACCTGAACGGCCGAGGGAAAGCAGGAATACAGGTCGACGAAGTCGACGTCGTCGACGCCCACGCCCGCCAGCTCAAGCGCCCGGCCGCCGGCGATCCGGATGGCCGGGGAGCGGTGCAGCTCGTCGCGCTCGGCGATGGCCGAGGTGTCGTGCGCGTCGGTGCCCGCATGCGGATAGACCCAGCGGTCGGCGGGGATCTGCAGGCGCCTCGCCTGCTCCACCGAGGTCAAGACGAGCGCGGCGCCCTGATCGACCATGTTGTTGGAGTTCATCAGCTTGGTGTACGGCCAGCTGATCATCCGGTTCTGCGGGCCGGGCTCGCAGATCTCCTCGGCGGTCGCCGGTTTGCGGATCCATGCGTGCGGATTGTCGACCGCAATGGCGTTGAAGCGGGCCCACAGTTCGCCGATGCGCTGACGGTGCTGCTCCACCGATTCGCCGTTCGCGATACGCAGGGCCTGCTCGAACAGCGGGTAGACGAAGGCGGGCCGGTCCAGCCGGATCCTGATCTCCGCGTCGCCGGCCATCGGGACGTCGTCACCGCTGACCTCGGCCATCGGAACGGAGTCATCCTGAACCGTCCACTCGAGTTTGCCGCCTTTGGCCCGCAGGCCCCGGCGCGTGCGCCAGGTCTCGGCCCCTGCCAGCAGCACCACCTGGGCGCTGCCCCGCTGGATGTCCAGGCACGCCTGATTGACCAGCGACTGTGGCACGTTGCCGCCCACGGGGCTGTACAACGTGGTGAAGTCGCTGGCGCCGATCCGCTGGCCGAGCAGCAGCCCCGGATCCCGGTAGTGCGCCGACAGGATGTTCACCACGCGGACGGAGTCCACCGCCTCGATCACCCGCGCATCGGCGGCTTGCCGGGCGGCGGCGACCATCAGGTCCACCGGCTCGATCGACCGCTTCTCGGGGTCGATCTCGTCGCGGTGGTTGACCTGGCCGTAGCCGATCAACACCGGTGTCCTGGGGTGCACGGTCATACGAACGAACCTAGCGTGGCTATCGATCCGGATGGTCGGGGGCCGGATCCCGCGTCAGGGCGGCCCGAACAGCACACCCTCGGCGACGAGCCGGTCGATCTCCGGGGCGCCCATGCCGAGCAGCCTCCGGCAGATCTCGACGGTGTCCTGGCCCGGCAGTGGCGCCGGACGCCGCGGGGCCCGCGGGATGTGCTGGAACGGCGCCGGGCCCGTCTCGGCCGGCAGCGCACGTTCGACGAGCGGATGCACCATCTCGGCATACAGCTTCCGCTCGACCAGCTGGGGGTCCTCCAAGACGTCAGGTGGCCGGTTCATCGGCCCGGCCGCGACTCCGGAGGATTGCAGTAGTTGGGCGGCCCGGACCGGGGTGCGCGTGCGGGTCCAGGCGGACACCAATTCCACCAACTCGCGCCGGTTCGCCAGCCGCGCCTCGCCGGTGGCGAAGCGCGGATCGTCGGCCCATTCGGGGTGATGGAAAACGCCTGCGGCGCAACGCCATTCCTCGTCGGATTCGATCGAGATGACGCACCACTCGTCGTCGCCGGCGCACGGATAGACGGCGTGCAGGCTGGTGGCTTCGCAGATTCTCGGCACGCCCGCGGCCAGCGCGGCCTGGGTGACGTACAAGGTGTCGAGCTGGTTGATGACGGCTTCCGCCTGGGAGATGTGCACGTGCGACCCGCTCCCCGTCCGGTGGCGGTGGATCAGCGCGGCGAGCGCCGCGATCGCGGTGATCCGCCCGACGACGTGGTCGGGAAAGATGGTGGTCGCGTCGTAAAAGGAATGCCGCGCAGCGTCGTTCCGGTTCTCCGGGTCGTCGTCGGCGGTCCACAGCCGGGTGACGCCGGTCGCCGCGCGGACCAGTGGGCCGTACCCCATGCGGGTGCTCCACGGGCCTTGGTCGCCGTAGGCGCTGCTCTCGGCCAGCACGATCCGCGGGTTGACGGCACGCAGGTTGTCATACGAAAAGCCAAGCACGGTAAGCGTTCCCGGCTTGAAATTGGCAAAGACGGCGTCGGACTCCGCAACCAGCCGGGTGAAGATCTCCTTGCCCGCGGCGCTGCGCAGATCAAGGCCCATCGCCAGGTGGTTGCGATGCGTCCAGGCGAACGACTCGCTCATGGACTCGCCGACGCGGGCCTGGCGCAGCCCATCCGGATACTCGGCGGATTCGATTTTGATGACCTCGGCGCCCATGTCGCCGAACAGCCGGCTCAGCTCGCCACCGGCGACGATGATGCCCAGATCCAGGATGCGAAGTCCCGCAAACGGATAGTCGCCGACGCGGCCGGAGGGCGACTGCACGACCGCCGGACTTCCGCGCCAACCCGGTCCATCCTGCCCCGCGGCCGGTGCCGGGCTGCGGAAACCCGCGTGCCGCCCGTCGACGACGAAATAGCCGGTCGGCACGCTCGTTCGCGCTCCCGGGACAAGCTCGGCGTCGGTGATCGCGCCCACCGCCTGGAAATGCTCGGAACCCATCGCCCACGACGGCGTCAGGACGGCGGCGATCGGCACACCGTGGGCCTGCCCCGCGGTCACCAGATCCTTCATGGTCTGCCCGGCGAACAGCTCCTGGACTAACTCGCCGATCTGCGGCCATGCGGCGAAGCGCGCGCCGATCACATCGTATTTCGGGTCTTGGAACTCCTCCGGCTCGCCCAGCCAGCGCCGCAGGCCACGCCATTGGCGCGGCGCCATCACACAGAGGCGGACGTAGCCGTCCTTGCACTCATAGATCGGGTAGCCGTCCTGGTTCTTCGGACGCCCCCGCCACTGCCCGGTGCGGCGAATGCCGGCGGCGGCCTGCCCGTGCGCGCCGAACGCCGGGTCGAGCGACATGACCACGGCGTCGAAACGCGAGAAGTCGATGTATTCGCCGGTGCCGCAACGCAATCGGTTGTAGTACGCCACGAGGGTTGCCCACGCCGCCTGGACGGCGGCGGTGGCCGATGCGATACCGTCCGGCGGTAGCACGGGGGTGCCGGTGGTGGGACCGGATCGCGACAGCGAGCCGCACATCGCGTACAACACCGGGTCGGTGGCCCGCCACAGCGACCGTGGGCCCGTCGCGCCGAAGTCGGTGATCGACAGCACCACCAGATGCGGGTGCTGGGCGGCCAGTTCCTCCACCGATGTCCCGAAGGTGGGCGCCTCCCCGTAGAAGCCGTCGTCGACGACGATGTCGGCCTGGGCGGCCAGGTCGAGGAACACGCCGCAGTCGTCCTCGTCGAACGGGTCCAGCACCACGCTGCGCTTGTTGGCGTTGTGCACGGCAAACGGGATGCTCGCGCCCGCCAGCGTCGGCGGCGCGTCGCGGGCCGGGCTTCCGGTCGGGGGTTCCACCTTGAGCACGTCGGCGCCCAAGTCGGCGAACAGGCGCGTCACCGCGTCGCCGTTCCCGCTCGACAAGTCGAGGACCCGCACGGCGTCGAGCAACCCGTCGGACATCAGCACACCGTACCCGGCGGTGCGGCGGCCGGCCGGGTCGACGGCTCCCCCACCAGCCAAAAAGCCAACTGGGCAAGCTGCTTGGGGGGGCGAAGTCGCGGTCGGCTATCGTCGGCATCCGATATGAGCGCGCACTTGACCTACATCGAGGCCGTCGTGGTCGGCGCGTTCCAAGGCGTCACCGAGCTGTTCCCGGTGTCCAGCCTCGGGCACGCGGTGCTGGTGCCCGCGGTTGTCGGCGGTCGGTGGGCCGAAGACCTCAGCGTCTCCGCGCCCGAATCGCCCTACTTGGCATTCATCGTCGGCCTGCACGTGGCCACCGCCGCCGCGCTGCTGGTTTTCTTCTGGCGGGACTGGCTGCGCATCGTGGCCGGGTTTGCGTCGTCGTTGCGGCATCGACGGATGGAGACCCCCGACGAGCGGCTCGCGTGGCTCATCGTGGGGGCCACCATTCCGGTGGGGCTGGCGGGGCTGCTTCTGGAGCGAACGTTCCGCACCACACTCGGCAAGCCCGTCCCGGCGGCGATTTTCCTGCTGCTCAACGGTATCGCCCTGTACGCGGGCGAAGTGCTCCGCCGGCGGGTCGCGCCCGCGCCCGATCACGACCAGCCGGACGGGGAACAACCCGCGCACACCGGAGAGGCCGTCGACAACCGCCTGGCCCAACTCCTCCTGCGCCGCGGCATTCTCATCGGCGCCGCGCAGATTTTGGCGCTGCTGCCCGGCATCAGCCGCTCGGGGATCACCATGGTGGCCGGCCTGTGGCGTGGCTTGTCTCACGAGGACGCCGCCCGGTTCTCCTTTTTGTTGGCGACGCCGATCATCCTGGCCGCCGGCGTGTACAAGATCCCGGAGTTATTCGGACCGCAGGCGACCGGGATAGGCGGCCAGGTGCTGGCCGGCAGCATCGCGTCCTTCGTGTGCGCCTACCTTGCCGTGCGGTTCCTGACGCAGTACTTCCAAACCCGCACGCTCACGCCGTTCGCCATCTACTGCGCCCTGGCCGGCGGTGCCAGCCTGGTCTGGCTTGCCGTCAGCTGATGAACGAATACTGGCATTAGATTTGGTCGTAGCCTGACCGCAGGCAGGAATTGACCGACGAGTCGAGGAAACGCAGATGAGCCGCCCCGGATCTGGAGGCGAAAGCCCCCGCCAGGAGTCGGTGTGGGACTATCCACGCCCACCCCGGGTCGAGCCGTTCACCGGTCGAATCACCGTCGAGTTGGGTGGCGAAGTCATCGCCTCCACCCGTCGGGCCTGGCGGGTGCTCGAGACCAGCCATCCGCCGACCTATTACCTTCCGCGCGAGGCTTTCGCCGAAGGGGCCTTGCGTAGGACTTCCGGTAGCTCCTGGTGTGAATGGAAAGGCCGGGCAACCTATTACGACCTGATCGGCGGCGGCGTCGTCGCGCCGAAATCCGCTTGGAGTTATGTGAATCCGACGCCCGGGTTCGAAGCTCTCGCCGGGGCGATCGCGGTGATGGCCGCCAACGTCGACCGCTGCACGGTCAACGGAGAGGTCGTCGTGCCCCAACCCGGCGGCTTCTACGGCGGCTGGATCACCAGCTGGGTGACCGGCCCGTTCAAAGGCGTTCCCGGCTCGACGGGTTGGTGACGGCGCCGCTACACCGGCGTTATCCGATAGCGCACCAATCGTGGCGTTTCATTCCCGAAAGCCGTTGTGCGGCAAGCCCCGTCGGGCCGAAGGTGCACTGGTCGAGCAACGCCTCCGGGGGCCAGGCGGTCCAGGAAGTCCTTGGCGATGAGGCCCACGGTACGCCGACCGCCACGACCGCACGTGCAGGCTGGCCACCTCGTAGGCGTCCGCCGGAACCGCCGCCCGCACCCGGGTCATCGTTGCAGTATTGGACGATCTGGGGTGAGATTGCCTAGTTGACACCCGTCAAGAATCCGGAGGGTGGGAATGGCAGACACGTCATCGATCGGGCTCAAGGTCCGCGGCAAGGTCATCGTGATCACCGGCGGCGCCAGGGGAATCGGGCTGGCCACCGCGACCGCGTTGCACAATCTGGGCGCCAAAGTGGCGATCGGTGACGTCGACGAGGTGCGGGTGAAGGAATCCGGCGCCGCGCTGGGCCTGGACGTGTACGGCAAGCTCGACGTCACGGACCCGCACTCGTTCGCGGACTTCCTCGACGAGGTCGAGCGCCAGCTCGGCCCCATCGACGTGCTGGTCAACAACGCGGGCATCATGCCGCTCGGCCGGATCGTCGACGAACCGGACGCCGTCACCCGGCGCGTCCTCGACATCAACGTCTACGGCGTGATCCTGGGCAGCAAGCTGGCGGCCCAGCGCATGGTCCCCCGCAGGTCCGGACACGTCATCAACGTCGCGTCGCTCGCCGGGGAGACCTATATCGCCGGGGCGGCGACCTACTGCGCCAGCAAGCACGCGGTGATCGGGTTCACCGATACCGCCCGGCTCGAATGCCGCCAGGCGGGTGTGAAGTTCTCGGTCGTCATGCCGACGTTCGTGAACACCGAATTGATCGCCGGCACCTCGGGGGCCAAGGGCATCAAGAACGCCGAGCCGGCCGACGTCGCGGAGGCGATCGTCAAACTCGTGGCGCGCCCCAGGCCGCGGGTGCGGGTCACGAAGACGGCCGGCGCGATCGTCGCGTCGCAGAAGTTCATGCCGCGCGCGCTGTCCGAGGGGCTCAACCGCGTGCTCGGCGGCGAGCACGTCTTCACCGACGACGTCGACGCCGAGAAGCGCAGGGCCTACGAGTCGCGGGCTCGCGGCGAGGAGTAGTCGGCGATCGCGAGCGCAGCGGAGCCGGGCGAAGCGGGTCGCCGCCATCAGGAGGAGCACCGCGCCGGGCGCCGTTCACCGCGGGCGCGGACAATCGGCTGAGTGAGCCTAGAAACCCAGACAACCGCTCCCCTTGCCGACGACGAACTCAACCTGATCAACGCATACTGGCGTGCCGCCAACTACGTGTCGGTTGGACAGATTTACCTGCTGGACAACCCGCTGCTGACCGAACCGCTGTCGCCCGAGCACGTCAAACCGCGGCTGCTGGGCCACTGGGGCACCACCCCGGCCCTCAACCTGATCTATGCGCACCTGAACCGGATCATCCGGGACCGTGACGCCAGCGTCATCTACGTCACCGGGCCCGGCCACGGTGGCCCCGCGCTGGTCGCCAACGCGTATCTCGAAGGCACCTACAGCGAGGTGTACACCGGCATCCAGGAGGATGCCGAAGGGCTGCGAAAGCTGTTCCGGCAGTTCTCTTTTCCCGGCGGTATCCCTAGCCATGTCGCCGCCCAGACGCCCGGCTCCATCCACGAGGGCGGTGAGCTGGGCTACGCGCTGGTGCACGCCTACGGCGCGGCCTTCGACAACCCGGAGCTGGTGGTGGCCTGCGTGATCGGCGACGGCGAGGCCGAGACCGGGCCGCTGGCCGCCAGCTGGCATTCCAACAAATTCCTCAACCCGGTCACGGACGGAGCGGTGCTGCCCATCCTGCAACTCAACGGCTACAAGATCGCCAACCCGACCGTGCTGGCGCGCATCCCGCACGCCGAACTCGAGGCGCTGCTGCGCGGTTACGGCTACCGGCCCATCACGGTCACCGGTGACGATCCGGTCGACGTGCACCAGCAGCTGGCCGCCGCGCTCGACGACGCCTTCGACGACATCGCGGCAATCCAGGGCGCCGCCCGCAGCGGCGAGGCGACACAGCGGCCCGTCTGGCCGATGATCGTGCTGCGCACGCCCAAGGGCTGGACCGGCCCGAAGGTGGTGGACGGCAAGAAGGTCGAGGGCACTTGGCGGGCGCATCAGGTTCCGCTGGCCGAGACGCACGACAATCCCCAGCACCGGGCGCAGCTCGAGGAGTGGCTGCGCAGCTACCGGCCCGAGGAGCTCTTCGACGGCGACGGCCGGCTGCGCGCCGAGCTGCGGGCGCTGGCGCCGGGCGGCGACCGCCGGATGAGCGCCAACCCGCACGCCAATGGCGGCCTGCTGCTGCACGATCTGGACCTGCCGGACTTTCGCGATTACGCGGTGACGGTGTCGCGGCCGGCCGCTGTGACGCACGAGGCGACCCGGGTGCTGGGCACGTTCCTGCGGGACGTAATCGCGCGCAACTCCGACCGGTTCCGCCTGATGGGGCCCGACGAGACGGCCTCCAACCGGCTGGACGCCGTCTACGGGTCGACGGCCAAGGTCTGGCTCTCCGAGCTCGGTCCCGACGACGAGAACCTCGCGGCCGACGGGCGGGTGATGGAGGTGCTCTCCGAGCACCTGTGCCAGGGCTGGCTGGAGGGCTACCTGCTGACCGGCCGGCACGGCCTGTTCAACTGCTATGAGGCGTTCGTCCACATCGTCGACTCGATGCTCAACCAGCACGCCAAGTGGCTCGCCACCAGCCTGGAGCTGCCGTGGCGGCGGCCGATCGCGTCGCTGAACTACCTGCTGTCCTCGCACGTGTGGCGCCAGGACCACAACGGCGCGTCGCACCAGGACCCCGGCTTCATCGACCTGGTGGCCAACAAGCGGGCCGAATTGACCCGGGTGTACCTGCCGCCGGACGGCAACACGCTGCTGTCGGTGGCCGACCATTGCCTGCGCAGCCGCGACTACATCAACGTCATCGTCGCCGGCAAACAACCGGCGCTGGCCTACCTGGACATGGATCAGGCCATCGCGCACTGCGCGCGCGGCGTGGGCATCTGGCCGTGGGCGAGCACCGCCACGGCCGAACCCGACGTAGTGCTGACCTGCGCCGGGGACATCCCGACGCTGGAAATCCTGGCCGCCGCCGACATCCTGCGCCGCGAACTGCCGGAGCTGGCGGTCCGGGTGGTCAACGTCGTCGACCTGATGCGGCTGCAGCCGGACTCCGAGCATCCGCACGGCCTGCCCGACAAGGAGTTCGACGCGCTGTTCACCCGCGACAAGCCGGTCATCTTCGCCTACCACGGCTACCCGTGGCTGATCCACCGGCTCACCTACCGCCGCACCAACCACCCGCGGATCCATGTGCGCGGCTTCAAGGAGCGCGGCACCACCACGACGCCGTTCGACATGGTGATGCTGAACGATCTGGACCGGTTCCATTTGGTGATGGACGTCATCGACCGGGTCGACGGGCTGGCCAGCCGGGCCGCGGAGCTGCGCCAGCGCATGGTCGACGCCCGGCTCGCTGCGCGGATCTACACCCGCGAGCATGGCGAGGACGATCCGCAGATCGCCGGCTGGACCTGGGAGTCGAGCGAGCAGAACGAACGCAGTGAGTGATGGGAGCGAGGCGACCCATCGGGCTGGGAGTGGAGCTGACGTGAACGCCGAGATTGCCGTCACGGGTGCGTTTGGGGCACCGTCCACGACCGTGACGGCAATCTCGTTGAAGCGTCGTTGCGGGAGGCCACCGGTAAGCTGGTTGAATGCTTGACGCCGCCGGGGCACCCGACATTCACCATCCGGTGATCTCGCAGCTCTCGGCGCTGCACCGGGTACGCATCCACCTCGACATCGCCGTCGTCGTCGCGGTGTTGGTGCTGACCAACCTGGTCGCCCACTTCACCACCCCGTGGGCCGGCATCGCGGTCGTTCCCGCCGCCGCCGTCGGCCTGGTGTTCCTGATGCGCGCCAATGGTCTGAACTGGGCCGATTTGGGCTTGGGACGCGAACACTGGAAGTCGGGGCTGGCCTACGCGGTGGCCGCCGTGCTGGTCGTGGCCGCGGTGATCGCCGTCGGGGTGCTGCTGCCCGCGACCCGGCCGATGTTCCTGAACCACCGCTATGCGACGGTCTCCGGCGCGCTGATCGCCTCGATGATCATCATCCCGCTGCAAACCGTCATCCCGGAGGAGCTGGCGTTTCGCGGCGTGCTGCACGGCGCGCTGCACCGGGCGTGGGGCTTCCGCGGCGTCGCCCTGGCGGGGTCGTTGCTGTTCGGGCTGTGGCACGTCGCGACGTCGCTCGGGCTCACCAGCAGCAACGTCGGCTTCACCCGAATTCTCGGTGGCGGCGTCGTCGGGATGCTGGCCGGGGTGAGCGGAGCCGTGCTGGCCACCGGAGCCGCCGGATTCGTCTTCAGCTGGCTGCGCCGCCGCAGCGGCAGCCTGATCGCGCCGATCGCGCTGCACTGGTCGCTGAACGGGCTCGGCGCGCTGGCCGCCGCCCTGGTCTGGCACCTGACGGCCTGAGGCCGGTCACACCAGCAGCACCGCCGCGCCCGCGATGCGCCCGGCGCTGAGATCGGCCAACGCCCGATCCGCTTGGCCCAGCGGGTATTCCGGCGTGGTCACCTCGATGTGGTGCCGGCCCGCGAAATCGAGGAACGCCCGCGCGTCGGCCCGGGTGTTGGAGGTGACCGAACGGACCTGGCGTTCTTGGAACAGGTGGCGCTGGTAGTTGAGTACCGGGATATCGGAGAGGTGGATGCCGGCGATCGCCAGGGTGCCGCCGCGGTCCAATCCTTCCAGGGCGGGCAGCACCAGATCACCGACCGGCGCGAACAGGATCGCCGCGTCCAGCGGCACCGGCGGCGGGTCGGCCGCGCCCTGCGCCGACGCCGCGCCGAGCTGCATCGCCAGTTCACGCGCCTCGGCGCCACGGGTCATCACGTGCACTTCGGCGCCCTGCGCCAACGCGACCTGAGCGGTGATGTGGGCGCTGCCACCGAAGCCGTACAGACCCAGCCGTCCGCCCGGTGGCAGGTCGGCGCGGAGCAGGGAACGATAGCCGATGATGCCGGCGCACAACAACGGCGCCAACTCGCTGTCGCTGTAACCGGCCGGCAGCGGGTGCGCGAAAGCGGCTGGAACCGTGGCGAATTCGGCGTAGCCGCCGTCGGCGTCCCAGCCGGTGTAGCGGGATTGGGGGCACAGGTTCTCGTTGCCCCGACGGCAGTACTTGCACACGCCGCAGGTATGGCGCAGCCAGGCGATGCCCACACGGTCGCCCACCCGGAATTCGTCGCCCGCCTCGGCGCCAACCTCGACGACTTCCCCCACCACCTCGTGGCCGGGCGTGACGTGGTCGCGGTGTACGGGCAGGTCACCCTCGGTGACATGAAGGTCGGTGCGGCACACGCCGCAGGCCCGCACGGCGACCAGCAATTCCGCCGGCCCGGGGCGCGGCACGCCGGCGGTGACTTGCTCGAGCGGGTCGGTGTCCATCGGTCCGGGCCGAAGCACCCGCCACGCGCGCATGGTCGTGGTGGTTAACGGTGGAACCATTCGTCCATCATGCCGCTAACCACCACGGCCGCAACGTGCTAACTGATCAGGTCCGTCGCACCATGCCGACGATCCAGAGCAGGATCAGCGAGCCGAGCAGCGCGGTGAAGAAGGTGAAGATCAGGCCACCACCCGCGGTGTTGACGAAGAAGCTCAGGATGAAGCCGCCGATCAAGGCGCCGATGATGCCGATCACGATGTCCATCAGGATGCCGGCGCCACTGCCCCTGATGATCTTGCTGGCGAGCGCACCCGCCAGCCCGCCGATAATGATGTATCCGATGATGCCGACGCTCGTGAACGTTGTTGAGCGGGCCAGATATTCGGTAGCTGCCATGACGTCCATGCGAGTCTCCTTGCACTCACTGGCAAAGCCCAGCGAGTTGCTGGGCCGTCAGTCCGGTATACCCGATCTGCGTAACGAAACGGGTTCCGATTCGGAGACGGTTGGCGCATCATTTCGACGCGCCGAGGGGCGTCAGGTCGATTGTGTCCGCTGTGGTGCCGGCGCCGGGGTTGGGGTGACCTCTCCAGCCGGCGCCGGAGCGGGTGCGGGCGCCGGGGCTCCTGGAGCCGCCGGAGCCGCCGGAGCCGCCGGCGGGGCTCCTGGAGCCGCCGGAGCCGCCGGAGCTGCCGGCGGGGCTCCTGGAGCCGCCGGAGCCGCCGGAGCTGCCCGCGGGGAGCACGCCGAACGGCGGACCGCCGCAACGCTGGTTCGTGGTGTGGCTCGGGACGGCAAACGATCCCGTCGACAAAGGCGCGGCCAAGGCGCTGGCCGAGTCCATCCAGCCCTGGGCCCCCCCCCCCCCCCCGCCCC
>NZ_LZJZ01000138.1 GCF_001667585.1 Mycobacterium sp. E2733
CCGGCGGCGGCGGCGAAGAATCGCAATGCGGCTGGTGCAAAGACCGCTTCGGCCTCAGCTGGCAGATCATCCCGGACCGGCTCTTCGAGCTGATCAGCGATCCCGATCGGGCCCGCGCCGCGGCGGCCACCCAAGCGATGTATGGCATGCGAAAGATCATCATCGCCGACCTGGACCGGGCCGCCGCGCAGGTATAACGAAACTCCCTGTCGCCGCTGCGGTTTGACCGCTTGTGGCATGCGGTCGGTGCGTCGTGAACCCGCACGCGTTAGGTTGGTCCGTGCGGATGCGCCGAGCAGGGAGTCAATATGGGTGAACCAGGCTGGATCGACGTGCCCGGCCCTGCGGGGGACCTGAAGGCACTCACCTGGGGGCCACGCGGTGGCCCCATCGCCCTGTGCCTGCACGGCTTCCCCGATACCCCCTACGGCTTTCGCAAGATCGCTCCCCGGCTCGTCGAGTCCGGCTGGCGTGTGGTGGCCCCCTTCATGCGCGGATACGCGCCGTCTTCGATTCCGGCCGACGGCAGCTATCACGTCGGCGCGATGATGGACGACGCCCTGCGGGCGCGCTCGGCGGCGGGCGGCACCGAGGGTGACGTGGTGATCGGTCACGACTGGGGTGCGATCGCCACCACCGGTTTGGCCGCCATGCCCGACAGCCCATTCACCAAGGCGGTGATCATGTCGGTGCCGCCGTCGGCGGGCTTCCGTCGCAAGGCGGGCGCGGCGGAGCGGGGACGGCTGGCCGGCCACCTGGCGCGTCAACTCCTGCGCAGCTGGTACATCATGTACTTCCAATTGCCCTTGCTGCCAGAACATTCCGCGTCCTGGGTGCTGCCGTTGTTGTGGCGGCGGTGGTCACCGGGATATCACGCCGACGAGGACCTGCGCCATGTCGACGCGGCGATCGGGACGCCGGAGAGCTGGCGTGCGGCACTCGGACCGTACCGCGCCACGATCCGCAACACCCGGCCGCCGGCGCAATATGCCGAACTGAACGAGCTGTGGACCGAAGAGCCCGTGTGGCCGTGCCTGTACCTGCATGGCCGCGACGACGGCTGCATGACACCGGCTTTCGCCCGCTGGGCGGAGAAGGTGTTGCCACCGGGCAGCGATGTGGCCATCGTGGATCACGCCGGGCACTTCCTGCAGCTCGAACAGCCCGACAAGGTCGCCGACCTGATCCTCGGGTTCATCGGCTCACCCGGCTGAATGGCCGCGCAGCGGTTGGCCGCTGTCGATGCGCAGTTCTACTGGATGTCGGCCAAGATTCCCAACGACGAGTTCCTGCTCTACGCGTTCGACGGCGAGCCCGCCGACTACGCCCACGCGATCGAGCAACTCTGCCGGCGGGCCAACCAGGACCCGGCACTGACGCTGCGGGTGCGGGATCGCGGACCGCTGGTCTATCCGCAGTGGGTTCCGGCCGCCGTCACGCCCGACCAGGTGGTGCGCCATGACCTCGACGACCACAGCTGGGCCGGCTGCCTGGCAGCCGTAGTCGCCCTTGCCGCTGACCAACTGGACGTGTGCCGGATGCCATGGCGGCTGCATGTCTTCACACCGGTGCTGGGCATACCGGGCGTGACCGGCCCGGGGAGCGTGGTGGTGATGCAGGTCGCGCACGCGCTGGCCGACGGGGCGCGGGCATCGGTGATGGCGGGTTGGCTGTTCGGCCGGCCCGATCCCGTGCCCGCGGTGCGACGGCTACGGGCCGGGTTCCTGCCGTGGCGAGCGGCCCAGGCGGCACGCGCCCATCGCCAGCTGGAGCGCGACACCGGCGCGGGGCTGCTGGCCCCCGGGGTCGGTCCCCGGCCCCTGCTGCCGACGAATGCGCGCCCCGGCACTGCCCGCTCGGTGCGCACACTGGTGCGGCACCGCAGGCAGTTGCGCGGCCCCACCGTCACCGTGGGCGCGCTATCGGCGATATCCACGGCGCTCTACGGGCTGCTGGGGGGTGCGGCCGATACGCTGGGCGCCGAGGTCCCGATGGCCAAACCCGGTGTTGCGCAAGCCCACAACCACTTCGGCAACGTCACGGTGGGTCTGTATCCGAAGCTGGGGTGGGAAGCCCGCGCCGAGCGGATCGCGGCGGAGCTGGCCAACGGCCGGCGTCGCTTCGCGCATCCGGCCACGCGTTACGCAGACCGTGCTTTCGCCGCGGTGCCCGCGGTTCTGTTGCGTTGGGGCGTAAGCCAGTTCGATTTCGACGTCCGGCCCGAGCAGGTGTCCGGCAACACCGTGGTGTCCAGTGTTTACCGAGGGCCGGCCGACCTCAGCTTCGGGGAGGCCCGAGTGGTCCTGACGGCCGGCTACCCGGCGCTGTCGCCGGTGATGGGGCTGACGCACGGCGTGCACGGTATCGGCGACACCATCGCGATCAGCGTGCACGCGGCCGACTCGGCCGTTCCTGACATCGACGCCTACGTGCGGCTCCTCGACGCGGCGCTGTAGCTACTGCGCGTCGCCGGATCGGGCCGCTTCCTCCCGGGTTAGGCCGACGGCGGAAATCAACTCCTCGTGCAGCTCGAACCACACGGTATGGTACGAGTCGATGAGTGGTCTGGTCAGCCACGCGGTGTCGCCTGCACGCACTTTATCCAGTGCCGCAACCAATTTCGCCGGGTAGGCGCTCAACCTCGGCAGCTGCGCCGCGACCGACTCGATGATGGGCAGCACCCGCGCGTGCACATCGTCGAGGCGCGCCAGCACGGCGGCGTCGTATTCCGCGTCATCGTGCGCGTTGGGGGCGCCGCCGGGGCCGCCCTTGAGTTGCCAATCCGTGACCACGGATTTGAACTCGGCGTTGACGGGCCGAAAGTCGTTGTACGCGGCGGTCAGCGCTGCCCGGTCAGCGCCCCTGCGCTCCTTGTCCAGCAGCGCCGCGAGCCGGTCGCGCCCGTCGGGGGTGATCCGCACCGTCGCACCTTCGACCAGTAGGCCTGCCGCGGTCAGCTGTTCGACGATGGCCGCCACGTCGGCACGGTCCGCGTTCAGTGTCTCGGCCAGCTCGGCGGGGCGCAGCCGGCCTTTCAGCCGAACCGCTTGCAACACCGCCAATTCGGTCATGACGTCGCCTCACCCTCCAGCCGCAGTGCGGTCAGCATGACGATCAGCGGGGTGGCCGACACGACGTCGGTATGCCGGCTGTCCATCGCCGCCGCCACCGCGTCCTCCGTGGCGTCATCCAGCCGCGGATGGTCGCCGGAGGTGTGGGCGCGCAGCGGGCTGAGCCGCCGCGCGATGTCGGCCAGCTCCCGCAGTTCGGGCGTATCGCTTTCCGACCAGGCGGACAGGCTCAGGTTGCCCTCGCGCACTTCGCCCTCGGCACCGTCGACGGTGATCAGCTTGCCGTCCAGGAACGCGGCGACCCCCTCCCCGCAGCCCACCACGGCCACCCGGCCGAGTTCGCGGCTGACCACTGCCGCGTGACTCGCCGCACCGCCGACCTCCGTGACGATGCCTTGCGCGGCAAGCATGCCGGAGACGTCTTCCGGCCGGGTGTGGTCGCGCACCAGGATCACCGACTCACCCCGCTCGGCGGCATCGAGCGCCGCGTCGACATCGGCGTATGCCCTACCCGACGCCACACCCGGGCAGGCCGGCAATCCCTCGGCTAAAAGCTTTGCTGCCAAGCGTATTTCAGGTTGCAGCGCCGGCAACAGCAGCGTCTGCACGTGCGTCGGCGTCACCCGCCGCAGCGTCTCGGCGTCATCGATGAGCCCCTCGTGCCGCAGCTGTAGAGCGAGGCGCACCGCGGCCTGCGCCGACCGCTCCGCGTCCCGTGTCTGCAACAGCCACAGTTTGCCGTCTTCGACGGTGAACTCGATCTCTTGGACGTCGGACCCGAGCCGCTCCAACCTTCCGGCGGTGTCCATCAACTCGTAATAGACGGCCGGCTGCTCGTCGCGCAGGGCGGCGATCGGTTCGACGGCGACCGATCCGGAGACCACGTCGTCGCCCTGTCCGCCGGGCAGCCATTCGCCGAACGGTGTGTGGTCGCCGGTGATGGGGTTGCGCGAAATGAGAACCCCCGCACCGGAATCGCGGCCCTGGTTGCCGAACACCATCGCCTGCACGACGACCGCCGTCCCGCTCTGATCGTCGACGCCGGAATGGGCGCGGTAGGCGACCGCCCGGGGTGAGTTCCACGAGGCGAACACCGCCTCGATGCCGGCGCGTAGCTGCGCGTAGGGGTCGTTTGGCAGGGATTCGTGTCTGTCCAACCCGACGATGCGCCGGTACATGCGGTCGAACCGCTGGCGCGTGTCGCGGGCGAAAGCTGCGGCGTCGGCCGCGGCCAGCGCTTGCTCGACGTCATCGTTCATGCCGAGATCCAAGATCGTGTCCATCATGCCCGGCATCGACTGGGTGGCCCCCGAGCGCACGCTGACCAGCAGTGGACGCGGACCCCGACCGAATGTGCGCGAAGTCTGCGCCTCCAGCCAGCTCATCCGGTCCAGCACGTCGTCCCAGATCGCGTCGATCGTGGCCCCAGGGTCGGCGAGGTACCGCAGCCCCACCTCGGTGGTGATGCAGAACGCGGGCGGTACCGGCAGGCCGTGCCGGCGCATGACCTCGATGCCGTGGCCCTTGTTGCCCAGCAGCGCCCGCGGATGACTCGCCGTGCCGTCCAGTAACACCACGAGATGCCCGCCAGGAGCGGCCTCAGACGCGCGATGGGGAGCGCCGCTGCCTCGTGCGATACGAGCCGTGGTGCACCCCCTTCTGGTCGGCTGCTGATCGGGGAACGTCGGAACGTCCGCAATGCTCCCACACGGCTCATGGGAGTTAGCTGCTCGGCGGTCCTGTTATCCGATCCGCCTGATGATCTAGGTTTGCAGGTATGACTCCCTACGACGTCGGGTTACTGGTCCTGCGGCTGGTATTGGGCGTGACGTTGGCCGCGCACGGCTACAACAAGTTCTTCGGTGGCGGCCGCATCCCGGGCACCGCGCGGTGGTTCGAAAGCATCGGCATGAAGCCGGGCAGGTTCCACGCCACCGTGGCCGCGACGACGGAGATGGCCGCCGGGCTCGGCCTGGCCGCCGGTCTGCTCACGCCGATTCCCGCCGCCGGCTTCGTGTCGTTGATGCTGGTCGCGGCCTGGACAGTGCACCGTGCCAACGGCTTCTTCATCGTCAAGGAGGGCTGGGAGTACAACCTGGTCCTGGCGGTCAGCGCCATCGCCGTGGCCACCCTGGGCGCCGGAAAGCTCAGCCTGGACTACGTGGTCTTCGGGCACAACTGGATGGACGGCTGGCGCGGGCTGCTCATCTCTGTCGTGCTGGGCCTGGCCGGGGCGATCGGGCAGCTGGTGATCTTCTACCGGCCGCCCGCTAAGCAGGCTGGTTAGCTAGGGTCGGCCTCCTCGCGGCTCATACCGGCGTGGCTGAATCCGCGGTGGCCTTAAAAGGGGGAACGAGCGTATCGGGCCGGCCCAACCAGGCCGGCCCGATCCACTTCAATCTTGAGGTTCAATGACTTACAACCGACGCGTTACACGTCGATCGTCTGGCTGACGTAGGTCTCCCAGGTGGCGATCTGGCCTGCCTCGATCATGGCGGCTTGCATCTCGGGGTCGCCCATCAACGCGTGCTGGATCTGGCCGTACCGCGCCCAGTCCTCGGCGGTGGAAAGTAGGCCGATCGCGTTGGTGGCGGGACCGCCGACCATGGTCGCCAGCACGGTGACGTTCTCGGCGCCGTGCTTGCGGGCGAGATCAATCGTCTTCTTGAGTTGCTTCTGCACCTCGTCCCATTGAACACCTGGGTTCGGGTGGATCGTTACGTACGAGACGATGGTCATGATGGTGCCTCCTAACCCGATGTGGCTGTTTGCCACAAGGCAAGCCAACACCCAAATGCCGCCGCACGCTAGGGGTCAAAAACCATGAATAGCATCGGTGGTCCGCTTGTCGTCGCGGCGACCGGCCGAGGGAGACTTGGAATTGTCTAAGCGGTTAATTTGTCGTCTTTGCACTGATTGCAGTACTCGTCGTTTTCCCTGCGTGTCTCGTGTATCTGCCTGCATTCAGGGCACTGTTGGATGTACTTGTGGTTCGGATTCCGGTCAGCAGCCATTGATTGTTGCTTTTGTATAAATCTGTTTCCGGGGAATCTATTCTTGTTAGACAACATTCTCATGAATTTCCTGTGAGTTATTACCTTTTGGTCTTCAATTATGGTTGCTTGTAAGGTAAGCAACCGATCCGGCTCAACTTTGGCGGTTTAAGGATCGCCAGTACCAGCGGCTACAGCGCTTGGACGTCTACATCACAATTCCCCAAAAGTGGCAGGTTAAACGCCGGCGGGTGCCTTCGCAAATCAGGGGCCATCCTGCTCACGCGAAGTGGTTAAGTGCGCGCAGCACAGCCCTAAGCGCTGCGGATCCCGCGCCATCGACGATCCACTTCGACTCTTAATCGGTTGCGCCCCTTCAACGTGCGGTCAGGGCATAGAGCGCCGCTCTGGCGCCGCTGAAACAAGGTGGCGCAGGGTATTTGGTCAGGCGACCGCGGCGGTCTCGGCTTCCCGGACTTCGGTCGCGGCGCGCTCACCGGAGCGGATCGCGCCGTCGATCCACCCGCACATCACGGCCGAGCTTTCCGTCCCGGCCCAGTGGATGCGGCCGCAGGGCTCGCGCAGGGTGTAACCGAATTCGGTCAGCACGCCGGTCGGGGCGTGGCTGATCATTCCGCCGCCGGAGTAGCGCTCGATCGTCCAGTTCTGCTCGTGGTATTCCTCAGGCGTCCTGGCCTTCTCGCCGAACCGGTCGACCAGCTCGCCGACGAGCGCCGCTCTCCGCTCGGCCTCGTTGAGCTTCGTCAGCCGCCGCGCCGCCGGCCCCTCGGTGATAATGCACATGACGCCGGGGTCGCCGGTGTCCGTGCAGGCGTCGATCGTCAGGGTCGCCGGGGTTCCCGGTGCGGCCGATTGACCCGACAGCCCGTCCGCGCGCCAGAACGGCTCGTCGTAAATGATCGACGTCTTGATGACCGCTCCGCTTGGCATGCGCTGGTGCAGCATCGCCCGATCAACCGGCAGCAACGGCTCGTAGACGATCGAGGAGGCGACCGCCAGCGGGATCGCCACGATGACCCGCCGGGCGCGCACCGTCAGGTCGGCCGCGGTCACCGTCACGCCATCGGCGTCCTGCGCGATCTGCCGTACCGGTTGCGAAAGGTGCACGGCGTCAGCCAATTCGGCCGTGATGGGAGTGTAGATGGCGCCCATCCCCCCGACGGGGCGGGCATCCTGGGCGCCCCCCTCGCCGGAGATGACGAACGTGGGACCCCCACCGGAGCCCATCTGCAACAGACACCACAGCAGCGACGTCTCCGATCCCGCCGAGGTGTAGGTGCCGGCCAGTGCCATGTCCAGCATTTCGCGGGCCTGCCTGGACATGGTGTTCTGCTCGATCCATTCGCCCACGCTGATGCGGTCCCACTCGTCAGCATGCTTGGCGTCCCACGGCGCTTCGCGCGGAAGCGATTTCGCCATCTTCTCGATCGACAGCAGACCGACGCCGAGGTTGGCGACAGCCCACGGGCTCATAGTCCACGGGATGGTGCCGCCATAGCGGTGCTTCTTGCCGTCGACGATCATCATGGCGTCGCCGTCGTTGTGCTGCTTGTACTCGGGGACGCCGAACTCGTCCATCATCGCGTAGATCCGGTCCTGGCCCGGTCCGATCCACGCGCCGCCGCGATCGATCCACGTCCCGTCGGGGCGGTACTCGGTGAAGGTGCGGCCGCCGACCCTGTCACGCGCCTCCAGCAAGGCCACCGAATGGCCCGCCCGTTTCAACCGCAGGGCGGCCGTCAAACCCGCGAATCCCGCTCCGACCACGCAATAATCGACCTCTGACACGGCTGGCTCCTCAACTTCCACCGCCCCAGCAGCAAAGTACACCTCGGCCGGTGCCGGTGGCGGTGGGTTAACGGAGATTTCTGCACCCGTTGGTCATAGGGTGCGGATTGTGTTGATGCACACGGTTCGGACGCGGCGCAGCTCCGACCACTTCCCCCGCCGCGAACACCTGGCGGCCAAGATCGCCGACGTCGCCGCCGATCCGGTCGCCGTCGAACCGGAAACCGCGGAGATGGTGGCGAATCGGATCATCGACAACGCGGCGGTCAGCGCCGCCGCCGTGCTGCGCCGTCCCGTCACGGTGGCGCGCCAACAGGCGCTGGCCCATCCCAGGCGGCGCGGGGCCAGGGTTTTCGGCGTCGACGGAACCTATTCGGCGGAGTGGGCGGCCTGGGCCAACAGCGTCGCGGTGCGCGAACTCGACTTCCACGACACGTATTTGGCCGCCGAGTATTCCCACCCGGGTGACAACATTCCCCCGCTGGTCGCGGTCGCGCAGCAGCTGGGCCTGCCGGGCGCCGACCTGATTCGCGGCCTGGCCACCGCCTACGAGATCCAGATCGACCTGGCCCGGGGAATCTGCCTGCACGAGTACAAGATTGACCACGTGGCGCACCTGGGTCCGTCCGTGGCCGCCGGTATCGGAACCATGCTGCGGCTGGACACGGAGACGATCTACCAGGCGGTCGGGCAGGCGCTGCACCTGACCACCAGCACCCGCCAATCCCGCAAGGGGCTGATCTCCAGCTGGAAGGCGTTCGCCCCGGCGCACGCCGGCAAGGTTGCCATCGAGGCGGTCGATCGGGCGATGCGCGGCGAGGGGTCTCCGGCGCCCATCTGGGAGGGCGAGGACGGAGTGATCGCGTGGCTGTTGGGCGGACCCGAACGCGAATACCGGGTGCCGCTGCCCGCTCCCGGCGAGGCCAAGCGCGCGATCCTGGACAGCTTCACCAAGGAGCACTCCGCCGAGTATCAGAGCCAGGCGCCGATCGACCTGGCCCGGCGGCTACGCGAACGCATAGGCGACCTCGGTGCGGTCGCGACCGTCGTGCTGCACACCAGCCACCACACCCACGTCGTGATCGGAACGGGCTCCGCGGACCCGCAGAAGTTCGACCCGGACGCGTCGCGCGAGACGCTCGACCACTCGCTGCCCTACATTTTCGCCGTTGCGCTGCAGGACGGCAGCTGGCACCACGAACGCTCCTACGCTCCCGAGCGGGCTCATCGGCCCGACACCGTCGAACTGTGGCGCAAGATTTCCACCGTCGAGGACCCGGAGTGGACCCGGCGCTACCACTCGACGGATCCCGCCGAGAGGGCGTTCGGGGCGCGGGCCGAGGTGAGGCTGAAGAGCGGGGAAGTGATCGTCGACGAGCTGGCCGTCGCCGACGCGCATCCGTTCGGTGCCCGGCCCTTCCGGCGCCCGCAGTACGTGCAGAAGTTCACCGAGCTCGCCGGCGAGGTCGTGGAACCGGCTGAACGGGAACGGTTCCTCTCCACCGTGGATGCGCTCGCCGTGCTGCGGGCGGGCGACCTCGACGCGCTCAACGTGATGGTTGATCCGCGGATCCTCGAGCGGGCACCGGTGATCCCGCCAGGAATCTGGTTGCCCGACAACGACTCTGGTTAGGGGCTGGGGGCGGGCCCGCCGTATTGCCACACCAGGTCATGGGTGCCCGTCATCGTGGGGTTGCACCACATCGTCCTGTTGTTGGCGTCCTGGGTGGTCGCGTGCAAGACCGTGCAGGCATCGCCCGGCGCGGGCGCGTCCGCCCGGGCGACGGGCGAGACAGCCGCGAACATCGCCAGCGCCGAGGCCGATAAGAGAATTCGAA
Source organism: Mycobacterium sp. E2733 (assembly GCF_001667585.1). Lineage (GTDB taxonomy): Bacteria > Actinomycetota > Actinomycetes > Mycobacteriales > Mycobacteriaceae > Mycobacterium. The sequence goes on from NZ_LZJZ01000138.1 coordinate 9,712, forward strand.
ACCTGTTCATGATGGACGCCTCCTAGGGACCGCGCCGATCCGGTTCCACGCTATCCGGCGGCCAAGTGGCAGGCAAAGCTTTGTTGCCGGGCTTGGGCGACGCGCGCCTAGAACACGTTCTAATCTGACCACCATGGGATTTCTCAAGCCCGAGCTGCCGCAGCTCGATATGGCCGAGTGGAACAAGGGCACCCGTAGCGAAAAGATCCGCCCGATGGCCAAGCACTGGGCCGAGGTGGGCTTCGGCACGCCGGTCGCGCTGCACCTGTTCTACGTCGTCAAAATCCTGCTCTACATCCTGGGCGCATGGCTGTTCGCCTCGGCCACCAGGGGACTTGGTGGGTTCACTCACGTCGCATCGTGGTGGTCGGAGCCCATCGTGTTCGAGAAGGTCGTGCTCTACACGATGCTCTTCGAGGTGGTCGGGCTCGGTTGCGGCTTCGGCCCGCTGAACAACCGGTTCTTCCCGCCGATGGGCTCGATCCTGTATTGGATGCGCTTCGGCACCATCCGGTTGCCACCGTGGCCGGACCGGTTCCCGCTCACCAGCGGCACCAAGCGCAAGCCGGTCGATGTCGCGCTGTACGCACTGTTCCTGCTGGTGACGTTCAGCGCGCTGTTCGCCGACGGCACCGGACCGATGCCCGAGTTGGGCACCGCGATCGGGCTGCTGCCCGCGTGGAAGATCGTGCTCATCCTGCTGCTGCTCGGCGTGCTCGGGCTGCGCGACAAGGTGATCTTCCTGGCCGCCCGCGGAGAGGTGTACGCGACCATGACGGTCACGTTCCTCTTCGGTGCGCCCGACATGATCGTCGGGTCCAAGGTGGTGTTCCTGGTCATCTGGATGGGCGCCGCGACCTCGAAGCTCAACAAGCACTTCCCGTTCGTGATCTCCACGATGATGTCCAACAACCCGCTGGTGCGGCCCCGGTGGCTGAAGCGGCAGTTCTTCGAGAAGTTCCCGGACGATCTGCGGCCCGGGCGGCTGTCGCGATGGCTGGCGCATATCAGCACCGCCATCGAGATGCTGGTGCCGCTGCCGTTGTTCTTCTGTCACAGCGGCTGGCCCATCACGGTGGCCGCCATCGTCATGGTCTGCTTCCACCTGGGCATCCTCGTGTCAATCCCCATGGGCGTGCCGCTGGAGTGGAACGTCTTCATGATCTTCGGGGTGCTGTCGTTGTTCGTCGCGCACGCCCGCTTGGGGCTGCGCGACCTGAGGCACCCGGTGGTGGTGGCGATACTGTTCGTCGTCATCGCGGGAATTGTCCTGCTGGGCAACATGTTTCCGCGCAAGATCTCGTTCCTGCCGGGGATGCGGTATTACGCCGGCAACTGGGACACCACGCTGTGGTGCATCAAGGGATCGGCCACCGACAAGATCACCAGGGGCATCGTGGCGATCGCGAGCATGCCGCAGGCCCAGCTGGAGCGGTTCTACGGCAGCCCGGAGGCCGCGCAGATCCCGCTCTACATGGGATACGCGTTCCGCGGGTTCAACACTCACGGCCGCGCGCTGTTCACGCTCGCGCATCGCGCGATGGCCGGCCAGAACGAGGACGACTATGTCCTCACCGACGGCGAGCGCATCTGCAGCACCGCCATCGGCTGGAACTTCGGCGACGGCCACATGCACAACGAGCAGCTGATCGCTGCACTGCAGGAGCGCTGCCACTTCGAACCGGGGGAGGTGCGGGTGGTCCTGCTTGACGCGCAGCCGATCCACAAGCAGACCCAGGCGTATCGGCTGGTGGACGCGGCGACGGGCGAGTTCGAGCGCGGCATCGTCCGGGTCGCCGACATGGTGACCCGGCAACCGTGGGCCGACGATGTCCCCGTCGAGGTGCTGTCGGACGAGGCCACACCAGCGTGACGCTCGGCGCGGAGCGCCACGCCGGCGTGACACTCGGCTAAGCGCCCGACCGCACCTCCTGCGCCGCGGCGACCATATTCTTCAGCGACGCGGTGACCTCATCGGAGTTGCGGGTCTTCAGCCCACAGTCGGGGTTGACCCAGAGCCGTTCCGCGGGAACGGCTCTCAGCGCCGCGCGCAACGACTCCGCCATCTCGGCCTTGCTCGGCACCCGCGGGGAGTGGATGTCGTAGACGCCGGGGCCGACGCTGTTGGCGAAACCGGCCGCGTTCAGGTCGTCGAGCACCTCCATGTGCGAGCGTGCCGCCTCGATGGACGTCACGTCCGCGTCCAGATCGGCGATGGCCCCGATCACCTCACCGAATTCCGAGTAGCACAGGTGGGTATGGATCTGCGTGGAGTTGTCGACGCCGGAGGTGGCCAACCGGAAAGACCCGACGGCCCAACGCAAGTAGTCCTCCTGGTCCGCGCGGCGCAGCGGTAGCAGCTCCCGCAGCGCCGGTTCGTCGACCTGGATGACGGCGATGCCCGCGGACTGCAGGTCCACGGTCTCGTCACGGATGGCCAGCGCCACCTGGTTGGCGGTGTCGGCCAGCGGCTGGTCGTCGCGGACGAACGACCACGCCAGGATGGTGACCGGACCGGTGAGCATGCCTTTCACCGGCTTGCCGGTCAACGACTGCGCGTATTTGATCCACTCGACGGTCATCGGGTGGGTGCGGACCACGTCGCCGTAGAGGATCGGTGGGCGCACGCAGCGGCTGCCGTACGACTGCACCCAGCCGTTCTGCGTCGCGAAGAAGCCCTCGAGCTGCTCTGCAAAGTACTGCACCATGTCGTTGCGCTCCGGTTCACCGTGCACCAGCACGTCGAGCCCGAGTTCCTCCTGCAGCCTGATGACGTCGGCGATCTCCTTCTTCATCCGCTTCTCGTACTCCGCCTGGTCGATCTCGCCGGTCCGCAGCGCGGCGCGCGCCTTGCGGATCGCGGAGGTCTGCGGGTAGGAGCCGATGGTCGTGGTCGGAAGCGGCGGCAGGTGCAGCCGCGCTTCCTGGCTGGCGCGGCGCGCGGCCGCGTCGCCGCGGTGGGTGCCCGACTTGACGATCGAGTCGATGCGTTCGCGCAGCGCGTCGTTGTGCAGCCGCGGGTCGCTCTTACGGGAGGCCACCGCCGCGTTGGACGCCGCGATCGCGTCGGCGACGGACTCGCGCCCGTCGCGCAGTGCGCGCGCGAGCGTCACCACCTCGGTGACCTTCTCCTGCCCGAACGCCAGCCAGCTGCGCAGCGCGTCGTCCAGATCGGTTTCCGGCTCCAGCGAGTACGGCACATGCATCGTGGAGCACGAGGTCGAGACCGCCACTGTGCCAGCGGAACCCAACACGGTGGCCAACTTGTCGAGCGCCGCCTCCAGGTCGGTGCGCCAGATGTTGCGCCCGTCGACGACGCCGGCCACCAGGGTCTTGCCGGACAACTCCGGAATGCCCGCCAGCGCGGTGTCGGCGCCGTACACCAGGTCGACGCCGATCGCCTCGACCGGGGTGCGGGCCAGCCCCGCGAGGGAGGCGCCGGGATCACCGAAGTAGGTCGCGACGAAGATGGCCGGGCGGTTGGTCGACTTGCCCAGCGCGTTGTATGCGGCCTCGGCCAGCGCCGGGGCATCGGGGGAGATGTCGGTCACCAACGCCGGCTCGTCGAACTGCACCCACTGCGCGCCGTTGTTGGCGAGCAGGGACAGCAGATCCGCGTAGATCGGCACCAGCTCCTCGAGCCGCTTGATCGGCGCACTACCGCCGTTGACCGCCTTGCTCAACAGCAGGAAGGTGATCGGCCCGATGACGACCGGACGGGCTGGAACCCCTTGCCCGAGAGCCTCTTTCAACTCGGAAAGCACCTTGTCGGGGTTGAGCGAGAACGCGGTCGCGGGCTCGATCTCGGGAACCAGGTAGTGGTAGTTCGTGTCGAACCACTTGGTCATCTCCAGCGGCGCGACGTCGGAATTGCCGCGCGCGGCGGCGAAGTAGCGGTCCAGATCGTCGGGGACCTGCGCAGCCCGGGCCGGCAGCGTGCCCAGCATCACCGCGGTGTCCAGCATCTGGTCGTAATAGGAGAACGTGTTCACCGGAACGGAGTCCAGGCCTGCGGCGGCGAGACCGGCCCACATGTCGCGGCGCAAGGTGGCGGCGACGTTTTCTAGTTCGGCTCGGCTGGTGCGCCCGGCCCAGTAGCCCTCGGTGGCGCGTTTGAGTTCGCGCTTCGGCCCGATGCGTGGCGAGCCGATGACGGTGGCGGTGAATGGTTGAGCGGTCACGATCTGGTCCTATCAATCAGCGGGGTGGTCACCGCCGGAGGACGCGCAGCCGATCCGTGCGGTATGCACCTTGCGCACAACCGCAACGCCTTCAGCCGAACGCCCATTCCACGAGGCGATGAGCCGCCGGACGCGGCGCGCCCGGCACGGCTGGCAGGTCTTCGGACTCGCAGGCGCGCACCCGGCGGTGCTCCTACGCCCGGCCGACGATGCGGCCCGGAAGGGCCGCTGTGGAGCCGGGCAGTTCCTAATGGCCGTCGCTTCCCAGTCTCGGTTCAGCGCTGAGACCAGTGCTTGGTTGACGGCGGTCGTTCCTGCATACCGCTGCGGGACAGTCCCGGGCTCTCACCGGGTTCCCTCTCGCGAAGCGTTACTAACCTGCCTCGCTCGATGCCGGCGTCGCGTGGGGCGGCGACGGCAGACCAGCTGCGTGCCGGAGTTTACTCCGGCCTTCCGGCCTGACTTGCCAGCGCATCGGCGATGGGAGTCTCGCCGTTGTTGAAGTCGATCGTTCGGCCGACGGTCGAGTCGTCCGCCAACGCCGCGGCCACCACGAGCGCGACGTCGGCCCGGGACACTTCCCCTTTGCCCTGCCCCAGCGCGATGTGGCCGGTGGCCGGTTCGAGGGTGAGCCGGCCCGGTCCCAGGATGGTCCAGTCGAGGCCGCTGGCGCGCAGGTGGGCATCGGCGGCCGCCTTGGCCTCCGCGTAGTGGTAAAACGAATTCTCCTGCGGGACACCGTGATCCAGCCCCGCACCGAAGTAGGAGACCATCACGAATCGCTTGACACCGGCCCGCGCGGCGGCATCGATCACCCGGATGGCGGCGTCGCGGTCGACGGCATAGGTTCGTGCCGGGTTGCCCCCGCCCGCTCCCGCCGAGAAGACGACCGCGTCGTGCCCGGCCACCAAGCCGGCCAGCGCGTCGGTGTCCAGCTGTTCGACATCGGCCACCACCGGCTTGGCCCCGGTGGCCGCCACATCGTCGGAGTGGTCGGGGTTCCGGAAGGCCGAACTCACCTCGTCGCCGCGTTCGCTCAGGACGCGGGCGAGTTGCAGCGCGACCTTGCCGTGGCCGCCGATGACGATGATCCGTGCCATGCCCCCGACGGTAGCTTGCGACCCGGCGCCCGGACAGCCGGGCGCCTCGCCATGCTAGAGCTTTACCCGCCCCATGATGATGTCGATGATCGGCTTGCCCGGCGGGTAGGCGTTGGTGAGCGACGCCATCGTGTGCCCGTAGTCCACCAGCAGGGTGATCCCGCTGATGCCGAAGGCGGCGGCGCTGTTCAGGAACGCCATCACGTCACCCATTTGCTCCGGGGTGTGCACCTTCGAACCGGTCTCTTCGCGATAGTCCTGCGCGAAAGTGAGCCAGAGATCGGCGTTGGCCTGGGCGAGCGGGGTGTCGGTGGGGCCCGGGCAGATCGCGTTGATCCGGATGCCCTTCTTCAGCAGCGGGTAGCCCTGGGTCGCGACGTAGGCGTTGACGACCTTCTTGGAAAAGCCGTAGTGGATGATGCCTTCGGCTTCGTGCGCCTTGACCCACTCTTGCGCCGAGGCGAAGTCCGGCGTGGCGAGGAACTCCGTCAGCAGTTCCAGGTCGTTTTCCCAGCCCATTCCGGCGACCGAGGAGATGAAGCAGATCGCCGAGCCCGAAGGAAGCTGGTTCTTCTCGAGCAGCCGGTCGATGAGATGGCGGTGGCCGATGAAGTTGATCGCCATCAGGTCGGTTGTCCCGTCGGCGATGCCGGCTGCCGAGAACAGGGCGTGGATCGGACCGTCGAGTTGCTCGAGCGCGGCGTCGATCGACGCGGGGTCGCGCAGGTCCACCTGGATGGACTTGGCGACGTCGTAGTTGACCGGCGCGTAGTCCATCACGATCACTTCGGCGCCGAGTTCGGCGGCCGACTTGGCCGCCGCTGCGCCCATGCCGGTGGCGCCGCCGACGACGAGAGCCCGCTTGCCGTCGTAGCGCAACCGATCGACAACAGTCATGGAAATCCCCTTCTCATTCACTGCCAATGCGATTCTAATCGCCCAACTGTATGGGTAACAGTTTTTTGGTTCAATACCTACCCGGCGCGAACCGCCACACCGCGCAAAACCGTGTCCCGCACGTGTACCAGCGCCGCGCGTTTGCCGACCTCGGCAAGGATGTTCTCCGGTATCCACTGCAAGCCGATGACGCAGCGCGCCAGCATCGCCGTGGACGCGCCGTCCACACCGATCTCGCCCGATCGGATGCCGTCGGAAAGGAGCGTTTTCATCTGCCGGAGTCGGGTCGCGTATAACCAGCCCGGGTTGGGAGTGTCCGGCGGCGATTGACGCATCCAGGCGAGCTGGATCCGGAACTCGTCGGAGAACCGATCGAGCGCATTCACGTTGACCCAGCTCAGTGCGTCCAGCTTCTCGATGGGAGTGGCATCCGAGCGCAGGACGTTCACCCAGCCCGCCTCGACCTTCCGGCCGAACGATTCCATGATCGATGCGAGTAGCTCGTCTTTCGATCCGATCACCCGGTAGACGGTCCCGGTGCCCAGGCCGGCCGCGGATGCGATGTCCCTGATGGTGGTGGCCTCGTAGCCTTTGCGGCCGAATTCCGTTCGCGCCACCGCACGGACGTGCGCCGCTTTGTCGCTGGGATCGGCTTCGCTGTCGTCCGACCAGGTCTCGATGACGTCCCTGGCGGCGGCGAAGGCTTTGGACCGGTCGAGTTCCGAGTCGGCGGGGGGCCGGGTTGCCAATCCCTGCAACATGATTCGGCAAAGCAGCGCGGCCACTTGGTCGGCGGGGGATTTATGGCGCATGACGTCGAGGCCGACCTGCAGCATGGTCTGGCAAATTCGGTCGGCCAGCGTGGGCAGGTCGATGTCGGGTTTGATGTAGCCGCTCCACCTGCCCGCGCGCAGCGTTTGCAGCATCGCCTCCTGAACCGCCACGGGCCGCTGCTGCGTCAGCTTCATCAGCTCCGGATCCGTGCTCGGCCCCTCGTAGAAAGACATCTGCAGTGCGGCCCGATGCCGCACTGCGCAGTCCGCGATCGCCGAGCCCAGCTCGACGACCTGCTCAGGAACCGGCCGGGGGTCGGGTTTGTCCAACTTTGCTTGCGCGGCTTGCCCGATCCGATCCAGATCGTCCTGATAGCGGCGGATCAACTCGATGAGGATTGCCTCTTTGGACTCGAAATGGTGGTACAGGCTGCCGGGAAGAATCCCTGCCGCGTCGGCGATCTCCTGCAACGAGGTCCGCAATCCGGACTCTGCGATCAACGAGGCGGCGGTGGTGAGGATCTCGGTTCGGCGTGTGACCAATTCAGCCGTGGTGGCGCCCAATGACTCCGCTCTCGGCATGATCAGCGGTGCGCATGTCCGGACGACCGCGGACTGACAAACATACGCATTCGTCCCTCTCACCGAACCAAATCTTTGTTAGAGGCTATCAGACCGGGCGCAACAAATGCGCTGCGTAACAGCGGTGTGAAGCCCATTCTAAAGCGGTGGCCCGCCCCAACGGTCGCGCGCAACGACCTCGCCGACGGGCCGCCGACGGGCGGGCCGGAACGTGTGCCCGGCACGAATCCGGCCCACCGGAAGTAGACAGCCCTGGACGTAGGTTTCGGGAATCCCGAGCAGCCGCCGCACCTGCTCCTCGCGATGCAGATGCAGGGTGGTGATGCACGTCCCGTAGCCCCGGTTGTGCAGCGCCAGCTGAAAGTTCCAGACGGCGGGAAAGATCGAGCCGTACAGCGTGGCCTGATGAAACGATTCGTCTCCGTCCATGCGCGGCAGGTAGGGCTGATAGCAAGGGATCACCAGCAGCGGCACCCTGGTCATGTTCTCGACCAGCCACTCCGTCGACGACATGATCCGCCCTTCGGGCGTTCCGGCGGGCACGAGGTCGGCGATCATCTGGCCACCGACCCGCAGCAGGTAGGCCGCGCGGTACAGCTCGGCGATCTCGTGGCGCAACGCCGGGTCGGTGACCACCAGCCAGCGCCAGGACTGCTGATTGGAGCCGTTGGCGGCCTGCAAACCGATACGCAGACATTCCCGGATGTCTGCCATGTCGACCGGCGCATCCAGGTCGAGCGTCTTACGCGCCGAGCGGGTGGCGGTGAGCAGGTACTCGACATCCATCACGTTTTGCCTCTCTTCGCAAGGCGCGCACCGACTTCGGTTAGATACTCGTCCGGGCCACCGCGAAACGCGCTCCAGCTGAGCAGGCGCTTGAGGTACAGGTGTGCGTCGTGCTCCCAGGTGTAGCCGATTCCGCCGAACACCTGGATGGCCGTGTCGCCCACGGTGGCCAGTCGACCGGCGAACGCCTTCGCCCGCAGCGCGGCCAGGTGCCGCTCGTCGGGATCGGCGTTGTCGGCCGCCCACAGCGCGTGGATCACGCCGCTGCGGGCCAACTCGACGGTCTCGAACATGTCAACGCACAGATGCTGGACCGCCTGGAACGAGCCGATCGGCTGGCCGAATTGTGTTCTGGCTTTGGCGTATTCGACGGCCATATCCATGACTGCGCGCGCGGCGCCGAGGGCATCGGCGGCGGTCGCGATCAACACGTCGTCGATCACCGCCGTGACGCTGTCCGAAGACGCCGCGGCCAGCCGTTGCGCGGGCGTTGCCTGGAAGCCGATACCGAACTGCTTGCGCGTCTGGTCGATACCTTGCTCGGGCGCGACCGAAACGTCCGGCGAGCCGGTCGGTACCGAGAAGAGCCCGAGGCCGCCCTCCTCCCCGGCGAACACCAACAGGACGTCCGCGGCGGCGGCGTCGGGCACCGCGGCGACCTCGCCCCGCAACTCGGCGCGGTCGCCCTGGCGGCTCGCGGCTACCAACGGCTTTTCGGCATCCGGGAAGCAGACGGTGGCAACGGTGGTGCCATCGGCAATCCCGCTCAACAGCCCGGACGCGTTATCGGCCGCGGCGAGTCGCGTCAGCGCTCGCGTGGCGGCGACCGCGGTCGACAACCACGGCCCCGGATGCAGGGCGGCGCCCAGCTCTTCGGCCACGATGCCGGCCTCGACCATGGTCATGCCGGCGCCGCCGTAGTCCTCAGCTACCAGAAGACCGGTGGTCCCGAGATCGGCAAGGCCAAGCCACACCGCTTCATTGGTGCCAATCGGATCATCGAGCAGCGGGCGCACGTGACCCGAGACCGGGGCCTTTTCGGCCAGAAAGCGCCGGGTGGTGTCGCGCAGGGCGACCTGCTCGTCGGTGAATTCGAGATTCATTTGCGCGGCAACCCGAGTACCCGCTGGGCGGTGATGTTCTTGTTGATCTGTGTCGTGCCGCCCGCGATGGTCAGCGAGCGCGCCGTCAGACGGTAGTTCGCCCACGGCGCACCGGCGCCGCGGGTGCCCAGCACGTCGAATCCCAGGGCGGCCATGTCCTGCCCGATCTCGCCCCACACCGTCTTGGCGAGGCTTGCCGAGGCAAACGCTGTAGTTTCGGATCCGCCGTGCAGCGTCGCCGAGATCGACCGCTGGCACAAAACTTCGAGATACTTGATGCGGAGCGCGATTTCGCCGAGGCGCCGCAGCGTCACCGGGTCCCGGAGAGGGCTGGGCGCGCGTCCTTCCTTCGCGATGTCGTCGACGAGTTCTTCCAGCCGCACCTGCATTTCGGCGTACAGCCGTGCCGCCCCGGCGCGCTCATGGCTGAGCGTGGTCGTGGCCACCTGCCAGCCCGCGTTCAGCGGTCCGAGCAACGCGTCCGCCGGGACCCGCACGTCGTGGAAGAACACCTCGGCGAAATCGGCCTCGCCGTTGAGCGTCACCAGCGGACGGACTTCGATGCCGGGCAGCGTCATGTCGACGATCAGGCAGGAAATGCCCTTGTGTTTCGGTGCGTCGGGGTCGGTGCGCACGTACAGCTGGCACCAGTCCGCCCGATGCCCCAGCGAGGTCCAGATCTTTTGCCCGTTGACGACGAAGTCGTCACCGTCGCGCACCGCGCGGGTGCGCAGCGCCGCGAGATCGGACCCCGCTTCGGGTTCCGACATCCCTTGACACCAGATGTCGTCGGCGCGCATCATGCGGGGGAGCAGCGTGAGCTTCTGGGACTCGGTGCCGTATTGCATGATCGCCGGCGCTATATTGTTCAGCCCAATAACATTGAGCGGCATAGGGGCTCGGGCGCGCGTGGTTTCCTCGGTGTAGACCAGTTGCTCGAGAACCGTTGCGCCGCGGCCGCCGTATTCGCGGGGCCAAGAGACCGCGGCCCAGCCCGCGTCGGCCATTGTCGCGCTCCACGCGCGCAGCATCTCGATCGCGGCGTCATCGCGTCCGGCGGGCCGGCGAGCGGCCACCAGCTCATCGGTCAGGTTCGCCGACAGCCAGTCGCGCAGCTCGATGCGGAATTCTTCCACTTCCGCCGGGTATGAGAAGTCCACGTTTGCTTGTCTTAAACCCTTCGACTGGCGACCAAGCCGGACTTTACGGTTGGGCAGATATTTGGTCAACAACGCCGGTGGCCACGCTCAGCTCCCGTTGCGTTGGTGTTCGGGGAAGGCGACCTCCGCGTTGCCCGGCATCGGGCTGACGCCGCGTCGCTCGCACACTTCCAGCACCTCGTCCACGATGGACGCGGGCACGATGAACTTCTCCGTCGACGAGATCTCGTCGAGATGCGCCGCGATGTCTTCGGCCGTCGGTTGGCTGTCGGCGTCCGCGAGCCACCCTTCGCTCAGGCCGACGAACACCCGCGCATAGCGGCCGGCGGCGGCCGAATAGTTGCGGTGGGTGAACGTGCACGCGCTGCTGGCGAGAAAGATCACCAACGGCACGACGAGCTCGGGCCTGATGGCCTGCATGAAGCCCGATTCGGCGAGGAACTTCTCGTCGCCGACGGTCTCGGTGACCATCCGCGAGAAGCCGGTCGGCATAACGGAATTCGCGACGATGCCGTGTGCCTCACCCTCGATCGCGATCACGTTCGTCAACCCGACCAGGCCGGCCTTCGCCGCGGCGTAGTGGGCCTCCATCGGCTGACCGAAGATTCCTGCGGACGACGAGATGAAGACGAACCGCCCGCCCCCATTGTTCTTCATCACGCGGTAGGCGGGCTGCGACAGGTGAAAGCCGCCGTCGAGATGCACGCGCAGCATTCGAGTCCAGTCGTCGAGGGAGAGGTCCTCGAAGGGCGCGCTGCCGAAGATGCCGGCGTTGCTGATCACCGCGTCCAGTCGCCCGAACGAGCCCACGGCCGCGTCGACGATCGCCTGGCCGCCGGCCGGGCTGTCGACCGAATCGTAAGAGGCGATGGCGGTCCCGCCGTCCTTCCGGATCTCGTCGACCACGTCGTCGGCGACGCCGGAGTCCGCGCCCTCTCCCCGCATCGAACCGCCAATGTCGTTGACCACCACAGCGGCGCCCCGGCGCGCGAGGTCCAGAGCGTATAGCCGCCCCAGGCCGCGCCCGCCGCCGGTGACCACCGCGACCTGGCCGGTGAAGTCGATCGCCATGTGCTCCTTGCCTTCGTCGTCGTCTCGATTGACTGCGGTGGCACCGGACTTTACGGTGGAACAGATATTTGGTCAACGAAGTCCAAACGGGTTCGGAGAATGAGCGTGTCGACCGAGGTGCGTGGTGACCGGTTGCCGGGCCTCGGCCTGCTCGCCTCCGCACTCGCGGGCCGAGCCGTGGCGGTGGCCGCGCTGCGACCGGGCGAACCGTCGTGGACCGACGGCCAGGCGATTCATGTCGACACGGGTGCGAGCGCCCGCGGGCAGCTCGAAGCCGTTGCCGTGCAGGCCTCGATGATCGCGGCCGGCAGCCTGGACCCGGACGTGATGCGTCCGCTGCTGCGCCACCCTCGGCTGGCCAGGCGCTATCTGGCGGTGGAGGCGCACCGGGCCCTCGTCGCGAATGACCACCTGCTGCCGGGCGTTCTGGCATCCCTGGGCGACCGCGACATCGCGAGCCGCAGCGATTCGCCCGCCGCTTCGCTGCGGATCGCCGAGGAGCGGGGGCCGATCAACGACCCGGCACCGGAATTCGGCGTCGTCCGTGCGGCGAAGGTGTTGGCCGCGTCTGACCGGGCGGCCGAGCAACGGGAAGGCGAAAAGCCCGGGCATGTCCCAAGGAGCAGCGGCGCGAAGGAATTGGAAGAACTCGACGACGGCGAGACCGACGATTCGGACGATCCCGATATGTTCACCAGCCCGGTGGGTGGTGGCGGTTTCATCGGCAAGTGGCTGAAGAAGATGCTGTCGTCGGCGCGCAAGACCGGCAGCGGCGGCGGACCGCCCGGCGCGGACACCCCGACCCATCGGACCAACTCCACAAAGCGCGGCTTGCATGCGGTGACGTCGCTGGCTGCCACGTCGAGCGAGGACGGCGAAGACCTGAAGCCCACTTACGGTGCCACGTACCCGGAATGGGACGCGGGTCGCAAGAAGTACCGTCCCGCATGGTGCACGGTGCGCGAGGTCGAGGCGGAGATCAAACCGTCGGCGACGCATGCGATCGAAGCCGCCATCAGCGTGCGCCGCCCGTTGTCGCGGCTCGGGATGGGTCTGCATCGCCGGCACCGGCAGTCGCTGGGCGACGACATCGACATCGACGCGGCGGTCGAGGCCCGGGTCGAGGTGCTGGCGGGCTCGGTGCCCGACGAGGCGGTGTACCTCGACAGCCTGCGCCGCCGGCGGGACCTGTCGGTGCTGCTGCTGCTCGACGTGTCCGGGTCGGCGGCGGAGCCCGGCACGGTCGGGCGGACCGTGCACGAGCAGCAGCGCGCGGCGGTCGCCAACCTCACCGTCGCGCTCCACGACCTGGGAGACCGAGTCGCGCTCTATGCCTATTACTCGCAGGGCCGGCGGGCGGTGAGCGTGGTGCCGGTCAAGCGATTTGACGATCACCTCGACACCCGAGTGATGAAGCGGCTCAACAGCCTTGAACCCGGCGCCTACTCCCGCCTCGGCGCGGCCATCCGGCACGGCTCGGCGGTGCTGGAGGCGCGCGGTGGTACCTCCCGGCGGCTGCTGGTGGTGCTGTCCGACGGGCTCGCATACGACCACGGCTACGAGCGGCCCTACGGTGCCGCCGACGCGCGCCGCGCCCTGGCCGAGGTGCGCCGCCGCGGCACCGGCTGCGTGTGCCTGACCATCGGCGCGGCGACCGACGTGGCGTCGCTGCGCCGGGTCTTCGGTAGCGCCGCGCACGCGACGATCGCGCGCCCCGACCAGCTCGCCGGCGTGATCGGGCCGCTGTTCCGGTCCGCACTGCGCTCGGCCGAGGTCCGCCGCAGGGTGTCGTAAAAGGAGTGGCCGATACAGATGTTCAGGCTAAACCCGCTCGTCAGACAGCTTGAAACAAACATCTGTTCCGCGATAGGGTCGGTTATCCGTGGATAGCAGAAGGGAAGCCATGGCCAACGAGTCCCGGCTTGCGGACCGGAACGGCGCGATCTCCGGGCTTGAGGGGGCGCGGCCCTACTACAAAGCAATCGGCGGCGAGGAAGCCGTTTTCAAGGCGGCGTACCGCCAGGGTCTGGCGCTCGTCCTGAAGGGACCGACGGGTTGCGGCAAGACCCGGTTCGTCGAGGCGATGGCCCACGACCTCGGCCGGCCGTTGATCACCGTCGCCTGTCATGACGACCTCACCACCGCGGACCTCGTCGGCCGGTATCTGCTGCAGGGTGACGAGACCGTGTGGGTGGACGGTCCGCTGACGCGCGCGGTGCGCGAGGGCGCGATCTGCTATCTCGACGAGGTGGTGGAGGCAAGGCAGGACACCACCGTGGTGCTGCATCCCCTCGCGGATCACCGGCGACAACTGCCGATCGAGCGACTGGGGGTCACGCTCGACGCGGCGCCCGGTTTCGGCCTGGTGGTGTCCTACAACCCCGGTTACCAGAGCGTGCTGAAGGATCTCAAGGATTCGACCCGGCAGCGCATGGTTGCGATCGAATTCGATTTCCCCGCAGCCGATGTCGAAGAGGGGATCGTCGCACACGAGGCCGGCGTCGACGGTGCCACCGCCGCGGAGCTGGTCCGTTTCGGGCAAGCCATCCGCCGACTGGAAACCGGCGGGCTGCGCGAGGTCGCGTCGACCCGCGTGCTCATCGCCGCCGGCAGGCTGGTCGCGGAAGGGCTGACCATGCGCGAGGCGGCTCGAGCCGCGATCGCGGGACCGCTCACCGACGACGTGACGGTGGGCAGGGCCCTGGGCGACATGATCGAGATCTATCTGGGCGGCGCGGGCGGATGATTGACGCTACATACCGCCACCGCTAGTGTCTGAACAAATATTAGGTTTGTCATGAATCGGCGCGCGTGAAATCCGTCACCCGGGAGGTCAGATGTCCTACGAAAGCAGCGCTGAGCCGATCAAGGTCGGCTACCTGATGGACTTCACGCTGCCACCGGGATTCCCGGAAGAATTGATGGCGAGTTTCACGCGGTGCTTCGACCTCATCTTCGAAGAAGCCGTCGAACAGGGCCTGATCGATCGACCCGTGCAAATGATCTACCGCGAGGTGGAGGGCCTACCCAAGGGTTCGGTCAAGGCCGTGATCGACGCGTTCGGCGAGCTCGTCGACGAGGGCTGCCTGGTGGTGTTCGGGCCGCACATCACCGACAACTGCGTGCCGACCCGCGAGGCGATCGAGGAGCGGTTCAAGGTACCGGCGATCAGCGTCACCGGCACCGATGACTGGCTGGGCGAATGGACCTTCGCCTTCCCGCAGGGCTCGATGACCGACGAGCCGATCTTCATCGCCGATCTCGTCGCCAAACGAGGCCTCTCCGAGATCGGAGTCCTCGTGGAGCAGAACCTGATCGGCGAAAGCTACCTGAAGAACCTGCGAACCGCATGCCGGCGCAAGGGGATTCGCATCGTCGCGGAGGCGGCGATCGCGCAGACCGCGCAAGACATCAACGAGGCCGTGCGCACCCTGCACGAAGCCAAGTCCGAGGCGATCGTGCACCTAGGCTTCGGCTTCGGCATCGTGTTCATCAACCCCGCGCTGGAAGCCGTCGACTGGGATCCACCGCGATTCACCACCACGGCTTTCCAGAACGCCTGGGTGAACCCCATCATGTGGAACGCGTTCATGGGCTGGGTAGGGGTCGACCAGTACGACGAGGAGAACCGGCTCGGCCAGGACTTCCTCGACCGGTACGCGATGAAATACGGCGGCAGCCGTCCCGGATACTGCGTATCGGTGGTCAACCGTGACGTTGCCGCCACACTCGTCCGTGCCTTTGCCGACGCCCACCCACTCAGCCCGCGCGGCGTCAAAGAGGCATTGGAGCGGGTGAAGATGATGCCCGCCGCCTCGGGCGCCCCCGGCACTCGTGTCTCCTTCGGGAAATGGACCCGCCGCGCCTGGATGGGCGCCGGCTATCTGGTGGCGCGGATGCTCGATGCCGACGGCACCAACTCGCGTCTCATCGATCGCTTCGGAGATTGAGGCAAAGACATGAGCACTGACCAATCCATACCGCCTGCGGCACAGGAAAAACCGGCATCTCCGCGGCGTAGGGAGAAGCGCGGATGGGGCGGCTGGATCGCCGGTGCCGCACTCGCCGCGTTCGTGCTCTTCTTCATCGCGAACTGCCGCGTCGCCCTCGACCCGCGCGTGGCCAATCCGAACGTGCAAGGCCGTCCGCGCCCGGTGAGGTTCATCTTCGGCCTGGACTACATCACGTTCCTGCACATTTCCACCGTCATCATGCTGCTCGTCCTGCTCGTGGTGTTCATCAGGGGCTGGCGCCGCAACCCGGGCAGCCCGGTGATGCTGATGTTCCTGTGCACCACGCTGATCGTCTGGCAGGACCCGATCATGAACTGGGCCCCGTTCGCGGTGTACAACCCCGACCTCATCCACTGGCCGGAGTCCTGGCCGCTGGTGTCGCTGTCGCCGACCGTTGAGCCGTTCGTGGTATTCGGCTACGTCACTTTCTATTTCGGACCCTACTTCCCGGCGATCTGGATCCTGCGCAAGCTGCAGGCCAAGTACGGTCCGACGGCGTTCGTGTCGCGGCACCCGTTGGTCAGCCTGGGTCTGCTGACCTGTGCGATCGGCTTCGTCTTCGACGCCTGGCTGGAGATCCAGCTCGTCCACATGGGCATGTACATCTATTCCCAGGTGATTCCGTGGGGCTCGGTGTTCACCGGCACGACGTTCCAGTTCCCGCTGATCTGGGAGTCGTTCTCGGTGACATTCGTGATGGTCCCCGCGGCCATACTCTGCTACCGCGACGACACCGGCAAATCGGTGGCCGAGAAGCTGGCCGCGAAGGCCAGGATCTTCCCGACGCGCCCGGTGCTGGGCACGTTCCTGGTGATGTTCGCCATCATCAACGTGTCCTACTTCGCCTACGGGGCATGGTTCGCCGTCATCAAGGCCACCAAGGCGGCGACGTCCGTTGCCTGCCCATGGCCTTACCCGGAAGCCAAAGTCTATGACCCGCAGGGCTTCTACGAGAAGGCCGGTGCGGAAGGCCCATACTCGGTGGGCATCTGGTCGACCTGGATGAGCGGCCAGCCGAACGGGCGGCCGCACGTCGATCCGCCACCGCCGGGTGTAGGCGCCTGCGCAACTCCGAGCGCGCATGGCTGATCCGCGCGCCGTCGTCATCACCGGGGCGTCCCGCGGCCTGGGGTTCGCCTCGGCCGTGCGCCTCTACCGCGAAGGCTGGCGCGTGGTGGCCGCCATGCGAACACCCGAGCGCGCCCTCCCGTTGCTACGGGACGCGACGGGGGCGATCCCAGACGACGACAGGCTGATCGGTGTGCAACTCGACCTGACGGACCAACCGTCGGTGTCCGCGGCGGCCAAGGCCATCGAAGAAGCCGTCGGCGCACCTTATGCATTGGTGCACAACGCCGGGATCTCCGCAGCCGGGATGGTCGAGGAGTCCGATATGGCGCTGTGGGAGCGAATGATTGCCACCAGCGTCCTGGGCCCCGTCGCGCTCACCCAGGCTCTGTTGCCGTCGATGCGGGCGGCCGGCCAAGGGCGGATCGTCCTGGTGTCCAGCGCTGCCGGTGTGCGGGGCCAACCCGCCACCGCACCGTATTCGGCGGCCAAGGGGGCGCTGGAGCGGTGGGGGGAATCGATGGCGTGCGAGATCGCGCCGTTCGGTCTCGGTGTCACCGTCCTGGTGGCCGGCATGTACGACACCGAGATCATCACGGACGCGGGGACCACCGACAATCGCGACTTCGGCGGCCCGTACGCCCGGCTGCACAACACCATGAACAGCCGGGGCAGGGCGGCGATGAAACTCGCCAGGCCGCCCGAGCGGTTCACCGACGGCCTGCTCAAGGCGCTGGATGACCGGGTGCCGTTCCGCCGCCGCGGTATCGGCGCCGATGCCTCGATGTTGCTGGCCGCCAACAGGATCCTGCCGGCTTCGGGCATGCACCACGTGTCGCGGATCGTGCTGGGCATACCCAGACAGGGTTCGATGCGGGACGGGGCGTGGCCTTTGACGGGTGGCCAAAAGGCGATGGTGCTTGCCGCGCGGGTGCTACCGCAGCCGGTACTACAGCGCTTGGCCGCCCTTGCGGCCAAGCGCCGCACGGGGAGTGAGGGGAAATAATGGAACAGCTTTTCGACGACCTGGAGGACTTCGGCGCCTTCGACGACGCGGTCTCCGGCGATGTGCGCGACCCGTACACCGAACTGGCGCGGCTGCGCCGCGAGGAGCCCATCCAGCGCCTGGATGTCTCCGGCATGCCGCACGAGGAATCCAAACCGGTTTTCATCGTCTACCGCCACGAAGAAGCCCAGCAGATGCTGCGCGACAACGAGACGTTCTCGTCGGCGGCCGTCATCGCGGCGTTCGGCCCGGTATTGGGGGAGCGCGTCATGCTGGGTATGGACGAACCGGTGCATGGCCGGCTGCGGTCACTGGTGTCAAAGGCGTTCTCGCAGAAGGCATTGGCGCGCTGGGAAGACGAGTTGGTCGGGCGGGTGGCGAACAACCTGATCGACAAGTTCGCGGCGAACGGCAAGGCGGATCTGGTCAAGGAATTCACCTTCGACTACCCGAGTCAGATCATCGCGGGTCTGCTGGGCCTGCCGGAGGAGGACTATCCCCAGTTCCAGCGGTGGTCGATCTCGCTGCTGAGTTGGATCTTGAATCCCGAACGCGGCCTTGCCGCGTCGGCCGCGCTTTGCGACTACTTCGCGCCCATCTTGCAGGCCCGCCGCGCCGAACCCAAGGATGATCTGATCAGCGCGCTGGCCGAGGCGGAGATCGACGGCGAGAAACTGGCAGACGAAGAGATCTACTCGTTCTTGCGGTTGCTGCTGCCCGCCGGAGTGGAGACGACATACCGGGCGCTGGGCAGCCTGCTGCTCGCGCTGCTGTCGGATCCCGCGCAGCTGGACGCCATCCGCGCGGACCGGTCGCTGCTGCCGCAGGCGATCGAGGAGGGTGTGCGGTGGGAACCACCCCTGCTGACCATCACCCGGGTGGCCACCCGCGACACCGAACTCGGTGGGGTGCCGATACCGGCCGGCTCGACGGTGATGCCGATGCTGGGCTCCGCCAACCGGCAGGAGGATCGCTACCCCGACCCGGACACGTTCGACATCTTCAGGCAGGCCAGGGCGCACCTGGGCTGGGGGCACGGCGTGCACGTCTGCCTCGGCATGCACCTGGCGCGGCTGGAAATGCGCACCGCTATCAACCTTTTGCTCGACCGGCTGCCCAACCTGCGGCTGGATCCCGCCGCGGACGATCCGCACATCCGCGGGCAGGTTTTCCGCTCACCCACGTCGGTGCCGGTGCTGTTCGACCCCCAATAACCGGCCCCGGCAAGCGTTGGACCTTGCCAATCGGCTAGTTTCCGGTAAGGCTCTCCGTAGCCCCTGAACGACTCAGAAGAGAGTGACAAACATGACCGAGGCTGTAAAGGTCCGCTTCGAGCCCAAGATGATGATCGACGGCAAGCTCGTCGACGGGCAAGCCGGCACCTTCACCAACATCAACCCGGCGACCGAGGAGCCGCTCGGGGAGGTCGCTGACGCCTCCAAGGAGGACATGCACCGGGCCATCGACGCCGCCCGACGTGCCTTCGACGAGAGCGACTGGTCCACCAACCGGGAGCTGCGGAAGCGCTGCCTGCTGCAGCTGCACGAGGCGATCGAGTCGGAAAAGGAAGAGCTGCGCGAGGAGCTCATCCTGGAGGTGGGCTCGCCCCGGGCCATCACGTTCGGCCCGCAGCTGGACGCCCCACTCGAAGACGGGCTGAAGTACCCCGCCAGGCTGATCGACGAGTACGCCTGGGAAACCGACTTGGGTGACAAGGTGATCAGCCTGACCGGCACGCTGACCACCCGCAAGGTCTGGCGCGAGCCGGTGGGCGTGGTCGGCGCCATCGTGCCGTGGAACTTCCCCTTCGAGGTGACCCTCAACAAGCTCGGCCAGGCGCTCGGCACCGGAAACACCGTGGTGCTCAAGCCCGCGCCGAACACCCCGTTCAACGCCACCCGGCTGGGCCGGTTGATCGCCGAGAAGACCGACATCCCCGCGGGCGTCGTGAACGTCGTCACCGCGTCGGATCACTTCGTGGGCGAGGAGCTCACGCTGTCGCCGAAGGTGGACCTGATCTCGTTCACCGGCTCGACCGTGGTCGGGCAGCGAATCATGGAAAAGGGCGCGGCCACCATGAAGCGTCTTTTCCTGGAGCTAGGCGGCAAGTCGGCCACCATCGTCTTGGAGGACGCCGATTTCGGGATGGCATGCGCGATCGGCATCGCGCCGTGCATGCACGCCGGGCAGGGCTGTGCGAACCCGACCCGGATGCTGTTGCCGCGGTCCCGTTACGACGAGGGTGTCGAGATTCTGAAGGGTATCTACGAGAACGTCACGTGCGGCGACCCGCAGGATCCCGGAACGCTGTGCGGGCCGGTGATTTCGGAGGTACAGCGCAACCGCGTGATGGGCTACATCCGCAAGGGCGTCGAGGAGGGCGCCACCGCGCTGGTCGGCGGGCCGGACGCCCCCACCGGCTTTGACAAGGGATTCTTCGTCAGGCCAACGCTTTTCACCGACGTCGACAACTCCATGACAATCGCGCAGGAGGAGATCTTCGGCCCGGTGCTGGCAGTCATCCCGTTCGACGACGAGGAGGACGCGATCCGGATCGCCAACGACAGCAAGTACGGGCTGGCGGGCAACGTCATGTCGGGCTCGCTGGAGCGCTCGCTGGCGGTGGCGCGCCGGATCCGGGCCGGCTTCATGGGCGTCAACGGCGGCGCACCGTACGGCGCCGACACCCCGTTCGGGGGGTACAAGTACAGCGGGGTGGGCCGCCAAAACGGTGTCGCCGGGTTCGACCAGTACACCGAGATCAAATCGGTCGGCTATCCCGCCGGCTGAGCCCTGACGGTCAGTCGAAAGTCGCAGGCGAGCGTCGGGCTTATGAACGGCACAGGCGGGACCGGCTGAGGTCACCGTCGTCTAGCCTCAGTTGAAAAGTGCTGTAAACAAGCAAGATTGAATGTCTCATGGACGGGACGCTGGTGTCGGCGGGCTTCAACCCGGTGGCGTCAGCATGTCCTTCCAGCCGTCGTCTCCTGTTCCGCTCGAATTCTTGACCGTGTACTCGACACCATCGGGCCCTATCAGTTCGCCGCTCTGCGGGCTGTAAACGGCCGTTGGGGGCCCGCTGGGCGTGTAGACGCAGGGGTTGGGCTGCTGCCCGTTGCATTCGACGGTGCCCGACCCCGGCCGACGCAGCGGATCGCTGATCGGGGGCGGCGTCCCTGCCACCCGGTCGGAGGGCGCCGGGTTGAGGCCGTTGTCGACCGACGGCGCGGGCATCACCAGCCCCGGTTTCACCGGCTGGTCACAGCGCGCCGCGGGCGCCGGGCAGGTCACGATCTGGTTGGGGTCGCCGTACCACGGGTTGGTTCCCAACGGAACGTACGGTTTGGGGTCGCGGCACTCTCGCGGTGTCGCAGCGCGTTTACCGGGCACGTCGACACACGGAAGGTTGCGTGCGCCACGCACCGCGTTGGCCGGAGTGTCCTGCGGGATCTTGCAATAAAACGTTCCGGACGGCAGCGGGGCCGGGCTGGTATCCGCCGGAGACCGCCACTCGGATGCCGGGAGAAACCCGGTCAGACACGGCGGGGGCTGGTTCATCGTGACCGCGGTGTCGAGCGCAGCGTAGCCCGGGAACGGCGTCGTGATCGTCTGACTTTCCGCGGCGCCCTGCGGATACGCCACCAGTAGTTGCTCGACGCCCTTGTGGTAGCGCTTGAGCATGTCCAGCGTGATTTCGAGGTTTGCCAGTGTCTGCGGCAGTGTCTCGCGGACGTCGCTGAACACCGAGTTGACCTGATCAAGGGTCGGTGCCGCACCGGTGAGGATGCGTTGCACGTGCTGGTCATTTTGCCCGGCCTGCGTGGCCAAGCTGTTGAGGTTGTGCGCGTAGCGCTCGATCGAGTCACCCGAGTTGACCTGGCTGTCGATGATCGGCCCGGAGTTTTGGATGGTGTCGTTGATATCGGAGAGGTTGGCTCTGAAGTCACCGGCGATCGCCTGGCTCGCGTCGACCAGTCGCTGCAGCGCGGGGCCCAATCCGCCTACCGCCTGGCCTGTTTCGTCGAGCAGCGCGGCCAGCTTGTCCTTCGGTAGTACGGCCAGCTCGCGGTTGGCGGCGTCCAGCGCCGGCCCGATCGCTGTGGGCACGGTGCCCTTGGTGATGGTTTGTCCCGGCGAGAAGAATTTGCCCGGGTTTCCTACCGATACCAGGTCAAGATATTGTTCGCCGACCGCCGACACCGAATGCACGTTCGCGGACGCGTCGACGGGAATCTTGTAGCGGTCGCCGATGCTCATGGTCACCCGCGCGCCGGTCTTGGTTGGCTCAACGGCGGTGACCTTGCCGATGGTTTGACCGCGGTAAGTCACGTTGGCCGTCTTGTACAGACCGCCGGACGCGGGTAGGTCGGCCTTCAGCGTGTACTGGCCGATCCCCACCGCAGTGGGAATCTGCAGGTAGTACCAGCCCAGGGCAATCGCGATGATCGTGGTCAGGATGCCCAACGTGACAAGCTGGCGTTTGATGAAGCGGGTCAGCATTGCCTATCCGCCCTTTCGACCAGCGGGCCGCCCGGGGCGTCGTTCGGATTCGACGTGTAGCGGACGTCGGGAATCATCGTTTCGGGGTCGCGGCCCCACGACTGCTCGAGCGCGCGCAGCGCTCCGGCGAATCCGGTCCCGGTGAGGACCGCGTTGTCGACCGCGCTCATGGTCAGGTCGAGCGTCACCGACAGGTTGTAGTAGTCGCCGCGGATCGCCTTCTGCACGGCGTCGAGGTCGAACGGCCGGGCGATGAGCAGCTTGATGGCGCGGATCAAATACGGTGAGGCACGGCCGAGTTCCCGCAACGGGCACTGCAGCGAGAGCAGATCTTGGTGGACGTTGCTGACCGAGGCGGATAAGTATTGCTCGGATACCTGGCTGAGCGCCCCGGTCGCTTCGACCGAGTTGATCAACAGGTTCTGTTTGTCCGCGAAATATTTGATTACGGGCGGGAATTCGGTCAGGGCCCGATCCAGGACGTCCGAGCGGGGACCCACATACGCCAGCAACCGGTTGGTGGAATCGATGGCTCGGGTGATGTCATCGCGTTGCTCATTGAGGCGGGCGGTGAAGGTGTCCAGCTTGCCGAGGAAGGCACGGATCTGCTCGGCGCGCCCGTTCACGACGTTGTAGACCTCGTTTGCCAGCACTTCCAGGTTCGGGATGCCGCCGCCGCGCACGACGAGGGCAAGGCTGGCCAGCGTCTGCTCGATCGTGGGGTAATCGGACGAATTCTTCAGCGGGATGGTGTCGCCGTCCTTCAGCAGCTCGGGGGACGGATTGGGTGGCGCGGCCAGTTCCAGATGCTGAGAACCCAGGAGGGTTGTCTGCCCGATCTTGGCGGTCGCGTTCCTGGGTAATTTGACGTTCTTGTCCATACGTAACGTCAGCGTGGCGACCCAGTTCTTCAGTTGGATCGCGCGAACCGTGCCGACGAACACGTCGGCCACTTGCACCCGGCTGTTGTTGTTCATCGCCAGCGCGTCGGGAATTTGCACGTAGAGGGTGTAGGAGCCGGGCCCGGTGCCGGGACCGCCGGGCATCGGTAAATTCGCGATTCCGCGCCAGTTCGCGCACGACGTCAGCGCGACGACAGCCATCAGTAGAGCCAGCCGGTGAAAGATTCGGCATCGCACCCGAGCGCCCGGCGCGCGCCTCGGGGTTCGTTGGTTCGGCTTGCTCCTCGCGCGCATCGCGCTCCCCGCGCGCCTCATGAGCCCGGTCCTGTCGAAGCGGTCGACTCGGCGGCTGGCGATGGTCCGGCAGGCGCGGGCGTCGGCGCGACCGGACCCGGGACCACGCCGGGTGCCGGCGGCGGCGGTGGGATCGGCACTTGCGGCGCGTGCAAGCCGACGGGCGGCAACATCGGGTACTCGTCGTAGGCGTTCGGCGGCCCGGGCGGAGTCTGCAGCCCGGACGGCGGGGGCGCCATGTCAGGACCGCCCATCAACTCGGCGAGGGATTCGGGGGTCAACAGGCCGCTCGTGATCGGTCCCACCTGCGTGCCCTGCATACCCGGCGCGACCACCCAGCCGGGCTGAGTGTTGCGATGCGATAGGGGGGTGTCGGGCACCCAGATCCCGGGCACCGTGGTGTCTTTGTATCCGTTCGGTGGGTGCAGCCGCGGCTCCGAGTAAGCGACTTCTTTAGGGAGCGTTTCGGCGGTGCTGAACAGGTTCGTTCCGAACGGGAGGTAGTTGAACTTGATCGCATCGAGGATTGGCGCCAGGTATTGCGCGCACAGTTCGGCGGACTCTTGATAGCCCAGCCGGCTACCCGCCTGAATCATGCTGCAGAAGAACTGCATTGGGTTGGC
>NZ_LZJZ01000139.1 GCF_001667585.1 Mycobacterium sp. E2733
CCGCCGATTTCAGTGCGGAGTCCGGCTACGCGTTGTTCAACGCGGCGCGAAGGCTGACCGCAGCGGTGACGACGATCCCGTCATCACCCAAACTGTTCATCCTGACCCGCAATGCCGAAGCCGTTTCGGAAGACGGCCGCGCCAATCCCGCCCATGCGGTGTTGTGGGGACTGGGCCGCACCCTCGCCTTGGAGCATCCCGAAATCTGGGGTGGCATGCTCGATTTCGAGCAGTCTGTTCCCTCTGAACCGCCCACGGCGCCGGACGACAGCGATGACACTGCCAGCGCAGCGGGCGGCGACATCAAGGATGTGTGGCGCACGTGCGAGCCGGAGCGGCGGCACGATCTGCTGCGCGACCACGTCCGCGTACTGGTTGCGGCGGTGATGCAACTGCCTTCGCCGCAGGCGCTGGGTCCGTCAGCCGACTACTTCGAACTTGGTATGGATTCGCTGATGAGCGTGATTCTGCAGCGTGCGCTCAACCAAACGCTGGGCGAGGAGCTGCCCGCAACTGTCGTGTTCGACTATCCGACCGTTGAGGCGCTCGCCGACTACTTGACCACGATCGCGGATGCCGATGGGAGCTACAACGGCTCCGCCGATCCTGACCTTTCGGAAAGGGTGAGCTGACGCGATGAGTGTGTCGACGGATCGCCGGGCGGTTATTACTGAGGCGTTGCACAAGATTGATGATCTGAGTGCGCGTTTG
>NZ_LZJZ01000140.1 GCF_001667585.1 Mycobacterium sp. E2733
GTCGTGCGGGTTCATCACGTGGTAGGTGCGGAATCCGTCGACCGCCTGAGCGCCCAGCGTGGCGATCGCCTCGGCGATGAAGCCGACCGGCAGCCCGTCGAAGTGGGCGCGTTGCCGCTTGCCGTCGGCGCCGAGCCGGAAGAACGAGGAGGGCGCTACCCCGGTGGCCAGGATGCTCAGCACCATGCGGGTGACGGTGTCCGGCAGGTTGAGCTGCCCCGCGTAGGTGGTGTCGGCCAGAATCATGCCGGAGCGGAAGACCGAGACCGGCAGGCCGCACAGGTCGTGCGCCTCGCGCAGCAACACCTCACCGGCCCACTTGCTGTTGCCGTAGCCGTTGGCCAGGCTTCCATCGATGGTGCGGCTGGGGCTGATGACCCGGATGTCGGCGTCCTCGGTGAACAGCGACCGCTCGATCTGGCGGCCGACGTCCGAAGTCGACACGTAGCTGTAGGGCTTGATCTTGGTGGTGAGCGCGATCCGGATCAGCTCGGCGGTGCCCATGACGTTGGGCCCGAACAGCTCGCGGTAGGACAGGACCGCGTTGACCAGCGCGGCGGCATCGACGATGAGATCGACGGAGTCGGCCAGCCGCTGCCAGGTCTGCCGGTCCAGGCCGAGGTTGGCTTCGCCCTTGTCTCCGGCGACGACCTCGAGATGGTCGGCGGCAAGTTCCTCGAAGTGGCGCAACAACTTTGGGTCGCCGCTGTCGAAGGTCTGGTGCAGACGGCGGCGCGCGTCCTCGCCGGACCCGCCGCGCACCAGGCAGATCAGGGTGCCGTCGACGAGTTTCATCCGCTCGAGCCATTGCAGGACCAGGTAGCGGCCGAGGAAGCCGGTGGCCCCGGTCAGCAGGACCGTCCGCGCCTCGGTGCCGGCCCGCGGCAGGCTCGGGGCCGCCGACAGCGTCGGGGCGTCGATGAACTTGTCCAGCGTGAGGTCGCCCGCGTGCAGCTCGGCGGTGTCGCGGCCGTGCACGGCCGCAAAGCACAGATCGCTGGCCGGGCTCACGGCCGGAGCCGTTTCCAGCAGCCTGCCATCCCTGCCCAACAGCTGGCTCAGGCTGCTGACGGACGGCGCGTCGAAGATCGTGCGGACCGCGAGGTTGGTATCCAGGGTCTTGTTGATCGCGGCGACCAGGCGCATCGCCGACAGCGAATCGCCGCCCAGGTCGAAGAACGACTCGTCGACTCCGACCTGCTCGATCCCGAGGATCTGGGCGTAGACGCCGGCCAGGACCTCTTCGACGACGTCGGCGGGGGCGCGGTACAGGCCGGCCCGGTATTCGGGCGCCGGCAGGGCGCGCCTGTCGAGCTTGCCGTTGACCGTCAGGGGCAGCGCCTGAAGAACCATCACCGCGGCAGGGACCATATAGGCAGGCAGCCGGTCGGCAAGCTGCGCGCGGATCGCGGCCGGGTCCACCGCCCCGGGGACGGACTCGGTGACGTAGCCCACCAATCGTTTGTCGCCCGGGCGGTCCTCGCGGGCGATCACCGCCGCCTGCTCCACGCCGTCCAGCGCGGCCAGCGCCGCCTGAATCTCGCCGAGTTCGATGCGGTAGCCGCGGATCTTGACCTGTTCATCGGCGCGCCCGAGATACTGCAGCTGCCCGTCGGCGCCCCACCGCACCAGATCGCCGGTGCGATACATGCGTGTTCCGGCCTCCCCGAACGGGCAGGCCACAAACCGCGACGCCGTCAGCCCGGGCCGGCGCAGATACCCGCACCCGACGCCGCGGCCGGCCACATACAACTCGCCGACCACGCCGACCGGCACCGCCCGCAACCAGCCGTCCAGCACGAACAACGCCGCCCCCGGCACCGGTGCACCGATCGGCACCACCGCCGACCCCGCCGCCAGCGGGGCGCTGATGGCGGCGTAAACCGTGGTCTCGGTCGGGCCGTAGCCGTTGATCATCACCCGCCCGGGCGCCCACCGATCCACCACCTCGGCCGGGCAGGCCTCGGCGGCGACCATCAGCGCGGCCGGTCCCAGTCCCTCGGGCGACAGCGCCGCCGCCGCCGACGGGGTTTGACTCAAGACGCTGACCTTTTCGGCCACGAGCAAGGCGTGGAAGTCGTCCGGTGCGGCCGTTACCGACTCGGGCACCACGAGCAGACGGCCGCCGTGCAGCAACGCGCCCCAGATCTCCCACACCGAGTAGTCGAAGGCGTAGGAGTGGCACTGGGTCCACACCTGTTCCGGCGCCGGCCGCAGGCCGACGTCGAGTGCGTCGAACAGACGGGTGACGTTGTGGTGGGTGACGGCGACGCCCTTGGGCGAGCCCGTGGTGCCCGACGTGTAGATGATGTGGGCGACGTCATCGGGGCTCGGCGGCGGCACGCCGGTGTCCGGGCGGGCATCAATGGCGGTGTCGTCGGTGGCGATGGTCGGCACGTCGTACCCGCGGAGCCGGTCGGCCAGCCCGCTGGTGGTGACCGCGGCGATCGGCGCGGCGTCGGCCATCATGAACTCGATCCGGGCCGGCGGGTGCGCCGGGTCGATCGGCAGGTAGGCCGCCCCGGCCTTCAGCGTCGCCAGGATCGCGATGATCGCGTCGGCGCACCGGTTGAACAGCAGCGCCACACTCTGGCCGGGGCCCGCACCGTGCTCGATCAGCAAGTGCGCCAAACGATTTGACGCCTGATCGACCTCGCGGTAAGTCATCGAGCGGCCGTCGAAGGTGACCGCCACCGCCTCGGGCGTGCGCGCCGCCTGGGCGGCGAACAACCCCGGGATCGACGCGGGCCTCGCGGGCCGGGTCAGTACCGCGCGGTTGCCGATCTCGTCGAGGAGCGCGTGTTCGTCGGCATCGAGCACATCCATCGACGACAACCGCGCCGTCGGATCTGCGGTCATCGCCGCCAGCACCCGATGCAACCGCGCGCTGAGCGCTTCGATGCCGGCCGGGTCGAAGACGTCGGTGTCGAATTCGACGCGAAGGCCCAATTCGTCGCCCGGCATGGCTTGCAGTGTCAGCGGGTAGTGGGTGGATTCGCGGGTGGCGATGTCGGTGATGGCCAGCTCGCGGACGTCCAACGACGCGGCCGTGTCGATGGGGTAGTTCTCGTAGACGAACAGGGTGTCGAAGAGTTGGTCGTGGCCGGTCGCGCGGTGGACCTCGGTAAGCGCCAGGTGTTGGTGCTCGAGCGTGTGGTTGTGGTCGCTTCGGAGTTGATCGAGCAGGTCGGCGGTGCTGGTGGCCGCGGTGACGGTCGCGCGCACCGGGACCGTGTTGATCAACAGGCCGACCATCGTTTCCGCGCCGGGCACGTCGGTCGGCCGGCCCGATACCGCGGTGCCGAAGGTGACGTCATGCTGGCCGGTCAGCCCCGTCAGCAGCTGCGCCCACGCGGCCTGCAGCACGGTGTTGACGGTGGTGTGACACGAGCGCGCCAGCTCGGTCAGCGCCCGGGTGGTCTCCCCGGGCACCCGAGACGAGACCACACCGCGCCGCCCGAGCCCGGACCGACCGGGTGGGGCCACCAGGGTGGGGGTGTCGAAGCCGGCCAGCACATCGCGCCAGGCCGCGCGGGCGGCCTCGAGGTCTCGGTCGGCCAGCCAGCCGACGAACCGGCGATACGGCGTGGCCGCGGGGAGTCGCTGCCCGTAATAGCCGGCGAAGATCTCCCCCAGCAGGATCGGCAGCGACCAGCCGTCGAGCACGATGTGGTGATTGGTCAGCACGACCCGGTACCGGCCTTCGGCGGTGCGGATCAAAGCCACCCGAAAAGCCGGTGGCTCGGCGAGGTAGCAGACCGCGGCGCGTTCGGCGGCGCACACCTGCTGGACCTGTTCCTCGACGTCCAGTTCGAAGTACTGCCACGCCGCCGTGGGGTCGGCCGGGATGATTTGGACCGGCCGGTCGAATTCCTCGCAGAACCGGGCGGCCAGGTTGGGATGGCGGTTGACGACCGCCTGGACGGCGTCGTGCAGGCGATGCGGGTCCAGCGGGCCGGTGACCGTGATGTCCAGCTGCATCGCGTACAGGTCGTCGTTGCCGCCGGTGGCGCCGGCGTGAAAGTGCAGCCCCTGCTGCAGGGGGGTCAGCGGCAAGATGTCGGCGATCCGGTACTGCCGCTGCAGGGCGTCGATCTGAGGTTGGCTGAGCCGCGCCGGGACGATATCGGAGGGCGTCAGTCCGCCGCCGCCGCGTTGGACGTGCGCGCAGATCCCGGCCAGGGCGTCGAACCACAGCCGGCTGAGTCGGCTGACCTGGCCGCGGTCCAGCACCGAAGGGGCCCACGTCCAGGTGGCTTGCAGGTGCGGGCCGGAGTCGCTTCCGGTCTCGTTTTCCAAGGCGACGGCGTTGAGCTCCACGGTGTGCCCCAGAGGCATCGGCACGGTGGTTGCTCCGGCGACCGACAGGCCGTCCTGGCTGACGCGCCACAGCTGGTCGGGGACGTTCGCGGCGCCCGCGCCCATCCGGCCCAGATAGTTGAAGCCGATCGCCGGATCCGAGCCGGGCAGGTCGATGTCGGCGTTGAGGTAACGCAGCAGCCCGTAGGTCAGGCCGTCGGGCAGGGCGCGGAGCTGTTCTTTGCCGTCTTTGATCACCGGACCCAGGGCCGCGTCGCCGTCCACGACCTGGCTCCAGCGCAGCCCACCGACGGCCAGCGAAACCGGGTACTTGGTGGTGAACCAGCCCACCGTGCGCGACAGGTCGACGTCGTGAAACAGGTCGTCGTGGCGCCCGTGGCCTTCGACGTCGATGCCGATGGGCGCGCCGGCGTCAGCGCCGAAGTATTCGGCCCACGCCATCCCGAACGCGATCAGCAGGATGTCGGTGATGCCGGTGTGAAACGCCGCGGGCACCTCACCCAGCAGCAGCCGGGTCGTCTCGGCATCCAGTGCAGCCGTCAGATGCCCGGCGCTGGCGTAGGTATCCAGCTCGGGTTGTACCGGCGGCAACGCGGCCGGAACCGCCAACGCCTTGCGCCAGCCGCCGGCCTGGTCGACGACCGCGGGGGCGTGCGCGTGCTCGTCGAGCAGCGCGGCCCAGCGGGCGAACGAGGTCCCGGTCGCGGGCAGCGCGATCGGTTGTCCGCCGTGATGCTGGGCCCAAGCGATGTTCAAGTCCTCCAACAGGATTCGCCAGGACACCGCGTCGACGGCCAGGTGGTGGATGATCAGTGCCAACTGGCCGGTGGCGGTCGCCCACAGTGCGCTGACCATCGCCCCGCCGGCCGGGTCCAGCCGTGACCGGGCGTCTGACAGCGCCTCTTCGGAGAGCGCGTCGACGGTCCGCAGGCAGGCAGCGGCGGCGACCGAACCCGGCCCGGACACCTCGAGTGACCGGTCGCCGGCATCTTCGGCGCCTACACGCAGCCGCAGCATGGCGTGCCGGTCCAGCAGCGCCTGAAGAACGATCGCCACGTCGGCCTCGGTGACCCCGGCGGGCGCCTGGATAACCATCGTCTGGTTGAACTGATCGATCGGGCCGTCCACGGTGAAAAGCCAGCGCATGATCGGGGTGGCCGGGATCCGTCCGACGCCCTCGTCGACCGGGACGGCTTCGCCGCCGGCCACCATGACCACCCGGGCCAGCCGGGCCACGGTCTGCTCGACGAAGACGTCGCGCGGCCGACAGGTCAGCCCGGCCGCCCGCGCCTGGGCCACCACCTGCATCGACAAGATGCTGTCCCCGCCCAGGTCGAAGAACGACTCCTCGACGCCCACCCGCTCCAGCCCGAGCACCTGGGCGTAGATGCCGGCCAGGACCTCCTCGACCGCGTTGGTCGGCGCGCGGTAACGATCGACGTCCCCGTACTCCGGTGCCGGCAGGGCGCGGGTATCGAGTTTGTTGTTGACCGTCAACGCCCACGCGTCGACGCCCACCACCGCGGCCGGAACCATATAGGCCGGCAGCCGCTGGGCCAGCCGGGCGCGCGCCTCGGCGGGGCTCGCTGTTCCGGTGATGTAGCCGACCAGGCGCTTGTCGCCGGGACGGTCCTCGCGGGCGAGCACCACCGCCTGCTCCACACCGTCCAGCCCCGCCAGCGCGGTTTGGATCTCACCGAGTTCGATGCGGTACCCGCGGATCTTGACCTGATCGTCGGCGCGTCCGAGGTAGCGCAGCTCTCCGTCGGGGCCCCACCGCACGAGGTCGCCGGTGCGGTACATCCGCGTGCCGGGGGCGCCGAAGGGACAGGGGACGAATCGTGACGCGGTCAACCCGGCCCGTCGCACATACCCGACCCCCACGCCGCGACCGGCGACGTACAACTCCCCGACCACCCCCGGCGGCACGGGGCGCAGCCATTCGTCGAGGACGAACAATGCCGCGGTCGCCACCGGGCCGCCGATCGGTGCCGCGCCCGAGCCCGCCGCGAGCGGCGGGCTCATCGACGCGTACACCGTCGCCTCCGTCGGGCCGTAGGCGTTGATCACCACCCGTCCGGTTGCCCACCGATCCACCACCTCGGCGGGGACCGCCTCGCCGCCCAGCAGCAACGCCACCGAATCCAATCCCTGCGGCGAGAGTGCGGACACCGCGGACGGGGTCTGGGTGAGCACGTTGACCTCTTCGCCGACCAGTAAGGCGTGGAAGTCCTCCGGCGAGGCGGTGACCTCCTCGGGCACGACTACCAGCCGCCCCCCGCCGAGCAGCGCAGCCCAGATCTCCCACACCGAGAAGTCGAAGGCATAGGAGTGGCACTGGGTCCAGACCTGGGCATCCGGCAGGTCTGGGTGCCCCGACTGCGCCAGGTGGGTCAGGTTGCGATGGCTGACGGCAACGCCTTTGGGGACGCCGGTGGTCCCGGAGGTGTAGATGAGGTAGGCGATGTCGTCCGGGTCGGGCGCCGGCAATGCGGTGCCGGGTTGGCTGTCCACCGCGGGATCGTCGGCGTCGATGACCGATACGTCGTACCCGTCGAGTCGCGACCGCAGGCCCGCGGTGGTGATGGCGGCGATCGGCGCGGCGTCGGTGATCATGAAGTCGATCCGGGCGTCGGGCAGCGCGGGATCGATCGCCAGATAGGCCGCCCCGGACTTGAGTACGGCCAGCATCGCGGCCACCGCCTGCGCCGATCGCTCCAGCAACAGCGCCACACATGAGCCGGGCCCCACCCCGTCGGCGGCCAGCAGGCGCCCCAGCCGATTGGCGGCCTCGTCGAGTTCTCGATAGGTCAGTGAGCGGCCGCCGCAGCGGATCGCGACGGCCTGCGGCGAGCGGGCCACGTGGCCGGCGAACAACTCCGGAACCGACACGGGCGCCGGGGCGGGCCCCGTCAACACCGCCCGGTTGCCGATCTCATCCAACCGGGCATGCTCGGCGGCATCCAGCACGTCGAGCGACGACAACCGCAGGTCCGGGTCGGCGGTCATCGCGTACAGCACGCGTTCGAAGCGTTCGATGAGCGCGGCGACGGTTGACGTGTCGAACAGGTCGCTGCGGAATTCGACCGCGCCACCGATGCCGGCGGGCTCCCCGGCCTCGGTGAAGCGCTCGGCCAGGGAGAACGACAGGTCCATGCGGGCGGTGTGGGTGTCCACCAGCACCTGGGTGGCCCGCACCTCGCCCAGCGTCAATCCCGCTGCGGGGTCGACGTTTTCGTGCCCGGACAGGTTCTGCCAGGACAGCATCACCTGGACCAGCGGGTGATGGGCCAAGGATCGGGTCGGGTTGAGCCGCTCGACCAGCACTTCGAAGGGCACGTCTTGGTGGTCGTAGGCGGCGAGGCTGCGCCGGCGCACCTGGCCGAGCAGTTGGGCGAAGCTGGGATCTCCGGCCAGATCGACCCGCAACACCAGGGTGTTGACGAAAAATCCGACCAACTCGTCGAGCGCGGGATCGGCACGCCCGGCGATCGGGAACCCCACCGCCACATCCGAACTGGCGCTGAGCCGTGCCAGCAGCACTGCCAAGGCCGTCTGAACCACCATGAAGGTGGTCGCGTTGTGCTCACCGGCGAGCTCGCGCACCCGTTGCTGGAGCTCCGCCGGCCAGTCCACGTCGGCTTTGGAGCCGTGCTGATCGGCCACCGGCGGATAAGGCCGGTCCGTTGGCAAGTGCAGGCATTCGGGCATCCCGGCCAGCGCATCCTGCCAGTAGGCCAGCTGGCCGGCGATGGGGCTGTCGCCGTCGTCGAGATCGCCGAATTGTTCGCGTTGCCACAACGTGTAATCGACGTACTGCACCGGTAATTCAACCCAGCCCGGCGCCCGACCCGCGCTCCGGCTGGCATACGCCATGCCCAGATCGCGCATCAGCGGGGTGATCGACCAACCGTCGGCGGCGATATGGTGCACCACGCCCACCAATACGTGTTCATCGTCGGCGACGCGAAAAAGCTTTGCCCGCAGCGGGATCTGTGTTGCCAGGTCAAAGGTGTGGGCCGCCGTCTCCTCGATCGCCTCATTCAGCCGAGTTGGCGACCAGTCGGCGGCATCGACGATTTCCCAGCCCAAGTCGATACGCTCGGCGGACACCACCCGCTGCTGGGGTATGCCGTCGGGTGCGGCAATCAGCGTGCGCAGGCTCTCGTGGCGTGCGGTCACGTCGACCAGCGCAGCACCCAGCGCGTCGACATCGAGGCGCCCGCACAACCGCAATGCCACCGCCATGTTGTAAACCGGTGAGGGGCCCAGCAATTGGTCGAGGAACCACAACCGATTCTGGGCGAACGACAACGGCACCACCGTCGGGCGATCGACGGGAACCAGCGGCTTGCGCCGCCCTTCCGCGCTGCCGATGCGGGGCGCCAACTGGGCAATCGTGGGGAAGTCGAACAAGGCGTGCACGTCAAGGTCGGCGTCGAGCGCGGTGCTGACCGCGGCGACCAGGCGCATCGCGGACACCGAATTCCCGCCCAGGTCGAAAAACGAGTCGTCGGTGCCGACCCGGTCGAGCCCGAGGATCTGTGCGTAGATGCCGGCCAAGATCTCTTCGACGGCATTGGCCGGGGCGCGATAGTGTTCGGCGTCTTGGTATTCCGGCGCCGGCAGGGCGCGGGTGTCGAGTTTCCCGTTGATCGTCAAGGGCAGCGCGAGCAACGTCACGATCGCCGCGGGCACCATGTAGCCCGGCAGCCGCTCGGCCAGCGCGGCGCGCGCGGTGGCGGGGTCGGCGGTGCCGGTGATGTAGCCGACCAGCCGTTTGTCGCCGGGGCGGTCCTCGCGCGCGATCACCGCGGCGTGTGCGACGCCGTCCAGTGCGGTCAGGGCGGCCTGGATTTCGCCGAGTTCGATGCGGTAGCCGCGGATCTTGACCTGTTGGTCGGCGCGACCCAGATACTGCAGTTGCCCGTCGGGGGCCCACCGCACCAGATCCCCGGTCCGATACATCCGCGCCCCCGCTCCGCCAAAGGGGCAGGGAACGAACCGTGACGCGGTCAGCCCGGGCCGGCGCACATACCCGATCCCGACGCCCTGGCCGGCCACGTAGAGCTCGCCGACGGCTCTGGGCGGCACCGGGTGCAGCAACTCGTCGAGAACGAACAAGGCGGTCCCGGGCACTGGGGTCCCGATCGGCACCACGGCCGAATCGGGGCTCAGCGGGGCGCTGATGGTGGCGTACACGGTGGTTTCGGTTGGGCCGTAACCGTTGATCATCACGCGCCCGGGCGCCCAGCGGCCGACCAGGTCGGCCGGGCAGGCCTCGCCCGCGGCCATCAGCGCCACCGCTTCCAATCCCTCGGGGCAGAGGGCGGCTGCCGCTGAGGGGGTCTGGCTCAAGACAGTGACGTGTTCGGCGACGAGCAGGGCGTGGAAGTCGGACGGTGCGGCGGCCACCGCCTCGGGCACCACGACCAGCCGCCCGCCGAACAGCAGGGCGCCCCAGATTTCCCAGACCGAGAAGTCGAACGCGTAGGAATGGCACTGGCTCCACACTTGCGCCGGAGTCAGTTCCAGCCCGACGTCGAGTGAGTCGAACAGCCGGGTGACGTTGTGATGAGTGACTGCAACGCCTTTCGGTACACCGGTGGTGCCCGACGTGTAGATGATGTGGGCGATGTCGTCGGGCGCCGGGGCAGGCAGCGGGGTCACCGGTTGGGTGTCGATGCGTGGGTCGTCGATGTCGACGACGGTCAAATCGCACCCGTGCAGCCGCCCTGCCTGCGCGGCGGTGGTGACCGCAACAATCGGCGCGGCGTCGGCGATCATGAATTCGACGCGGGCGGCGGGCACCGCCGGGTCGATCGGCAGATACGCCGCCCCGGTTTTGAGCACCGCCAGGATCGCCGCAATCGCCTGGTCGGACCGGGAGAACAGCACTGCCACGCACGCACCCGGGCCGACGCCCAATCCAACTAACAAGTGCGCCAGCCGGTTCGACGCATCGTCGAGTTCTCCGTACGTCATCGAGCGACCCTCGAAGGTGACCGCCAGGGCCTCGGGCGCTTGCTGCACCCGGGCGGAGAACAGGGCCGGAATCGACACGGGATCCGACGGCTTGGCCAAGATCGCGCGGTTGCTCCAGGCATCCAGGTGTGCGTGCTCAGACTCGTTGAGGAGGTCGATGGACAACAGCCGCCGGGTTGGATTGGTCACGCCTGGTCCCCCAGATCGGTCGTCATGGCCACCAACGCCCGCTGGAAGCGCTCGATCAATGATTCGATGCCGGCCGCATCGAACACATGGCTGTCGTATTCGACGCGAAGGATCAATTCGCGTTCGGATCGGGCCTGCATCGTCAGCGGGTAATGGGTGGATTCGGTGCCGGTGAAGTCGGTAATGGCCAATCCGTTGTCGTTGAACAGCGCTGTGGTGTCGATCGGGTAGTTCTCGAACACGAACAGCGTGTCGAACAACTGGTCGTGCCCGGTGATGCGGTGAATCTCGTTGAGCGCCAGATGTTGATGGTCGAGGGTGCGGTTATGGGCACTTTGGAGCTGGTCGAGCAGGTCGGCGATGGTGGTCGCCGGGGTGATGGTGGCCCGCACCGGGACCGTGTTGATCATCAACCCCACAATGGATTCCGCATCGGTCACCTCGGTGGGCCGTCCCGAGACCGCGGCGCCGAAGACGACGTCACGCCGGCCGGTCATCGACATCAACACCTGCGCCCAGGCGCCCTGAAGCACCGTGTTCACGGTGGTGTGGCAGGACCGGGCCAGCTCGTTCACGGCCCGGGTGGTGTCCTCGGGCACCCGAGCCGAGGCGACGCCTCGGGGTCCCAGTTTCGACTGGCCCGGCGGTCCGACCAGGGTGGGGATGTCGAAGCCTGCCAGCACGTCACGCCAGGCCGCACGGGCGGCGGCCAGGTCCCGCTCGGCGAGCCAGGTGACGAACCGGCGATACGACCCGGCCGCCGGCAGTCGCTGGCCGTGATAACAGGCGAAGATCTCTTGCAGCAGGATCGGCAATGACCAGCCGTCGAGCACGATGTGGTGATTGGTCAGGATGACCCGGTACCGTTCGGGCGCGGTGCGGATCAGAGCGACCCGAAAAGCCGGCGAGCCCTTCAGGTCGCAGACCGCGGCGCGCTCGGCGGCGGATATTTGTCGGACCTGCTCATCGACATCGCCCTCGAATTCGAGGAACTGCCAAGCGGTTTGGGGCTCGGCGGGGATGACTTGTACCGGTTGGTCGAATTGACTGCAGAATCGGGCGGCCAGGTGGGGGTGGCGGGCGATGACGGCGTTTACCGCGTCATGCAGGCGATCGGGGTGGAGCGGGCCGGCGACGGCGATGTCGAGTTGCATTGCGTACAGGTCGTTGTCGCTGTTCTGCCGGGCGGAGTGGAACAGCAGGCCCTGCTGGAGAGGGGTGAGCGGAAGGATGTCGGCGATCCCGTAATGCTGCTGGAGTTCGTCGATCTGCTTCTGGGTGAGCTGGGCGGGGAAGATGTCGGAGGGGGTCAGGCCGCCGCCACCCCGTTGGACATGGGCACAGATGCCGGCCAGCGCGTCGAACCACAGCTGGCTGAGCCGGGTGACCTGGCTGTGTTCGAGCACCGAAGGAGCCCAGGTCCAGTCGGCGTGCAGGTGCGAGCCTGTGGCGGTGTCGACTGCGCTGGCGTTCAGTTCGAGTGCGTGTGCCAGCGGCATGGGCACCGCCGCGGCGGAGGTGGAGACCGCGACACCGTCTCGGCTGATCCGCCACAGCTCGCCGGGGGACTCGCCCGCGCCCAGCCGCCCGAAGTAGTTGAACCCGATCGTCGGGTCGGGCCCGGGGAGCGCAACGTCTGGGTTGAGATAACGCAGCAGACCGTAGGTTAGGGCGCCGGGTAGGGCGCGAAGTTGTTCCTTGGCGCGCTTGACGATTGGCCCGACTACTGCGTCACCGGCCACCAGCTGCGCCCAGCGCAGCCCGTCGACTGCCAGCGACACCGGGTACTTGGTGGTGAACCAGCCCACGGTGCGGGACAGGTCGACATCCGGGGCGAGGTCCTCATAGCGGCCGTGTCCCTCGACGTCGATCCCGACGTTTGCGGCACGCTCCGGGCCCGAGAACTCGGCCCACGCCAACCCGAAGGCGATCAACAGGATGTCTTGGATGCCGGCGTGAAAGGCCGCGGGTACCTCGCCGAGCAGCAGGCGGGTGGTCTCGCCGTCCAGCGAAACCGTCAGATGCCCGGCGCTCGCGTACGTGTCGATCCCGGGTTCTGGTGGCGCCAGGGCGGCCGGCGTCGTCGCCACTCGCTGCCAGGTGTCGGCCTGGTCGACCACGGCGGGCCGGCGGGCGTGTTCGGCGAGCAGCGATGCCCACCGCTGGAACGAGGTTCCGCCTGCGGGCAGGGCGATCGGCTGGCCGCCGGCGTGTTGAGCCCACGCGATGTTGATGTCCTCCAAGAGGATTCGCCAGGACACCGCGTCGACGGCCAGGTGGTGGATGATCAGCGCCAGCTGGCCCGCGTCGGCCGCCCACAGCGCGCTGAGCATCGCCCCGCCGGCGGGGCTCAGTCGCGACCGGGCGTCCGCCACCGCATCCTCGGTCAGCGCGTCGACGTCGTACAGGCAGCCGTCGGCGTCTACCGCACCGGCCTCGCGCGCGGTCAGTGTCCATTCGCCGGCGTCGCCATCGGCGACGTGTAGCCGCAGCATGGCGTGGTGGTCCAGCAGGGCCTGCAGGACCACCACCACGTCGGCCCGGGTGACCCCGGGCGGCGCCTGTATCACCATGGTTTGGTTGAACTGATCGACGGGGCCGTCGATGTCGTGCAGCCAGTGCATGATCGGGGTGGCCGGGACGGGTCCGACGCCCCCATCCCCGGCGGCCTCCCGGCCCTCGGTGACCTGGGCGACGCGGGCCAGCCGGGCAACGGTCTGTTCGACGAAGATGTCGCGCGGGCGGCACACGAGTCCGGCGGCGCGGGCGCGGGCGACCACTTGCATCGACGAAATGCTGTCGCCGCCGAGGTCGAAGAAGGAGTCGTCGATCCCCACCCGTTCGAGTCCCAGGACTTGGGCGTAGATGCCCGCGAGGATTTCCTCGACGGCGTCGGTCGGGGGGCGGTAGTGGTCGACATTCGCGTAGTCGGGTGCCGGAAGGGCGCGGGTGTCGAGCTTCTTGTTCGCCGTCAGGGGCAGCGCGTCCAGTGCGAGAACGGCAGCGGGCACCATGTACCCGGGCAGTCGCTCGGCCAGGGCGGTGCGCGCGGCGACCGGGTCGGCAGTGCCGGTGATATAGCCGACCAGTCGCTTGTCGCCGGGATGATCTTCGCGGGCGATGACGGCGGCGTGGTCGACGCCGTCGAGAGCGGCCAGGGCCAGCTGGATTTCGTTGAGTTCGACGCGGTAACCGCGGATCTTGACCTGTTCGTCGGCGCGTCCGAGGTAGTGCAGTTGCCCGTCGCGGCCCCAGCGCACCAGGTCCCCGGTGCGATACATGCGCGCCCCGGGGCCGCCGAACGGGCAGGCCACGAATCGGGCCGCGGTGAGCCCCGTCCGGCGCAGATAACCGACGCCGACGCCGCGGCCGGCGATGTACAGCTCACCGACCACCCCCAGCGGCACCTGACGCAACGACCCGTCCAGGACGAACAACGCGGCCCCGGGCACCGGGGCCCCGATGGGCACCGTCTGCGATCCGGCGGTCAACGGCGCACTGATCGCGACACACATCGTCGTCTCGGTCGGGCCGTAGGCGTTGATCATCACTCGCCCGGGCGCCCATTCGTCGACCACTTCGGGGGCGCAAGCCTCGCCGACCACCACCAGCGCCGTCGATTCCAAGCCCTCGGGCGACAACACGCCTGCCGCAGAGGGGGTTTGGGTGAGCACGTCGACGTGCTCACTGACCAGCGCGTCGTGGAAGTCGGCCGGTGACGTGGTCACGTCTTCGTTCACCACCACCACCTGCCCACCACGCAAGAGGGCACCGAAGATCTCCCACACCGAGACGTCGAAGGCCAGGGAATGGCACTGCGGCCAAACGCCCGTCGCCGGCAGGCCGGCGTCCAGGGACGACAGTAGCTGCGTGACGTTGTGGTGGGTGATGGCAACACCTTTCGGCACGCCGGTGGTCCCGGAGGTGTAGATGAGATACGCGATGTCGTCGGGGGCGGGCGCAGGCAGTGGTGTGCTCGGGTGGGTGCCCAGGGTTACGTCGTTCATGTCGAGCACGGTCAACCGGTGCCCATTCAGCCGCGACCGCAGGCCGGCGTTCGTGATCGCGGCGATCGGCACGGCATCGGCGAGCATGAATTCGACCCGGGTCTCCGGTAGCGCCGGGTCGATCGGCAGATAAGCCGCCCCGGTCTTGAGCACCGCCAAGATCGCGATGATGGCCTCGGACGAGCGGGAGAAGAGCAGCGCCACGCTCTCACCGGGACCTGCGCCATGCTCGGTCAGCGAGTGCGCCAACCGGTTTGACGCGGCATCCAGTTCGCGGTAAGTGCAGCGGTGCTCCCCGTCGGTGATCGCCACCGCGTCGGGGTTGCGCGCCACGTGGCGGGCGAACAGCGCCGGTATGGAGATCGGCTCGGGCGCGGGCCGGGTCAGGATTGCCCGGTTACCCGCCCTATCCAGGCGGGCGTGCTCGTCAGCGTCCAACACATCGATGGACGACAACCGGGCCTGCGGATCGGCGGTCATCGCCAGCAGGATCCGCTGGAACCGGTCGACAAAGCTGGTGACGCTGTCGGGGTCGAACACGTCTGTGCGGAACTCGACCGCGCCTCGGATGCCGTCGGGCGCATTGGCATCGGTCCAGTGTTCGGACAACGAGAAGGTCAGGTCCATGCGGGCACTGTGGGTGCCCAACGGCAGCTCGCTAACCCGCAAATCCCCCAACACCGGCCCGGCGGCGGGGTCGCCGGGCCGCCCGGGCAGGTTCTGCCACGCCAGCGCCACCTGAACCAGCGGATGATGGCTCAGCGACCGGGTGGGGTTGAGCCGCTCGACGAGCACCTCGAACGGCACGTCTTGATGCTCGAAGGCCAGCAGGCTGCGCCGACGGACCTGGGCCAGCAAGTCGGCAGCGGTTGGGTCCCCGGTCAGGTCGACCCGCAGCACCAAGGTGTTGACGAAGAAACCCACCAGGTCATCGAGCGCGGGATCGGCACGTCCGGCGATCGGGAAGCCGACAGCCACATCGGAACTCGAGCCGAGCCGCGACAGCAGCACCGCCAGGGCGGTCTGAACCACCATGAAACTCGTCGCGTTGAAATCGCGGGCCACCTCGCGTATGCGGCGCTGCAACTCGGCCGGCCAGTTCACGATCACTTTGGCGCCACGCTGATCCGCCACCGAGGGATAGGGCCGATCCGTCGGCAGCTCCAGGCGCTCGGGCAGGTCGGCCAGGGCGTCTTCCCAATACTCGAGCTGGGCGGCGATCCGGCTGTTGCTGTCGTCGAGGGCACCGAACCGCGCCCGCTGCCAGAGCGTGTAATCCACGTATTGCAAGGACAATTCGGGCCAGTCGGGCGCCTGACCGCCGCATCGGCTCGCATAAGCCTGGCCGATATCGCGGATCATCGGCGTCAGTGACCACCCGTCAAAGGCGATGTGGTGTACCACGCATACCAACACGTGCTCCTCGTCGGCCACCCGGAAAAGCTTTGCCCGCAGCGGGATCTCGGTTTCCAAAACAAAGGGATGACGCGCCGCCTCGTCGATCGCCTCGTCAAGCCGCGCCGACGGCCATCCGGTGGCATCGATGACCTGCCAACCGAAATCCGCCCGCTCGGCGGAGATGACGAGTTGCTGGGGTATGCCATCCGGTGCGGGAAACACCGTGCGCAGGCTTTCGTGCCGGGCCACCACGTCGGCCAGCGATGCGCCGAGCGCTTCGGTGTCGAGCACGCCGCGCAGGTCAAGCGCCACCGGAATGTTGTAAACCGCGGAAGACCCCTGCAACTGGTCGAGAACCCACAGCCGGTTCTGGGTGAACGAGAGCGGGATCATCGCCGGGCGCTGGCACGCCACCAACGGCTCACGGGGAGCGGCCTCGCCGTCGAGGGATGACGCCAGCTGCGCAACCGTGGGCGCGTCGAACAATTTGTGCACGGCGAGATCCGCGTCCAGCCCGGCGTTGATGGCGGCAATCAGGCGCATCGCCGACAGCGAGTCCCCGCCCAGGTCGAAGAACGAGTCATCGGCGCCGACCCGTTCGACGCCCAGCACCCGGGCATAGATGCCGGCCAGGATCTCCTCGGCGGCCGAGGCCGGGGCCCGGTAGTGCCCGGGGGTGTAGTCGGGTGGGGGTAGGGCCCGGGCGTCGAGCTTGCCGTTGACCGTCAGCGGCAACGCATCCAACGCCACGATCGCCGCGGGAACCATGTGACCGGGCAGCCGCTCGGCCAAGGTGGCGCGCGTCGCAACGGGATCCACGGTCCCGGGGGCGGTTTCGACGATGTACCCGACCAGGCGCTTGTCGCCGGGGCGGTCTTCGCGGGCGATGACCGCAGCCTGTTCGACGCCGTCGAGTTCGGCAAGCGCGGCCTGGATTTCACCGAGTTCG
Source organism: Mycobacterium sp. E2733 (assembly GCF_001667585.1). Lineage (GTDB taxonomy): Bacteria > Actinomycetota > Actinomycetes > Mycobacteriales > Mycobacteriaceae > Mycobacterium. The sequence continues at coordinate 16,849 of NZ_LZJZ01000140.1, forward strand.
ACTCGGTAGCCGCGGATCTTGACCTGTTCGTCGGCGCGACCCAGGTAACGCAGTTGCCCATCGGGAGCCCAGCGCACCAGGTCACCGCTGCGATACATTCGTGCGCCGGGCCCGCCGTAGGGGCAGGGCACGAACCGTGCGGCGGTGAGCCCGGGCCGGCCGACATAGCCGACGCCGACGCCGCGTCCGGCCACGTAGAGTTCGCCGACCACTCCGGGTGGCACCGGGTGTAGCCATTCGTCGAGGACGAACAATGCCGCTGTGGATACCGGCGCCCCGATGGGAACCGGCCCCGAACCCGCCGCCAAGGGGGCGGTGAGCGTTGCGTAGACGGTGGTTTCGGTGGGGCCGTAGGCGTTGATCACCACCCGCCCGGGGGACCACCGGTCAACGAGCTCCGGCGGGCACGCCTCGCCGCCCAGCACCAACGCCACCGACTCCAGCCCTTGCGGGGAGAGCGCCGCGGCCGCCGACGGCGTTTGGGTGAGCACGGTGACGTGTTCGGCGATGAGCAGGTTGTGGAAGTCTCTCGGTGACCTCGTCACCTGCTCGGGCACCACGACCAGGCGCCCGCCGCCGAGTAGCGCTGCCCAGATCTCCCACACGGAGAAGTCGAACGCGTAGGAGTGACACTGCGTCCACACCTGGTCCGCCGGCAGGTGGACCGATGCCGACTCCACCAAGTGGGCCAGGTTGCGATGGGTGATCGCAACGCCTTTGGGTGCGCCGGTGGTGCCCGAAGTGTAAATCAGGTAGGCGATATCGTCCGCAGCCGGCGTGGGAAGCGGGGAGCGGGGTTGAGCGGCCGTGCGGTCGTCGGTGATGTCGAGGACAACCGCGCCACGTTCGGCCAGCCTCGGGCGCAGCGCGGTGGTGGTGACGGCGATGATCGGCGCGGCGTCGGTCAACATGAATCCGATCCGCTCGTCGGGCAGGGCCGGATCGATCGCCAGGTACGCCGCGCCGGTCTTGAGGACCGCGAGCATGGCGACGACAGCTTCGGCGGAGCGTTCCAACAGCAGCACCACCCGCGTGCCCGGGCCGGCGCCGAGGCCGGATAGCGAGTGCGCCAGGTGATTCGACGCCTCGTCGAGGTCCCGGTAGGTCAACGACCGGCCCGCGCTACTGATGGCCACCGCCTGAGGCGAACGGGCCACCTGGCCGGCGAACAGTTGCGGGATCGACGCCTGCACCGGCGTGGGTCTCCTCAGAGCCGCCCGGTTGCCCATGTCGTCGAGGCGGTTGCGCTCGTCTGCGCCGAGCATGTCGGAGGCCGACAACGGCAGGTGCGGATCAGCAACCATCGCCGCGATGATCCGGTGCAGCCGATCGATCAGTGCGTCAATGCTTTCGGCGTCGAACAGGTGCGCGTCGTACTCGATCCGGAAGCCGAGTTCGGGTCCGGGTGTGGCCTGCATGGTCAGGGGGTAATGGTTGGCTTCGTGGCCGGTGAACTCGGTGATGACGAGCCCGTCGGCGCCCGCCAGCGTGGTTGGGGTGATCGGGTAGTTCTCGTAGACGAAGAGGGTGTCGAACAGCTGGTCGTGACCTGTGACGCGGTGAATCTCGTTGAGCGCCAAGTGTTGATGGTCCAGGGTGCGGTTGTGCGCGGCGTGGAGTTGGTCGAGTAGATCGGCGGTGCTGGTGTCCGGTGTGATGGCGGCCCGCACCGGCACGGTGTTGATCAGCAGCCCGACCATGGTGTCGGCGCCGGCCAGCTCGACCGGCCGCCCGGAAACGGCGGTGCCGAAGACGACGTCGCGCCGGCCGGTCATGCCCATCAGCAGTCGCGCCCACGCCGCCTGGAGCACGGTGTTGACGGTGGTGTGCCGGGAGCGCGCGAGCTGGTGCAACGCGGATGTGGTCGGCTCGGCCAGCCCAAACGCACGAGTGACCTTGGGACCGGACTTGGGTCGTGCCGGCGGGCCGACGAGCGTGGGGGTGTCGAAGCCCGCCAGCGTGCTGCGCCAGGCTGCTCTGGCTGCGTCGAGGTCTCGCTCGGCCAGCCAGGCGACGAACCGGCGGTAGGGGGTCGCGGGCGGCAGCTGCTGCCCCTGGTAGCCGGCGAAGATCTCCTGCAACAGTATCGGCAGCGACCAGCCGTCGAGCACGATGTGGTGAAAGGTCAACACAATTCGGTGCTCGTCCTCGGCGGTGCGGATCAACGCCACCCGGAAGGTCGACGCTTCGTCGCTGAGGTCGCAGACCGCGGCTCGTTCGGTGGCGCGGAGTCGCCCGACCAACGCATCGACATCGGAGTCGTATTCGAGGTACCGCCAGGGTATTTCGGGATCTGCCGGAATGATCTGCACCGGTTGGCCGAATCGTGGGCGGCAGCGGGCGGCCAGGTTGGGGTGGCGCTTGACGACGGTTTGCACGGCGTCGTGCAGCCGGTGGGGGTCCAGTCGACCGGCGACGGTGATGTCGAGCTGCATCGCATACAGGTCAGCCAACTCGTGAGCGGTGCCGGCGTGGAAGAGCAGCCCCTCCTGAAGGGGGGTGAGCGGCAAGATGTCGGCGATGTCGTATTGCGCTTGCAGCTCGTCGATTTGGTGCTGGGTGAGCCGGGCGGGTGCGATGTCGGAGGGGGTCAGCCCGCCGCCGCCTTGGTGGACGTGCGCGCAGATGCCGGTGAGGGCGTCAAACCAGAGCCGGCTGAGCCGACCGACCTGGGTCGCATCGAGCGCCGACGGCGCCCAGGTCCAGGTGGCGTTGAGGCATGGGCCCGTGCCGGTGTCGATGGTGGCGGCGTCGAGTTCGGCGGTGTGGGACAGGGGCACGGGTACCGCGGCGGCAGCGCCGGCGACCGCCAGGGTGTCCCGGTCGACCTGCCACTGGTCGCACGAAGCGTGGGCGGTGGCGGGGGCGCCGAGGCGTCCGAGGTAGTTGAATCCGATGGTGGGGTCGGACCCGGACAGATCGGTATCGGTGTTGAGGTACCGCAGCAACCCGTAGCCGAGGGGATGCGGTACGGCACGCAGTTGTTCCTTGACGCGCTTGACGATTGGGCCGAGCGTCGCGTCACCGGATGCGACACGCTTCCACTGTGGGCCGCCGACGGCCAGTGTCACGGGGTATTTCGTGGTGAACCAGCCAACCGTGCGCGACAGGTCGAGCTGGTCGACCAGGTCGTCGTGACGGCCGTGACCTTCGACGTCGATGCATAGGGGGGCGTCGCCGCTGCCGAGGAATTCGGCCCATGCCAGCGCGTAGGCGATCAGCAAGATCTCGTGGACGCCCGTGTGAAAGGCCGCGGGAACGTCGGTGAGCAGCCGGCGGGTGGTGTCGGTGTCCAGCGAGACCGTCAGGTGCCCGGCGCTGGCGTGGGTGTCCTCGGGGCGGGGTCGGGGCAGGCCGGCGGCGACGCTGGTGATGTCTCTCCAAGCGTCGGCCTGCTCGCCGACCGTGGGGGTATGGGCGTGTTGTTCGAGGATTTCAGCCCAGCGGCGATATGAGGTGCCGCCGGCGGGCAGGACGATGGGTTGGCCACGGCGGCGCTGTGCCCAGGCGATGTTGATGTCCTCCAAGAGGATTCGCCATGACACCGCATCGACGGCCAGGTGGTGGATGATCAGCACCAGTCGGCCGGTGGTGGACACCCACAGCGCGCTGAGCACGGTTCCGGCGGCGGGGCTCAGCCTCGACCGGGCCTGGGCGAGCGCCTCATCGCTGAACACGTCGACCGCGCGCAGGCATTCAGCGGCATCGGTCACGCCGGTCTCGGGGACGGTCAGCGCGCGCCCTTCGGTGCCGTCATTGTCGACTCGGAGCCGCAGCACGGGGTGGTGGTCGATCAAGGCTTGCAGGACGGCGAGCGCGTCGGTGGGGGTGACGCCGGGCGGAGCTTGGAGCACCATGGTTTGGTTGAATTGGTCGATGGGGCCATCGATCTCGAATAACCAGCGCATGATCGGGGTGGGCGTGATCGGCCCGATGCCCTCATCGACGACCGCGTCGTCACCGTCAGCGATGCCCGCGATGCGGGCCAACCGGGCCACGGTTTGTTCGACGAAGATGTCGCGGGGGCGACAGCTCAGCCCCGCCGCCCGGGCACGGCCGACCACCTGCATCGACAGGATGCTGTCGCCGCCGAGGTCGAAGAAGGAGTCGTCGACGCCGACGCGTTCGATGCCGAGCACCTCGGCGTAGATGGCCGTCAGGATCTCTTCGACCGGGGTGGTGGGAGCACGGTAGTGCTCTGTGGCGTAATCGGGCGCGGGCAGGGCGCGGGTGTCGAGTTTGCCGTTGACCGTGACCGGCAACTCGTCCACCGCGACGATCGCCGCGGGCACCATGAAGCCGGGCAGCCGGTCGGCCAGTGCAGCGCGTGCCTCGGCGGGATCGACGGTGCCGGTGCGGGTTTCGGTGATGTAGCCGACCAGCCGCTTGTCGCCCGGGCGGTCTTCACGGGTGATGACCGCGGCGTGCTCAACACCCTCGAGAGCGGCCAGCGCGGCCTGGATTTCGCCGAGCTCGATGCGATAGCCGCGGATTTTGACCTGCTGGTCGGCGCGGCCGAGGTAGTCGAGTTGTCCGTCGGGGGCCCACCGCACCAGATCCCCGCTGCGATACATCCGTGTTCCCGGCGGCCCGAAGGGGCAGGCCACGAACCGCGACGCGGTCAACCCGGCCCGGTTGATGTAGCCGACGCCGACGCCGCGACCTGCCACATACAATTCGCCGACGACTCCTGGGGGCACCGGGTGCAGCCACGGATCGAGCACGAACAACGCCGCCCCGGGCACCGGCAAGCCGATGGGAACCGCCGCGCGGCCGGGGGTCAGCGGGGCGCTGATGGTGGCATAGACCGTGGTTTCGGTAGGGCCGTACCCGTTGAGCATCACTCGCCCCGGGGCCCATCGGGCCACCACCTCGGGCGGGCACGCCTCCCCCGCGGCCATCAGTGTGAGCGCCTCCAACCCGCGCGGTGACAGCGCCGCGAGCGCGGAGGGGGTTTGACTGAAAACGGTGACCTGTTCGGCGATCACCAGCGCGTGCAGGTCCTCGGCGGAGCGGGTCACCTGGTCGGGCACCACCACCAGCCGCCCGCCGAACAGCAGGGCGCCCCAGATCTCCCAGACCGAGAAGTCGAACGCGTAGGAGTGGCATTGGGTCCACACCTGCTCGGGCCCCAACCTGATTCCCACCTGCAGGGCGTCGAACAGCCGGGTGACGTTGTGGTGCGTGACCGCAACGCCTTTGGGCATCCCGGTGGTGCCCGAGGTGTAGATGATGTGGGCGATATCATCGGCCGCAGGTGCCGGCAGGCCGGTGCCGGGTTGGTCATGGATGCGGGGATCGTCTACCTCGAGGACCGCCAGGTCGCACGCGCCCAAGCGGGGCCGCAGCGCGGTGGTGGTCAGCGTGACGATCGGTGCGGCGTCCTTGCGCAGGAAGGCGATCCGTTCATCGGGCACCGCGGGATCGATCGGCAGGTAGGCCGCCCCGGTCTTGAGCACCGCCACAATCGCGACGATGGCCTCGGCCGAGCGGGTGAACAGCAGCGCTACATTCTCACCCCGACCGGCGCCGTAGTCGACCAGCAGGTGAGCCAACCGGTTTGAGGCCTCGTCGAGTTCGCGGTAGGTCCAGGAGCGCACCCCGCAGCGCAGCGCCACCGCCTCGGGCGCGCGCGCGACCTGTTCGGCGAACAACGCCGGGATCGATACCGCCTCCGCCGGCCGGACCAGCACCGCGCGGTGGCCCAGCACATCAAGTCGCGCAGCTTCATCGGGGTCGAGCACATCGATCGACGACAGCGCCGCCTGCGGGTCGGCGGTCATGGCTGCCAGCACCCGCTGCAGCCGACCGACCAAGGCGATGACGGTGCCGGGTTCGAAGACGTCGGTGCGGAACTCCACCGCCCCCGAAATCCCCGCCGGCTCACCGGCACCGGTGAAGCGCTCGGCCAGATTGAACGTCAGGTCCATGCGGGCGGTGTGGGTGGCGATCGGCACCGGCACGACCTCCAGATCGCCCAACACCAAACCGGGCTCCGGGTCACCGGCGCTTCCCGGCAGGTTCTGCCAGGCCAACATCACCTGCACCAACGGATGATGGGACAGCGAACGCGCCGGATTCAGCCGCTCAACGAGCACCTCAAACGGCACATCTCTATGCTCAAGGGCGGCAAGCCCTTTCCGCCGGACCTGGCCCAGCAGTTCGGCCACCGTGGGGTCGCCGGTCAGGTCCACCCGCAGTGCCAGGGTGTTGACGAAGAACCCGACCAGATCGTCGAGCGCCGGGTCGTCGCGGCCGGCGATCGGGAAGCCAAGCGCCACGTCCGGACTCGAGCCGAGTCGCGACATCAGGACGGCCAACCCGGCCTGGATCACCATGAAACTGGTGGCATTGCATTCGCGGGCGACAGCGCGCACCCGCTGCTGCAACTCCGCCGGCCAATCGACTGCCACAGTGGCCCCGCGCTGATCGGCCACCGGGGGATATGGTCGATCGGTGGGCAACTCCAGGCGCTCGGGCATCCCGGCCAGCGCATCCTGCCAATACGCCAGCTGCGCGGCGATCGGGCTATCGCCATCGTCAAGATCGCCGAAGCGGGCCCGCTGCCACAACGTGTAATCCACATACTGCACCGGCAGCTCCACCCAATCCGGAGCCAGGTTCCGCTGCCGCGCCTCGTACGCCGCGGTGATGTCCCGCACCATCGGAGCCAGTGAAAGTCCATCAAAGGCGATGTGGTGCACCACGATTCCCACCACGCACCGCTCTGGTCCGATCGAATAGATCTGCGCACGGATCGGGATGTCGGTCGACAGATCGAATCGGTACCCGGCGAGCGACATCAATTCGCCGGCCACGTCCTGCTCGGCCAACGGCACCGTCGCCGCGTCCGAGTGTTGCCACATCCCGCGCCGGGGCGGCAGCACCCGTTGGAAGGGCACGCCGTCGAGGTCGGGGAAAACGGTGCGTAGGGATTCGTGCCGGGCAACGACATCGTCGAGGGCCGCACAGAGCGCCTCGAAGTTCAGTGGCCCGCCGATTCGAAAGGCGGTCGGCATGTTGTAAGTGGTTGCACCGCCCTGCAATTGCTCGAGGAACCACAGTCGCCGCTGGGCGAACGACAGCGGGACCCTGGCGGGACGCTCGCCGGCCACCAATGGCTCGCGCTTGGCGGCGTCTACGCTCAGCCGGGGTGCCAGCAGCGCCACCGTGGGCGCGTCGAACAAGGTGCGCAACGAAAGGCCGGTATCCATCGAATTATTGATCGCCGACACCAGGCGCATCGCCGACAGTGAATCCCCGCCCAGGTCGAAGAACGAGTCGTCCACCCCGACCCGCTCGGCCCCGAGCACTCGTGCGTAGATGCCAGTGAGGATCTCCTCGGTGGGGTTGGTGGGGGCCCGGTACCGATCGGCGTCGCTGTACTCGGGCGCCGGTAGGGCGCGGGTGTCGAGTTTGCCGTTGATTGTCAACGGCAACGACTGCAACACCACGATGGCCGCGGGCACCATATACCCGGGTAGCCGCCCGCCCAACGCCGCCCGCACAGCAGCGGGATCGATTGCCCCGGCTTCGGTTTCGGTGGCATAGCCGATCAACCGCTTGTCGCCGGGACGGTCCTCGCGCACGATCACCGCGGCCCGTTCGACGCCATCCAGTTCAGCCAGGGCGGCCTGAATTTCGCCGAGCTCGATGCGGTAGCCCCTGAGCTTGACCTGTTCGTCAGCGCGTCCGAGGTAGTCAAGCTGGCCGTCGCGGCGCCAGCGCACCAGATCCCCGGTGCGATACATCCGCGTCCCCGGCGGCCCGAACGGGCAAGCCACGAACCGCGACGCGCTCAACCCGGCCCGGCGCCAGTACCCCACGCCCACACCACGCCCGGCGATATACAACTCGCCGACCACATCGACGGGCACCAGACGTAACCACCCGTCGAGTACGAACAGCGCCGCTCCGGGAACCGGCGCGCCGATCGGCGGCGCGCCCGTCCCGGCCGTCAGCGGCGCGCTCCTCGACGCACACACCGTGGTCTCGGTGGGGCCGTAACCGTTGACCATGATCCGCCCGGGCGCCCAACGGTCGACGATCTCGGCCGGGCAGGCCTCACCGGCCACCAATAGCGCCACGGGCCCTAAACTTTCGGGAGACAGCTCGCCCACCGCCGACGGAGTCTGGCTCACGATGCTGACCTGTTCGGTGAGCAGCAGGTTGTGCAGGCCTTCCGGTGAGCAAGCGAGCGACTCGGGCACCACCACCAGCCGGCCGCCGAACAACAACGCGCTCCAGATCTCCTCCACCGATGCGTCGAAGGCCAACGAATGCCACTGCGCCCACACCTGCCCCGGCTTGTTAAGCGATGCCAGCAGCTGGGTGACGTTGTGGTGCGTAACCGCAACACCTTTCGGCGCGCCGGTGGTGCCCGACGTATAGATGATGTACGCGATGTCATCGGGTGAGGGCAACGGCAACGCGGTGCCGGGTCGGGCGTCGACGGCGGGGTCGGCGATATCGATGACCACCTGGTTGCCCGGGTCCAGCCGCGACCGCAGCTCCGCGGTGGTCACGACGGCAATCGGGGCGGCGTCGCCCAGCACGAACGCGATGCGGGAACGGGGATGCATCGGATCGATCGGCAGATATGCGGCACCGGTCTTGAGTACGGCCAGCATCGCGACGACGGCCTCAGCGGAACGGCTGAACAGCAAAGCGACACACCCGCCCGGACCCGCGCCATGTTCGGTCAGCAGGTGCGCCAGGCGATTCGCGGCCCGATCGAGCTGCCCATAGGTCATCGACCGACCCGCGAATCTGACGGCCACCGCCTCGGGTGCGCGCTCTGCCTGAGCGGCGAATGACTCCGGAATCGAAATCCGTTGGCCGGATGCCCGGCTGAGCACCGCACGATTGCCCCACTCGTCGCATCGGCGGTACTCGTCAACGCTGAACGGATCGACCGACGAGAGCCGCCGGCCCGGATCGGCCGTCATCGCCAGCAAGACGTCTTGCAGCCGCTCCGCCAGGTCCGCGGCACCGAGGTCCGCGAATGGCCGGCCGGTGCCCTCCGTGCCGAACAGAAGCTCGTCGCCGGCGGCGGAGAAGAACAACCCGAAGCCGTCCGCCAGACCGGAATTGGTGAAGGACGCCGTAGTCGGCAGGCCACCGAGGTCCAAGGTGAACGCGGACGGAAGAAAGTTGACGCTCACTCTGTGGGCCCGCTGACTCCGGCCGGGGAAGCGGGTTTTGCGTTCCAGGGCTTGCACCGGAAAACGCTGGTGTTGCAGGGCTTCCCGAATTCGGAGGTCAACATGGTGACAGAATTCGGCGACGGTGGCTTCCGGCGAGACCGTCAAGACCAGCGGCACGACCCCCGAAAACACCCCTGGAAGGGTCTTCGACTCCGGATCCACCCGCCTGCTTACCGGGAAGTCGAGCACCACCTCAGCGCCTTGGGCGCACCAGCCGTGTACCAGCAGCGCGCACGCCGCGGTGATGACCGAGGAACGGGGCATGTCGCGCACTTGTGACGAATCTTGTATCCGGCGGAGAACCACCGGGTCCAGGCGAACCGGCGCGGAGGAACTACACCGGCCGCGCTCGCTCGCCTCGCGGGGCGACCAGTGATCGAATCCGCCTTCCGACGGCAGGTTCCGCGTCCAATACGCCTGATCCTCTTGGTAATCGGCCGACGTTTCGTACTCCGCCTCGCACCCGACCAAGTCTCCGAGCGAGCCGAAGAACGGAGGCGGCATGAACGCACCCGAGACAATCGCAGAGTAAAGGCTCGCGATCCGGTGGCCGATCAGCGCGATGCCCGATGCGTCCACGACGATGTGGTGGCAGCAGGTGAACCAATAGAATTCGTCGGGCCGGATCTGAAACAGCGCGAATCTGAAGAGCGGTCCCGTGAGCGGCATCGGCGTGCGCTGAATGGACGCGGCTATCTCGTAGGCCTGGTGCAGTGGACGATGCGACCCGGTCAGGTCATGGAAAATCAGGTCGAGTTTCGGATCGTCGATCGTCGCCTGGAAAACTTGGCCCTGCTCTTCGAAGAAAGCCGCCCTGACTGGTTCGGCCTCCTGTAGCGCTCGGCGTATCGCCCACTCGAAGGGTTCTCGCTGTAGCCGGCCCTCGATTCTCGCGAACAGGCCAAGCTGCCACTCGGCGGTGAAGCGGCCCGTCTCCTGCGCGAGCCAAATGTCCAACTGCCCCGGCGTCAGCGGGAGCGCCCGATCGTCACGTTCCATCCGACCCCCGTCGGTGTCAGGCCGCACTAGCGGGTGTCAACTTCTCGCACAGCAGGCCTGCCAGACCGCGGATGGTGATCGTCGAGATGTCAGCCGACGGAATGCGGACCCCCGTGTCGGTCTCGATGCGGGTTCGTAGTTCGAGGGCGCCGAGCGAGTCCAAGCCGTACCCGGAGAGCGGCCGGTCGGGATCGACGCTGCGGCGCAAGATCAGGCTGACCTGATCGGAAATCATTCGCCGCAGCCAGGTAGGCCACTCGTCGACGGGCAGGTCGTCGAGCTCGGCACGCAGTTTGCTTGTGCCCGTCTGGTTTCCGATGGAGCGGAATGCCTGGGCGAACAGGCTGCGCTCGGCCAGCAGCGCCAACCAGGAGGTACCCGCGACCGGCGCGTAGCCGGTATAGGCGCGGTCGTGGCGCAGTATCGCTTCGAATGCGTAAGCGCCCTCGTCGGGGTCGATCGCGATGCTGGACTTCTCCGCCAGTGTGCTCGCGCGCCCGATCTCCGCCCAGGGCCCCCAGGCGATCGCGGTCGCCGGCAGCCCCCGGGCCCGCCGCCAGTGGGTGAAGCCATCCACCCAACTGTTGGCCGCGGCGTAGGCGCCCTGCCCCGGCGAGCCCACCAGCGCGGCCGCCGAGGAGAACGAGCAGAACCAGTCCAGTGGCTGGCCGGCGGTGGCGGTATGCAGGTTCCACGCTCCGTAAACCTTTGCCGCCCAATCACGCTCGATGAGCTCATCGGTGATGTTGGCCAGCGTGGCGTCCTCCACCACCGCGGCCGCGTGCAGCACGCCGCACACCGCGAGCCCGGTGGCGGTGGCAGCGGCCACCAACCGATGTGCGGTGCCGGATTGCGCGATATCACCGCATTCCACCACGACGTCGGCGCCGGTCGCGCGGATGCGCTCGATCGTCTCCAGCGCAGTGCGTGTCGGCTGTGAGCGTGAGGACAGCACGATGCGCCCACACCCCGCGGCTGCCATCTTCTCCGCCAGGAACAGCCCAAGACCCCCAAGCCCGCCCGTGACGAGATAGGCGCCGTCGCGGCGGAAGACCGGGGCCTGTGCCGGTGGCACCGTCACCCGGTGGTGGCCGGTGTGCGGGACGTCCAGCACGATCTTGCCGGTGTGCCCGGCGCCGGCCATCGTTCGAATGGCGTTGCCGGCTTCGGCAAGCGGGTAGTGGGTGGTCTCCGGCACCGGCAGCACGCCGTCCGCGATGAGCTGGTACACGGTGGTCAGCAAGTCGTGCACCCGGTCGGGTTCGCTGTAGGACAGCAGTGCGAGGTCGACGCCGTGAAATGCGATGTTGGGCCGGAACGAGAAGAGGCCCAGCCGGATGTCGCGCTTGCCGATTTCGATGAATCGGCCACCGAGGGCCAGCAATTTGAGCCCCGCGAGCTGGGCGGCGCCCGGTACCGAGTTGAGCACGATGTCTACGCCGTACCCGTCCGTCTGGCGTCGTATCAGGTCGGCGAACTCGGTGCTGCGCGAATCGTAGACATGCTCGATGCCCATGTCGCGCAACAGCTGACGACGCTCCTCGCTGCCCGCCGTGGCGAAGATTTCGGCACCCGCGGCCCGGGCCATCGCGATCGCCGCCTGCCCGACCCCGCCCGTCCCGGAGTGGATCAAGACCCGATCGCCGGCCTTGATGTGCGCCAGATCATGCAGGCCGTAATACGCGGTGGCGTGCGCGGTCGGCACCGCCGCCGCCTGCCCGTCGGAGAGGCCGGGCGGCAGCGTCACCGCCAGGCGGGCGTCGCAGGTGATGAACGTTCCCCAGCAGCCGTCGCCACACAGGCCCCCGACATGATCACCCACCTTGTGGTCGGTCACACCCGGTCCGACGGCGGTCACCACGCCGGCGAAATCGGTGCCCAGCTGCTGTCGCCGCCCCTCGAAGGCGGGATAGCGGTCGAATGCGACGAGCACGTCGGCGAAGTTGATGTTGGAGGCGCTGATCTCCACCTCGATCTGGCCCCGTCCAGGCGTAACGCGTTCGCGGGCAATGAATTCCACCGACTCGAGATCGCCCGGCGTGCGGATCTGCAGACGGACCCCGTCGAGCTCGAGGTCGGCGATGGTGGTTCGGCGCTCCTCGGGCCGCAGCGGGCTGAGGGCCAACCGCGCCGTGTACCAAGCATCGTGTCGCCAGGCGGTCTCGTCTTCCTCCGACCCGGCGAGCAGTTGGCGGGCGAGCCGCTCGGCATCGGTGTCGTCGTCCACATCGATCTGGGTGACCCCCAGGTGCGGATGCTCGGTGCCGACCACCCGGAGCAATCCCCGCAGGCCGGCCTGCTCCAGATTGGGCAGGTCGCTGGCCACCACGGTCTGGGCCTGGTGCGTCACGACGTAGAGGCGGGGGAGTTGGCCGGGCATGTCGGGCAGTTCGCGGATGACACGCACCAGGTGTTGCACGGACTCGAGGCCCAACCGCGGCGATTGGTCGCCGGCGTCGCCCCGTCCGGGCCCCGTCACGATGACCAAACCGCTGAATCCGCCGGCGCGCAGGCGGTCTCGAAGCTGTTCGGCGTTCGAGGCGTGGTCGGCATGCGGCGGCCAGCACATCGTGGAGCATTGTGCGCCAAGGCGTTTCAGCTCATCCGTCAGCGGGGCAACGGTGTCTGAGGCGGTGCCGATGATCAGCCAGGCTCCGGGGTTGTGGTGTTCCACCTCCGGCAGCTCCCGTTGCCGCCACTCGATCGTCAGCAATCGCTTGGCCAGCAGCCGTTCGTCGCGGTCGTTCTCGGATGCCCCGGCGCCCAATCGCAGCCCATGCGCGACGAGCAGGACGGCCCCACGCTCATCGAGCATTTCGACGTCCGCCTCGACTCCGGAACCATCGGCCTTCGTCACCCGTGTGTAGCAGTAGCGGGCGTTGCGGGCAGGACCGTAGCAGCGCAGCCGCCGGAGGCCGAGCGGCAATGCCAGCACATCTTCGCCCAGAGTCTGCAGGTCGGGGTGCGCCGCAACGGATTGAAAGCAGGCATCCAGCAGCGCCGGGTGCACCCCGTAGGCATCTTGTTGCGAACGGATTTGACCGGGTAGCGCGACCTCGGCCAGCACAGTGCGGGTTCCGCCCGCACCGGTGTGCAAGGCGGCGAGTCCGCTGAATGCCTGACCGTATCGAATGCCACGCTCGCCCAGGCGCCGGCGCACCTCGGCGCCGTCCTCGCAGCCCGGGTGGGCTCCCAGCAGCGCGGAGATGTCATGTGCGGAAGGGGGCTCGTCGGCGGCGGCATGGAGCGTGGCGGTTACCAGCTGCACCGGTTCGCCCCCTTCCTCGGACTCCACGGCGAAATCGGCTGCGCCCGTGGATGACAGGGTGGCCGAGGCCCCGATCGTGGTGTGCTCGCCAAGCAGCAGTGCCTGCTCGAAGTGCAAGTCGCGGACCTCGGCGGCGCTACCGAAGACAGTGCGCGCGGCCGTCAGCGCCATTTCGCAGTAGGCGGCCCCCGGAAACACGGTCACATCTCGGACCTGGTGATCGCCCAGCCAGGGCTGGGCGGCGGTGCCGACCTCCGCCTGCCAGACGTGGCGTTCCGGTTCCTCCAGCAGGCGCACATGGGAGCCCAACAGCGGATGCACCGCAACGGTGCGGCCGCCGTGCGCCGGGGATTGACCGCCGCGGCTCAGCAACAGGCGACGGTGCGTCCAGGTCGGCAGCGGCGCGTCGACCAGCCGGCCATTCGGGTAGAGCACGGAGAAGTCGATCGCGGCGCCCGCGCTGTACAGATCCGCGAGAAAGCCACGCAACCCGTAGGGCTGGGCCTGCTCGCGGCGCATGGCGGCCAGAGCGGCCAGCGGCATGTCGAGACTGCGGGCGGTCTGCTCGACCGCATGGGTGAGCAGCGGGTGGGGCGCCAGCTCCGCGAAGACGCGGTAGCCCTCCTCCAGAGCGGCCCGTACCGCCGGCGCGAACCGCACCATCTGCCGCAGGTTTTGCACCCAATACCCGGCATCGCAGGCCGGCCGCTCGCGCGGGTCGTAAAGGGTCGCCGAGTAGTAGGGAATTTCCGGCGGCATCGGATGCAGCCCGGCGAGCGCGTCGGCCAGATCGTCGAGGATCGGATCCACCTGGGGTGAGTGCGAGGCGACGTCGACGGCGATCTCGCGGGCCAGGACGTCGCGCGATTCCCAGGCCGCCACCAGATCGCGCACCGTCTGGGTGGCACCGCCGATCACTGTGGATTGCGGCGACGCCACCACCGCCACCACGGCATCGTCGACGCCGCGGGTTACCAGTTCCGAAAGCACCTGCTGCGCAGGCAGTTCCACCGATGCCATCGCACCCGCGCCGGCGATGCGGGACATCAGCCGGGAGCGCCGACAAATGACGCGGAGGCCGTCCTGAAGCGACAGCGCTCCCGCGACGACGGCCGCCGCTACTTCACCCAAAGAATGCCCGATGACGGCGCCGGGCCGCACTCCGTACGAGCCCATGGTGGCGGCCAGCGCGACCTGCATGGTGAACAGGGTCGGCTGAATCCGGTCGATGCCGGAAACGGTCTGCGAGGCGGTCATCGCCTGGGTCACCGAGAACCCGGCCTCGTCGGCGATCACCGGCTCGGCCGCCGCGACGGTCGCCGCGAACACCGGTTCCGTCGCCAGCAGCTCAGCCCCCATTCGAGCCCACTGCGAACCTTGTCCCGAGAACACCCAGACCGGTCCGCGGTCATCCTGCCCGACCGCGGCCTGATAGGGAGCGTCGCCGTCGGCGACCTCGCGCAGAGCCTCCACGAGCTCCGGCCGGCTACTCGCGATGACCGCAGTTCGTACCGAGCGGTGCGCGCGCCGCCGCGCCAGCGTGTAGGCCAGGTCCGTCAAGGCCACGTCCGCATGCGCTGCGACCCAGCCGGCCAGGCGGCCGGCGGTGCGACGCAATTCGTCGGCCGAGGTGGACGACAGCGGGAAGAGCAGAGGCGCGGCCGTTACTGTTGGGATGGCTTCGGGCACAGCGGCTTCGGTCGCCTGCCCGGGGGCTTGCTCGACTATGGCGTGTGCGTTCGTGCCCGAGAGCCCGTACGACGAGACCGCCGCGCGCCGCGGATGATGACCATTGGTGGGCCATGGTGTGATCGTCTGCGGCACAAACAGTTTGGTGTCTATTGCGGCCATTTCATCAGGCAGCCGGGCGAAGTGCAGATTCTGCGGAATCATCCCGTGCTGCAGCGCCAGGATCGTCTTCATCAGCCCAAGCGTTCCGGCGGCCGACTGGGCATGCCCCAGGTTGGTCTTCACCGTCGCCAACGCGCAGGGCCCGTCGGTGCCGTAGACGGCGGCCAGGCTGGCGTATTCGACCGGGTCACCGACGGGCGTGCCGGTGCCGTGCGCCTCGACCATGCCGACGCTGCGGGCGTCGACGTCTGCGGCGGCCAACGCCGCCCGGTACACCGCGGTCTGCGCCGCGAGCGACGGGGTGGCGATGTTGACGGTGTGGCCGTCTTGGTTGGCGGCGGTGCCGCGGATTACCGCCAGAATCCGATCACCGTCACGCAGCGCGTCGGGCAACCGTTTGAGTAATACGACGACACAGCCTTCGGCGGACGCGAACCCGTCGGCCGCGACGTCGAACGCATGACACCGTCCGGTGGGAGACAGCATGCCTTCCGCGGAACCCGCGACGAACTTCCGCGGATCCAGGATCACCGCCGCGCCACCCGCCAGGGCAAGGTCGCTTTCGCCGTCGCTGAGGCTGTGGCAGGCCAGGTGCACCGCCGTCAGGCCGGACGAGCACGCGGTGTCCACCGTCATCGCGGGACCGTGGAGGCCCAAGGCGTACGCGATCCGCCCCGACGCCAGACTGAAGCTGCTGCCCGTGAAACCGTACGGCGCCTCCACGGCGTTCGCATCGGCGGCCAGCAGCTGATAGTCGCCGTGCGTCAAACCGACGAACACCCCGGTGAGCGATTCGGCCAAGGTCTCTCGAGTGAGGCCGGCGTGTTCCATGGCCTCCCAGGAGGTTTCCAGCAGCAACCGGTGCTGGGGGTCGATCGCGGTGGCCTCGCGCTCGTTGATCCCGAAGAACTCGCAATCGAAGCCGGCGACGTCATCGAGGAATCCGCCCCACTTCGTCACCGACCGCCCCGGCACTCCCGGCTGCGGGTCGTAATACTCCTCGGCGTCCCACCGGTCCGGCGGCACCTCCGTGATCAGGTCGTCCCCGCGCAGCAACGCCTCCCATAGCCGCTCTGGGGAGTCGATGCCACCAGGCAGTCGACAGGCCATGCCGATGACAGCAGTGGAAGTGACAGTTGCTTTGTCCACGGCCGTTCACCTCTTCTTATCCGGCGGGGCGGTACGCGCGCTTGAATTCGTATTGGTCGATGGGAACGCCCGGTCGAGTCAACGCAACTTCGACAATTGGTTGCGGCGGGAAACGCCGGACGTTGGCTGTCATACCGGTGCTCATTCCAATTGCTCGATTGCCGGGCAGATGGATCGAAATCGCGGGGTCTACCAGCGCAAAGACATAATCGGCGTTCGCTTCGACGTCCGAATTATCGATCCGCCCCTGCAAAACTCGGCAGTCCCCCTCGGAGAAATCGACGCGGAGTGGTTCCGGCCCTCGCGCGACTTTGCTGATTACTCGGCTAAGCAAATATTGATTACCTGGATTTCCGATATTCGCCAATAGGCTCGGTCGCGATCCGGTACGGAAGTGACCAGAGTTGCGCGGAGGCCGGACATTTGCTTGTCGCCTCGTCGGTGGAAGGGCGCGGTCGTCAATCCCCATCCGACTTCGCCCGCCTCGAAGGGGTCGGAATGGACGGCCCGGCCAGGCCGGCCTCCGTCGCTCCGTCGTCGCGCGCCGTGAAAATGCAGCGCGAATGCCCGCGATGCCGACCATCCGGCACGGGGTTGAGACTTGGGCGGAGGCCCGCCGCAAGCGGTCCCGCGCCGGCTGTCGCCGGCCGAGACTGACAAGTTGTCGGCGGGTTGATCATCGGCTCTCCCACACCGCAAGTCGACATGCGTGCAACAAACCATACAGAAGGTGATCCCGGCGCGCGCCGGGTTGAGGCAAATTCTTCCGAGGGACCGCGGTGTTAGCTGTGCGTTAAACCGCGATTGGTCGGACTGCCGGCGAGAAGGCTTGTGCGGGCGGCGTTGTCGCGTGCCGGGCGGCGCCCGCCTAGCGCGCCTGGCCCTGCGAGGCGAGGAAACCCGCGACGCCGCGGACCATCGCGTCGGCGTACTTCTGCCTGCCCTCGGCGGACTCGATCAGCGCCGAGTCCGCCGGGTTCTTCATGTTGCCGCACTCGACCAGGATCGACGGGTACTGCGCCAGGTTCAGCCCGGCCAGGTCCGAGCGCCCATACAGGCCGTTCTGGCCGATGTAATTGGCCGGAGGAATCCCGGAGGCCTGCATCTGGTCGCGCATGATCCGCGCATACTGCACCGACGGTCCGGCCTGCACCTGGTTGAGCGGCGGGGCCGAGTAGTTGACGTGGAATCCGCGGCCCGACGCCGGCCCGCCGTCGGCGTGGATGCTCAGGACCGCGTTGGGATGCAACGCGTTGGCCATGTTTGCGCGCTCATCGACGCACGGCCCCAGCCCGGTGTCGTTGCCGCGCGCCATGGCGGTCCGGACGCCCAGGGCGTTCAGCTCCGCGCGGACTCGCAACGCGGTGTCCCAGGTGAAGGTGTGTTCCGGGTAGCCGCTGTTGGTCGACGTCCCGCTCGCCTGGCAGTCCTTGGTGCCGCCGCGGCCGGTGGGGACCTGACGGCCGATCGACGCGTCGTTGGAGCCGTTGTGGCCGGGATCGATGAAAACCACCATGCCGGCGATGTTGGAGGGGACCGCCCGTGCCGGCGGGGCGGCGGTCGGGGTGATCCCGGCCGAAGCGGCAACCAGCACGCCGATGACCAACCTGATGCCGACACGCCTGCTCACTCGTAGGTCCACGGCGCAAAGGTAGCGTCGCGCGGTCTACGCTGAGTGTTTCGAATCGCCGGACGCACGCAGGCGAAACCAACTCGAGACCAAGATGCGAAGGGACTGTCATGCAACCCGGAGGCGACATGTCGGCGCTGCTGGCCCAGGCGCAGGAGATGCAGCAGAAGTTGATGGAAGCCCAGCAACAGCTGGCCAATGCCGAGGTGCACGGGCAGGCCGGCGGGGGCCTGGTCAGGGTGACGGTGAAGGGCAGCGGCGAGGTGGTCGCGGTACAGATCGACCCCAAGGTCGTGGATCCCGGGGACGTCGACACCCTGCAGGACTTGATCGTCGGTGCCATGGCCGACGCGTCGAAGCAGGTCACCCGCATGGCGCAGGAGCGGCTGGGCGCGCTGGCCGGCGGTTTCGGCGGCGCACCCCCGGGCCAACCTCCGACACCGGCGCCGCAGCTGTAGATCCGACATGTTTGAAGGACCCGTCCAGGACCTGATCGACGAGCTCGGCAAGCTGCCGGGCATCGGGCCCAAGAGCGCCCAACGCATCGCCTTCCACCTGTTGTCGGTCGAACCGCCGGATATCGACCGGCTGACCGCGGCGCTGGGCAAGGTCCGCGACGGCGTGCGGTTCTGCGCGGTGTGCGGCAACGTGTCCGACAACGAACGCTGCCGCATCTGCTCGGACCCCCGCCGGGACGGTTCGCTGGTGTGCGTCGTCGAGGAGCCGAAGGACGTCCAGGCAGTCGAGCGCACCCGCGAGTTCCGCGGCCGCTACCACGTGCTGGGCGGCGCGCTGGATCCGCTGTCTGGAGTGGGGCCCGATCAGCTGCGGATCCGAGAGTTGTTGAGCCGGATCGGGGAGCGGGTCGACGACGTCGACATCACCGAGGTGATCATCGCGACCGACCCGAACACCGAGGGCGAGGCGACCGCCACCTACCTGGTGCGGATGTTGCGCGACATCCCCGGGCTGACCGTGACGCGGATCGCGTCGGGCTTGCCGATGGGCGGCGACCTGGAGTTCGCCGACGAACTGACGCTGGGCCGCGCGCTCGCCGGCCGCCGGGCGATGGTCTGAGTTCGCTCAGGTTTTGGTCAATCGGAACGGCCGGGTGACCGTCGAGCCTGGACCGCCACACCCGTCGGACGTGGTCGTCCGGCCCTCACCGGCAAGCGACACGGCATCGAAGCTGTAGTCGACGGTTGCCGGGACCGATGTTCCGTCCGCGCACGGCGCCTGCGTCGCGCCGCTGTGGGTCCAGCGTCCGTTCGTGAGGTCGAACTCCCAGCTGATGACGAACGTCCCGCCGTCCTGCGAGGTCGCCAGCGTGCAGTCCGACCCGCAGGGGGCGAAAAGCCACGTGGTCGACTTGTCGCTGTCGGTATAGAGCACGGTGTAACGACCGCTCGGCACCTCCGGGGCGGCGTGCGCCGGCACCGGCGTAATCAATGCGGCCGCGACCAGCAGGGCGGCGCCGCCCGCTAACCCCGGCCGGCCGTTTCTCGCGATGTGATGCCGCACGTCAGCGCGCCGCCAACCGTTCCCGGCGCAACAACTCCACCTCGGGGAGATCCAGCGGCGCCAGCTCACCCACCACCTTGCTCAGCAGCAGGTCGGCCAGCTCCGGGTTGCGCGCCAGGCACGGCCCGTGCATGTAGGTGGCGACGACGCTGCCCTGCAGCGCGCCGTCGAAGCCATCGCCCGCCCGGTTGCCGGCGCCCTTGACCACCGCGCCCAGCGGCGACGCGGCGGGGCCCAGGACGGTGCCGCCCCGGTGGTTCTCGAAACCGGTGAGCCGCTGGGTCAGCCCGGACAGCAGCGGCTTGCTGACGAGCTCGCCGATGGTGCGGGCGTCCTGCGGCGACGTGGTCGCGTCGAGCAGGCCCACGCCCTCGACCCGTTCCCCCGCCGACGTCTCATACCACCGCCCCAACACCTGGACCGCGGCGCAGATCGCCAGCACCGGCGCTCCCCGCTCCGCGGCCCGTTGCAGCCCGGGGTACCGGAGGAGGTGCCGGGTGGCCAACCGCTGCGCATAGTCCTCGGCCCCGCCCAGCGTGTACAGGTCGAGCGAGTCCGGCACCGGGTCGGCCAGCGTGATCTCGACGATCTCCGCGGCGATGCCCCGCAGTCGCAGCCGCTGGCGCAGCACCAGCGCGTTGCCGCCGTCGCCATAGGTGCCCATCACGTCGGGCAGCACCAGCCCGATCCGCACGGTCGAGTCAGCCATGGCGCGCCAACGCCCGTTGCAGCTGGAGGAACGCGGTGTAGTTGGCGACGACCTCGACCCGCCCGGGCGGGCAGGACGCGATGGCCGCCACGGTGTCGTGCACCAGCGTGTGGTCGACGCCGGCGTAGCCGAGCCGCACCGCGAGGTCGGTGCCGCGTTCCCCGGCGGCCACCACGGCGGTGTGAGCGAGATGCTCGAAGCGCACGTCCCACAGCCAGGACAGGTCCTCGCCGTCGGGCACCTGCCCGTTGACCGAGATGACGACCCCGGCCGCCTCTTTGTCGACCATCGACAGCGCCTCCTGCCAGCCGGCCGGATTCTTGGCCAGCAGGATCCGCGCCTCGTGACCGCCGACGCGGACGGTCCGGTAGCGCCCGGCGACCTCGTCGACGCCCGACACGGCCGCCGCCGCCTTCGCGGGGTCGGCGCCCAGCGCGACGGCGGCCGCGACGGCCTGGGCGGCGTTGCCGCGGTTGACCGCCCCCGGCAGCGCCAACCGCATCGGCAGCGCCAGCCCGTCAGGCCCGTACAGCGTCTCGTCGTCGAACCACCACTGCGGGCTGGGTCGTTTGAAGTCGGCGCCGGTGGAATACCAATGCCCCTTGTCGCGGACGATGACCTCGCCGCTGCGCGGGCAGCTGACCGAGTCGTTGGCCCACGAGCCGCCCGCGGCCACCCACACCACGTTCGGGCTGTCGTAGGCCGCCGACGTCATCAGCACGTCGTCACAGTTGGCGACGACGACCGCCTTCGGGTGCCGGGCCAGCCCGGCCCGCAGCGTGCGTTCGATGACGTTGATCTCGCCGACGCGGTCCAGCTGGTCGCGCGACAGGTTGAGCAGCACGACGACGGCCGGCTCGACGGCATCGGAGACGTGCGGCACGTGCATCTCGTCGACTTCCAGGGCCGCCAGCGGCGCCTCGCGGTGCGCGGCCAGCGCGGCCACCAGGCCCGCGTCCATGTTGGCGCCCTCGGCGTTGGTGGCCACCGGCCCCAGCGTGGCCAGCGCGGCGGCGGTCATCCGGGTGGTGGTCGACTTGCCGTTGGTGCCGGTGACGACGACGGTGCGCCGGCCGGCCGCGAGCTGACGGAGCACCGAGCGGTCCAGGGTCATCGCGATCAGGCCACCGATCATCGCCCCGGCGCCGCGCCCGGTCACCCGCGATGCCCAGCGCGCGCTCGCTCCCGCGGCGAGGGCGAGACGTGCACGGGTGGTGATCACCCGCGCAGTTTATTAGGGCGATCGCAAGCGCGGCGCTCTGCGCCGGGCGCTGCGGGTCGCGCGCATCGATTTAAGCGCGACACGACCCGCGGCGAACCGGGCGTTGTCGGTCGGACGTGCCATCCTCAACTCATGAACCGGGTGTCCTGGGGGCGACCGGCCAGCGAGCCGGACGGGGGCTGGGCCGTCATCGACGTCGAGACCTCGGGCTTTCGACCGGGTCAGGCACGGGTCATCAGCCTGGCGGTGCTCGGCCTCGACGACGACGGGCGCGTCGAGCAATCCGTCGTCAGCCTGCTCAACCCCGGAGTCGATCCCGGTCCCACCCACGTCCACGGCCTGACCGCCGCCATGCTGGAAGACCAACCGCAGTTCGCCGAAATCGTCGACGACGTGGTCAAGGTGCTGGACGGCCGCACGCTGGTCGCCCACAACGTCGCGTTCGACTACGCGTTCCTGGCCGCGGAGGCCGAGCTCGCCGAGGCCGAACTGCCCATCGACTCCGTCATGTGCACGGTCGAGCTGGCCCGACGGCTGGATCTCGGCATCGATAACCTGCGGTTGGAGACCCTGGCGGCGCACTGGGGCGTGACTCAGGAGCGGCCGCACGACGCCTTCGACGACGCGATGGTGCTGACCGGTGTGCTGGCCTCGGCCCTCGAGCGGGCGCGCGACCGCGACATCTGGTTGCCGGTGCATCCGGTGACCCGGCGCCGGTGGCCGAACGGCCGCGTCACTCACGACGAGCTGCGCCCGTTGAAGGTGCTGGCCTCGCGGATGCCCTGCCCGTACCTGAACCCCGGCCACTACGTGTGCGGCAGGCCGCTGGTGCAGGGCATGCGGGTGGCCCTCGCTGCCGAGGTCGGGCACACCCACGAGGAGCTCGTCGAGCGGATTCTGCATGCCGGGCTGGCCTACAGCGACGCCGTCGACGGCGAGACGTCGTTGGTGGTCTGCAACCACCCTGCTCCCGACCAGGGCAAGGGCTACCTGGCCCGGCAGCTGGGGATTCCGGTGATTTCCGACACGCAGTTCATGGACTCCATCCGCGCCGTGGTGGGCGGCACCAGCATGGAGGAGTTCATCGATACCACCACGCTCGACCAGCAGCTCGCGCTGTTCTAGAGCCGGCTAACGCGACGCGCGGTTGACCGCCGACACGACGGCGCGCAGCGACGCGGTGGTGATGGACGGCGCGATGCCGACGCCCCACACCGTGCGACCGTTCACCGAGGCCTCGACGTACGCGGCGGCCTGCGCGTCGTCACCGGCGCTCATCGCGTGCTCGGAGTAGTCGAGGACCGCGACGTCGAACCCCACCTCACCCAGCGCGTGCACGAACGCCGCGAGGGGGCCGTTGCCGGCGCCGCTGACCTCGGTCTCCACCCCGTTGACCTTCACGGTCGCGGCGATAGTGGTGGTGCCGCTGTCCTCCTCCGACGCCTCGACCCGCTGTTTTATCCGCTCCAGCGGCCACACCGGGGCCAGGTACTCCTCGTAGAACGCGTCCCACATCTCCTTCGGGGAGACCTCACCGCCCTCACCCGCTGTGCCCTCTGCGATCTGTTGGATCGCGCGGGAGAACTCGATCTGCAGCCGCCGCGGCAGCGCCAGGCCGTGGTCGGACTTCATGATGTATGCGACCCCGCCCTTGCCGGACTGCGAGTTGACCCGGATCACCGCCTCGTAGGTGCGGCCGACGTCCTTGGGGTCGATCGGCAGATACGGCACCTGCCAGAGCATGTCCTCGACGTCGGCGTCCGCGGCGTCGGCGTCGATCTTCATCTGGTCCAGGCCCTTGTTGATGGCGTCCTGGTGGCTGCCGGAGAAGGCGGTGTAGACCAGGTCCCCGCCGTAGGGGTGACGCTCGGGCACCGGCAGCTGGTTGCAGTATTCCACCGTGCGACGGATCTCGTCGATGTTGGAGAAGTCGATCTGGGGGTCCACGCCGCGGGAGAACAGGTTGAGCCCCAGCGTCACCAGGCACACGTTGCCGGTGCGCTCGCCGTTGCCGAACAGGCAGCCCTCGATGCGGTCCGCGCCGGCGGCGAAGCCCAATTCGGCTGCGGCGACCGCTGTTCCGCGGTCGTTGTGCGGATGCAGGCTCAGGATGACCGATTCCCGGTTGGCCAAGTTGCGGCTCATCCACTCGATCGAGTCGGCGTAGACGTTCGGGGTGGCCATCTCCACGGTGGCGGGCAGGTTGAAGATGATCGGGTTGTCCGGGGTCGGGGCGATGATCTCACCGACGGCGTCGCACACCTGCCGCGCGTATTCCAGCTCGGTTCCGGTGTAGGACTCCGGCGAGTACTCGAAACGCCATTGCGTGCCAGGGTATTTCGCGGCCTCCTCGACGCACTTGCGCGCGCCCTCGTTGGCGATGGACTGCACCGCGGCCCGGTCGGCGCGAAAAACCACGCGCCGCTGCAGGATTGAGGTCGAGTTGTAGAAGTGCACGATGGCCCGCGGCGCGCCCTCACACGCGGTGAAGGTGCGCTCGATGAGTTCGGGGCGGCACTGGGTCAGCACCTGGATGGTCACGTCGTCGGGAATGGCGCCGTCGGTGATGATCTCGCGGACGAAGTCGAAGTCGGTCTGACTGGCCGATGGGAAGCCGACCTCGATCTCCTTGTAACCCATGCGCACCAGCAGATCGAACATGCGGCGCTTGCGGGTGGGGCTCATCGGGTCGATCAGCGCCTGGTTGCCGTCGCGCAGATCCACCGCGCACCAGAGCGGGGCGCGGTCGATGACGCGGTCGGGCCAGCTGCGGTCGGGGAGCCGGATGGGCTCGACTTCCTCGGCGAAGGACCGATACCGGTTGACCGGCATCGCCGAACCGCGCTGGGGATTCCACGCGGGCTGGCCGGGCCCCGGCGGGCCCGCGGGTTTGACGATGGAACGTGTTGACGTATAGGCGTCGGGATTGGAAGTCACGGTAGTTGCTCCGGGGTGTCAGAAGGAACCTCAGACCGGCGCATCGCGAACACCCGCGACGGGAAGCCGGTCTGGATCAGACCCCGTCGCGGCGTCCGAGGAGGAGCACCCGCTGCACGAGGAGAACTCTACCGCGATTGGCGTCGCGGCGAAAATTGCGCTAGAAATCGCACAAAACCGCAGGCTGTAGTGGTTAGCAACGCTGGGTAAACCGCTATGCGCAGCCACGTATTCTGTTGTGGGCTCAAAACGTGCCGGAAGGGCGGGAAAAGTAGTGGCGCTCGTCGTGCAAAAGTACGGCGGATCCTCGGTGGCCGACGCCGATCGGATCCGTCGTGTCGCCGAGCGCATCGTCGCGACCAAGAAGCAGGGGAACGACGTCGTCGTGGTGGTCTCCGCCATGGGCGACACCACCGACGACCTGATGGACCTGGCCCAGCAGGTATGCCCGGCCCCGCCCCCGCGCGAGCTCGACATGTTGTTGACCGCTGGCGAGCGCATCTCCAACGCGCTGGTGGCCATGGCGATCGAATCGCTGGGCGCGCAGGCGCGCTCGTTCACCGGCTCGCAGGCCGGCGTTATCACCACCGGCACGCACGGCAACGCCAAGATCATCGAAGTGACGCCGGGCCGGCTGCGGGACGCGCTCGACGAGGGGCGCATCGTGCTGGTCGCCGGGTTCCAGGGCGTCAGCCAGGACACCCGCGACGTCACCACCCTCGGCCGCGGCGGCTCGGACACCACCGCCGTCGCCCTGGCCGCAGCGCTGCACGCCGATGTCTGCGAGATCTACACCGACGTCGACGGCATTTTCAGCGCGGACCCCAGGATCGTGCACAACGCCCGCCGCCTGAACACGGTCACGTTCGAGGAGATGCTCGAGATGGCGGCCTGCGGCGCCAAGGTGCTGATGCTGCGCTGTGTGGAATACGCTCGCCGCTACAACATTCCGGTGCATGTCCGCTCGTCGTACTCGGACAAGCCGGGCACCATCGTCAAGGGATCGATCAAGGACATTGCCATGGAAGACCCCATCCTGACCGGAGTCGCGCACGACCGCAGCGAGGCCAAGGTGACCATCGTCGGGATACCAGACATCCCGGGGTACGCGGCCAGAGTGTTCCGGGCCGTCGCCGAAGCCGACGTGAACATCGACATGGTGCTGCAGAACGTCTCCAAGATCGAGGACGGCAAGACCGACATCACCTTCACCTGCTCGCGGGACAGCGGGCCCACGGCGGTGGCCAAGCTCGACGCGCTCAAGGACGAGATCGGCTTCACTTCTCTGCTCTACGACGACCACATCGGGAAGGTCTCGCTGATCGGCGCGGGCATGCGTAGCCACCCGGGCGTCACCGCGACCTTCTGTGAGGCCCTGGCGGAGGTGGGCGTCAACATCGAGCTGATCTCCACCTCCGAGATCCGCATCTCGGTGCTGTGCCGCGACACCGAACTAGATAAGGCCGTCGTGGCGTTGCACGAGGCGTTCGGGCTCGGCGGGGACGAGTCGGCGACGGTGTATGCAGGGACGGGCAGGTAGATGGTTGCCATCGGCGTCGTGGGCGCCACCGGCCAGGTGGGCCAGGTGATGCGCAGGTTGCTCGACGAGCGGGACTTCCCCGCCACGTCGGTGCGGTTTTTCGCGTCTGCCCGCTCGCAGGGGCGCAAGCTACCCTTCCGCGGCCAGGAGATCGA
Source organism: Mycobacterium sp. E2733 (assembly GCF_001667585.1). Lineage (GTDB taxonomy): Bacteria > Actinomycetota > Actinomycetes > Mycobacteriales > Mycobacteriaceae > Mycobacterium. The sequence continues at coordinate 43,036 of NZ_LZJZ01000140.1, forward strand.
GGTCGAGGACGCCGCGAAGGCGGACCCGACCGGCCTGGACATCGCCTTGTTCTCCGCCGGCAAGACGATGTCGCTGGTGCAGGCGCCGCGGTTCGCCGCCGCCGGGGTCACGGTGATCGACAACTCGTCGGCCTGGCGGAAGGACCCCGACGTGCCACTGGTGGTGTCCGAGGTGAACTTCGACCGGGACGCGCACCGGCGACCGAAGGGCATCATCGCCAACCCGAACTGCACCACGATGGCCGCGATGCCGGTGCTCAAGGTGCTGCACGACGAGGCCGGGCTGACCCGCCTGGTGGTCTCGAGCTATCAGGCGGTGTCGGGTAGTGGGCTGGCCGGCGTCGAGGAGCTGGCCAGCCAGGCGCGCGCGGTCATCGACGACGCCGAGCGGTTGGTGCACGACGGGTCCGCGGTCGAGTTTCCGGCCCCCAAGACCTACGTCGCCCCGATCGCCTTCAACGTGGTGCCGTTGGCGGGCTCGCTGGTGGACGACGGCTCGGGGGAGACCGACGAGGACCAGAAACTGCGGCACGAGAGCCGCAAGATCCTCGGCATCCCGGACCTGGCCGTCAGCGGGACCTGTGTGCGGGTGCCGGTGTTCACCGGGCACTCGTTGTCGATCAACGCCGAATTCGCGGGGCCGCTGTCGCCCGAGCGCGCCCGGACGCTGCTCGGCGGCGCGCCCGGCGTCAAGCTCGTCGACGTGCCGACCCCGTTGGCGGCCGCGGGCGTCGACGAATCGCTGGTCGGCCGCATCCGGCAGGACCCGGGTGTGCCCGACGGGCGCGGCCTCGCCCTGTTCGTTTCGGGAGACAACCTGCGCAAGGGGGCCGCGCTGAACACCATCCAGATTGCCGAGCTGCTGGCCGCCCAGCTGTAATAGGCGGGTGAGCACCGCCCACGCCCGACTGGTCGCGCGGTGCTCGCTTGCTCTGATTCTTTCTGCGCCGCAATGGTTTTGGGCCGCGCACGCTGACCCGCCGGCGCCGGCCCCCGAGCCGATCGTGCAGCCGCTGGCGCCCGGGCAGGTGCTGCGGATCGGCCCCACCGCCGGCACCGGCACCCCCACCGGCGACTATGGCATCGGCGCGACCGACCTCTGTGAGTTCGTCGAGTTCCCCACCGAGCTGCTGCAGGTCTGCGGCGACAGTTTCGCGGGCCAAGGCGTCGGGTTCGGCGGCTGGTACGCGCCGGTGGCGTTGCACGTTGACACCGCTTCCGTCGACGACCCGGCCGGGGTGCGCTACACCGGCGTGACCGGCGTCAGCAAACCGCTGCTCGCCGATCCCGCCCCGCCGGGCACCTCGCAGCTGCCCGCTGGAGTGGTGCAGATCAACCGGCGCAACTACATGATGGTGACGACGACGAAGAACCTGGAGCCGCAAAGCTCCCGGCTCGTCTCGGCCGAGCCCGCGCGGGCGGGCTGGCAGACCATCACCGGGTCGCGGCGGCCCGCCTCGTATCGGGGCGGCTCACAGACGCAGATCAGCGGCTACTACGACCCGATCCCGACCGCGGACTCGCCCACCGGCTGGGTGTACATCGTGGCCGACAGCTTCACCCGCAGGGATCCCGTCGTGCTGTATCGGGCCACCCCGCAGATGTTTACCGACCGGTCCCGCTGGCAGGGCTGGGCGGCCGGACCCGAGGGAGGCTGGGGCAAGCCCCCCACCCCGCTGTGGCCGGACGCGGTGGGCGAGATGTGCGTGCGGCAAATCGACGGGAAGGCCGTGCTGTCTTATTTCAATGCGGTCACCGGCAACATGGAGGTCCGGGTGGCCAATGATCCGACGTCGCTGGGCGACGCGCCGGTGACCACGGTGGTGCAGCACGACGAGTGGCCGGAGCCGGCGGAAAGCCTGCCGTCGCCCTACGACAACCGGCTCGCGCAACCGTATGGCGGATACATCTCGCCCGGCTCGACGCTCGACGAACTGCGAATCTTCGTCAGCCAGTGGGACACCCGCGCCCGCGTGGCCGCCCCATACCGGGTGATCCAGTTCGCAGTGAACCCGTTCAAGCCGGATTAGCGGCGAAGGTGTCGGCTGGGACGTCGCTGCCGCAATATGCCAGACAGCGCTGACCAGCGGTGAAACGATATTGGCGTGAACGAAAGTCTCGGCGCTCGGTGGTCTGTGATGACTTTTCTGCGGTCCTTCGCGCGGTTACTGTCGGACTACCGATGGCATGTGCTCGCCGGGCTGGGCGTCGTGGCGCTGGTCCTGGGCAATATCGGGTACTGGCAGTTGTGGAGCCCTCATCCTGCACCAAGCGACGTCGTCTTCTGGAGCCTCAAGCTGTTCACGGCGACGCCCCCGGTCTATACCCACGGGCCGGTCACGCTGGATATCGCCCGCTTCCTCGCCCCGATCGTCGCCGGCTTCGCCGGCGTCAGCGGCTTGGCGTCGCTGTTCCGTGATCGGGTGCAACAGATGCGGATCCCGCTGATGCGCGGTCATGTGGTCGTCTGCGGGTTGGGTGATGTGGGTAGCGTGTTTCTACGCCACCTTCGTGAGGCCGGGGACCGGGTGGTTGTCATCGACTCGGACGCGGCGAATCCGAATATGCAGCTTTGCCACGACTGGGGTGTGCCGGTCATCGTGGGCGATGCGCAGCAGGAGCGAACACTGCAGGCGGCCGGGGTCCGCCGCGCGGCGCGGTTGCTCGCGCTGTGTCCGCACGACGCCGTGAACACCGAGATCGTCGCCGTCGCGAGCCAGCTCGCGGGTGGCCGTTCCGCCAATGTGCTGTCCTGCCTTGCCCAAATCGGTGACCCCGAGCTGTGCGCGTTGTTGCGGATCCGGGAGGCCAGGCGCGCCGATGCCGCGTCGGCGCTCGACTTCTTCAACACCGACGAGATCAGCGCGCGGTTGCTGCTCGATGAGTTTCCCGTCGACACCGGGTGCGACCGCCCGCACATCCTCGTCGGTGGCCTCGATGCCCTGGGCGCGTGGGTGGTCTACCACGCGGCACGGGATTGGTATGAGCACCGCGCCGACGACACCGCGGCGCTGGTGGTCACCGTCGTCGACAATCAGGCCGACCACCGGGTGCAGTTGCTTCTGGACCGCTATCCCGCCCTCGAGCAGCTGTGTAGCTTCAACACCCTGCCCGCGTCCGTCAGCAAAATCCATCGGCTGCGGGCCTATGCCGACGCGGCAGCGCCACCGCTGAGCCGCGCCTACGTGACCGCCGATCCCGACGAGCAGTCAGTTGGGCTGGCGCTGCAATTGCGGCACGAACTGAATCCGGCCATCCCCTTGGTCGTCACGCTGGCGCGGGCGCACGGAGTCGCCCGGCTCCTTGACGAGGCCGGCAGCGCCGGGGGGCCCGACATCGATGTCTTCCTGACGCTCGAACGAGCCTGCACGGTCGAACTCTCCCGGGGCGGATCCTATGAGGGCATCGCCCGTGCCATCCACCGCCGCTGGTGCGTCGAGCAACTCGCTTCCGGCAATCCCGCGCCGCCCTGGTCGGAGCTGGACGAATCACGGAAAGACTCCAGCCGCTCGCAGGCCCGCGACATCGCGGTCAAGCTGCGCAGCATCGGTTGTGACATTGCGCCCTTGCGTGACTGGGATGCATCAGAATTCGTGTTCAGCAGCGACGAGGTCGAGGCGCTCGGGGTCGCCGAGCACGAGCGGTGGATGGCCGAGCGCATCGCGGACGGTTGGTCCTTGGGCGAGAAGGACATCGAGAACAAGAAGACCCCGTATCTGGTGCCGTTCGCCGAACTGCCCGACGACGTCGCCGACTACGATCGCCTGTTTGTGCGGGAGATCCCCGCCCTGCTCGCCTCGGCCGGTTTGCAGGTGATCCGCACACAGCGGAAGTGAGATCGGCCGCAACTTCAGAACTTCGGCCCCGCGGACTTCGGCACTTTCGCGGCCATTTTCCCGGCGATCACGGTGCCCTCATCGGTGATGTGGTCTCCACACACCTTGACGTCGAGCACGTAAGCGGACGCCGCCTGCAACACACGTTGGCACGCGTAGCTGGCGACGTTGCCCTGTTGCCGGTACATCTGGGCGATCTGCGGGGCACGTCCGGTGAGGTTTTCGACGACCCACGTGTATGCGCGGCCGTTGTCGAGGTAGGTCGCGGTCACCGTCTTGCCGTCGCAGGCCGCCCATTCGTTCGCCGAGCGCCGCACGAAGTCCAGGGCTTGGTCCCTGGTTGAAAAAGCCGCCACGGCCTGGTCGACGAAGTGATGATTGCCCTCGCCTGCGCGCACCCAGCCACCCGAATCTTCCAGAGCAGCCCAGTCGAGTTGCTTTTCTCCGCTGTCTTCATACGTCAGGTCCGCACCCGGGTACAGCACGCCCATGCACCACCGCGGCGATACGTCAACCGCCTTGCTGACGTCCTTGAACGTCTTGCCTTGATTGTCAGGGGTTTTCGCCATGTTGGAGGTGCCTGTGATGGCGTTGATCTCCGCGTCGCTGAGCAGGATGGAGTCCACGGACAGCGGGGGAGGACCCGGCTTGGGGCGGAGGAGCAGCACCGCGGCGACGACGATCGCGATCAGAACGGCCACGCCCGCGCCGCCGGCGATGAGCCACCTGGCGCGCGGCCGGTGACTCTTGCCAATTTGGGGGGCCCGCGGAGGGGCGACGTCGGAGGCCGCCGCTGTGGCCGCTCCGGACTCGGAATCCGCCGGCGCTTCGGGCGTCGTAACAGGTGCGCTGGCCGCGGTTGAAGGTTCCTCGTCGACCGACTTCAGCAGGGTTTCGATGCTGTTTCGCGCCTGATAGGTGACATCGGGACGATCACGCAGCTTGGACAGCAACCGGGCGATGTCACGGCGCGCGGCCGGATCGGCCCCGTCCTCGCGCAACCCCGCCTTCAGCTCCGACACCAACTCGGCCTGCTGGCGGGCGCTGAGCTCGGGGTCCGAAAGGGTAGCGCCCAGCCGCATCAGGTAGGCGAAGGGCACCGGCGGTTCGTCGGGCAGAGGTGATGGCAGCGGCTCAAGCTTTTCCTTTAATTCGTGCACCGCTTCGATCAGCTGAATACCGCGGTCCACGGTCGGGTTTCGGTAGTCGATGACCTGCATCGCCGCCAGCGGAGTAACTCGCATGGAGTCGATCGGGCCGACCTGCACGGGAAGGATCGGACGGTGCAGGGCCTCGGCGTAGCGCAACTCGGCTTGGCAGGGTTTCGACGTCAGCGAGTTGTTCGACAACGCAAAGACGAACACGTCGCAGCCCCGGATTTCCTCGAGGATGGTGCGCCACCACGCGTCACCGCCGCCCAGCGTTTCGTCAACCCACACCTGCTGACGCGCGTCCCGCAACGCTTTCAACAGATCCTGAATCGCCGCCTTGTCCTGGCTGGAGTGACTGACAAAAAGCGTCATGCTTTCTCCTGATGCAGGGTCGGCGGCCTGTCGGTCTGTGGGCGGTAACGCCGTGGTTGAGGCGTTTCAGGCAGCGTAAATCTTTGGTGGTGGAGCACGTGGCCAAATTCGGCGGCCGCCGTCGACGCGAGCCGCGCCCGGCTCGACGCTCGACGAGCTGCGAATCTTCTTCAGCCAAGTGGGGCACTCGCACGCGGGTGGCCGCGCCATATCGGGTCATCCAGTTCGCGGTCAATCCGTTCAAGCCCTGGTCAGAACCTTAACCCCGCACTCAGCCCGCACGTTGGCCCGCAGATCCTGAGGACTTGAGCAATCCCCGCAGCCCTGCGGGTTGCGGTCGTTGGCGCAGGGCCACACGTGGCTTAGGTCGTCAATGTGATCGCAGCAGAATGCTGCGGCGCCCGCCGAACTGCCTCATTTCGTCTGGTGGCTGATTCTTCTTCGTTTGCCGGCGAGTGGTTTGTATCAGGATTGAGATGTTTATATCGTGACGGGCATGGCACGCACAGATATGAACGGCAGGAGCCTCGAGAGTTTGCTCAATTACGTGCTCGACGGCGTCGGCACGCATGACATCCAGCTGGCGTTGGGCGTGTCGGCCGCCACCTACTACCGCCGCAAGGCGCAGGAGGATTATCCGAACGCTGAGGAGTTGCGGCTGATTGCCCGCTACTTCGGCATGAACTTCGTCAGCCTGCTCTTGGTCTTCGGCCTTCTCGAAGGCGACAACGAGACCTCGGCTGGCGGGGGGGAAAACCCTCTGGCCGTGTTAACGCGCCCGACGGTGAAAGCCAAGGAACGCCACGCCGACGTTGACCTCGAACATCCGCCCCTTTGACTTCGGAATAAACACACCGCACGCGCAGCCGATCCTTGGGGCTGCCCATCCGATGTCGCGGCGAGTCGTGACTGATCCACGCGGCGTCGGGTCGGGTGAGGTCATGGTGCGTCGCCTCGGCTGGCGATGGGCTCGGAACCGGTGACGATACGGGTCCACGGGCCTGCGGGAACGTCGGATGCATCCACAAATCGCCAATTGACTTTGTCGGACGCTGCGTCAGGCCCAGCCGTGAAGCCCAGGCAGCCGTACAGCGCCGGGGACACGTCCATCCCGGCACCGTTGAAGCGAGTGTTCTTAGGGCGTGCGGTGCCCAGCACGTAGTCGCGGTCGTCGTAGACCGCCGGGCCGGCATCCTCGACCTGGCCGTAGCAGGTGTGCCCGTCCTTCTGAAGTTGCACCCAGCGGTGCTGCATGACGGCCTGGTCCTCCAGCGGCAGATCCAGGTAGAACGGGTTCTGCCTGGCCGTCACGTGTCTGGGAAAGAAACCGTTGTCGGCGCTGCGGTACTCGAACCCACACACACCGTGAGCGTCCACGATGCCGTCGCAGCCGCCGTAGTGGGCCATCCAGGCGTTGTCGTAGGCACTGATCTCCTGACTGCCGTCGTCAGCATTGGGATCAAGGACTTCACCGACCCAGAAGTTCGTCGCCACAATGTCGTAGTGCCAGGGCCCCGGCTCTGTCTTGGCCACGCTCGTAGGAGTGCTGGCGACGGCAATCAGGGACAGCAGGACGGCCAGTACCCGCTTCATGGTCATTTCTGTAACCCGTAGTCGGTCGTGGTCAGCTCGCCATTCTGCGCGATGACCAGACCGAAGCTGATCGCCGTCGCGCCCTTGGGCGCGGGCGGGATCTTCCATATCCCCTGAGCCCAGTCAACGCTCGCGGGCAATGCTGGGCCCGCGGTGCCGTAGGACCAGTTGCCCCGGTCGGTGCGGTAATACACCACGAATCTCGTCGGCACGCTGGATCTGTACCAGGCGCTGACGGTAGGTGTGCCACCCGGACCGATCGCCACTGCACAGTCGCCCAGATCCTGGGTGGACATCAGCCCGGCCTGTCCGTCGTGATAGTCGCGAATGACGATGCGCTCGGCCGCCCCGCCGTGGCGGCCGGGGACCAGCGACATTTCGGGGTTGTTGTTGCCGTAGGCCGCCCGCTGCCAGCAGGGCACTGTGCCCTCCTGCACGGCCTGCAGATCGCCGTTCACCAGGGCGGCGGCAGGGGAGGGTCCGGGCACGGCGGGATGTACGTCCCCGCCTATCACGTCGCCGACGGTGCGCACGATGAGCTTGCCGGCCTCCTGCTGGCCGGCAAGCCAGGCGACGAACTCTTCAAACTCGCCCACCGGAGTGGTGATGTCGGTGCAATCGGTGGGACAGATACCGTGGAAGGTCAGTTGCACCCAGCCACCGTCGCCGCTATAAGGTGAGCCGTCGCCATCGGTGGCCCGGGTCACCTGGGTCTCCAACTCTTCTATCGTCCAGTTGGACCGGACCTGGGCAGGGGCGCGGGTGTAGTAGGGATTCTCAGGCGGCACCGACTCACTCCACGCGCACTGTGAGCAATCATTGGGATCGGCGTTCTCGGGTATGTGCACGGTGCGTGTCTCGCCGAGGCTTCGTCCGCTGTTGTAGCCACAGTTGATGACGTACTGCTGGATCTCGTCGGCCTCGAGGGCGAAAGGATAAGCGAAACTGCGAACGGGGAAGCCCCAGGACAACCAGGTGGTCCGGTCTTGGCACACCTCACGAGAAATCTCGCTGGAAGGCAGCGTGAGCAGATTCTTGTGATCGACGGTGTGGCCGGCGATCTCATTGCCCGCCAGCGCCATGGTGTCCACTTCGGCGAGGGTCAAATATCCCGGCTTGCCGATATTGCCCGAGTTGAGGAAGAAGGTCCCGGTCAAGCCATGCTCGGTGAGGATCTTGGCCCCCAACGCGTTGGACGCTCGCCCATCATCGAAGGTCACCGATACCACCGTCTGCCCCGGAGCCAGGGCAAGCGGCTTCGTCTGGACCGCGGGGAACTTTGGGTTGGGCCGGGGCTTGACCGGATCGGGCAGCGCGTCGTGATTCGCCGACCGCGAGGAGGGGGGATGCAGGGTGATCCCGTACACCCCCACCAGGGCACACGCCAGGGCCGTCATTGCGAGCGAGGTCATTTTGAGCCTCACGCGCTGCAACCCTGCTCGACCTTCGCCGCACTCTCGGCGTCCATGAGCTTGCGCTGGTAGTCAGCCACCGCCAGGATGATCTGGTCCAGGCCAGTGGACGGCTTGAAGTCCAAGGCCTTGCGCGCCGCAGAGTTGTCGGGCACCCGGCGCTGCATGTCCTCGTATCCGGGGCCGTAGGCCTTCTTGTACGGCACCAGCTTGATCGAACTAGTCGAATACGTCAGCTCGATGATCCGCTCCGCAAGCTGCCGGATCGAGATCTCCTGCTCCCCGCCGAGGTTGAACGCCTGCCCGTAAATGGAGCTCTTCTCGCTCATTGCGATTAGCGCCGGGACGATGTCTCCGACATAGGAGAAGCAGCGGGTCTGGTGCCCGGTGCCGAACACGGTCAGCGGCTCTCCGCGCAACGCTTGGGACACCAGGTTGGGCACCACCATCCCGTAGAAGCCGGTCTGGCGCGGACCCACGGTGTTGAACAACCGAGCGGTAACCACTTTCAGGCCCAGCTCACGGTGATAGGCGTGGGCGAAGCACTCGTCGACGCCCTTGGCGGCGGCGTAGCTCCACCGAGATACCAAGGGGGAGCCCAGGATACGGTCAGCGTCCTCGGATAGGGCGTCGGCCGTGTTCTTGCCATAGATCTCCGAAGTCGAGGCCAGCACCACGGTGGCTTTGGCCGCCAGCGCCGCATCCAGCACGTTCTCGGTGCCGGTCAGGTTGACCCGCAGGGAGGTCAGCGGGTGTTCGATGATGCGCCGTACTCCGACGGCGGCGGCGAGATGGAAGATCCGGTCAGCACCCACCAGGGCCGTCTCGACCGTATTGCGGTCGAGGACCGATCCCTCAATGAACGTCATTCTGGGATTGGTCAGGTGGGCACGCAGGTTGTCCAGGCTGCCGGTGGACAGGTCGTCTAGCACGACCACCCGGTCGCCCTCGGCCAATAGACGATCCACGAGATGGCTGCCGATGAACCCGGCACCACCTGTGATGACACTGATCATGTTGTCTTTCCTCTTCTTGTTCTTGCCGAGGACATGCATCCGGCGTTTGGGACTGATCCAGCGGCCCGTGGAGGTGGTGCGCCAGGCAGCGGGGATGCTGCGCAGGCACACGTAGGCCTCGACAAACCGAAGCAGGGGGAACACTGGCGCCATCAGCAGCAGGGTGGGCCGTCGCAGGGCGACGGCAGCAAAAGCAGTCAGCGCCACATCGGGCAGGACAAAGCCTGTCAACATGTATTTGGGCGGCAGCCCACCGGCCACAGTCCACCCGGAGATACTCAGGTCCCCGTACGTCGGGGTCAGAAACTGGCTGTACAGACCGAGGCACAGGGCCGGGGGCATGGCGAACACCATCACCGACGAGGACACCAGCTCCAGGATCTGCACCGCCAGCGCGGTCCAGAACACCCCGAGGTGCAGCCCGTGACTACGCACCGTCTGCCAGTACCCCAGTGTCCAGCGCTTGACCTGAGAAAGATAGCTGCGCCAGTCGTCGGGGTCTTGGGTGTAGGCCACCGCCGCACCCGGATGAAAGGCGATCCGCCCCAACCGGTTCGCATGGACCTCGAAGGTCATGTTGAAGTCCTCGATTACCAGCCCGGGGGCGGTGATGTTGATGGCCGCGAGGATGTCGGTGCGGTACATGCTGGCGAATCCCGGCACGATGGTCACCGCATTCGTCCACCGGCTGGCCTGGCCGTACTTGACCAGTAATTGGGTCACCGCATACAGCCGGGCTCGGTAGCCGATCAACAACCGCCCGGTCAGGGTGCCCGGCGGCGGGTCGTGCTGACAGCGGGCGTGGCCAGCCACGGCCACCACGTCAGGGTCATCGAAGCCGGGCAGCCCGGTGTCGAGGTAATCGTCGGCCAGCCGGGTGTCGGCGTCGAGCAGCAGCAGCACCTTGAACCGTGCCGCCAGCTCAAAGTGCTCGATGGCGGCCGACAGAGCCCCAGCTTTGCCGCGATTCGGGTTGAGGTCATAGACGTTGACCCCGTAGAACTTCGCCGTCGCGACGGTGTCGTCACTGGACCCGTCGCTGACCACGTGGATCTGTTCGGGCGGCAACAGCTTGAGGACCGCCTGCAGCGAGTTGCCCAGCACGGCCTCCTCGTTATGGGCCGGGAGCAGCACCGCGACATCAGCGGGAACAAACCGGTGAGGACCGTCGGAGTTGTTCTTTAAACCGGCCATCACACGAACGAGTCCGACGGTGGTCCAGAACAGCGTGTTGACGCCCAACACCAGGACGGCGATAAGGGCGATGCTTGCGACGCTGCCGATCATGCCTGTCGCTGGTGCCGCTCACGGATCAGATGGTGCAGCAGCTCCTCGCACTTGTCGGTGTACTTGCTCAAGTACAGAACATGGGTGTCCAGGTAGAACGGATCGTCGTGGCATTGCTGGCGAATGCGGTCGAAGGACTGGCGCAGGCCCGCCAAGAACTCGCAGGCCTGCCCCAACTCATCGTCGACGCCCATCATTTGCGCACCCTGCTGCAGCGCATGCAGACCAGCCACACGCCGCGCTCGCTGCGCGCCACGCGATAGACACACATGTTCCTGGGACAGCGCATCGTGTCAGTTGTCGAGTACGTCATGCCAGTTGTCGAGGAGACCGTCGATAGGTGGTGTCCAGCACCGGGGAGCCGTTGTAGTCACGGCCGTCGGGATGGATCAGGATGACCAGGTCCCAGACGCCGCGCTCGGGCGCGGGGTGAGCGGTCAGCGTCCCGTCCGGGGTCGGCACCCGCTCCACCATCGGATCGGTAAAGCTCACCAGCGCGTCGGCGTCGAGCAGCTCGTTGATGATCTCTAACGCCGGCGACTCCCGCACGTCGGCCACCCCGGGCTTATAGGCCACCCCCACCACCAGCACCTGTGCATCCTTGGTGGGGGTGCCGTGCTCGGCCAGCACGGCGCGGGCCTGGGCCACCACCTCGCGTGGGCGCAGCGCAATCGCGGTCATCGCCGTGGAAATCAGTGGCATGTCCACCCGCCGCGCCCGCAGCTGCCACAGCAGATAGTGCGGATCACACGGGATGCAGTGCCCGCCCACCCCGGGGCCCGGAAAAAACGGGGTGTAGCCGTAGGGCTTGGTGGCCGCCGCCTCGATCACCTCGATGACGTTGACCCCCAGTTCGGTGGCGGCCCCGGCGAACTCGTTGATGAGCGCGATGTTGACGGCCCGATAGGTGTTCTCCAGCACCTTGGTCATCTCTGCGACCTCGGGCCCGCTCACCGGGTGGATCGCGCTGGCGGTGTAGCGCAGCACTTTCTTGGCCCGCCGCGTGCATCTGGGCGTCACACCGCCCAGCACCCGCGGCGTGCACTCGGGTAAATGATCGGCCACCCCGGGATCGATGCGCTCGGGGGCGAACGCCACGAAGATGTTCTCCCCAGCCACCAGTCCCCGCTCGGCCAGCGGGATCACCAGCAGCTGGCGGGTGCAGCCCACGTAGGTGGTGGAGGTCAGCACGACGGTCTGCCCGGGCCGGGCGTTGTCCACCACCGTCGCGCACGCGGCGCGCAGCGCGGTCAGGTCCGGTGACTGGTGTGCGTCGATGGGGGTCGGTACACAGATCAGGATGGCATCGGCGCTGGCCAGCGCACGGGGCTCGGTGGTCAGCGTCAGCGAGTCGTGGCTCAAGTGATGGGTCAGACGCGCATGGTCGCGGGGCAACAGGTCCACCCTGTCGGCCTTGATATCGGCTAAACGGCCCTCGCTCACGTCGTAACCGACGACCTCAGCGCCATGATCAACCAGGCTTAGGGCAGTAGGCAGACCCACATAGCCCATGCCGACCACGGCCGCCGTTTGTTTACTCATTGATTCCCCTAGCTCTCGGACAATGGTGTGGACGGACTGAAGGTGTTCAGGCGTCGGCCTTCGCCGGTTCGACCGGCAGGTAGGAAACCACCATCTGATAACCGGGTGGTGTGTTTCCGTTGGTGGGAAGTCCACGCGGCACCGGTATTTGGACCGGCGGAAGGTTCGACTCCCCAGCCGTAGCAGCGGGCTTTGTCCCCACCACGCTCATGCGGGGCAGGAACTTGGCTGCCGCAGCACCTGAGAGCGCCCCGGTGACCCCTGCCGTTGTGGTACGTCCCGCCGCACTTGCCACACCTGGCGGGAACATGAACGGGAACCCGAATCCGGCACCCAGATCGGTAGCTGCCGCGGCAGCCGGTGCTGCCAGTGTCACTGACCCCAGCGCTGGCGGCAGACCGGCAGCGGACCAGCCCCACGTCGCTGGCACCGAGAGTGGCCCGACCGAGCCGGCCACACCACCCAAATCCGCTGCAGCATCGGCACCCAGGCCAGCGGCTGCCGCCGCACCGTCTGCTGCCGCGCCGGCTTCCAAGCCCGCCGCCGCAGCACCGTCTGCGGCTGTGGCTGCGGGGCCCGCATTGCTGAGGGCAGTGCTCAGGGGTTGGAGCAGGGTGCTGAACATGGTGTTGCCCATTTCGATCCCAGCCCAGCCCGGCAGGGTGAGGTAGTTCTCGAGGAGACCACCACTCAGCCCCGGTATCCCCGACGAAGCCGAAGCGGAGGAGCCACCTAAAAGGTTCTCCAGGAGTGCTCCTGATGTCGTTGAGGACCCGGATGAAATGCCATTCAGCGCAACGGGATTCGTGAATGTTAAGCCAGAGATGACCGACTGTAGATTTGAGGCGGTCGAGTTGCCGGTCGCTTGGACATCCACGGTCCCCTGCGTGAGGGCTGCAGCCGGGTTGACGATCTGCGGTGCCGGGGTAACCGGCGTGATCGCCGAGGTGGCTGCCGCTGAACTCGCCGCGTACGCATACATCGCCGCCGCGTCCTGCGCCCACATCTCCATGTATTCCGCCTCGGTGGCCATGATCGCCGCGGTGTTGACCCCCAGGAAGTTGGTGGCGATCAACGTTGCCAGTAATGCCCGGTTGGCCGCGATCACCGCGGGCGGCACTGTGGCCATGAACGCGGTCTCATAGGCCGCGGCCGCGGCCATAGCCTGAGATCCCGTCACCTCGGCCTGCGTCGCAGTGGTGGACAGCCAGGTCACATAGGGCATGGCCGCAGAGGTCATCGCCATCGCCGAGGGCCCCAGCCATGGCCCGCCGGTCAGCTCGGTGATCACCGACCCATAGGAGGCGGCGGCGATGCCCAGTTCGGTGGCCAGCCCGTTCCAGGCCGCAGCGGCGGCCAGCATCGGCCCCGCACCGGGGCCCGTATACATCCGAGCCGAGTTGAGCTCTGGCGGAAACATCCCGAAATCGATCACTGAACCGCTGCCGCTCAGTGGACCGCGACGACGTCGACGACCTCGGTGGCGGCCGCGCGGACCGCCGCGGTCGTCGGGCCCGCCGCGGTCGTCGGGCCCGCCGCGGCGATATTCCCGACAGCTACCGCGGAGCCGATGCTTCGCAGGTCTCCGGTGGCGAACGCCAGCATTCCGGGCTGTGCGGTTAGGAAAGACATGTGCTCCTCCGGCATCGCATGGCGAATGGTCGTGTCTCACATTAGATAGATCTGCCTCAGATACGCAACAGTTATCCCAAAAAAACATACTATTGCCCTGGAAAGCGACCAAATCATGTACTGAAGGTATTGTCTCGGTTCTGAGATGTTCGTAGTCTTTCGGACATGTCACTCACAGATATGAACGGCACGGGCCTTGAAAATCTGCTTGACTACGTGGTTGACGGCGCGAGAGCACAGGACAATCAACTCGCGTTGGACGTGTCGGCCGCCACCTGGCGCCGCAACGCGCAGGGAGGATTACCCGCACGCTGGGGAGCTGCGGCTGATTGCCCGCTGCTTCGGCATGAACTTCGTCGGCCTGCTCTTGGCCTTCGGCCTTCTCGAAGGCGACAACGAGATCTCGGCGGGCGGGGGGAAAACCCTTTGGTCGTGTTGACGCGCCCGACGGTGAAGGCGAAGCAACGTAACACCGACGTTGACCTAGAACGGCCGCCCCATTGACGCTCCAAATAGTCTGCTACGCAATCGCCTTGACCGCCACGGCGTGGGCCGTGTGGGTGCGGCGGGCTACTTGTCGCATCCCGTGGGAGCGGTCCACCACGTACGCGATAATCCAGCTCGGCGCGGCCCTCGTGCTCATCGCCCCGGCCGCCCAGCCGATCAGCGGCAGGCTGCTGTTGGAGGTGACCGGGCGATGGCATGTGAGCGACCTGCTCGGCCACATGCTTGAACTCGGCGCGCTGGTGTCGAGCAATCTGGCCGGGATGCTGCGCATGCCAGCTATGAGGAAGCGAATTGTCCCGTTGCTGTGGCATCCCCTCGTGCTCGGCACGGCTGTGTTGTACTTCCTGTTCTGGCAAAGCGTCTTTACCCACAACCCAGGCAACGACTTGTTTCGGCTCGGACACGACGGATGGCTCGGGACGTACTTCGCGCTTTTTTGGGCGCTGCTGGTCTACTACGGCGGCCTTAACGCCTGGATTGCCCTGGCCCACCTTCGCGGCGACCCGCGCGCCAGGCCGGTCGCCCTGACCTGGCTCGTGTGCGTCGGCCTCGGGGCCGGGGCGATGGTGGGCTGGCTCTTTCCGTGGCTGGGCTGGACCGCGTGGTACGACTGGGGGCGGCTCACCATGTGCGTTGCCGTGACCGTCTTCGCGGTCGCCTCGGCACGCTCCTGGCAGCGCAAGCTCCGCCAATGGCGCGGCCTCATTAAGGTCACAGGCGCACGTATCTGAGCCGCATACCAAGACAACGTCCGCTATATTCTTGCCCTCCTGTTCTGACCTTGCGGCGCTTCGTGTCGGACATGGCGGGTTGACGTTGGCTGGCCAGCTTCACGCTCACAGCTGCTACATAAGCACCGCATAGCCGCGACTGGAGTTATCACCTTCATCATTTGTCTCATGAGTGAAACATCTGAAACCCCCACCGCGCGGACCTCGACCGCAACTGCCCCGGCAACTGCAACTGCCCAAGCGCTGTACAAGGCCCCCCGGGTCTTTATCGCCGCGGCGTGGGTTGCCATCGTCGCCGGAATCGTGTTCATCGTCGCCGTCATCTTCTTCACCGGAATGGCGCTGGGCCACCACGGTGGTCATCACCACCACCACAAGCACCACGCGGCGTGGATGCATTCGCACCGCATGGGCGGTCCGGGTGGCCCGGGTGGCCAGCAGGGTGGACCGGCCGGCGTCCAGCAGGGCGGACCCGCGTCGGCGACCCCCGGAGCCCCCGGTCCCAGCCAGATCCCGTCGTCGGTCGCCCCGTCCCGGACGCCATAGTCCAACTTTTCCCGAACAACCAGCAGCCCGGCGCTCACCAGAGCACCGGGCTGCCTCTCGTTGCATCGCCGGCAACTACTCGCCGCCTCAGGATTCACAGCAAGTTTTGTGCGATGAACCTGTTAAGCCCGTCGCGACCCTGGGCATGATTCAGGAATGAGCGAGACACCCGAACCGTCTTCAACCCCGCCGACACCCGCCCCCGCAGCTGCGCCGCCACCGCCGCCCCCGGAGCGCGTCAAACCCCCGCGGCTGTACACGGCCGCGGCGTGGGTGATCATCGTCGCCGGGATCGTTTTCATCATCTCGACCGTGTTCTTCGCCGGTGCCTTCGTCTTCATGCATTACCACCACTGCCAGCATCACCACGGCCAGATGTTCAAACCGGGCGGAGGCCCGGGCGGTCCCGGGCCGGGCAACGGGCCGGGCAACGGCCCGTGGGGACCGGGATACGGCCCCGGACCCTGGGGGCCGGGTGGGCCCGGACCCGCCGGCGGCCCCTGGGGTGTCGGCGGGCCGGGGTTGATCGTGCCCATGCCTCCCGGCGGTCCGGGCGGGCCCGGCGGGCCGGCCGGTGGACCGGGTCTGAGCGGTCCGGGCGGCCCGCCGCCGGCGAGCGCGACACCCAGCACGCCGGCGCCGCGTCCGTAGCGGACGCCCACGCCAAGGTCCTTCTTGACGTGGTCCAGAAAGGGGACATAGTGATTGGCGCGCAGGAAATCTCGTCGCCACAGCCTGGAATCAGCCCAGCAAACAAGGAGATAGCGACATGACGGAGCGTTTCACCACCACGGACGCCGGCATCGCTGCGCCCAGCGACGACCAGTCGTTGACGATCGGTCCCGACGGGCCGATCCTGCTGCAGGACCATTACCTGATCGAGCAGATGGCCCAGTTCAACCGGGAACGCATCCCGGAGCGTCAGCCGCACGCGAAGGGCGGCGGCGCCTTCGGCGCCTTCGAGGTCACCAACGACGTCAGCAAATACACCAGGGCCGCGGTCTTCCAACCCGGCACCAAGACGGACATGCTCGCCAGGTTCTCCACGGTCGCCGGCGAGCGCGGCAGCCCAGACACCTGGCGCGACCCGCGCGGCTTCGCGCTGAAGTTCTACACCAGCGAAGGCAACTTCGACCTGGTCGGCAACAACACGCCGATCTTCTTCATGCGCGACCCGCTGAAGTTTCAGCACTTCATTCGGTCCCAAAAGCGCATGCAGGCAACGAACTTGCGCGACCACAACATGCAATGGGACTTCTGGACGCTCTCGCCGGAGTCCGCGCATCAGGTCACCTGGCTGATGGGTGATCGCGGCATTCCCAAGACATGGCGGCACATGAACGGCTACAGCAGCCACTCCTACAGCTGGATCAACGCCGCCGGCGAAATCTTCTGGGTGAAATACCACTTCATCACCGACCAGGGCATCGACTTCCTGACCCAGGAGGACGCCGACCGGCTGGCCGGCGAGGACGGCGACTACCACCAGCGGGACCTCTACGAGGCGATCGAGGCCGGGCAACACCCCAGCTGGACGCTCAAGATGCAGATCATGCCGTACGAGGAGGCCCGCAACTACCGGTTCAATCCGTTCGACCTGACCAAGGTTTGGCCGCACGGCGACTACCCGTTGATCGACGTCGGCAGGATGACGCTGAACCGCAACGTCACCGACTACCACACCGAGATCGAGCAGGCCGCCTTCGAGCCGAACAACACCGTGCCCGGCACCGGGCTGAGCCCGGACAAGATGCTGCAGGCCCGCGGGTTCTCCTACTCCGACGCGCACCGCGCCAGGCTGGGGACCAACTACCGGCAGATCCCGGTCAACACGCCGAAGGTCGAGGTCAACAGCTATTCGAAGGACGGCGCGATGCGGATGAAGAACGTCTCCGACCCGGTGTATGCGCCCAACTCCTACGGCGGCCCGCACGCCGACCCGGCCCGCGCCGCAGAGGTGCGCTGGCACGCCGACGGCGACATGGTCCGCGCCGCCTACACGCTGCATGCCGAGGACGACGACTGGGGACAGGCCGGCACCATGGTCCGCGACGTACTCGACGATCAGGCCCGGGACCGCTTGGCGCACAACATCATTGGGCACGTCTCCAAGGGCGTTAAGGAGCCGGTGCTGTCGCGGGTGTTCGAGTATTGGCGCAACGTCGACCCCGACCTCGGCAAAAAGGTCGAAGAGGGCGTCCGGGCAAACGGGGGCTGACCGCGCGCCCGCCTGCCTGGCATGATCGCCTCATGACCATGCGGGTTCGCGCGGCCGTCATCACCCTCGGCCTGGCCCTCGGCGGCGCGGTCGCAGCTCCGGTTGCGGCCGCGCACCCGTCGGACCCGGGCGTGGTGAATTACGCGGTCCTGGGTAGGGGGTCGGTCGGCAACATCGTCGGCGGCCCCATGGGCTGGGAGTCGGTGTTCACCCAACCGGTGCAGGGCGATTGGGTGGACGTCCCGGTGTGCAACAACTGGGCCGACATCGGCTTGCCCGAGGTGTACAACGACCCCGACCTGGCGTCGTTCAACGGCGCCGTCACCCAGACATCGGCCACCGACCAAACCCACTTCGTCAAGCAGGCGGTCGGGGTGTTTGCCACCAACGACGCTGCCGGCAACGCTTTCCATCGAGTGGTGGATCGAACGGTCGGCTGCTCGGGCCAGACGACCCCGATGCACCTGGACAACGGCGTCACGCAGGTGTGGTCGTTCGACGGCGGACCGCCCGGCGCCGCCGATGCGAACTGGACCAAGCAGGAGGCCGGCACCGATCGGCGGTGCTTCAATCAAACCAGGCTGCGTGAAAACGTGTTGCTGCAGGCCAAGGTCTGCCAATCTGGCAACGCCGGGCCGGCGGTCAACGTGCTGGCCGGCGCGATGCAGAACGCGCTGGGGCAGTGAGCCGGGGTCGGGGGCCGGGTTGGGGATGCTTGAAATCGAGCGCGAACGGGAATATGTCGGGGCCATCTGCTAGATGAAGTAGTGGCGGCTACCGTTCCGTTGGCTGTGGCGGGAAGCGGTCCGCAAACGTGTGTTCAGGCTTGCTCGGGGCCGAAGGGATAGTGATATGACGTCTGCCGCTATCACTACCGTCGGCTCCGAACTGGCCGATTCCAAAGCCGCCGCGCACCACATCGCCGACGGCTGCTTGGTGGACGGACCGCTGGGCCGCGTGGGCCTGGAGCTGGAAGCCCATTGCCACGACCTGTCCGACCCGCACCGCAGGCCCGCTTGGAACGAGATCGCCGACCTGCTGGGGCGCTTGCCGGCGTTGCCCGGCGGCAGCCGGGTCACGGTGGAGCCCGGCGGAGCGGTGGAGCTGTCCGGCCCGCCCGCTGACGGGGTCGTGGCCGCCATCGACGCGATGGGGCGCGACCAGGCCGTGCTGCGGTCGGCGTTCGCCGACGCCGGTCTGGGCCTGGTTTTCCTGGGCGCGGATCCGCTGCGGCCGCCCAAGCGCATCAACCCGGGCGCGCGTTACCGCGCCATGGAGCAGTTCTTCGCGTCGAGCCGCTCGGGCGAGGCAGGCGCGGCGATGATGACGTCCACCGCGTCCATTCAGGTGAACCTCGACGCCGGGCCCAGGGCCGGCTGGGCGGACCGGGTGCGGCTGGCGCACGCGCTGGGGCCCACCATGATCGCGATGGCGGCGAACTCCCCGATGCTGCGCGGAGAGTTCACCGGGTGGGCCTCCACCCGGCAGTGGGTGTGGGGCCAGATGGACTCGGCGCGGTGCGGACCCATCCTGGGCGTCAGCGGCGACGACCCCGGCACCGACTGGGCGCGCTACGCCCTCAAGGCCCCGGTGATGCTGGTGCACACCCCGGACGCCGCGGCGGTCACGCATTGGGTGCCGTTCGCGGACTGGGCGGACGGCCGGGTGCTGCTCGGCGATCGCCGCCCCACCCTCGCCGACCTGGAATACCACCTGACCACGCTGTTCCCTCCGGTGCGCCCGAGGCAGTGGCTGGAGATCCGCTATCTCGACAGCGTGCCGGACGACTTCTGGCCGGCCGTGGTGTTCACCCTGGTGACCCTGCTCGACGACCCGGTCGCGGCCGACACCGCGGCCGAGGCGGTCGAACCGGTGGCCACCGCCTGGGACACGGCGGCCCAGGCGGGACTGCGTGACCGGCGGCTCTACGCCGCGGCCAACAAGTGCGTGGCCGTCGCCGCCCAGCTGGCGCCGCCGGAACTGGGCGATTCGATGCAGCGGCTGGCCGACGCCGTCGAGCGGGGCCGGTGTCCCGGCGACGACTTCTCCGACCAGGTGATTCAACACGGCATCGCGGCTACGGTCTCCGAGGCGGCGCGATGCTGGCAAGGGGGGCTGTGACTTCCGCTGATGATTCCGACCCGCTGCGCCCGGTCCCCCGCAAGCGGGAGGTGCTCCCAGCGCCGCGCTTGCGATCGTCATGTCGGGCAGGTCTTGCCGACGATTTGGCGCGGGCGCGGACGCGGACGTTGCGGCTGGTCGAGTTCGACGACGCCGAGCTGTACCGGCAGTACGACCCCCTGATGAGCCCGCTGGTGTGGGACCTGGGGCACATCGGTCAGCAAGAGGAGTTCTGGCTGCTGCGCGGCGGTGACCCCGGCCGGCCCGGCATGCTACCGCCGGCCGTCGAGGGCCTCTACGACGCCTTCGTCCACTCCCGCGCCAGCCGGGTCGAGCTGCCACTCCTGTCGCCGGAGCGCGCGCGGGCGTATTGCCGCACGGTGCGGTCCGCCGCCCTCGATGCCCTCGACGCGCTGCCGGAGGACGCCGACACCTTCCCGTTCGCGCTGGTGATCAGCCACGAAAACCAGCACGACGAAACCATGCTGCAGGCGTTGAACCTGCGCACCGGCGCACCGCTGCTGCGCGACAAGGCGGCGCTGCCGGCCGGCCGGCCGGGGCTGGCCGGCACCTCGGTGCTGGTGCCCGCCGGCCCGTTCGTGCTGGGCGTGGACGCCGCGGACGAACCGTATTCGTTGGACAACGAGCGTCCCGCCCACGTCGTCGAGCTGCCGGCGTTCCGGATCGGCCGAGTGCCGGTCACCAACGGCGAATGGCGGAACTTCATCGACGATGGCGGCTACGACCAGCCGCGCTGGTGGTCCGAGCGCGGTTGGGAGCATCGCCGGCGCGCGGGCCTGACCGCGCCACAGTTCTGGAGCCTCGACTCACGGACGCGCACCCGCTTCGGCCACGTCGAAGACATCCCCGCCGACGAACCGGTGCAGCACGTCACCTACTTCGAGGCCGAGGCCTACGCGGCCTGGGCCGGCGCGCGGCTGCCCACCGAGGCCGAATGGGAGAAGGCCTGCGCGTGGGATCCGGCCACCGACAGCCGCCGCCGCTACCCGTGGGGAGCGCAGCCGCCCTCCGATGCCCTCGCCAACCTGGGCGGAACATCGTTGCGTCCCGCACCCGTGGGGGCCTACCCGGGTGGCGCCTCGGCGTACGGGGCGGAGCAGATGCTCGGCGATGTGTGGGAGTGGACCGCCTCGCCGCTGCGGCCCTGGCCCGGTTTCGTGCCGATGATCTACGAGCGCTACTCGCAGCCGTTCTTCTTTCGTGACTACCGCGTGCTGCGGGGCGGCTCGTGGGCCGTGGAGCCCGCCATCCTGCGTCCGAGCTTTCGCAACTGGGACCACCCGATCCGGCGCCAGATCTTCTCCGGCGTCCGGTTGGCCTGGGACGCAGAGGATTTCGGCTGATGTGCCGTCACCTCGGCTGGCTGGGGGCCGACGTCACGATCTCGTCGCTGGTGCTGGACCCGCCGCGCGGCCTGCGGGTTCAGTCGTACGCCCCGCGTCGCCAGAAGCACGGCCTGCTCAACGCCGACGGCTGGGGCGTCGGATTTTTCGATGTCTCGTCGGAAGGCCAAGTGCCACGGCGATGGCGGAGCCAGGCGCCGCTGTGGGGTGACACGTCGTTCGACTCCGTCGCACCGGCGCTGCGCAGCCGCTGCGTGGTGGCCGCGGTGCGTTCGGCGACGGTCGGCATGCCGATCGACGTCAGCGCGACGGCTCCGTTCACCGACGGCCAATGGATGTTGTCCCACAACGGCGTGGTGGACCGCGCCGTGTTGCCGCTGCCATCGCGGGCCGAATCCGTCTGCGACAGTGCGTTACTCGCGGCCGCCATCTTCGAACGCGGCCTGGACGCGCTCGGCGAGACCATCACCGAGATCGCGGCGGCCGATCCTGATGCCCGGCTGAACATCTTGGCCGCCAACGGCTCCCGCCTGCTGGCGACCACCTGGGGAGATACTTTGTCCATCCTGCGCCGCGCGGACGGTGTCGTCCTGGCCAGCGAGCCCTACGATGACGACCCGGGCTGGGAGGACGTGCCGGACCGCCACCTCGTCGAGGTCACCGCGACGGGCGTCGCGCTGACCCCGCTGGATTACTCGGAAGGTGATCGATGACGCTGACACTGTCCAACCACTTGGCCGCCGACTCCGCGGACCAGGCACTGCGCCGGGATGTGTTCGACGGCCTGCGGCGGACGCCGAAGTCGTTGCCGCCCAAGTGGTTCTACGATTCGCTGGGCAGCCATCTGTTCGACCAGATCACCCGGCTGCCCGAGTACTATCCGACCCGCGCCGAGGCCGAGATCCTGCGCGCGCGATCGGCCGAGGTCGCGGCGGCCAGCGAGGCCGACACGCTGGTGGAGCTGGGCAGTGGGACGTCGGAGAAGACCCGGCTGCTGCTCGACGCGCTGCGCGAACGCGGATCGCTGCGCAGGTTCGTCCCGTTCGACGTCGACGCCGGCATACTGTCGACGGCCGCAGCGGCCATCCAGCAGGAATACGCCGGCGTCGAAATCAACGCCGTCTGCGGCGATTTCGAGGAACACCTGACCGAGATCCCGACCGGCGGGCGGCGCCTCTTCGTGTTCCTCGGGTCGACGATCGGCAACCTGACGCCGGGACCGCGCATGGAGTTCCTCTCGAGCCTGTCCGCTCAGATGCGCCCCGGGGACAGCCTGCTGCTGGGTACGGACCTGATAAAGGACACCGGCCGGCTGGTGCGCGCCTACGACGACTCGGCCGGGGTGACGGCGGCGTTCAATCGCAACGTGCTCGCGGTGATCAACCGGCAACTCGACGCCGATTTCGACGTCGAGGCCTTCCAGCACGTGGCGCGCTGGAACGCCGAGCAGGAACGCATCGAAATGTGGTTGCGCGCCGGCGGTCCGCAACGGGTTCGCGTCGATGCGCTCGACCTGACCGTCGAGTTCGCGGCCGGCGAGGAGATGCTCACCGAGGTGTCGTGCAAGTTCCGCCCGGACGGGGTGAGCGCCGAATTGGCCCACGTAGGACTGCGTCGCATCCGGTGGTGGACGGACGCCGCGGGCGATTTCGGGTTGTCGTTGGCCGTGAAGTGACCGCCGGCGGTTCGCTGGCGGACCGATGGCGGCAGGCCCGCCCGCCGGTGGCCGGGCTGCACCTGGACAGCGCGGCCTGTTCGCGGCAGAGCCTGGCGGTGATCGAGGCCGCCGCCCTGCACGCGCGCAACGAGTCCGAAATCGGCGGCTACGTCGCGGCCGAGGCGGCCGCACCCGCGCTGGACGCCGGGCGTGTCGCGTTCGCCGCGCTGGCCGGCATGCCCGACGCCGAGGTGGTGTTCACCACCGGCTCGCTGAACGCGCTGGATCTGCTGCTCGGTGGGTGGCCGGCCGACCGCCGCGCAGTGGCGTGCCTGCCCGGCGAATACGGCCCCAACCTTGCGCTGTTCGCCGCCCACGGCTTCGACCGTCAGCTGTTGCCGACGCTCGAGGACGGCCGGGTCGCGCTCGACGACGCGGCGCTGGCGCTCGAGGCCGACCCGCCCGATCTGGTCCACTTCACCGCGGTCGGCAGCCACAGCGGGGTGGTGCAACCGCTGCCGATGATCGCGCAGCTGTGCCGCGAGTTGGGGCTGCCGCTCGTCGTCGACGCCGCCCAGGCGCTCGGCCAGATCGACTGCGCGGTCGAAGCCGACGTGACCTATGCGTCGTCGCGCAAGTGGGTCGCGGGGCCGCGCGGTGTGGGAGCGCTCGCGGTGCGGCGCGACCTGATGGAGGGCCTGCGCCCGAGGCTGGCGCCGCCGGACTGGCTCGCGGGCTCGTCGACGGTCGCCCGGCAACTCGAATTCGGCGAAGCCAATATCGCGGCGCGCGTTGGCTTTTCACTGGCGCTGGGCGAGCACTTGGCGTACGGACCGCAGGCGGTGCGCGCGCGGCTGGCCCAGCTGGGCGGCGCCAGCCGCCGGGTGCTGGCCGACGTGGCCGGCTGGGCGGTGGTCGAGGAGGTCGACGAGCCCAGCGCCATCACCACCCTGGCCCCGGTCGACGGCGCCGATCCGCAAGCGGTCCGGGCGTGGCTGCTCGCCGAGCGGCGGATCCTGACCACCTTCGCCGGCGTGCAGCGGGCGCCCCTGCAGCTGGCCGGGCCGGTGCTGCGAATCTCGCCGCACGTCGACACCACGGCCGAGGATCTTCAGACCTTCGCCGAGGCGCTGATCGCCGCGACGGCGGCGACGTCTGGCTGAGCGCTAGCGGGCTTTGTGCGCCGTAAGCAGGTAGGCCGGCATCTTCACCCGGCCCTTCTCGTCGCGGTCGTGCGGGGGAAACTCGAACGGCGCGTTGGGAATCTCGACGGCGTTCGACAGGATGAAAGCCGGCCGGATCTCGTCGACCTCCCAGTACTTGCTCACCGCGGCGCGCAGTTCGTCCTCGTCGACCTCGTTGGGCTTCGGTTCCATCTCTGCGGGGAAGGCGCCCTTGGCGAACACCAGCACGAACAGGGCGGCGCCCGGGGCGGCCGCGCGGTGGATGGAGCTCAGGTAGCCGTCGCGCCCCTCGACCGGCAGCGAGTGAAACAGCGTGGAATCGACGACGGTGGAGAACCGGCCGTCATAACCACTGAACGACGTGATGTCGGCCTGTACGAAGCTGGCCGTGGTCAAGCCGCGCTCCTGGGCCGCCTTGGTGGCCGCCGCGACGGCCGTCGGCGTGAGATCGACACCGACCACCGTGTAGCCCTGGGCGGCGAGCGCCAACGACAGTTCGGCGACGCCGCACCCGGCGTCGAGCACGTCGCTGCGGAATTTCCCGGCCGCTATCAGTGCGGCCAGGTCGGGTTGCGGCTCACCGATGTTCCACGGCGGCGGGCCTTCGAAGTGCGCCTGCTCACGGTATGCGCTGTCCCAGTCCATGACTTGATCGCCCGTCATGGATTTCAACCTACCCGCGGTCAGGATTCCCAGGTGTGCACCGGTTGGTTGGCGTGCATGTGCTCGCAGTACCGGCGCAGCATCTCGGCCAGCGCGGCCGGCCGGGTCATCCCGGCATCTTCCAGCGCGCGTACGGTGGATATCTGCCAGCTGGCGCCGTTGCGGCCCGACCTGGCGCGGCCCTCGATGACGCCGAGGAAGCGGTCCCGCACCTCGGCGTCCATCCCCCAGCGGCGCAGCCCCTCGTCGGCGATCGGCAGCAAGGTGTCCAGCACCAGTTCGGTCGCCGTCACGTCTCCCAGGCCCGGCCAGTGCAGCCGGGCGTCGATGCCGAGGCGCGCCGCCTCGAGGAAATTCGCTTGTGCCGCAGCGAAGTCCATGCGGGACCACACGGGATCGTCGTCCTCGGACAGGCTGCGCAGCACGCCGTAGAAGAAGGCCGAATTGGCCACCATGTCCACGACGGTCGGCCCGGCCGGCAGCACCCGGTTCTCCAGCCGCAGGTGCGGGCGCCCGTCCACGACGTCATAGACCGGCCGGTTCCACCGGTACACCGTGCCGCTGTGCAGCCGCAGTTCGGAGAGTTGCGGTGCGCGCCCGGCGGCCAGCTCGGCGGCCGGATCCTCGTCGGACACCTCGGGCAGCAGGGACGGGAAGTAGCGGACGTTCTCTTGATACAAGTCGAGCACCGAGCTGATCCACCCTTCGCCGAACCACACCCGCGGCCGGACGCCCTGTGACTTGAGCTCCTCGGGCCGGGTGTCGGTGGACTGGGTGAACAGCTCGATGCGGGTCTCGGCCCACAGCTGGTGGCCGAAGAAGTACGGCGAGTTGGCGCCCAGCGCCAGCTGCGGCCCGGCCACCACCTGGGCCGCATTCCAGTTGGCGGCGAACGTCTCCGGGGCCACCTGCAGGTGCAATTGAATGCTGGTGCAAGCGGATTCGGGGGCGATCGAAACGGCCTGCCAGCTCAGCGGTTCGGGGCCCCAGATGTTGATCGGGATGTCCTCGCCGCGGGCGGTGAAGATGGAGTCGTTGAGCGCCGCGTAGCGCCGCGAGTCGCTCATCCAGCCGGTGGTCAGGTGTTCGGGCATCAGCGTGGGCAGGATCCCGATCATCACGATGTGCGCGCCGCCCACGGCGGCCTTGATCTCCGCGTCGTTCAGGCTGGCCCGCACCTCGCGTTCCAGCTCGAGCGCGGTGTGTCCGGGCAGGGCGTGGGGCGGCACGTTGAATTCGATGTTGTAGGCGCCCAATTCCGGCTGAAACGCCGGATCCCCGATGGCGTCCAGTACGTCGCGATTCGACATCGCCGGCTGGTAATCGGCGTCGACGAGGTTGCACTCGATCTCCATGCCGGTGAGCGGCCTGGCCGAATCAAAGCGCGACTGCGCCAGCATCGTCTCGAAGACGTCCAGGCATACCTGGAGCTTGCGCCCGTATTCCCGCCGATGTGCGCTGGTGTACGTGGTGCGCTTGACCTCTTCGCCCACACCGCCGATGGAACAGGGTTACCGGCGGTAACGCAAGCTACGCGGTGAGCTTGTCGAGTTCACCCGGACATGATGGACTCCTGACGTGCCCGAGTTTGTCGCCGCCATCGACCAGGGAACCACCAGCACCCGCTGCATGATCTTCGATCACGACGGTGCCGAAGTGGCTCGCCATCAGCTCGAGCACGAGCAAATCCTGCCCCGCGCCGGCTGGGTCGAGCACGACCCGGTCGAAATCTGGGAGCGGACCTCGTCGGTGCTGATGTCGGTGCTGAACCGCGCCAATCTGACCGCCAAACACATTGCCGCGCTTGGTATCACGAATCAGCGGGAAACCACGCTGGTGTGGAATCGGCGCACCGGGCGGCCGTACTACAACGCCATCGTCTGGCAGGACACCCGCACCGACCGCATCGCGTCGGCGCTGGAACGGGACGGTCGCGGCGACGTGATTCGCCGCAGGGCGGGACTGCCCCCGGCGACGTACTTCTCCGGCGGCAAGCTGCAGTGGATCCTGGAGAACGTCGACGGGGTGCGGGAGGCCGCCGAGAGCGGTGACGCGCTGTTCGGCACCCCCGACAGCTGGGTGTTGTGGAACCTGACCGGGGGCCCGCGCGGCGGCGTGCACGTCACGGACGTGACCAATGCCAGCCGGACCATGCTGATGGACTTGGAAACCCTCGACTGGGACGACGAGCTGTTGTCGTTCTTCGCCATCCCGCGTGCGATGCTTCCGGCGATCGCGCCATCGTCCTCGCCGCAGCCGTACGGCGTCTCCGCGCAGGCCGGGCCGGTCGGCGGCGAGGTGCCGGTCACGGGAGTCCTCGGGGACCAGCACGCGGCGATGGTGGGGCAGGTGTGCCTGACGGAGGGCGAGGCGAAGAACACCTACGGCACCGGAAACTTTCTGCTGCTCAACACCGGCGAGACGATCGTGCGGTCGAACAACGGGCTGCTGACCACCGTGTGCTACCAGTTCGGTAACGCGAAACCCGTGTAC
Source organism: Mycobacterium sp. E2733 (assembly GCF_001667585.1). GTDB lineage: Bacteria > Actinomycetota > Actinomycetes > Mycobacteriales > Mycobacteriaceae > Mycobacterium. The sequence goes on from NZ_LZJZ01000140.1 coordinate 70,361, forward strand.
GCGCTTGAGGGTTCGATCGCGGTCACCGGAGCCGCGGTGCAGTGGCTGCGCGACCAGTTGGGCATCATCAGCGGCGCGGCGCAAAGCGAATCGCTGGCGCGCCAGGTCGCCGACAACGGCGGAGTGTATTTCGTCCCGGCGTTTTCCGGACTGTTCGCGCCCTACTGGCGATCCGACGCCCGCGGCGCGATCGTGGGGCTGTCGCGGTTCAACACCAACGCGCACCTGGCCCGCGCGACGCTGGAGGCGATCTGCTATCAGAGCCGCGACGTGGTGGACGCGATGGCGGCGGATTCCGGTGTGCGCCTTGAGGTGTTGAAGGTCGACGGCGGCGTCACCGGCAACGACTTGTGCATGCAGATTCAGGCCGACGTCCTCGGCGTCGACGTGGTGCGCCCGGTGGTCGCCGAGACGACCGCGCTGGGCGCGGCCTACGCGGCGGGCCTGGCGGTGGGGTTCTGGGCCGATCCATCCGACCTGCGGGCCAACTGGCACGAGGACAAGCGCTGGGTGCCGGCCTGGAGCGACGAGCAGCGCGCCGCCGGGTACGCGGGTTGGCGTAAGGCCGTGCAGCGGACCCTGGATTGGGTGGACGTCACCTAGCTTTCCGCCGCGAGCGTGCGTGTTTGTATGGCGACACGCCGGTTGGAATGTCGATCTGTGCACGCTCGCGGCGGAAAAGGTGGGTTCTCAGTCTTCGCCGAGGATGCCGTAGACCTCGCGCCGTGCGTTGTTGAGGATTTCGACGATGCGTTGCTGCTGCTCGGGGGTGGCGGTGTGCGCCGACTGCGCGACCGCGCCGAACAGCTGGCCGATGGCCGCCCGCAGGTTCATGTGACCGGGGTCGGCGCCTTCGGCGATCGCGTCCCACGGCGGGGTTTCGACCTTCTCGGCCGCGGCGCGGCCCTCGTCGGTCAGCTCGAACAGCTTCTTGCTGCCCTCGCTTTCGCTGGCGGTGATCAGGCCCTCGTCGGTCAACAGCTGCAACGTCGGATAGACCGAGCCGGGGCTGGGCTTCCAGAGCCCGTTGCTGCGTTCGGCGATCTGCTGGATCATCTCGTAGCCGTGCATCGGCCGCTCGGTCAGCAGCGCCAGGATGGCCGCGCGGACGTCACCGCGCTTGCCGCGACTCGGGCCGCCGCGGCGCCATCCGCCGCGCCGGCCGCCCGGTCCGAAGCCGAAACCCGGCCCGAAGCCGGGGCCGAACCCCGGGCCGAATCCGGGACCGAATCCCAGGGGTCCGTCGTGGTCGCCGCCGTGCTCGCGGAGGTGTTCGAAGAACTCCTGGCGGGCGCGCCGCCGGGCGCCGTGCAGCGCGCGCCGTTGGGTGTCGGGTCCGAAGCCGAACCCGGGGCGGCCGGCGAACGGGCCGCCGGTGGGGGTGAATGGGTTGTTCATGTCTGTTTCCTTACGTCTGAATGGGACGCGCACCGCGCGTTCGAAGTATCACGATATATCGGAAACTATCGCGATGCAACGGGGAAGCGAAAACGCGGTTCCTCGGGCATCGCCTGGACGGCCGGTGACCTGCGGATCGGGGTGCCGGCGGGTAGGCCGGTTCGACCGCCTCGGCCCGGTTTGCACTCGCCGGGCCGCGGGTAGGAACTCTGGGATGAACGCTGATAACTCCAACCTGACGGTGGGCAGCGGGACCTCGACGGCGGCCGGCCCCGCGCAGGGTGGCAGCGGAAGCGGGCGCAACGTGTGGCCGTGGGTCAACTGGGGCTTGGCGCTGGCAACGGTGCCCGCCGCCGCCATCGTGATGCTCTTCGCGCTTGGCGCGGTGATGAGCACCGACGGCTGCAGCGAGAGCAGTTGTCCCAACCTGGGCCACGGCGGGATCAATTTCGGGGTCGCGTTCTACGGCGCGCCCGCGGTCGCCGTGGGCGTGATCGTCATCTCCCTTTTCACCGCGAAGCGCCGCGGCGGCATCGCCGTTCCGCTGTTGGGATGGGCGCTGTTGATCGCCGACGTCGTCCTCATGGCGGCGAGCGTCTCCGGTTAACCGGGCGGCGAGAAGCCCCCGGGCGCGGGATGGGGCGGCCCCTGCTGTTGTGCACCGGGTTCCGGCCACGGGACCGCCTGCTGTGGCGGCGCCGGCGGCCAGGCCGGCCACGGCGCGGCGCCTGGCGGCGGCATGGCGGGACGAAGCCGCGCCAGTTCTCGGCGGTGCCGTTCCGCGAGCACGGCCGCGAGCACCAACTCCGGCGGCGCGCCGGGCGGGGGCGGCGGGGCGATGCGGGACACCACGTCACCGGCGATGCGGTATGCCATCTGCAGCCGTAACTGGCGATCGAGTTGTGTTGCCCGCGAGAGGAATTGGCGTGCGACCTCGGCCTGGCCGGGGGACAGGCCGGAAAGTTGGAGGGACGCCGCCCACCAGGCCAGCGAAGGCGGCATCACCGGCGGGGGGCCGAGGCGGGGGCCGCGCTCGTTCACCACGACGGTGCCGGCGAAGATGTCGCCGACGCGCTTGGCCTTCGGTGACAGGATGCTGCAGATGACGGCCGGACTCCCGAACAGCATCCAGATCTCCACCACCGCCGCCAGGGCCCGAAACAGGGCCTGCCGGAATCGTTCTGGCCCGCCGTCGTCGGACACCACGCGCAGACCCATCGCGATCTTGCCCACCGACCGTCCGCGCGTTGCCGTTTCCAGTACCACCGGATAGCCGACGATCACCACCACCGTGAAGATGAGCAGGATGGCGGTGCTCAGCGCGGTGTCGAACTGGGTCAGTGTGGCGGCCCACAACATCAGCCCGAGCAGATAGCACACGACGATCACGGCGATATCGATCAGCGCGCTCACGGCCCGGACCGGCAACTGGGCGATCTGCACGTCGAGCACGACGGCGTCGCCGGTCACCACCTCCGACATAACACCGAACGGTACAGGGCGATTAGGCTGCGCAGGGTGGACGTCGACGCATTCGTGCTGGCCCATCGCGGTACCTGGGACCGCCTCGACCGGCTGATCGGGAGGCGTCGCTCGTTGACGGGTGCCGAGGTCGACGAGCTCGTCGAGCTGTACCAGCGGGTGTCCACCCACCTGTCGATGCTGCGCTCGGCCTCGTCGGACTCGCTGTTGATCGGTCGGCTTTCGAGCCTCGTCGCGCGCGCCCGTTCGGTGGTGACCGGCGCCCACGCGCCGTTGAGCGGTACGTTCGCCCGCTTTTGGACGGTTTCTTTCCCGGTGGTCGCATACCGGTCGTGGCGGTGGTGGCTGGGCACGGCGGCGGCGTTCTTCGCCGTGGTGATCGCGATGGCGCTCTGGGTGGCCGGCAATCCCGAGGTGCAGTCGGCCGCCGGAACACCAAGCGACATCGAACAATTGGTGAACCACGATGTCGCCGCCTACTACAGCGAACATCCCGCCGCGGCGTTCGCGCTGCAGATCTGGGTGAACAACTCCTGGGTCGCCGCGCAGTGCATCGCGTTCTCCGTTCTGCTGGGACTGCCGATCCCGGTCGTGCTGTTCCAGAACGCGGCGAATCTGGGGCTGATCTCCGGGCTGATGTTCCAGGCCGGCGAGGGCGGTGTGCTGCTCGGGTTGCTGATTCCGCACGGGCTGCTGGAGCTGACGGCGGTTTTCCTGGCGGGCGCGGCAGGGCTGCGGCTGGGCTGGTCGGTGATCTCGCCCGGGGACCGGCCCCGCGGGCAAGTGCTCGCCGAACAGGGCCGCGCGGTCGTGTCGGTCGCGATCGGCCTGGCGGGTGTGCTGTTGGTCTCGGGGTTGATCGAGGCGTTGGTAACGCCCTCGCCGCTGCCGACCTTCGTTCGGGTCGGCATCGGGATCATCGCGGAGGCGGCGTTTTTGGCCTACATCGTGTATTTCGGTCGCCGCGCGACGAAGGCCGGCGAGACCGGCGACATCGAGGACGCGCCCGACGTAATCCCCACGAGCTGAACGCCTTACAGCCGACCGGTGGCTTTCATCGCCAGGTAGTGGTCGGCGAGGGCGGGGGCCAGTTCGGTGGGTGGGGCATCGACGACCTCCACCCCGCTGCGGCGCAGGCGGGTGGCGATCGCCCGGCGGTCGTTGCGTGATCGTTCGGCGGCCGCCGCGTCGTACACGGCGGCCGGATCCGAACGCCCGGCGGCCAGCTGGTCGACTCGCGGGTCGCCGACCGCGGCCACCATCAGGTGGTGTTTGGCCGACAACTGGGGCAGCACCGGCAGCAAGCCCTCGTCGAGCGCGGTCGCGTTGAGGTCGGTCAGCAGCACCACCAGCGACCGGCGGCGGGCCCGCCGGGCAATGGCGGAAACCATTGCGGTCCAATCCGGTTCGAGCAGCGCGGGTTGCAGCGGGGCCATCGCCTCGACCAGGTGGGCGAGCAGCTCGGTGCGCGACGCGCCGAAAACGCCGGCCCGGCTGACCCGGTCGTGCGCGAGGAAGTCGACGTGATCGCCGGCCCGCGACGCGAGCGCCGCCAGCAGCAGCGCGGCATCCATGGACCAGTCCAGCCGGGGCCAGCCCGCGGGATCGGCCGCCGTCGGGTCGACACCGACCCGGCCCGCCGAGGTGCGCCCGGTGTCGAGCACGATCACCACACGCCGGTCGCGTTCGGGGCGCCAGGTGCGCACGACGACGTCGGCGCGACGCGCGGTGGCCCGCCAGTCGATCGACCGCACGTCGTCACCGACGACATACTCGCGCAGCGAATCGAATTCGGTTCCCTGCCCGCGGATCAGCGTGGGCAGCAGGCCGTCGATCTCGCGGAGCTTGGCCAGCCGCGCCGGCAGGTGCTTGCGGGACAGGAACGGCGGCAGCACGCGCAACAGGCCCGGCACCGCCCGCGACCCTTGCCGTCCCGCCAGCCCCAGCGGCCCGACGGATCGCGCGGTGACCATCGCGGCGCGCTGCTCGCCCCGGCGGACCGGCCGCAGCCGGGACTGGATGTGCTGATGCTGCCCGGCGGGGATGTTCACGGGATGGATGCGCGGTCGCGCGCCGGCGCTGGGCGGCCAGGCGTCGCGAACCTGGCCGCGAAACCGCCGCCGACCGTCGTTGTGGATCAGCAGCCCGACGTCAACCTGCTGCGCGAGCCGGGCGGAGCGATCCGGGGACCGGATGTAGCGCAACCTGCGGGTGCTGGCCGCCAGCCCGATGTCCACGGCCACCACCATCGCCAGGGCGACCAGCAACACGGCGAAAGTCCTTGCCGGCCAGGGTGACACCGCAATGGGCAGGACGCACAGCAGCGCGACCAGCCCGGTGCGTCCGGTCAGGACCACTAGCGGGGCACCGGAACCGACGCCAAGATCCCGTCCAGCACGCCGTCGGGCGTCGCCCCTTCGAGCTCGGCCTCGGGGCGCAGCATCACCCGATGCCGCAGCGTCGGGCGGGCCATCGCCTTCACGTCGTCGGGCGTGACGTAGTTGCGGCCGGACAGCCAGGCCCAGGAACGGGCCGTGGCCAGCAGGGCGGTCGCCCCGCGCGGCGAGACGCCCAACTGCAGCGCGGGCGAGGAGCGGGTGGCCCCGACGGTGTCCACGATGTAGCCCAGGACCTCGTCGGCCACCAGCACGTGCCGCACGGCGTCGCGCCCGGCCGCCAGTTCGGCGGGCCCGGCCACCGGTTTGATCGCCGACAGGTCGCGGGGATCGAAGCCGTGGGCGTGCCGGGCGAGGATGGCGATCTCCGAATCCCGTGGCGGCAGAGTCACATTCAGCTTGAGCAGGAATCGGTCCAGCTGCGCTTCGGGCAGCTGGTAAGTGCCCTCGTATTCGATGGGGTTCTGGGTCGCGGCGACGATGAACGGATCGGGCAGCGGCTGGGCTGTGCCTTCCACGCTGACCTGGCGCTCCTCCATCGCCTCGAGGAGCGCGGCCTGGGTTTTCGGCGGGGTCCGGTTGATCTCGTCGGCCAGCAGCAGATTGGTGAACACCGGGCCGGGCCGGAACGCGAACGCGGCGGTGCGCGCGTCGTACACCAGTGACCCCGTGACGTCGCCGGGCATCAGGTCGGGGGTGAACTGCACCCGCTTGAACTCCAGCTGCAGCGCGGCCGCCAACGCGCGCACCAGCAGCGTCTTCGCCACTCCCGGAACGCCTTCCAACAGCACGTGACCGCGGCACAGCAGCGCGATCACCAGGCCGCTGACCACCCCCTCCTGACCGACGACGGCCTTGGCGAGTTCGGTGCGCAACGCCAGCAGCGCATCTCGCGCCGATTCAGCGTTGGGAGTCGAGGCGGTAGATGGTTGCGTCACGTCCGTGTGACCTGCCTTTCGATGTCGTCGAGCGCACGGGCAAGTTGTAGCAGGTCGTGGTCGGTCGCCGGGGGCGGCCCGAACAGCTGGTAGGAGACGAACGCCGGGTCGGCCCCGCTGCGTCCGGCCACCGCGGCCGCCACCGCCGGCGGCGGTGCCCCGATGCTCAGACCCAGCCGCGGCACCAGCCGCTGCAGCGTGGCGGTGCGCAGCGCCGCGGCGGCGCGGTCGCGGGCCCGGCGGGAACGGTACAGCCGGCCGCGGCCTTCGACGGTCTCCGAGGCGCGCACCACGACGGGCAGCTCCTCGGCGACCAGCGGGCCGGGCCGCCGGCCCCGCCACACGGCGACTAGCAGCACAACCAGGCAGAGCTGCCAGACCATCCACGTCACGTTCCGCGGGATCAGGTCGCCAACCGAGCCGGGTGGCGGTGATTCGCCCTCGACTCGGTGCGGCGCGTACCAGACCAGCCGGGGCCGCGCGCCCGCCAGGTTCATCGCCAGCGCGGCGTTACCCGCCTGCAGCAGGGCGCCGTTGGTCAGGAAGTCGGTGCTGCCCACCGCCGTGATCGTCCGCCCGCCGTCGCGGAAGCGAATCAGCGCACCGTGGTAGCAACGGGTCATCGCCCGGCCGTCGGTGGCGCGATAGGTGTCGCTGGGCCCGAATCGCACCGGACCGGCCCGCGTGGCCTCGCGCAGCGTGCAATCGGGATCGGTGTCGAAGGTGCCGGCCGCCGAGACGCTCAGGCCGGCCAGCAGTGCCTCGCGGGTGCGCGCCGTCGGCTCTACCAGCAGCAGATCGCCGGGCGCCTTCGCGAGCCGGTCCAGCAGCGGGCCGGTCAGGTATTGGCTCTGCGCCACCAGGATCAGCGCGTCGGCCCGGGCGGCTTGTTCCACGTCGGCGATGCCATTGGCGACCACCACGTCGACGCCGCCACCGCGCAGCAGCGCCACCAGCGCATGGGTGCCATCGGGGCCCGTCGATGCCGGATCCATGCGGGCGCCGGGTCGCGGCGCGGTCAGGTAGGTGTCGACGCCGGCGACCACGGCCAGCGCGACCAGGGTGAGGATGACCCAGCGCCAGGATCGCCAGCGCCGCATCGGCGTCGGGCCGGCGGCTTCGGGACGCCCGATGGTCGCCATCAGCGCACCTGTGCCCACGAGTCGGAGGCGGCGGGTTGTGCCGGTCCCGCGAGCGCGGTGGCCGAGCGGGACCGCAGGTGGTCGTCGAGGTCGGCGATCATCCGGTATGCGCCCTCGGTCCCAGGTTGTTCACCGTAGGTGACGTCGTTGAAAGCCGTTGCCGCCCGGGATAATTCGCCGGCAAGATGGGGCAATGCGGCGCCGGCGGCAAAGGCCAGCTCGTTGGCGGTACGGCCGGGCGCAGGGTTCAGTACGCCGGTCTCCTCGAGCTGGCGGGCGACGGCCCGCAGCCGATGACGAATCGCCGCGGCCCACTCACCTTGCGCCGCATAATCTTCGGCGGTCGTACGATGCTGGGCCGCGGTCAGCTGCCCGGCTTCGAACAATTGGTAGTCACCGCCGCGGTTGGTGCGCATGGTGCGCCGCGCGATGTGGACGGCGACCGCCAGCGCGACCCCCAGCATGATGAAAAGCACCGTGGCCGTGAGCCACCCACCCGGCAGCGAGGCCGTCTTCTGCAACAGCCGGTAGATCGTCTCGTTGAGCCATTCGGCTATCTGTTGCTCGGCCGAGCCCTTGGAGTAGATCGGTTTGTTCAGCTCGTCCTGGGCGGCCTGGTGCGCGGCATCGCGGTCGATGTCGATTGAGGGCACTGTCTGTCCTCAGACCGGCCGCGTCAGCCAGAGGTTATCGGTGGAGCCCGCCGCGTACGGGCCGCCCGCGGCGCCGGTCTGCAGGACCAGATCGAAGGCCTCGGCGCGCATCCGGCGATCGGTGTAGAGCAGCGCGATGACGCCCGCATTGAACGGCGCGGTGATGATCTCGCCGATCGCCGCGCCCACCGACGCGATCACGGTGCTGATGAGGAAAGCCGCGGTCGACGAGGTGACCGCGAAGAACTGGCTGACGATGTTGAACGGCACGGCGACCGCGCCCCCGACGACGGATGTCACCACCAGCGTCAGCAGCCGGATGCCCAGCACCCGCCAGAAGCCGCCGCGGACCAGCGCAAACGACCGGGTGATGGCGTCAAGGACGGGCAGCCGCTCCAGCACGATCAGCACCGGCGCAAACAACACCACCGTGTACAGGTACACCAGCAACGCGATCACGGCCAGCGCGACCGGCAGGCCCAGGACGACCGCCACCGCGGCGTTGCCGATAGCCGCCAGCACCGCGACGATCACCGCCGCCAGCCCCGCGACCACCGCCATCACGGCGCCTTCGAGCACCGCGAGACCGAGCAACGGCAGCAGGCGCCCACGGATCTTGGCCCACGTCTCGCCGATGGTGATCGGTGACCCGAACACCGCCCGCCCGACGATGACGGTGAGCATCCCGGACAGCAGCATGCCGCCCAGCCAGGCGACCAGCACGCCGGCGCCCATCGAGGTCAGCCACGCGCCGACGACCCCGGTGGTCAGCTCCTTGGCGTGGTCGGTCGACAACCTGCCGTAGGCCGCCAACGGTCCGAAAACGGCGACCTTGGTGACGATCTGGATGACCACCACCACGATGGCCGTCAAGCCCAGAGCGGCCTTCGGATTGGCCCGGACGTAGCCGACCGCGCCGTTGAAGATGTCGCCCAGGGTCAGCGGTCGCAGCGGGATGATGCCCGGTTTGACCGCTCCCGGAACCAGTTGCGGCGGACCGTATTGCCAGCGAGGTGGCGGGCCGTAGCCGGGTGGGGGGCCGTATCCCGGTGGGGGGCCGTAGCCCGGATAGCCAGGGGGCGGTGCGCTCACCGTGTTCCGCGGTGTTCGCGGACGGGCCCGTCGTTCGTCATGGGCTCCATCCTGTCGGTGGTCCGGGCATTTCTCAATCATGGCCAGGCGGTCGGCGCGTAGCGTCTCTGGCATGGCCGAACTCAAATCCCGGCTGCGGGCCGACCTGACCGATGCGATGAAGAGCAAGGACAAGCTGCGCACCGCGACCCTGCGCCTACTGCTCGCCGCGATCCAAACCGAGGAGGTCTCCGGCAAACAGGCCAAGGACCTCTCCGACGACGACGTCATCAAGGTGCTGGCGAGGGAATCGCGCAAGCGTGCCGAGTCGGCGGAGATCTACACCCAGAACGGCCGTGGGGAGCTCGCCGCCGCCGAGCACGCCGAGGCGCGGATCATCGACGAATATCTGCCGACGCCGCTCACCGAGGCCGAGGTGGCCGACGTCGCCGATACCGCGATCGCCCAGGTCGCCGAGGAGATCGGCGAGCGCCCGAGCATGAAGCAGATGGGGCTGGTGATGAAGGCGGCCACCGCGATCGCGGCCGGCAAGGCCGACGGCGCCCGGTTGTCGGCGGCGGTCAAGGAGCGGCTGTAGGGACCAAGACACGGGTGCCGTCCGGGGCCCGCCTGGTGACGCGCCGGGCGTCGAGCTGCTCCAGCAACGGCACGGCGACCCGGCGGGTGGTGCCGAGCGCGCGGCGTGCGTCGCTGACGGTGAACGGCTGGGGCAGCGTCGCGAAGACGGCCGCCGCCCGGTCCAGCGCGCCGGACCCCAGCACGACGCCGTCGGCGATCCGGGTCAGCCGCCCGGCGCGCACCGCGGCGGCCAGCTCCCGCGGTCCGAGCTTGAGCTCGGCCAGCTCGTCGGCCTCGGGCGCCCGAAAGGGCTCGGCGGCCAGCCACTCCTCGATGGTGCGCACCGCCTTGTCGACGCGGGCCGGCAGGCCCGCGCCCGGCGAGCGGACCAACCCGTCGACCACCTCGAGGCCGGTGCCCTCCAGCAGCGCCGGCAGTAAATCCGTCGACGGCAGGCCGGCGCGCTGCCGCAACGTCTCGAGCGGCATTCCCGCCGCGATGTCGTGGTCCTGCGCCCATCCCCGCACCGCGGCCATCGCGCACTCGCGGCGCGCGGCCCACCACTGCGGCTGAACCACCCAGTCGCCCACCCGTAGCCCCGAAGGCGGCAGGCCCATCGCGCGCAACTCGCCGGCCCGCGCGTAAGCGGGCGGACGGATATGGCCGGTCGCCAGCTCCGCGGCGCGGTCGCGGGCCGCGCCGCGGCGGCGCAGCGCCGGCGGCCGCACGTCGAGCACCTCGATCCCTGCGGCGATCCGGTGCTCTCCGGGATCGCGCAGCAGCCCGATGTCGGCGACCCGCAGCGGCAGGGGCTTCGCTAGCCGCAGCCGGGCCGCCGCCTCCCCCAGCCGCCGCACCTGCACCGGCACGGCCGCGGACCCGACGTGCAGCACCAGCTGGCGGTGCAGCGCGTCCGCCGAACGCAGCGCGACATCGATCTCCGCGGTGTCCAGCCACACGCCCGGCGTCCGAACGGTGTCGCCGCGGCCGATGTCCCGGCGGTCCAAGCCGCGCAGGTTCAGCGCGACGCGCGCCACCGCGCCGACCTCCGACTCGTCGCGGCTCAGCGATTGCAGCCCGCGGACCGTGACGCGCCGGCCTGCGTGTTCCAGCTCCTCGCCCACCCGAATCGTCCCGGCCGTGAGGGTGCCGGTCACCACCGTGCCCGCGCCGCGCACGGTGAAGCTGCGGTCGACCCATAGCCGAACGTCGGCGGCGGGGTCTGCAACCGGCAGCCGGTCGGTCAGCGCCAGCAGCTCCGCCCGCACCCGCTCGAGTTCGGTGCCGATCACGACGGGAGCGTCGCGCAGCGAGGTGACGGCGAACCGCTGGGACGCCTGCGCGACGGCGGGGCCCGGATCGGCGAGGTCGGCCTTGCTGATCACCACCAGGCCGTGGCGGACACCGAGGGCGTCCAGCGCGGCGAGGTGTTCGTCGGACTGCGGCATCCAGCCCTCGGTGGCGGCCACGACGAACACCACCGCTCCGACCGCGCCCACCCCGGCCAGCATGTTGGCCACGAACCGTTCGTGGCCCGGCACGTCGACGAATGCCAGCTGCCGCCCGGCGAGCTCGGTCCACGCGAAGCCGAGGTCGATGGTCAGGCCCCGGCGCCGCTCCTCGGGCAGCCGGTCCGGCCACATGCCGGTGAGCCGGTGCAACAGGGTGGACTTGCCGTGGTCGACGTGCCCGGCGGTGGCTATGACGAACATGCGAGCACCGCCGCCGCCAGCGCCGCGTCGTCCTCGGGCGCGACGGTGCGCAGGTCCAGGAGGCACCGGCCGGCCTCGAGGCGGCCGACGACCGGGGGGGTGGCGGCGCGCAGCGCGGCGGCGTACGGCTCGGGCAGGCTCACCGCGGCGCTGGGCAGCTGGACGTCCGGCGCACCGCCGCCACCGACGGCCGCGACGCAATCCACCGCCTCGGCCCCCGGCAGCGCGGCGGCGAGGGACCCGGCGCGGGCCCGAAGCTGTGCCACGTCCGCGTTCAGCGCCTCGGCCACCGGGGTTGGCGGGCCCGTCAGGGTCGCCTCCAAGGCGGCGAGGGTGAGTTTGTCCACCCGCAGCGCGCGCGCCGCCGGGTGGCGCCGCAGCCGCTCGATCAGCTCCGCGTCGCCCAGCAGCAGGCCGGCCTGGGGGCCGCCGAGCAGCTTGTCGCCGCTCGCGGTGACCAGGTCCGCGCCGTCGCGCAGGGTCGACGTGGCGTCGGGCTCGTCGGGCAGCAGGGGGTGTGGGGACAGCAGGCCGGAGCCGATGTCGACCACCAGGGGCGCGCCCAGTTTCGCCAACTCCGCCACCCCGACCGCCGAGGTGAACCCCGTGACGTGGAAGTTGGACGGATGGACCTTCAGGATGAAACCGGTCTGCGGCCCGATCGCCCCGGCGTAGTCGCGCAGGCTGGTGCGATTGGTGGTGCCGACCTCGCGCAGCCGGGATCCGGTGGAGGCCAGCAGCTCGGGGATGCGGAACCCGTCTCCGATCTCGACGAGCTCGCCGCGGCTGAGCACGATCTCCCGGCCCGGGGCGAGCGTGAGGGCCGTCAACAGCAGCGCGGCGGCGTTGTTGTTGACCACGTGCACGGCACCCGCGGTGGGCACCGCACGAGCCAGCGCGGCCAGCGCCCCCCGGCCCCGGCGGCCGCGACGTCCCGTCGCCAGGTCCAGCTCCACGTCCGTCGTCCCCGCCGCGGCGACCACCGCGTCGACGGCGGCCCGCGACAGCGGCGCGCGCCCCAGGTTGGTGTGCACCACCACGCCGGTGGCATTGATGACCGGCCGCAGGCTCGATGCCGTGCTGGGAAGTGCGGCGACCGCGTGCTCGGCGACGCGCTCGGGTTCGATCTCCCCGGCGCGGGCCCGCTGCTGCGCGTCGGCGACCACGGACTTCACCAGCGCGCGACCCAGCACCCGCTGGGCCTCGACCAGGCGCGGATCGGCGAGCAGCGTGTCGGTGCGCGGCACCCGCCGGCGCGGGTCGGTCATGTCGGACTCGAAGAAGTATGGCGGAGGCGGACGGGAATCGAACCCGCCAGCGGCAGCGTCTGCCGTTCGACGGTTTTGAAGACCGCGCCGGTCACCAGACCGGACACGCCTCCTCGGACCATAGGGACAAGTATGGACGCGTGACCTATCGACTGACTCAGTACGCCCACGGCGGCGGGTGCGCCTGCAAGATACCGCCCGGTGAGCTGGAAGATGTGGTCCGCGGGTTGGGGGCGAACGCGCCGCGCGACCCGGTCGGCGAGTTGCTGGTCGGCCTCGACGATGGCGACGACGCGTGCGTGGTGCGCCTCGAGGGCGGCGCGGCGCTGATCGCGACGACGGACTTCTTCACCCCGGTGGTCGACGACGCCTACGACTGGGGCCGCATCGCGGCCACCAACGCGCTGTCCGACGTTTACGCGATGGGCGGCCGTCCGGTGGTGGCGGTGAACCTGCTGGGCTGGCCGCGCGATGTGCTGCCGTTCGAGCTGGCGGCCGAGACGCTGCGCGGCGGGCTGGACGTCTGCGGACTGGCGGGCTGCCATCTCGCCGGCGGGCACAGCGTCGACGACCCGGAGCCCAAATACGGCCTGGCCGTCACCGGCATCGCGGACCCGAACCGGTTGTTGCGCAACGACTCCGGCAAGGCAGGCACGCCACTGTCGCTGACCAAGCCGCTCGGCGTGGGAGTGCTCAACAGCAGGCACAAGGCCACCGGAGAGCGCTTCGAACAGGTGATTGAGGCGATGACGACGCTGAATGCCGATGCGGCCGCGGCCGCGCTGGCCGCCGGTGTCGAATGTGCCACGGACGTAACGGGTTTCGGGCTGCTTGGGCACCTGCACAAGCTGGCGCGGGCCAGCGGGGTGACGGCGATGATCGACGCTACGGCGGTGCCTTATCTGGAGGGCGCGCGAGAGGCGCTGGCCGAGGGCTACGTCAGCGGGGGCACGCGGCGCAACCTCGACTGGGTGGCCCCGCACGTCGACCTGTCCGCGGTCGGCGCACAGGAGGCGCTGTTGCTCGCCGACGCGCAGACCTCGGGCGGGCTGCTGATCGCGGGCGAGATCCCGGGCGTGCCCGTGATCGGGGAGCTGGTGCCGCGCGGCGAACACACGATCGTGGTGCGGTGAGCGAGCGAGGTTTCGGCGGCGCGCACTAGGGTAGGAGTCATGCCCATGCGGAGGATTTTTCTGGAGTGGCCCGTCCTGCGTCAGCTGCGTTCACCTGACAAGCTCGGCCGCGGGTCGGCCGTGACCTCCAAGCGGACCCGCACCGTCACGCCGCGCACGACGACGGCCGACCGCGTGGTGCAGAGCATCTGTCCCTACTGCGCGGTCGGTTGCGGCCAACGCGTCTACGTCAAGGACGAGCGGGTGGTCCAGATCGAGGGCGACCCGGACTCGCCGATTTCGCGAGGCCGCCTGTGCCCCAAGGGCGCCGCCAGCGAACAGCTGGTGAACTCGCCGGGCCGGCAGCTGCAGGTGCTCTACCGTCCGCCGCGCGCGACCGAATGGCAGCCCCTCGAGCTGGACACCGCGATCGACATGATCGCCGACCGGTTCGTCGAGTCCCGCCGCCACACCTGGCAGGACATCGACAAGAAGGGCAACCTGCTGCGCCGCACCATGGGCATCGCCGCCCTCGGCGGGGCGACGCTGGACAACGAAGAGAACTACCTCATCAAGAAACTCTTCACCGCCGCGGGCGCCATCCAGATCGAGAACCAAGCTCGTATTTGACACTCCGCCACGGTTCCCGGTCTGGGAGCCTCCTTCGGGCGCGGCGGCGCCACCCAAACACTGCAGGACATGGCCAACGCCGATTGCATCGTCATCCAGGGCTCCAACATGGCCGAGTGCCACCCGGTCGGATTCCAGTGGGTTGAGGAGGCCCGGGCCCGCGGCGCGCGGGTCATCCACGTCGACCCGCGCTTCACCAGAACCTCGGCGGTGTCCGACAAACACATCCCGATCCGGGCCGGTTCGGACGTGGTGCTGCTCGGCGCGCTCATCAACCACATCCTCACCAACGACCAGTGGTTCTCCGAGTACGTCGTCGCGTACACCAACGCCGCGACCCTGATCAACGAAAAGTTTAGGGACACCGAGGATCTGGGCGGCCTGTTCTCCGGGTTCGACCCCGAGACCGGGCAGTACGACACGTCGACGTGGGCTTACGACGAAGAGGGGAACGGCCAGATCGACTCCGCGGGTGGCGGCCACACGCACGGCGCCACCGCCGCGGACAGCGGAGCCGGTCATGAGCACGGCAGCGGCGGCCCCCCGCTCGAGCACGCCCGGGTGAAGCGCGACGAAACCCTGCAGCACCCGCGCACCGTCTTCCAGATCCTCAAGCGCCACTACGCGCGCTACACCCCCGAGATGGTCACCGACGTGTGCGGCATCAGCCGCACGGATTTCGACTACCTCGCCCGCTCGATCGTCGAAAACTCGGGCCGCGAGCGCACCACCTGCTTCGCGTACGCCGTCGGATGGACACAGCACACCCTCGGGGCCCAATTCATCCGCACGGCAACGATTTTGCAACTGTTGCTGGGCAACGTCGGCCGCCCGGGCAGCGGCATCATGGCGCTGCGCGGGCACGCCACCATCCAGGGCTCCACCGACATCCCCACGCTGTTCAACCTGCTGCCCGGCTACCTGGCGATGCCCAAGGCGGGCATGCACGACACCCTGGCCGACTACCTCGACGCGGTGGGATCGAAGAAGCAGAAGGGCTTCTGGGCCAACTCCGACGCCTATGCGATCAGCCTGCTCAAAGCGTGGTGGGGGGATGCGGCCACCAAGGACAACGACTGGGCCTACGACTACCTGCCGCGGCTGTCCGGGCCGCACGGCACGTATCAGACCGTGATGGGGATGCTGGCCGACGAGGTCGAGGGCTACTTCCTGCTGGGCCAGAACCCCGCGGTCGGATCGGCGCACGGCCGGATGCAGCGCATGGGCATGTCCCACCTCAAGTGGCTGGTGGTGCGCGACCTCAACCTCATCGAGTCGGCCACCTGGTGGAAGGACGGGCCCGAAATCGCTTCGGGCGAACTGAAAACGGAGGATATCGAGACGGAGGTGTTCTTCTTGCCCGCGGCCACGCACGTGGAGAAGGCGGGATCGTTCACCCAGACCCAGCGCCTGGTGCAGTGGCGGCACAAGGCCGTCGAGCCGCCGGGCCAGTGCCAGAGCGAATTGCAGTTCTTCTTCGAACTCGGCAAGCGGATCCGGCAGCGGTTGGCCGGATCGACCGACGAGCGTGACCGGCCCCTGCTGGACCTGACGTGGGACTACCCGACCGACGAGCACGGCGAACCCGACGGCGAAGCCGTATTGGCCGAAATCAACGGCTATCACGTCACCGAACGCGATCCCTTGTCGTCGTACACCGAGTTGCGCGCCGACGGGTCTACCGCCGCCGGTTGCTGGATCTACACCGGCGTCTACGCGAACGCCACCAACCAGGCCGCGCGCCGCGTCCCGCACGGCGGTGAGTCGCCGAGCCAGCAGGAGTGGGGCTGGGCCTGGCCGGCCGACCGGAGAATCCTCTACAACCGCGCGTCGGCCGATCCGGACGGCAAGCCGTGGAGCGAACGGAAGCGGTACGTGTGGTGGGACTCCGAGAAGCAACGGTGGGTCGGCTACGACGTGCCCGACTTCGTCGCCGACCGGGCGCCGGGCAGCAGGCCCGACCCGGACCTCGGCGGCCCCGACGCGCTCGCCGGCGACGACCCGTTCATCATGCAGGCCGACGGCAAGGGGTGGCTGTTCGCGCCGAAGGGCTTGGTCGACGGCCCGCTGCCCACGCACTACGAACCGCAGGAGTCGCCGGTTGCCAACGCCTTGTATCCCCAGCAGCGAAACCCCGGGCGAATCACCTTCCCGCGCAAGGACAATCTGAGCGCGCCGAGCGCCGGGGAGCCCGGGGCCGACGTGTACCCGTACGTGTTCACCACCTACCGGCTCACCGAGCATCACACCGCCGGCGGGATGAGCCGGTGGCTGCCCTACCTCTCGGAGCTGCAACCGGAGATGTTCTGCGAGGTGTCGCCGGAGCTGGCCGCCGAACGCGGCCTCGAGCCGTACGGGTGGGCCACCATCGTCTCGCCGCGCGCGGCGATCGAAGCCCGGGTGCTGGTCACCAAACGTGTTGCCCCGCTGGTGATCAACGGCCACACGGTGCACCAGATCGGGCTGCCGTACCACTGGGGTGTGGGCGGCGATGCCGTGGTCAGCGGGGACGCGGCCAACGACCTGCTCGGCGTGACGCTGGACCCCAACGTGCAGATCCAGGAGTCGAAGGCCGGCTCGTGCGACATCCGCCCGGGGCGCCGGCCCCGGGGCGAGGGCCTGCTGCGCCTGATCGCCGAGTATCAGTCCCGCTCGGGGGCCACCACCGAGACCGGCAACGTGCGGATCAGCGACGGCGTCTGGAAAGGGGGAGCCGATGGGTCAGCTGAGCGGACCGACCGACCCGACGAGTGACGCCGGCTGGGCGGAACCCAAGCCGCGCAAGGGATTCTTCACCGACACCTCGATCTGCATCGGCTGCAAGGCCTGCGAGGTCGCATGCAAGGAGTGGAACCGCAACCCGCGCGACGGCGACCTGGAGCTGCTGGGCTCGTCCTACGACAACACCGGTTCCCTGGGCGCGAGCACCTGGCGGCACGTGGCCTTCATCGAGCAGGGCCGCGACCGGATCGAGGAGGCGCGCGAATCCGGACGCGCCCTAACCGATTTGGGCATGCCGGCACTCCCAGGGCGCCAAGACGTCACGCCGCCGGACACGCCGGAATTCCGCTGGCTGATGTCGTCGGACGTGTGCAAGCACTGCACGCACGCCGGCTGCCTGGACGTCTGCCCGACGGGCGCGTTGTTCCGCACCGAGTTCGGCACCGTCGTCGTGCAGGACGACGTCTGCAACGGATGCGGCACCTGCGTGGCCGGATGCCCGTTCGGCGTGGTGGAGCGTCGCAGCGATGGCACCTATGCGACGCCCACAAGAAGCCCCGACCGTCCCGCCGAGAAGTTCGTCACCGGGGTCGCCCAGAAGTGCACGCTGTGCTACGACCGCCTCGTGGAGGACCAGATCCCGGCCTGCGCCCAGACCTGCCCGACCACGTCGATCAAGTTCGGCGACCACGACGACCTGGTGGTCAAGGCGCGGGAACGGGTGGCCGCGCTGCACGCCCAGGGTTTGACGGAGGCCCGCCTCTACGGCGCCAACGAACACGACGGCGTGGGCGGAACCGGGTCGATCTTCCTGCTGCTCGACGAGCCCGAGGTCTACGGCCTGCCGCCGGACCCGCGCGTGTGCACGGCCGACCTGCCGCAGATGTTCAAACGAGCGGGCGTGGCGGCGGCGGGGATGTTCGCCGCCGCGGCGGTGGCGTTCTGGAGGGGTCGGTGAAAAGCCCATGAGCACTTCGGAATACGACAGTCTGCGTCCGCCGGAGCCCGCGGGCGGCAAGCACCGGAGGGGCAGGCGGTCGGGTCGCCGGGGCGGCGGCGACGGTGCGCGCGAGATGCCGATGGTGCCAGATGTCGAGTTCGGCTCGTACTACGGACGCCCGGTGGTCAAGCCCGCACCCTGGGGGCATGAGGTTGCGGCGTACCTGTTCCTGGGTGGCGTCGCGGGCGGGTCCGGGCTGCTCGCGGCCGGGGCCCAGCTCACCGGGCGAGACACATTGCGCCGCAACGCAAGGCTATCCGCGCTGATCGCGGTGATGGTGGGCGCGGTCGCCCTGGTCAAGGACCTGGGCCGGCCCGAGCGTTTCGTCAACATGCTGCGGACGGTCAAGGTGACCTCGCCGATGAGCATCGGATCCTGGATCCTCAGCCTCTTCAGCGCCGGCATCGGGGTGGCCGCGGTCGCCGAGGTCGACCGGATGACCGGTGAGCGAATCCCGTTGGGCCCGTTGCGGCCCGTTCTGCGCGCCGTGGAGGGGCCGGCCGGATTGGAAGCCGCGGTCTTCTCACCGCCGCTCGCCGTCTACACGGCGGTGCTGCTCACCGACACCGCGACGCCGACCTGGAACGCCGCGTACCGGGACCTGCCGTTCGTGTTCGTCAGCTCGGCGAGCCTGGCCGCGTCGGGATTGGCGATGATCACCACCGGAGTCGCCGAGGCCGGGCCCGCCCGCAGGCTGGCCGTCATCGGCGCGATCGGCGACCTGGTTTCCGCCAGGTTCACCGAATACCGGATGGACCCGGTGACCCGGGAACCGCTGCACCAAGGCCGGCCCGGCCGGCTGCTGGCCTGGAGCGAACGGCTCGCCGCCGTGGGCGGTCTGGGCGCATTGCTCGGCGGACGCCACCGTGGTGTCGCCGCCCTGTCCGGTTTGGCGCTGCTGACGGCGTCGGCAATGCTGCGGTTCGGCTTCTTCGAGGCGGGGCTGGAGTCGACCCGGCAACCCCGCTACACGATCGAGCCGCAAAAACGCCGGCTTCAGGCGCGCCGGGCCGCCGGCGTCACGGGAGACTCGATCACCACCGCGGGCTGAACGCGGCGCGGTGTGCCGCGGCTCGCGAGCGTAGCCACACTGCGATTCTCGGTTCGATCTCTCGCACTGCGGTTACGCTCGCGAGCGCAGCGGCCGTCGGCGCGGTTTGCGCGGGGCGGACAGGGGTAATTATAGAAACATGACGAATTTTGGCTACACTCTGATGACCGAGCAGAGTGGACCCAAAGACCTTGTACGGCAAGCTGTTTCCGCGGAGGAGCGGGGTTTCGACTTCGAGGTGTGCAGCGACCACTTCTCCCCCTGGCTGACCACGCAAGGGCATGCACCCAACGCCTGGGCCGTGCTGGGCGCGGTGGCGCACGCCACCGAGCGGGTCGATCTCTACACGTACGTGACCTGCCCCACGATGCGCTATCACCCGGCGATCGTCGCCCAGCAGGCCGCGACCGTGCAGATCCTGTCCGACGGCCGATTCACCCTGGGGCTGGGCACCGGCGAGAACCTCAACGAGCACATCGTCGGCAAGGGCTGGCCCACGGTCGAGCGTCGCCAGGACATGCTGCGCGAAGCCATCAAGATCATCCGCGAGCTGTTCGGCGGTCAGCTGGTGAACTTCAGCGGCGATTACTTCCAGGTGGACTCCGCGCGCCTGTGGGACGTGCCCGAGGTCCCGATCGGCATCGCGGTCGCGATGGGCGGCACCAAGGCGATCGACAAATTCGGCCGGCTGGCGGACCACTTCGTCGCGGTGGAGCCAGACGGGGAACTCGTCGATGCCTGGCACGCGGCGCGTCAGGCCGCCAATCTGGCCGGTGGCGGACGCGTGGTCGGCCAGATTCCGGTGTGCTGGGACCCCGACCGCGACACCGCGATCAAACGCGCCCACGAGCAGTTCCGCTGGTTCGCGGGCGGCTGGAAGGTCAACGCCGACCTGCCGACGCCGGCCGGTTTCGCGGGCGCGACCCAGTTCGTCCGGCCCGAAGACGTGGCCGATTCCATCCCCTGCGGCCCCGACCTCGACGCGATTGTCGAGGCCGTCCGGCCTTATTGGGAGGCGGGGTTCACCGACGTGGCGCTGGTCCAGGTCGGTGGGGACTCGCAGGACCTCTTCCTGTCCGAAGCCGCCGAACCTTTGCTTGCCGCGCTGCGTAAAGCGGCAGCCTGATCCCAGGTTTGGGTGGTATTTGCCCGGGTATCCGCCTTCAATCGTGCGCACCCGGTGAGTACGGGTGGTGCGGCGCGCGAACACCGGCTGGCAGCGCGGACTACCCGACTTCTGCAAAGCGGCTGTCTTGCAGCAACTTTGCCCCGACTACGTTCGCCGCAAGGCAAGGAGAGCTGACGATGGGCGATCGATCCGCCACCACCACCTCGGCTTTGGTCAAGGCGCTGAGCGGCGCCAGTTTCGGGCTGGGTTTGAGCGAGCTGATGGTCCCCGAAAAAGTTGCTGCGTTCGCCGGGGTCGACGACACTCCCCGGTCACGACGGGTCATCCGCGCGCTGGGTGCGCGCGAATGCGGTCACGGCGCGGCGCTGCTGGGCGGTCCCGACAAGCTGGTGTGGACGCGGGTGGCCGGCGACGTCCTGGATATGGCGCTGCTGGTGGCCGGGGTGGCCGCCCGCGGCCCGGGGCGACGGCGGCAGGGCACCGTCTCGGCCGTCCTGCTCACCGGCATAGCGGGGCTCGACGTGTACACGGCACTGCGCACGGTCAACGGCGGTGGCCGGCACGTTAACCGCGCCCGGCACCGCACCCTGCGCGCCGCGGTCACCGTGCGGCGCACGCCGGAGGAGGTGTACCGCTTCTGGCGCGACCTGGAGAACCTGCCCAGCTTCATGCACCACCTGAAGTCCGTCACCACCGGTGCCGACGGGCAGTCGCACTGGGTCGCCAACGCTCCGGCCGGACAGTCGGTGCAGTGGGACGCGCAGATCACGGAGGACGACACCAACAGGCGGATCGCGTGGCAGTCGCTGCCCGGCTCGGTGATCGAGAACGGCGGGAGTGTCGAGTTCACGCCCACCGCCACCGGCGACGGCACCGAAGTCCGCGTCAGGATCGGCTACCACATCCCCGGCGGCCTGTTCGGGAAGGCCACGGCAAGCCTGTTCGGCGAGTCCCCCGAACAACAAGTCAACGACGACCTGCGCCGCTTCAAGCAGATCCTCGAAACCGGCCAGGTGCTGCTTTCGGACGGGTCCCCCGAAGGGACGGCGGCGGCCCGTCAGCTGCATCAGCGGCCCGCTCAACCGAACGAAGGAGCCAGCGTATGAAAGCCACCGTGTGGACGGGCCGCAACAGTGTCCAAGTGGAGTCGGTTCCGGACCCCAAGATCCTCAACGATCGCGACGCGATCGTGCGCATCACCTCGACGGCGATCTGCGGTTCCGATCTGCACCTCTACGACGGTTACATCCCTACCGTGAAGCACGGCGACGTCCTCGGGCACGAATTCATGGGCGAGGTGGTCGAAGTCGGCAAGGCGGTCAACAACCTGGCCATCGGCGATCGGGTGGTGGTGCCCTTTCCGATCGCGTGCGGGGCGTGCTCCGCATGCCGACGTGACCTGTACTCGCTGTGCGAGAACTCCAATCCGAACGCCGGCATCGCGGAGAAATTCATGGGCCACTCCCCGGCGGGCCTGTTCGGCTATTCACACATGCTGGGCGGCTTCGCCGGCGGCCAGGCCGAATACGCGCGGGTGCCGTTCGCCGATGTCGGGCCGCTGAAGATCGAGGACGACCTGACCGACGAGCAGGTGCTGTTCCTGTCCGACATCCTGCCGACCGGCTATATGGGCGCGGAGATGTGCGACATCACCCCCGGTGACGTGGTCGCGGTGTGGGGCGCCGGCCCGGTCGGCCTGTTCGCGATCATGAGCGCGTATCTACTCGGAGCGTCGAAAGTCATTGCCATCGACCGGGTTCCGTACCGTCTCGAGCTGGCGAAGCAAATCGGCGCCACACCGGTCAACTTCGCCGAAACGTCGGTGCTCGAGGAGCTTCAAGATATCACCGCCGGCCGGGGACCCGACCATTGCATCGACGCGGCCGGAATGGAAGCGCGCAGTGGATCAGCCCCGGTGGATGCCTACGACCGCGTGAAGCAGGCGGCGCGGCTGGAAACCGAACGCCCGCACGCCATTCGGGAAGCCGCGATGAGTTGCCGCAACGGCGGCACCCTTTCGATCGTCGGGGTGTACGGCGGACTGATGGACAAATTCCCCATCGGCGCGGTCATGAACCGATCGCTGACCATCAAGACCGGTCAGTGTCACGTGCACCGCTACATGCGCCCGCTGCTGGACCGGATTCGCAACGGCGACATCGACCCGACCATTGTCGTCAGCCACCACCTGAGCCTCGACCAGGCGCCGCACGGCTACGAGATCTTCAAGAACAAAGAGGACCGCTGCACCAAAGTCATCCTCAATCCGACGTAATCGAAAGGTTGAACGGGAATAGCCATGGCAAATGAATTGGAAGGCAAGAAAGTCGCGATTCTCGCGGCGGACGGTGTCGAGAAGGTGGAACTCGAACAACCCCGCGCGGCGCTCGAAGAGGCCGGCGCACAAGTCGAACTACTTTCGCTGAAGGCCGGCGAAATCCAGGCTCGCAACCACGACCTCGAACCGGCCGGGACCTGCAAAGTCGACCGGGCCGTATCGGAAGCGTCGGTCGCCGAATTCGACGGCCTGATACTCCCGGGCGGCACCGTGAATCCGGACAAGTTGCGGATGGACAGCACCGCCGTATCCTTCGTGCGCGACTTCGTCGGCTCCGGAAAGCCGGTCGCCGCGATCTGTCACGGCCCGTGGACGCTGCTCGAAGCCGGTGTGGCGAAGGGCCGGACGCTGACGTCGTATCCGTCCATCCGCACCGACCTGCGCAACGCGGGCGCGAACGTGGTGGACGAGGAGGTCGTCGTCGACGGCAATTTGATCTCCAGTCGCTCGCCGAAGGACCTTCCGGCGTTTTGCGCGACCATCGTCAAGCAATTCGCACATGCACCTGCGAGTTAGCCGAAAAATGCCTTTGCCCACTCCGTTTGAAGCCATCGGTTTGCGGGCATTACACAGGCCAAGCAGTGATCGCCGCGGCGATCTGTCGAAAGGCCAACCTTGACCACAACGTATCCAGAACCTGCTGTCTCGGCTGCTTCGAACGTTTATCAGCCACAAGACGATTCCCGAATGCTGGTAGATGTGATGCATGAAAGTTCGCTCATTCCGGGACGACGCGTTCTCGACCTGTGTACGGGTAGCGGGTTCGTCGCGATCGCGGCCGCGAAGATGGGCGGCGCCGACGTCACGGCCTTCGACATCTGCTCGCACGCCGTGGGCAGTTCTCGCGGCAACGCGGCCGCCTCGGGTGTGACCGTCGATATCCGCAAGGGCACGTGGAGCGACGCCCTCGACTGCGCGCCGTTCGACGTGGTCGTGTCGAACCCGCCGTACGTGCCGACACCGCCGCACGGCGACACGGAGCCGATCATTCCGAGCGCGGGGCCATCGTGGGCCTGGAACGCCGGCCCGGATGGCCGGATGGTGCTGGATCCGTTGTGCGAAGCGGCGCCGAAGTTGCTGTGCGACGGTGGATCTCTCCTGCTCGTGCACTCCGCGCTCGCCGGTGTCCAGCAATCACTGGATTCGCTGAAGTGGGCCGGCATGGACGCGAAAGTCGTTGCTTCGAAATGGATTCCGTTCGGTCCGGTGATGACGGCGCGGGCGAAGTGGCTGGAGAGCGTCGGCCTGATACCCCGCGGACGCCGGGAAGAGGAGTTGATCGTGATCCGGGCGGACAAGCGGTGACCACCACCCGAGTCCAGGTGGTTGCGGGCGGGCCGGTGCTCGTCTCCGGCCCGGTGCGCATCGAGATGCCCAACGGGGAAGTCGTCGAGTCCGACCGGTTCATGGTGGCCATCTGCACCTGCCGGCGCAGCGAGAAGTATCCCTTGTGCGACACCAGCCATCGCAGGTGCCGGAATCTGGCCCGCCGGACGTCTAGTCCAGCGCCCTCCGCAACGACGTCCGACCCTGCTGCCACGACGCCATAACCGCGTCGGCCAACCGGTTTTCGACCGCGGCGTGCGCGCGGATCCCGAACACGATGTCGCGATCGAGGTGCGGCTCCCGCTCGACGAGGTCCCCGACCACGTCGATGCGCACCACGTGCTCGTGCACGGCGTCCGCCTCGACGTGCTCGGCGTAGAACTCGACGCACGGCGAAGGCGCCCCCATCCGCTGCAGGGCCTGCACCATCCGCCGGGACCCGGGCGGGGAGGTGATCTCCGTCGATGCGAAATGCCCTATCGCGGCGCCACGCAACTCGCGGTGCAGCCCGAACAGCGACATCAGGTTGACCGCCGCCAGCGCTTCGGCGTGAACGGCGTCCACGTACGCCAGATACGTCGTGTCCAGATTCGCGGCCGCCATCAGGTCTGCAAAAAGCTGCTGGTGCAGCCGGGGGCCCTGCCCGGCGCCGTACTCATCGAATTCGATTGCCACGAAAGCGGCTTTCGCGATGCCCAGCAGCCGCGGGATCGCCCATGCGTGCGGATCGCCCTCTTTGAGGTGATACACCGACCGGTGGACGAAGTATTCGCGCATCTGCTGCCACGTGCCGGTGTCGCGCAGGTAGTACGACGGACCGGTGCCGTCGACCGGTTCGACCGAGATGGCGTCCATCTCGGCGGCGGCGGTCTGATCCGGTGCGATGGACCCCACGTCGCGGCGCACGCCGGCCAGGAAAACGCGTTCGAGCTCGCCGCGCAGGGCCAGCAGCGCCGGATTCCATTCCCAGCCGGGGTCCACGCCGGCGAAGCCCCGGTAGTGCAGCTCGTAGCACATGCACAGCGCCAGCTGGAGATCCAGGCCGTAGGGATCCGAATCGCGCACCGATGCGCCGATGCGGGTCAGGTGGTCATGCGACGGTGGTCCGGTCAGGGCGCGACGGACGGCGGTGGACAGCGGCCCGTGTGCCGCCGGCAGGGCGGGTTCGGTGGTGATCGATGCGCGGGTCACGCCCACGACTACCCGCAATCCAGGCGCCACAAACGGTGTGGCGTCACCCCTGGCCGCCGTCAGCGGGCAGGCGGAAGGTGATGTTCGCGGTCGTGCCGGTGGTGGTGTAGTCGAGTTCCGTCGCGCTGCTGAGCGCGCGCATCAGCACCAGTCCCCGCCCACCGTTGCCGGGGTTGACCTCTGGAGTCTTCCATGAGCCCTGGTCGGCGATCCGGGCGCGGAGTTCGCCGTCCGCGAGTTCGACGTCGAGCACCATCATCCCCAGCGGCTGTCCGGAGTACGCGTGCTCGACGCAGTTCGTGCACGCCTCGTTGATCACCAACACGATGTCGGCGGCCAATTCGTCCGGCACCTCGGCGGCGCGTAGCCATTCGGCCAGGCGATGCCGCATACCGACCAACTGTCCTGCGCTGGCCTCACTTTCGATCCGAAGCGGGGACTGTTGGTGCCGGTAGATCACCATCGCCACATCGTCGTCATATCCCGCCGGGGGCGCCAGCTCACGCAGGACCGCGTCGGCGACAGAATCCAACGGCAACGTCGTCGTCTTGGCCAGAACCGCTGCGGCGCGGTTCATTCCGTCATCAATCGACTCATGTTTGCGCTCGACCAGCCCGTCGGTGAACAGCATCAGGGTGGAGCCGGCCGGCAACACGCGGCTGGTCTGCGGGCGGGGTTCCGTGCGGCGGACCGCGAGCGGCACCGACGCGGCATCGGTCAACATCACCGTCGTGCCGGGCTCGGAGCCGACGAGCACGGCGGGCATGTGGCCGGCGTTGCTGTATTGCAGGACACCGGATTCGGTGTCGAGGATCGCCAGGAAGACGGTGGTGCAGTACGCGTTCGGGATGAGCGATGCCGCCGAGTCGAGTTGCTCGAGCAACAGCGCGGGCTCGGCCCCGTTGATCAACAGCGCTCGCGCCGAGCTGCGTAGCTGGCCCATGACCGCGGCGGCCGGCAGCCCGCGGCCCACGCAGTCACCGACGACGATGCCGATGCGATGATCGCCGATCGGCAGCACGTCGTACCAGTCGCCGCCGATTTCCAGGGGCGGCACCGCCGGCTCGTATCGCACGGCGAAGCCCGGGGGTGGCTCCAGCGTCGGCAGCAGGGCGCGCTGCAACGTCAGCGATGTCTCGCGGGCGCTCTCGAATTGGCGGACATGCTGCATGGCCAGGCTGAGGTGACCGATGAGGACCGTGATCAGCAGCCGGTCTTCGGCGCTGACCCAGCGCGGCGAGCGGAGCTCGAGCCACAATGCCAGGTCGCCCGCGCCGGAAAGCACGGCCACCAATCCCTGTGCCTTGCCGGGATTTTCGGGTCGCTCGACCGTTCTTGCGGTCAACGGCAGCTGATGGCGCGCATTCTCGAAGGTCTGCCGCAACCATGGATCCAGCCTGCGCCACGAGGTTTCGGACTGTTCGCCCGCCACCTGGACAGTCGGTTCCCCCTCGCCGGCCGGCCAGGAGATCGCGATCACCCGTTGCACGTCGATCGCCGCGGTGCACTCGGTGAGGGTGATGGACAGCAGCTCGTCCACGCTCTTGGCCACCGCCACCGCCGTCGCCAGGCGCAGCACCGCGCTTTCCCGTGCGGCGAAGGCCCGTTCGGCGGTGATGTCCCGGATCGTTCCCACGAACACGTCCTGGTCGCTGCCACTGCCCTGGACCGCGTTGATGCTCACCGTCACCCACACCAGGTGCCCGTCGCGATGGCGGATCGGCGTCTCGTATGCGGTGCTGCCGATGCTGCGGACCAGCGCCTGCTGCTGGGTGGCGCCCTGTTGGTCGACCAGCCACGGGTGCGGCCACCGGTAGGGCAGGCCCTCGGCGGGATA
This sequence comes from Mycobacterium sp. E2733, assembly GCF_001667585.1. Taxonomy (GTDB): domain Bacteria; phylum Actinomycetota; class Actinomycetes; order Mycobacteriales; family Mycobacteriaceae; genus Mycobacterium. Next base: position 97,335 of record NZ_LZJZ01000140.1, read on the forward strand.
GCCGAGGATTTCGATCAGGGCGTTGTTCATCTCGATCACCGAGCCCTCGTGGTCGGCGACGAAGAAGCCCTCCTGCAACGAATTGACCAGCGCGGTGCGGAATTTGTCGCGGTCGGCCAAGCCCTCGGCGCGGGCCCGCTCGCGCGCGTAGCGCCGGTTGCCGTCCAGGAAGCCGCGCGTGGCGATGTCGAGCGGGACCAGCATCTGCAACAGGAATTCCAGCGCGACCGGCGCGTCGATGCGGATGTCCTTGGTCAGTCCGAGGATCAGCTGGACGTGGCGCTCGATGATGGCCAGCAGACTGACCTCGTCCTGCAGGGCCCGCCGCCCGAGCTCGTACGCGACGGCCAGGCTGTCCTCGTCACGCGCCTCCAGGTAGGTGCGCAAGGCGGTCGCGTACTGGGCGTGGAAGTCGTCGTCGTTCATGTCGAGGCCCCCCGGTGCCGGGCGGCCAGCACCATGGCGTCATCGGTTTCCTTCGCGTCCTTGCCCAGGAGTTCTTCCGCGATGGCGACGGCGGGAGCCGCAAAGTCGATGTGGTCGAGGTAATGTTCGGCGATTCCGTCGGTGCTCATCACGAGCAGATCGCCGGGGCGCATCGAAACAACCTGCGCCGGCCTGATTTCCGGTATGCGGTAGCCGACGATGCCCGCGGTCAGCCGCGCACTGGATCGAACTTGGACACCGGTCGGGGACTTGGCCACCAGGTCGGCGGTGACGTTGCCGACGCCCGCCCAGGTAAGCGTGTTGGCGGCGAAGTCCACCCTTGCCAACGTCATCGCCACTCCTCTGGTGCCCTCCAGCACACGATGGCACAGCTGGATCAAGACTTCGAGCCGCTCCGAGCTGGAGCGTTTGACCGCTTCGATGGCGCGCAGCGCGGCGGTTGAGGCGTCTGGACCGTGGCCGAGGCCGTCCACCACGCCGAACAGCGCGGCATCGCGGTTGAGGTCGATTGCGAGCCCCCGATCGCCCGAGACGTACTCGCTGGGCAGGGGGCGACCCGCCCTTGCCCACTCGATCGGACCGAACCGGCCGTTATCACGCATCGGGCGGGACCCATTTCCACATCTCGACGACCGTCCCCCGGCCGAGCGCGGACTCCACGAGCAACCTGTCCATCAACCGGCGGGAGCCCGGCAGGCCCATCCCCAATCCGCGGCCGGTGGAATACCCGTCCTCCATCGCCCTCTCGATGTCGGCGATGCCCGGCCCCTGATCCTCGGCGCGCACCACCAGCGCCTTGCGGCCGTCGCGGTCGGCCACGAAGACCCGGACGGCGCCGCGGCCGGCGTAGCTGGTGATGTTCCGCGCGATCTCGGAGATCGCCGTCGCGATCATCGTGACGTCGGTGAGGGAGAATCCCAGATCGAGTGCGAGTTGGTGTCCGGCTTTGCGAGCTTCGACGATGTCGTCGGAATTGTCGATGGCGACGACGATATCAGTCGTCACCATCGCGCCCGATCGTCGGTTTCCGCTGCGCCAGTTGACGATTCAGCAGGGCGAGGCCCTCTTCGAGGTCCAGCGCCGTGTTCATGTCGTCGAACGCCAAACCCAGCTGGACCATTGCGAAGGCCACCTCCGGCTGCAGGCCGACGATCACCGTGTCCGCGCCGCGGAGCCGGGTCATGTGCGCAATTGTCCGCAGCGACCGGGCGGCGAACGAGTCCATCACGTCGATTGCGGTGACGTCGACGATGATGCCCTGCGCGCGGAACCGGCTGACCCGCTCCATGAGGTCATAGCGGAGCCGCTCGGCATCGGAGTCGCTGAGCGCGGCCTGGACCGAGGCGATGAGGATCGCACCCTGTTTCAGGATCGGTACGGGCATGGCGCGCTCGGGTTCCTCGGGGCTATCCCGGCTGCTCGCCGGTGCGAGTGACCTCGTAGCCCAGCAGGCGTTCGGCTTCCTCGATGCCGCCCTGCAGGTCGCCGACGGCGTTCATCTTCGACAGGTCCAACCCGATGGTCACCAGCGTCAGGGCGATTTCGGAGGACAGGCCGGTGATGATGACGCTGGCGCCCATCAGCCCAGAGGCGTCGACGGTTTGCACCAGGTGGTTGGCCACCGTGGAGTCGATGGTCGGCACACCGGTGATGTCGATGACCACCACTTTCGCGCGGTTCGCGCGGATGGCTCTCAGCAGCTGCTCGGTGACCTGGCGGGCGCGCTGGGAGTCGAGCACACCGATGATGGGCAGAATCAGCAGCTGTTCGCGCACCTGCAGCACCGGCGTTGACAGCTCGCGGATCGCCTCCTGCTGCTGGCGGATGATGCGCTCGCGTTCCTGCACGAAGCTGACCGCCACGGTGTTGGCGATGCGGTTGGCCGCCGGTTCGTAGGCGTCCAGGACCCGGTTTAGCATCTCGAATTCGGTCTGGTACTTCTCGAACAACGAGCGCGCCAGCACGTCACGCAGCAACAACACGATGCCGACGACCTCGTCGGTTTCCACGCCCCGCGGAATGATGCGCTCGGACAGGTCGCGCGCGTAGGCCTGCAGCGCCTCGACGCTACCGGTCTCGAGCACCTCCACGTAGTTGTCGTAGACGGCGGTCGCCTCGGAGAACAGCTCCTCCGGCGTCATCGCGGTGAGCAGCTCGGCCTCGGTGATCCTGCGCGCCCATTCCTCGCGCAGCACGGTTCGGTTCTGCCGCAGGTGCTGGACGAGCTGGGGCAGCAGGCCCTCGCTGGAAATGCTGACCGCGGTGGCGCCCGCGCTGCTGAACTCCGCCGGCGAATCTGACATGTTGCCTCCCGGGTGCCGGTCCGCGCGCCGCTGTGTGCAGGCTCGATTTGCGAGACTAGCCTGGGTTGTCGCGGGGCGGGTGTTGAGGGCATATTCTTCTCGCAGTTCGCAACGCAGGCTAGGCTTGCACCACACCCGAAGCCCAGGACAAAGGATCGCCATTGTCAGCTCCTGATTCGATTACCACGTTGGTCGAGGACCATGATGGGGTGTCCGTGGTCAGCGTCAGCGGCGAAATCGATTTGGTCACGGCGCCGGCCCTGGAACAGGCCATCGGCGCGGTTGTCGCGGAGAGCCCGACGGCACTGGTCATCGATCTCTCGGCGGTGGAATTCCTCGGTTCGGTGGGGCTGAAGATCCTGGCGGCGACATACGAGAAGCTGGGCAGGTCGACGGGGTTCGGGGTGGTCGCGCGCGGCCCGGCGACCAGGCGGCCGATTCACCTGACCGGCCTGGACAAAACGTTCCCGCTGTACCCGACGCTGGACGACGCCTTGACCGCGGTGCGGGACGACAACGTCAACCGCTAATCGCCGTTGCGCGGCGGTATAGCCGTGGTTGCGCGACAACGTTTTTGGCGAATTGCCGGCGTATCATGCGATAGCGGTCGCAAATTGGCGGCCCCCGAAATCAATTCACGTGGCGAATGCGGATAACGAATTCCGCGGCCCTCCGGCGTGAAACGGTACTGGCGCATGCGACTGGTGCGATGATCGACGCCTATGGACGTCGATAATCCGCAAGACGACCAGCGGTGGGACAGCCACCAGCGTGGCGAAACCGAAATCCAACGGCTGGACCGCAATTGGAACAGCCTGCTGCAGGAGCTGCGCGTGGTGCAGACCGGTGTGCAGCTGCTCACCGGTTTCCTGCTGACGCTGCCGTTTCAGCAACGTTTCGACGTTCTGGCCCCGCTCCTGCGCGACGCCTATCTCGCGACCGTGGGGTGCTCGGTGGGTGCAACAGTGCTGCTGATCGCTCCCGTGGGCATGCACCGGATGCTCTTCCGGCGCCATCGCCTACAGGTGCTGGTGTCCGCAGCGCACCGCTGCGCGTACGCCGGGCTGGCGCTGCTCGGCCTCGCCCTGACCGGGGTGACGATCATCGTGTTCGCCGCCGTGGCCGGGCGCAGCCCGGCCCTGATCGCGGGAGCGTGTGCGCTGACGCTGTTTACGTTCTTCTGGTGGCTGCTACCGGTGCTGCTGCGCACCCGCGGCATGTAGGGCGAGTTCGGCGATGCGGGTCGAATCCAGATGATCGAGCAGGTCCTGCGGGTCGGCGAAGATCGGCGACGAGCCCGCCGCCTGCAGTTCCTCGCGGGCAATGCCGCCGCTGAGCAGGCCGATGCAGGGCAATCCGGCGCCCGCAGCGGCGTGTGCGTCCCACACGGCGTCCCCGACGAACACGGCCCGGTCGGCATCGACGCCGGCCCGGTCCAGGGCGACCTGCACGATGCCGGGTTCGGGTTTCGCCGTGTCGACGTCGCGTGACGAAGTCGTTGCGGAGATGATGTCGTCGCAGTCGAGGACCTTGCGCAGGATCTCCAGCTCGTCGTCGGGTGCCGAGGTGGCCAGCACCACCTGCAGACCGAGCTCGGCGACGCGGCGCAGCAGGGCGCGGGCACCGGGCAACGGCGCGAGCAGCGGGGTGCTCTCCCGGTAGTAGCGGCTGTGCCCGTCGCTCAGCCGCTCCTGGACCTCGTCCGGGGCGTCATTGGACAGCGTTCGCACCAGCGTGGAGCCGTCCATACCGATGCACCGGTGAATCTGCCAGGCGGCCACGGGCAGGCCCTCGGCGTCGAAGGCGCGTAGCCACGCGTGTACGTGCAGATAGTTGGAGTCGACCAGGCTTCCGTCGACGTCGAACAGAACGGCGGGTTTCATCTGGGCGGCATACCCAGGCCGGGGCCGGCTGACACCAGCGCGCTGTCTCGTTTGGGTTCGGGGACGGCGGGTAACCGCGGAGCGTGACCCGCAAATCGGTTGCGGCTCCTCAGCCGCCGGATGGCCGGGTTGGGCGGCGGCCCGATCGGCGAACCGTACGCCGCACGAATCACCGTGATACACAGACTTTTTCACGAGGAGCGACGTTGGATTACCACAAAGTCGACCCGGTAGACCATCAGCGCACCGCCCGTCAGCACGCCGGCGAAACCGTCACGTACGGCGCGAACGCGCCCGGTCTGGCCGGCGCGGCCGTCGCGGTCGTCGCACTGATCGTGGGTTTGTTCGCGCTGGCGACCCGGCACTTCGCGTCGGGCTTGACGGCCGTGATCCTGGCCGCCGCGCTCGGCGCGGCGAGCGCGGTGTGGTTGGTGCGCACGCATCGACGGGTGCGCGACGCCGAACTCGCTTGGCACGCCGCGAATTCCGGTGAGCCCGCCCCGCCGCCGACCAGTTGACGGCTGTGAGCTAACGGACATCGGCCGGGGTAAACCCGCCCGCCCAGAGGTTTAATCGCGGCGGGGACCGGGTAAAAGCCGATCATGGTCGCGCCCGTTTCGTTACGAGCAGCAAACTACTCGGCCGAGTACGAGCGCGATTTCCCCCTGCTCGGCCTCGCGGCCGTGGCTGTCTGGGCCGTCAGTCTGGCGATCGGGCTGTTCGAGCTGTTGGTCGGGCACGAGGGGGTGGCGATCGTCGCGCTGATCGTGTCGGTCGTCGCGCCGTGGCTGGGCCTGGCCCTCGCGCATTACCCCGCGATTGCCAGGCAGCTGAGGCGGCTCAATGGCCGGCGACGTGATTTTTTCGGCCCGGTCGGTGTAACTCGCGCCTGAATGGGGTACTGCCTGCGCCACGGGTGAGTACAGGAAAGTGCGTCAACCCGGCTCATCAGCAGGAAGGAACTGCCATGCCGACCTCAAGCGACTATGACGCACGCCGGGTCTCCGACATGGAAACTCAGGACAAGTCCCCGATACGCGAATTAGCACCGACCTTGCAGGGAGTCGCCACCGCGGTGGTGGACGACGATCCGAACGACGCGCACTTCTTCGAGCTTCCCGGCGCCGACCTGTCGGGCGAAGAGCTGTCGGTGACGGTGATTCCCCAGCGGCCCGACGAGTTCACGTGCTCGAGCTGTTTTCTGGTGCAGCATCGCAGCCGGTTGCACAGCTCGAATGGGGGCATGTCCATCTGCGCCGACTGCGCCTAGCACCGCCGGCGGGCTGAATCGTTGGCGCACAACCGATTCAGGCCTGCGCCCATTCGCGGTGACAGACCGCGCAACGCCGGGTGACGATAGCCCAGTCCGGTTCGCCCTTGACGGGCTCGCGGATCAGGTGCGCGGATGAGTCGCCACAGCCGGGGCAGGCGCAGATGGCGCGGTAGGGCTCGACGGCCTGGTCTTCCATCAGCCGCAGGTTTTCCGCCCGGGAGAACGGCACGATCGCCAACGACTCGGGACGGGGGGCGGGGTGCGGATTGTCGAACCACAACAGGCCGCAGGTGACGGTGGCCACCGCCGTGAAGATGGCCAGGATCATCGTCGGGATGTCCCACGGCCAGTTCGGCGGGATGGGGGTGACCACGAGCACCACCAGGACGGCGGAGATCAGCGCCCCGATGATGGTGCCTGGTTTGGCGAAGCGGTAGCCGCCGACGTTCAGCGCTTCCCACGCCTGGATCTCCTGCTGCCGCCGGGCGACCTCCGCCAGGGTGGGGTGACCGGGGCGCTGCACCGGCGCCGCGGAATCAGCAAATTGGGTGACCGGTGGGCCGACCCCGCGCGGCTCACCCTGCCCGGGCGGCGGGCTTACCAGCGCCATGCGGGCCGAGCTTAATGGCAAAGCCGCAACGCCGCAGCGTCACAACCGGGCGGTCGGCTGTCATGCCAGCTAACACAACTGGGTCGGGGTGGCGGGATTTGAACCCACGGCCTCTTCGTCCCGAACGAAGCGCGCTACCAAGCTGCGCCACACCCCGCCTGAAGCTCCGACAGCCTATCGCACCCGCCCGTCGGCTGGCCAAACCGCGGTGTGGCGGCTCACTGCCACCGGCAGGAGCGCTCGAATTCCACCAGCGCCTCGGCGGGGCCGCGCGGATCGAGTCCCTGCGCGCTGACCCACTCGTCGCTGAAGTAGGTGTCGTGGTAGCGGTCGCCGCTGTCGGCGAGCAGCGTGACCACCGAACCGCTGCGCCCTTCCGCGACCAGCTCGGCGAGCAAGCCGAAGGCGCCCCACACGTTGGTGCCCGTCGACGGCCCCACGCGGCGCCCCAGGACGGCGCTGACGTGGCGGGCGGCCGCGATGGACGCCGCGTCGGGCACCGCCACCATGCGGTCGACCACGCCGGGCAAAAACGACGGCTCGACCCGCGGCCGGCCGATGCCCTCGATACGAGACGAGGTGGGCACCACTGAGTCGTCCAGGTCGTCCCCACCTTGGGCGTAGGCGGGAAAGAACGCGGAGTTCTCCGGGTCGACGACGCACAACCGGGTCGCGTGCCGCCGGTAGCGGATGTAGCGGCCGATCGTCGCGCTGGTGCCGCCGGTGCCCGCGCCGACCACGATCCATTCCGGGATGGGATGGGTCTCCTCGGCCATCTGCTCGAAGATCGACTCGGCGATGTTGTTGTTGCCCCGCCAGTCGGTGGCGCGTTCGGCGTTGGTGAACTGGTCCAGGTAATGCCCGCCGGTGTCGCGGGCGACGCGCTCGGCCTCGGCGTACACCTCAGCAGAGTTCTGCACGAAATGGCAACGGCCGCCTTGGGCTTCGATCAGCGCCACCTTGGCCGAGCTGGTGGACGCCGGCATCACGGCGATGAACGGCAAGCCCAGCAGGGCCGCGAAGTATGCCTCCGACACCGCCGTCGAACCCGACGAGGCCTCGACCACCGTGGTGCCCTCGTCGATCCACCCGTTGCACAGCGCATACAGGAACAAGGAGCGGGCCAGCCGGTGCTTGAGGCTGCCGGTGATGTGCGTGGTCTCGTCTTTGAGGTACAGCGCCACCCGAGCGCCCGGGCCGTCCGCACTCCATGCCGTCGGCAGCGGGTAGCGCAACAGGTGCGTGTCGGCGCTGCGGCGGGCGTCGGCGTGGATCAGCCGGACCGCGTTGTCCGTCCAGCACCGCGAGCGGCTGCGGACCGCGATCCGGGTCCGGTCGGTCAACGCACCGAAACTGTTGGCTGCGAACGGCTTAGGTCACTGGCCGAATCGCGACCGCCCATCGGGGTGGCGATCAGCGTCAGCAGGGTGGCCTCGGGCCTGCAGCAGAACCGCACCGGCGCGAACGGGGAGGTGCCGATGCCGGCGGAGACGTGCAGCTGCATGTTCGCGCCCCACCGGGACGGTCCCTTCGCCCTGGTCCGGTCCAGGCCGCAGTTGGTCACCAGGGCGCCGTAGAGCGGCAGGCAGACCTGGCCGCCGTGGGTGTGCCCGGCCATCATGAGTTGGTAGCCATCGGCGGCGAAGCGGTCCAGCACCCGCGGCTCGGGGGAATGGGTCAGCCCGAGTCGCAGGTTCGCCGCCGGGCTGGCCGGGCCCGCGATCGTGTCGTAGCGGTCGCGGTCGATGTGCGGGTCGTCGACGCCTGCGGCGGCGATGTGCAGGCCGGCCACCTCGAACTCGCGCCGCGTGTGGGTGAGGTCGAGCCAGCCGCGCTCGGTGAAGGCCGCCCGCAGGTCCTGCCAGGGCAGCGGCTCACCGCGAACCCGGTGCGACGGGTTGGTCAGATAGTTCAGCGGGTTCTTCAGGCGCGGCCCGAAGTAGTCGTTGCTGCCGAACACGAAGACACCCGGCCGTGACAGCAGGTCCCCGAGGGCCTGCACCACCGCGGGCACCGCCTTGGGGTGGGCCAGGTTGTCGCCGGTGTTGACCACCAGGTCGGGTTCCCAGTTGCTCAGCTCGCGCAGCCAAGCCTGTTTGCGGCGCTGGTTGGGCAGCATGTGCAGATCGCTGATGTGCAGCACCCGCAGCGGCGTGGAGCCGGGCGCCAAGACGGGCATGGTTATCTCGCGCAGGACGAAGGCGTTGCGCTCGACGACGGCGGCGTAACCGATGCCGGCGACGGCCGAGCCGAGTGCGACCGCGCCGGCGCGTATCAGCGTGGGCAAAACATCAGCCATGCTGGCAGCCTACTGCCGGTTGCGCTTTGGCAACGTATACCTTGCGCCAGAGCCATCAAAGTCGGCGGCCTATGGAGGCGGCTGCCCGGGCGGCGCCGGGGGCGGCGGCGCCAGCAGCGGAATGGTGATCGGGGGCAGACCCGGGATCTCCACCACCTGCGACCCGACCGGCGGCGGGCCGCCCTCGGCGGGCGGCGGCGGGGCCGGCGGGATGCCGTTGCTGACCTGGATGGTGATGATCGACCCCGGGATCGTCGCGCCGCTCGGTGTGGTTCCGACCACCTCGCCCTGCTTCGCCGAGCTGTTGACGAAGTTGTTCTGGTCGGCGACCTGGAAGCCGGCCTCCTTGAGGCGCGAGCGGGCCGCGTCGATATCCAGGCCGGCGACGCTCGGCACCCGCGACCCGGGCGACCCGTCGACGTAACGAGGATCGGTCGGCGGCAACTGCACCGGACCGAAATTGGTGGCGATCGGCTTCATCGCCGTGAACCAGGTGCGGGCCGGCTCGTTACCGCCGTACAGGTCGCCCTCGCCGCAGTGGCGCAGCGGCGACGAGCACAGGTCCGTCGGTGTCGTGGAGTCGTCATAGATGTAGTTGGCCGCCGCGTAGTGGTTGGTGAATCCGACGAAGCCGGAGGAGCGGTGGGCCTCCGTGGTGCCCGTCTTGCCGGACATCGGCAGGGTCCAGCCGGCGGCGCTGGCCGAGCCGGATGCCGTGCCGCCGCCCACCGCGTCCTTGCTCATCGCGTTGGCCAGGGTGTTCGCCAGGCCTTCGGGCACCACCTGGTCGCAGGTCTCGGTGGTCACCGCGACTTCGTTGCCGTGCCGGTCGATCAGCTTGTCGATGGGGTTCGGCGGACACCACGTGCCGCCGGAGGCCAGCGTCGCGGCGACGTTGGACAGCTCCAGCGCGTTCACCTCGATGGGGCCCAGGGTGAACGAGCCGATGTTCTGCCGTTTGACGAAGTCGGCCAGGCTCTCGTTGCTGTCGGGGTTGTAGTCGCGGGCGGTGCCGGGATCGGCGTAGGAGCGCAGGCCCAGCTTGATCGCCATATCGACCGTACGGGTCACGCCGACCTGCTGAATCAGCTTGGCGAACGCGGTGTTCGGCGAGGTGGCCAGCGCCTCGGTCACGTTCATCGATCCGCGATAGTTGCCGGCGTTGATCACGCACCAGGTGTCCTTGGGACAGCCTTTGGCCCCGCCGCTGCCCATGCCCTTGGCCTGGAATCGGCCCGGCACCTCGAGCGTGGCGTTGGTGCCCATGCCCATGTCCAGCGCGGCGGCCGTCGTGAAGATCTTGAAGACGGACCCGGCGCCGTCGCCGACCAGGGAGAACGGCTGCGGTCGCATCGTTTCACCGGCGTCGAGGTTCAGGCCGTAGGTCCGGTTGCTGGCCATCGCCATCACCTTGTGCGACGTCTTGCCGGGCTGGATCACGCTCATCACGCTGGAGATGCCCGGCAGGGTCGGGCTGGCGAACTGGTCGATGGCCGCCTTGACCGGGGTTTGCACGTCCGGATCCAGCGTGGTGCGGATCAGGTAGCCGCCGCGGGCCACCTGTTCTTTGCTGATGCCGGCGCGGGACAGGTACTCCTGGACGTAGTCGCAGAAGAACGCGCGATCGCCGGCCGCGATGCAGCCCCGCGGCAGCTCGTTGGGCTGCGGCAGCACGCCGAGCGGGGTGGCCTTGGCGGCGCGCAAGGCGTCGGCCTCCTGGGGGATGTTCTCGATCATGGTGTCCAGCACCAGGTTTCGCCGCGCCAGCGCGCCCTCGGGGTTGGTGTAGGGGTTCAGCGCGCTGGTCGACTGCACCATGCCCGCCAGCAGCGCCGCCTGCTGCCAGTTCAGGTCCGAGGCGTTGATGCCGAAGTAGGTCTGGGCCGCGTCCTGCACGCCGAACGAACCGTTGCCGAACGACACCAGGTTCAGGTAGCGGGTCAGGATTTCGGGCTTGGTGAATGTCTTGTCCAGCGTGAGCGCCATCCGGATCTCGCGCAGCTTGCGGGCCGGGGTGGTTTCGACGGCGGCCCGCTTCTCGGCATCGGTCTTCGCCGTCACCAGCAACTGGTAGTTCTTGATGTATTGCTGCTCGATGGTGGAACCGCCACGGGTGTCGACGTCGCCGCGCGCGTAGCCCGCCAGCCCGGTCAGCGTGCCCTTCCAGTCCACCCCGTTGTGGTCGGCGAACCGCTTGTCCTCGATGGACACGATGGCCAGCTTCATCGTGTTGGCGATCTTGTCGCTGGGCACTTCGAAGCGGCGCTGGGAGTACAGCCAGGCGATGGTGTTGCCCTTCGCGTCGACCATCGTCGACACCGCGGGCACCTCGCCCTCGAGGAGTTGGGCCGAGCCGTTGGCGACGACTTCGGAGGCCCGGTTGGACACCAGTCCCAATCCGCCCGCGAACGGAAACATCAGCGCCGTGGCGACGACGCCGGCCAGCAAGCAATACCCGGCAAGCTTCGAAACCGTGAGAAGGGCCGGGGGGCGGTCTGACATGGCTACTACAGTAGCGGCCCCCAGTCACCCCGCCACGCTGCGAGTTCACCCATTTTTTGTTCCTGTGATTGACCAGCGTTTTGCCGCCGCGAGTGCGATAAAATTTGCGCGTGCGTCAGCGGGCGGACCCGCGCGCGTGCGCAAGATCACTTCGATCGCCTACCCTTTTGCGACGAGACGGGACGCCCGTCCCAAAAAAAGCGTTATCGGACTGTTGCGCAATTGGCACCTGACCACCTAACTTAGACACACGGTGAGATTCAGGTAACACCGATGTACACAGTGTGGCGTAGATCGCAGGTATGGATCTGCACCCCTGGAGGGCGGTCGCGAGAGCGGCCGGTAGGGAAGGGAACAGTTCGTGTCAGGAACACGGCCTGCGGCGCGTAGGACAAACATTGCGGCCGCACAAGGGGTACTCCGCAGCGTTGATGCCGAAGAACGGATCGCCTGGGTTTCCAAAGCACTGTGCCGGACCACGGACCCGGACGAACTCTTCGTTCGAGGGGCCGCCCAACGCAAGGCCGCCGTCATCTGCCGGCACTGCCCGGTCATGCAGGAGTGCGGCGCGGACGCGCTGGACAACAAAGTCGAGTTCGGCGTCTGGGGCGGCATGACCGAGCGTCAGCGCCGGGCGCTGCTCAAGCAGCACCCAGAAGTGGTGTCCTGGTCGGACTTCTTCGACAAGAGGAGAACTCGCAGCGCCGGCTGACCAACGGTTCGACCGGGCTCCTAGCGCACGGACCCCTGGGCGGCGGCGCGGGCCGCGCCTTCACCGGTGATCTGATCGGCGAGCGCGCGCAACGCTTCCAGGTCCGAGACGTCGAACGGCAGCGAGGGAACGCCGACCACCGGCACGTGCGGGTTGGCCCCGGTGAACCGCGACAGCAACCTGATCTCCCGTTTGGCGGTCTGCGCGCGGTCGGCATGAATCCTCAGCACGGCCGCCGCGAGCGAAGCCGCCTCGGAATCCGGCTCGGCCGCAAGTGTTTCGGTTCCATCGATCGCCCGCTCGGCGGGCAACGAGCACAACGTCGGATGGGTGCGGTTCAAGACCAGCCCGGCGAGCGGCATGCCTTCGGTAGACAGCCGGTCGACGAAGAAGGACGCCTCGCGCAGCGCGTCGGGTTCGGCCGCCGACACCACGACGAACTGCGTGCCGCGCCTCTTCAGTAGCGAGTACGTCCGATCCGCCTTCTCCCGGAAGCCGCCGAAGGTGGCGTCGAGTGATTGCACGAACGCCGCCGCGTCGCTCAGCATCTGTGAGCCGAGCACGGTGGACATCGCCTTCATCGCCAAACCCATTGCACCGGTGACCAATCGGCCTATGCCCCGGCCAGGCGCGAGCAGCAGCCGCCACAGCCGGCTGTCCATGAAGCTGCCCAACCGTTTGGGCGCGTCCAGGAAGTCCAGCGCGTTGCGCGACGGCGGGGTGTCCACCACCACCAGGTCCCAGCGATCCTCGGCCAGCAGCTGGCCCAGCTTCTCCATCGCCATGTATTCCTGCGTGCCGGCGAGCGAGCTGGCGACCGTCTGGTAGAACTGGTTGTCCAGAATCGCCTGCGCCCGGCCGTTTCCGGAGTACTGGACCACCATCTCGTCGAACGTGCGGCGCATGTCGAGCATCATCGCGTGCAACTCGCCGGGAACCTCGGACGCCAGGGGCACCCGTTGCGGGGTGTTGCCGAGGTCGTTGACCCCCAGCGCCTGTGCCAGCCGCTTGGCCGGGTCGATCGTCAAAACGCAGACGTTGCGGCCGTATTCGGCCGCGCGCAACGCCATCGCGGCCGCGGTGGTGGTCTTGCCCACCCCGCCGGCGCCGCAGCACACCACCACCCGGTTGGTCGTGTCGGCCAAGATCGAGGCCATATCAAGCCTATTCGGCGTCGTACTCATCGAACTCCTTGCTGCGCAAGTGATTCCGAAAGCTCGTAGAGGCTTCCGAGGTCGACGCCGTCGGAGATCGCCGGCAATTCCAGCCGGGGCACCTGCAACGCGTCCAGTTGTTGCGCGATCTCGGCGCGCGCGGCGATGACCGTCGCGTGTTCGATGGTCTCGGTCAGTAACCCGGCGAAGTCGGTGTCGTTCAGCTTGATCCCCGCCATTTCCAATCCGGCCCGCACCGAGTCCGCGTCGACGTGTCCCTCGGCGGCCTTCGCCAGGTCGGCGGGCTGCAGATGGGACGCGATGTTGCGATTTACGATCACGCTGCCGATCGGCAGCTCCATCTCGGCGAGCTCCTCGATGGCTTCCAACGTTTCCTGCACCGGCAGCGCCTCCAGCAGCGTGACCAGGTGGATGGCGGTCTGCTCGGAGTGCAGCAGCTTCACCACGCCTTCGGCCTGCCCGTGCACCGGCCCGCCCTTGGCCAGATCCGACACCGCCTTGGTGACGTCCAGGAAGCGGGCGATCCGCCCCGTCGGTGGCGCGTCAACCACGACCGCGTCGTAGACGGGAAGCCGGGTCTTATCGACGCGCACCACCGATTCCTTGATCTTTCCGGTGAGCAGCACGTCGCGCAGGCCGGGCGCGATCGTCGTCGCGAACTCGATGGCGCCGATGCGCCGCATCGCCCGCCCGGCGATGCCGAGGTTGTAGAACATGTCCAGGTATTCCAGGAACGCCGCCTCGATGTCGATGGCCAGCGCGTTGACCTGGCCGCCGCGTTCGGCGGTCGCGATCTTGACCTCCTGGTAAGGCAGCGGAGGGACGTCGAAGAGTTGCGCAATGCCTTGGCGCCCTTCGACTTCCACGAGAAGAACCTTGCGGCCTCCGGCTGCCAGGGTCAGTGCCAATGCGGCCGCTATCGTCGACTTGCCCGTACCGCCTTTGCCGGTGACGAAATGCAGGCGCGCCTTTGAGAGCCGCGCCGGCCAGCCGACGGCGCTACCGCCGGTCGATGTGTTTGCCACCTTCGCATGCTAGCCCGACCGGCGCCCGGCCCCCGGGCAGGCCAGAACCGTTCACGTCCGACCGATAAGCTCGCGCCATGAGCCAACCGATCGCATGGGAATACGTCACCGTCCCGCTGCTGACGCACGCCACCAAACAGATTCTCGACCAGTGGGGTGCCGACGGCTGGGAATTGGTGTCGGTACTGCCCGGGCCAACCGGTGAGCAACACGTCGCGTATTTGAAGCGCCCCAAGTAGATGACCGCCTCCGCCCGGCTCGCCGAACTCGGGGTCGCGCTTCCTGAGGTGGTGGCGCCGCTGGCCGCCTATGTGCCCGCGGTGCGGACGGGCAACCTGGTCTACACCGCGGGTCAGCTGCCGATGCAGGCGGGGCAGCTGGTCGGCACCGGCAAGGTCGGGGGCCGGGTCAGCCCGGAAGAGGGCAGGGCGATGGCGCGGCTCTGCGCGCTGAACGCCCTGGCGGCCGTCGATTCGCTGGTGGGTATCGACGCGGTGACGCGAGTGGTCAAGGTCGTCGGCTTCGTCGCCTCCGCTCCGGGTTTCAACGGCCAGCCCAGCGTCGTCAACGGCGCTTCGGAGCTGCTCGCGGAGGTGTTCGGCGAGGACGGCGCACATGCGCGGTCGGCCGTCGGCGTGTCCGAGCTGCCGCTGGATGCACCGGTCGAAGTGGAGCTGATCGTGGAGGTCGGCCCGCGAACATGACCGAGGCACCCGAGTCGCCGAGTCATCCCGCATACGGCACGCTGCGGGCCGTCACCGAAACTGCCTCGGTTCTGCTGGCCGACAACCCCGGATTGCTGACGCTCGAGGGCACCAACACCTGGGTGCTGCGCGGCAAGGGCAGCGACGAGTTGGTGGTGGTGGACCCCGGGCCGGACGACGACGAGCACCTCGCCCGGGTCGCCGAGCTGGGCCGCATCACGCTCGTACTCATCAGTCACCGGCACGGCGATCACACCGACGGCATCGACAATCTGGTCGAGCGGACCGGCGCGACGGTGCGGTCGGCGGGCAGCGGTTTTCTGCGCGGCCTCGGCGGTCACCTCACCGATGGCGAGGTGATCGACGCGGCCGGCCTCAAGATCAAGGTGATGGCCACCCCCGGCCACACCGCCGACTCGTTCTCGTTCGTGCTCGACGACGCCGTCCTCACCGCCGACAGCGTGCTGGGCCGCGGCACCGCCGTGATTGATTCCGAAGACGGCAGCCTGGCCGACTACCTGGAATCGTTGCGGCGCTTGCGTGGTCTGGGGCGACGTACCGTGCTGCCGGGTCACGGTCCGGACCTGGCCGACCTGGAGGCCGTCGCGTCGGGCTACCTGATGCACCGGCAGGAACGGCTGGAGCAGGTGCGCGCGGCGTTGCGGGAGATCGGCGACGACGCCACCGCCCGCCAAGTCGTCGAACACGTCTATGTGGACGTCGACGAGAAACTCTGGGACGCGGCCGAATGGTCCGTTCAGGCGCAGCTGGACTATTTGCAGCGCTGAACTCGCGCCGAAATCGACGCTACTGCGAAAAGTCCGAGTGAACGGGCCGATAACGTCGCTCTCGAATTACCTCGCTCGCGTTCGATTCTCGCTCGGTTGCGCCCGCGCTCCGCGCGCGCTTACCTCGCTCGGCGTTCGATTCTCGCTCGGTTGCGCCCGCGCTCCGCGCGCGCTTACCTCGCTCGGCGCGCGAGCCTTTCGGAGTCCGAAATCAGCACACTCTTGCCCTCCAGGCGGATCCAGCCGCGGTGGGCGAAGTCGGCCAGCGCTTTGTTCACCGTCTCCCGGGAAGCGCCCACCAGCTGGGCGATCTCCTCCTGGGTCAGGTCGTGGGTGACCCGCATCGCGCCACCCTCCTGGGTGCCGAAGCGCTGGGCGAGCTGCAGCAGCTGCTTGGCCACCCGGCCGGGCACGTCGGTGAAGATGAGGTCGGCCAGATTGTTGTTGGTGCGGCGCAGCCGTCGGGCCAGCACCCGCAGCAGCTGCTCGGCGATCTCGGGACGGTCGGCGATCCAGGCCCGCAGCGCGTCGCGGTCCATCGACACCGCGCGCACCTCGGTGATGGTGGTCGCGCTGGAAGTCCGTGGGCCAGGGTCGAAGATGGACAATTCGCCGAACATGTCCGACGGGCCCATGATCGTCAGCAGGTTCTCCCGGCCATCGGGTGAGCGACGGCCGATCTTGACCTTCCCGGAGACGATGATGTACAGCCGATCACCCGGCTCGCCTTCGGCGAAGACCGTGTGCCCACGGGGAAAGTCGACGGGTTGCAGTTGCTTCGTCAGCGCGGCGACCGCGCCGGGCTCAACCCCTTGGAAGATTCCTGCCCTTGCCAGGATCTCGTCCACGTTGCCTCTTCAGCTTCCAATGATTTGTGTACGGGCAGGTTAATCCCGTGCTCGCGTGATGAGTCTAGCGGTAGGACATTTTGTCCAACGTGCAACGCTACACACGATTGACGTGTCGAGTGGCCTTAAACTGCGGATTGATGTGCGGATGCGCTTGAATTCGCGTCGGCAATGTCAGCTCGGCAGGGTCAATGAAGCTCGCGGCAAACGACGGCGCCGCGTGCCGTGGCCCGGCAGTCAGCCCGGCCAAGGCGGCCTCGGAAAGTTCGCGAGCCTCGCGCCGGTGCAGGTATTCCAGCGCCTCGGGCATGCCCTCCCGGGCCAGGGTGTGCACGTCGACAAGTTCGGCGTGCTCGAAAAGCTCGGTGACCGCGATGATGGCGATGTCCTCGCGGGCCAGCCCCCGTTCGAGCCGCCCCAAGCCGAGCGCCGCCAGCATCAGCAACGCCGGGACGCAGGCCACCAGCAACCATGACACAAGGAGAGTAAACATGGACTTCAATCAACACGAGGTCTCGGCGAGATCACGAAATCAGTACTCTGTCGTAGGTGACAGCGGCAAAGTCGTCCGGACGCTCGAAGTCCTCGTCGGTCCCAGCGGGCGGCAACGGCGCGCGGCGCTGGTCTGAGGAGACCCGGGCCGGCCTGGTGCGGCGGGCCCGCCGCATGAATCGTGCGCTGGCACAGGCGTTTCCGGACGCGCACTGCGAGCTGGACTTCACCACGCCGCTGGAGCTGACCGTCGCCACCATCCTTTCCGCGCAGAGCACCGACAAACGGGTGAACCTCACGACGCCGGCGTTGTTCAAGCGCTATCCCTCGGCCCTGGACTACGCGCAGGCGGACCGCGACGAACTGGAAACCCTGATCCGTCCGACCGGGTTTTTCCGCAACAAGGCGACCTCCCTCATCGGCCTCGGGCAGGCGCTGGTCGAACGGTTCGACGGCGAAGTGCCTTCCACCATGGAAGAACTGGTCACGCTGCCGGGAGTGGGCCGCAAGACCGCCAACGTCATCCTGGGCAACGCCTTTGGCGTCCCCGGCATCACGGTCGACACCCACTTCGCGCGGCTGCTGCACCGGTGGCGCTGGACCACCGACAAGGATCCGGTCAAGATCGAGCGCGCGGCCGGCGAACTGATCGAACGCAGCGAGTGGACCATATTGAGCCACCGCGTGATCTTCCACGGCCGCCGGGTATGCCACGCGCGCAAGCCGGCCTGCGGTGTCTGCGTGGTGGCCAAGGACTGCCCCTCCTTCGGTCTCGGCCCCACCGAGCCGCTGCTGGCCGCGCCCCTGGTGCGGGGCCCGGAAACCGAGCACTTGCTGGCCCTGGCCGGCCTGTAGACGCCCACCACCTTGACGCGGACCACGCGCTGGACCATCGCGATCCTCGCGGTGGTGGCGGCGCTGGCGGCGGCCCTGGTGGCCCAGCTGCGCGACGAGTCCGCGCCCACCCCGAAGCCCGGCACGGCCATGAGCCCGCCCGACCGCGAACACCGCGACGCCGACACCCCGGCCGCGCTGGCGGGTCCGCGGCAGCGGGCCGGCCTGCCGCCCTGTCCCACCGCCCGCGACGGCCCCGGCCCCTCCGCGCTGCGCGGTGTCACGGCCGAGTGCGCCGCCGACGGTTCGGTCGTCGACGTCGGGCGCGCGCTGGCCGGGCGGCGCGTGATCCTCAACTTGTGGGCCTATTGGTGCGCGCCGTGCGCGGCCGAACTGCCCGCGATGGCCGAGTATCAACGTCGAGCCGGGTCTGACGTGATGGTGGTGACCGTGCATCAGGACGAGAACGAGACAGCCGCGTTGTTGCGGCTGGCCGAACTGGGCGTTCGGCTGCCGACCATGCAGGACGGTCGCCGTCGGGTCGCGGCGGCCCTGGGCGTGGTAAACGTGATGCCCGCGACGGTGGTTCTGCGGCCGGACGGTAGCGTTGCCCAGATGCTGCCGCGGGCCTTCGCCAGCGCCGACGAGATCGCCGCCGCGGTCGGAAATGACAAGGGATAAGCCGAAAATTGAACCGACTGGAGCGCTCCGCGGGAGCTGGGGGCACCCCCCCGCCCGCGGAAGGTGGCGACCCCGCCCGGGCGCGCGGGGCGGTCGCGCTGAGCCCCGACGCCTCTCCACTGTGGCTGCGGCCCTTGGTCGATAACGTGGAACGGATGCCGGACGCGTACCGGCGTCGGCTGCCGGCCGACGTGTTGGCGATGATCACCGGCAAGGCGGCGTCGTCCCTGTCGGCGATGCGCGGCAGCGGTCGGGAGGCCGCCGTCTTGGTGTTGTTCTCGGGCCCGCAGTCCGCGCCGGCCGACGGCGGGGTACCCGACGACGCCGACCTTCTGGTCACCGTGCGGGCCTCGACGCTGCGCCATCACGCCGGCCAGGCGGCATTTCCCGGCGGCGCCTCCGATCCCACCGACGCCGGCCCGGTGTCCACCGCCTTGCGCGAAGCGCAGGAGGAAACCGGCATCGACGTGTCGCGGTTGCGTCCCTTGGTCACCATGGAGCGCACGTTCATTGCGCCGTCACGATTTCACGTCGTCCCGGTGCTGGCCTACTCGCCGGATCCCGGTCCGGTGGCCGTCGTCAACCAGGCCGAAACGGCGATCGTGGCGCGAGTACCGTTGCGCGCCTTCATCAACCCGGACAACCGGCTGATGGTGTACCGGGGTGACCTCGGCCGCCGGTGGGCCGGACCGGCGTTTCTGCTGAACGAGATGCTGGTCTGGGGATTCACTGGCCAGGTGATCTGTGCGATGCTCGACGTCGCCGGCTGGGCCCAGCCCTGGGACACCACCGACGTCCGCGAGCTGGACGCGGCGATGGCGCTGGTCGGCGAGCAGGGTGGCCCCCCCCGATGAACATGAACGCGATGACCCCGTCACAGTGGCTTGACGTGGCCGTGCTCTCGGTCGCGTTCATCGCCGCCGTGTCGGGCTGGCGTTCAGGCGCGGTGGGGTCGCTGTTCTCGTTCGTGGGCGTGTTGCTGGGCGCGATCGCGGGCGTGCTGCTGGCGCCCCACCTCGTCAGCCACATCGCCGCGCCCCGGGCCAAGTTGTTCGCCGCCCTCTTCCTGATCCTGGCGCTGGTCGTCGTCGGCGAGGTCGCAGGCGTGGTGCTGGGGCGGGCGGTTCGGGGCGCGATCCGCAGCCGCACGATCCGGACGGTCGACTCCTTCATCGGGGTGGGCGTCCAGCTCGTGGTGGTGCTGACCGCGGCCTGGTTATTGGCGACGCCGCTCACCCAGTCCAAGGACCAGCCCGAGCTGGCCGCCGCGGTGCGCGGGTCGCGGGTGCTGGCCCAGGTCAACGAGGTCGCCCCGCCGTGGCTGAAGACGGTGCCCAAGCGGTTGTCGGCGCTGCTGAACACCTCCGGCCTGCCGGCGGTGCTGGAGCCGTTCAGCCGCACTCCGGTGATTCCGGTCGCCTCGCCCGACCCCGCGCTGGCCAACAATCCGGTGGTGCAGGCCACCGCGGCCAGCGTCGTCAAGGTGCGCAGCCTGGCGCCGAGCTGCCAGAAAGTGTTGGAGGGCAGCGGATTTGTGATCGCCCCCGACCGGGTCATGACCAACGCGCACGTGGTGGCCGGTTCCAACAGCGTGCAGATCTACGCCAGCGGCAGTCCCCTGGACGCGACGGTCGTGTCCTACGACCCGTCGGTCGACATCGCCATCCTCGCCGTCCCCAACCTGCCGCCGCAGCCATTGTCCTTCGCTCAGTCCGAGGCGAAAACCGGCACAAGCGTTGTGGTGCTGGGATATCCGGGCGGCGGTAGCTTCACCGCGACCCCGGCCCGCATCCGCGAGGTCATCAAACTCAGCGGTCCCGACATCTACCGCGACCCCGCACCGGTCACCCGCGACGTCTACACCATCAGAGCCAATGTGGAGCAAGGTAATTCGGGTGGCCCGTTGATCGACCTAAACGGTCAGGTGCTCGGCGTGGTGTTCGGCGCGGCCGTCGACGATCCCGACACCGGCTTCGTGTTGACGGCCGACGAGGTGGCCAGTCAGCTCGCCAAAATCGGGGACAGCCGGCAGGTGACCACCGGTGCCTGCGTCAGCTGACCACGTAGTCGAGAAATTTCATCAAGTGTCGGTTGATCTCGTCGGGCACCTCTTCGTGGCTGAAATGCCCTGCGCCGTCGATGGATACGTAACGTCCCTGCGGGGCGTAACGCTGCGTCCGGTTGACCGGGTCGGCCAGCACATACGGATCGGCGTCGCCGCGCAGGTGTAGCAGCGGCACGCTGAGCTGTTGGCACATCGATTTCATGAAGCGGCGGCCTTCGTCGCGCAGTTGACTGCGCACCGCCCAGCGCTGGTATTCCAGCGCGCAGTGCGCCGCCGACGGGATCTGAATGGCCAGCCGCAGGTGACCGATGGATTCGGAAAAGTCTTCGGAGGCAAGCCATTTAGGGCAGCTGCGGCTGCGGACCAGCCGCTCGATCTCCGCCGCGTGGTCGCGGGTCAGCAGGCGCTCCGGCCAGATCGGGACCTGATAGCGCAGCAACGTCGGCAGCAGTGCGTACGCCTGGTCGCGGCGGGTCAGCGTGGACCGGCGCAGCGCCGCCGGGTGCGGCGAGCTGATCAGCGCGATGGCCGACACCAATCGTGCGTGCAGCAGCGCGGTCGCCCAACAGGCCAGCCCGCCGTCGGCGTGACCGACGAGCGTCGCCGACGAGTGCCCCAGCGCCCGAATGAGGCCGGCCGTGTCACCGGCCAGCGTCCAGCCGTCGTAGCCGCGGGGCGGCTTATCGCTGCCGCCGTAGCCGCGCAGGTCGACCGCGACCACCCGCGCCCCGCTCAGCCCCCGCAATTGGTGACGCCACGACCACCAGAACGAACCGAAACCGTGCAGCAGCATCACCAGCGGCCGGGCCGTGGGCGGTGCGGCCGTGTCCGCGCCGGTGGGCAGGGCCTCGACGACGTGGAACCGGATGCCGTTGGCGTGAACGTCCAAATGTCGCCACGGCCCGTCGATGCGGGTTACCGACGGGTCCGGCGGCGCCATTTACCAACCCGATGGATCGGTTTCGGGCTTTTCGTGCCTGCCACGCTCGGAGAGCTGCTTGGGGGCGCCGTGCGCCTTGTCGTGGCCCGGGGTGAGCGCGGTGCGCGTCTCCTTGACCGATTCGATCGTCTCCCGCGGTCCCCGGATCCGGCGCACCTTGAGGAAGCCCAGCAGTGCCAGCAGCGCCCCGACCACCACCTGGACCCCGAAAACGATCAGGAACGCCACCCAGCGCCACAGCCAGGTGTCGAGCAGTTCTGCGACGAAGAAGAAGAAAAAGAACGTGGAGTAGAACAGCACCACCAGCGCGGCGATGAAGAAGACGCTGCCGGTCAGGCCTTTCTTTACGTCGCGCGTGATCTCCGCCCGCGCCAGTTCGACCTCGGCGCGCACCAGCGTGGAGACCTGCGTGGTCGCGTCCTTGATCAGGTCGCCGATCGAGGGCTCGGCAGGCCGGGCGTGCGGGTCGGTCAGGGGGATGGTGGTCAGGGTGGTGGGCACACCATTCTTGCCATCGGGTTTGCTCACAAACGGTCCCCTCTTTCGTCATTGCCCGGCGCTGTCGTCGCGGTTTATGTTGCCATGCGGCGCCATGCCAGACGAGGCCAGCCGAAGACGGCGACCGGCCCGGCTCCTGCCGGGGGCGTCGCGAGGGCGTTCAAGTAAATGCCCAAGCGGACCGTTTCCAAACTCCTCCAGTGTTAGCGGGCTACCGTGCGGCGGCCGCCGGGTCGACGTAGCGGGGGCTTCATTCCGCTCGTAATGCCGCACGGGCACAACGGAAGCGGTCGGCGTTGACCGGCGGCCGCGCTCGGCGCGGGCGCACGAGACGCCTGGCCGACTAGACTGGTTGAGCCGGTCGGGATGTCCGGCCTGTCGATGGGAGTGGTGCTGTGTTGACGGCGCACCGGTGCTTCGTGGCGGCAATGGGTGCGGTGCTTCTGGTCCTGGTGGGCTGCCCCGCACGCGCCGCGGCCGCCGATGTCAGGATCCCGATGGGCGGCGGCGCCGGCATCGTCATCAATGGGGACACGATGTGCACCCTGACGACCATCGGGGGCGATGCCGCCGGTGAGCTGATCGGTTTCACCTCCGCGCACTGCGGCGGTCCCGGCGCGCAGGTCTCCGCCGAGGGCGCCGAGAACGCCGGTGTCCTGGGCACCATGGTGGCCGGCAACGACAACCTCGACTACGCCGTCATCAAGTTCGATCCCGCCAAGGTGACACCGACGGCAAACTACAACGGGTTCGCGATCAACGGCCTCGGCCCGGATCCGGCCTTCGGCGAAATCGCCTGCAAGCAGGGCCGCACCACCGGAAACTCGTGCGGCGTCACCTGGGGGCCGGGCCAGGACCCCGGCACCATCGTCATGCAGGTCTGCGGCCAGCCGGGGGACTCCGGTGCGCCGGTGACGGTGAACAACCTGCTGGTCGGCATGATCCACGGGGCGTTCAGCGACAACCTGCCGACCTGCATCATTAAGTACATTCCGCTGCACACCCCCGCGGTGGTGCAGTCGTTCAACGCGGTTTTGGGCGACGTCAACGCCAAGCACCGGCCCGGTGCCGGGTTCACGCCGCTACCGGCCTGAGACGGCTATTTCGAGGTCTGGATCGCGTCGAACACGCCGGGGTCCAGCAGCGTCGACGTGTCACCGAGTTCGCGGTTTTCGGCGACGTCGCGTAGCAGCCTGCGCATGATCTTGCCACTGCGCGTCTTGGGCAGTTCGGGCACGACGTGGACCTCCCGGGGCTTCGCGATCGGGGAGATCTCCCGGGCGACCTCGACGCGCAACTCGTCGACTATCCCGTCGTGCACCTCGAATTCGGCGCACAGCACTACGAACGCGCAGATGGCCTGGCCGGTGGTTTGATCGGTCACCCCGACGACGGCCGCCTCGGCCACTGCGCCGTGCCCGACCAGCGCCGACTCCACCTCCGCGGTCGAAAGTCGATGGCCGGACACGTTCATCACGTCGTCGATGCGCCCCACCACCCAGATGGCGCCGTCGCGGTCGTAGTAGGCGCTGTCGCCGGCGAAGTACCAGCCCTGCTCGGCGAACCTCGACCAGTAGGTCTCGATGTAGCGTTCGGGATCGCCCCAGATGCCGCGCAGCATGGACGGCCACGGTTGATCGAGCACCAGGTAGCCGGTGACGTGTTCGCCCTTGTGGACGGCGGGCGTCAGTTGTTCGCCGTGGTCGTCGACGATCTTCGCCGAGATGCCCGGCAACGGCCGCATCGCCGAACCGGGCTTGGCCGTCGCCACCCCGGGCAGCGGGCTGATCATCGCGGAGCCGGTCTCGGTCTGCCACCAGGTGTCCACGATGGGCAGTTTGTCGGCGCCGATCACCTTGCGGTACCAGCGCCACGCCTCCGGGTTGATCGGTTCGCCGACCGATCCCAGCAGCCGCAGGCTGGACAGGTCATGCGCGTCGGGGATTTCGCGACCCCACTTCATGAACGTCCGGATGAGCGTGGGCGCGGTGTAATAGGTTGTCACGCCGTACTTTTCAATGATCTCGAAATGGCGGTGCTGGGTCGGGGTGTCTGGCGTGCCCTCGTAGAGCACCTCGGTGGCCCCGTTGGACAGCGGGCCGTAGACACCGTAGGTGTGCCCGGTGACCCAGCCGATGTCGGCGGTGCACCAGAACACGTCCGTCTCGGGCTTGAGATCGAAGACGTAGTAGTGCGTGTAGGAGGTCTGCGCCAGGTAGCCGCCGCTGGTGTGGACGATGCCCTTGGGCTTGCCGGTGGTCCCGGAGGTGTACAGCAGGAACAACGGCTGCTCGGCATCGAAGGGCTCCGGTGCGTGGTCGGGCGAAGCGGCATCGACGACGTCGTGCCACCACAGGTCGCGATCGTCGTCCCACGACACGTCAATCCCGGTGCGCCGCACCACCAGAACGCGCTCGATGGGACTGTCGCCGTCCGGGCCCGACGCGACCGCCTCGTCGGCCGCGTCCTTCAGCGATGCCGGCTTGCCGCGGCGGAACTGCCCGTCGCTGGTGATCAGCAACTTGGCCTGGGCGTCGGCGATCCGGGCCCGCAGCGCCTTGGCGGTGAAACCGGCGAACACGACGCTGTGCATGACGCCGAGCCGCGCGCAGGCCAGCATCGCGATCACCGCCTCGGGAATCAGCGGCAGGTAGATCGCGACGCGGTCACCGGCGACCAGACCCAGGTCGGTCATCGCGTTGGCCGCCTTGCACACCTCGGCCCGCAGGTCGGCGTAGGTCAGGCTGCGGCTGTCGCCGGGCTCGCCCTCCCAATGGATGGCGACGCGGTCGCCGTGGCCGGCCTCCACGTGGCGGTCGACGCAGTTGTAGGCGACGTTGAGCTTGCCGTCGGCGAACCACTTGACGAAGGGCGCCTGCGACCAATCCAGCACCTCGCTGAACGGCGTCGACCAGGAGAGCCGATTGGCCTGCTTGGCCCAGAAGGCCAGCCGGTCCTCGTCGGCCTCGCGGTACAGCCCCTCGTCCGCGTTGGCCTGTTCGGCGAACGCCGCCGGCGGCGGATACGACGACGGGCCTACGGCGTCTGTGGCGGTCACTGGCTTCCTCCTAGTGTCGAGGCTCGTCGATCGTCAGAGAGCCTAGCCCCACAAGGTGAAGAGCAACGCTTGAAACAAAGGTCAAAGCGGGCCGCCGTAGCGGATAATCACCGGTGTGCCCGGTCACGGGCGGCGCATCCGCCGACTAGCTCCCAGCTTCGCCGCGGCCGCAACGGGTTACGCGGCCACCGCTGTGCTGGGGTCACCGGCGTGGGCCATGCCGACCGACACCGCCGACGCGCCGACACCATGCTGGTCGGACCAGATCGCCGTCACCGCCGCGCCGACGCAGGCCGCGGTCGGCCACCGCGCGGCGACCCTGGTGTTCAGCCTCGCCGGGGGCGCCGAGCCGTGCACGCTGACCGGATACCCCGGGGTCGACTCGGGTGCCGGCGGGCCGCTCATTCACGCCCAGCCCACGCTGCGCGGCTACCTGGGAGGCCTGCCCGGTGGTACCGAGGCGCCACCCACCGTCATCCTGTCGCTGTCCACCCAGGCGCAGGCCGTCGTGGAGGGCATCGCCGTCGACGCCAACGGCGAGCCGTGCCCCACCTATACCGAACTGCTGGTCAACCCGCCGGACACCACCGTTGTGCTGGCCGTGCCGGCCACCATCGACGCCTGCGCGCTGCAGGTGCACCCCGTCACGCCGGTCTGAAGCGCCGTGACGAGTCGGCCTTCCCCGCCGGCGCGGGCCGCAGGCCCTAGGGTCGGGTGTCATGCGTCGGATGCGGGCCTTTGCGACCGGTGTGGTCGTCGCCGGGCTGCTGGCCGTCGCGTCCCTGACGGCTTGCGGCGGCGGGGCGCTGAGCCCCGATCTGGTGGTCGTCAACGGCGGGGAGCCGCCGAACCCGTTGATTCCGACCGGCACGAACGACAGCCTCGGAGGGCGGATCCTGGATCGACTGTTCGCCGGTTTGGTGTCCTACGACGCCGCCGGCAAACCGTCGCCGGAAGTGGCGCGGTCGATCGAGACAACCGACAACATCAACTACCGGATCATGCTCAAGCCTGGATGGAAGTTCACCGACGGCTCGCCGGTGACGGCCCATTCGTTCGTCGACGCGTGGAACTACGGTGCGCTGAGCACCAATGCCCAACTGCAACAAAGCTTTTTCAGCCCCATCGTCGGATACGACGACGTCGCCGGCCTGACCGGAGACGGAAAGCCGGCCCGCACAACCATGTCCGGGCTGCAAGTGGTCAATGATCTCGAGTTCGACGTGCGGCTCAAGGCACCGACCGTCGACTTCACGTTGCGGCTGGGACACAATGCGTTCTACCCGCTACCCGGCATGGCTTTTCGGGACATGGCGGCGTTCGGTCGCAACCCGATCGGCAACGGCCCGTATGAGTTGGCGGACGGTCCCGACGGGCCGGCCTGGGAACACAACGTCAAACTCGATTTAAAGCCCAACCCCGGCTACCACGGCAATCGCAAACCCCACAACAAAGGATTGAGGTTCGAGTTCTACGCCAACCTGGACACCGCTTATGCCGACCTGCTGTCGGGCAATCTCGATGTGCTGGACACGATTCCGTCCAGCGCGCTGACAATCTACCAGCGCGACCTCGGCGGCAACGCCGCCAGTGGTCCGGTCGCGGTCAGCCAATCGCTCGACACGCCGTTGCGGCTACCGCATTTCGGCGGCGAAGAGGGTCGACTGCGCCGCTTGGCGTTGTCGGCGGCCATCAACCGGCCGCAGATCTGTCAGCAGATCTTCAACGGCACTCGCAGCCCGGCTCGCGATTTCACCGCCAGCTCGTTGCCCGGATTCGACCGGAACATCCCTGGCAACGACGCGTTGGACTTCAACCCCGAACGGGCACGCCAACTCTGGGCGCAAGCCAATGCGATCTCGCCATGGAGCGGGCGGTACTCGATCGCATACAACGCCGACAGCGGCCATCAGGAGTGGGTGGACGCGGTGGCCAACAGCATCAAGAACGTGCTGGGCATCGACGCCGCCGGCGCGCCGCACCCCACGTTCGCGGGCTTCCGCACCCAGATCACCAACCGCACCATCGATACCGCGTTCCGCGCGGGCTGGATCGGCGACTACCCGTCGATGATCGAGTTCCTGGCCCCGCTGTACGCCACCGGAGCGGGATCCAACGACGTCGGATACTCGAGCCGGGAGTTCGATGCCGGGCTGGCCGCCGCGGAAGCAGCCCCCAACCTGCAACGGGCGGATGTGCTGGTCAACGTCGCCCAGCGAATCCTGTTGCGCGACATGCCCGCTGTGCCGCTGTGGTATTACATCGCGGTGGTCGGATGGTCGCCGCAGGTCAGCGGCGTCAAGCTCACCTGGAACGGTCTGCCCGACTACGAGAACATCGTCAAGGCGTGACAGATGGGTTTCTACATCGCGCGCCGCATCGCCGTCATGGTGCCCGTTTTCCTCGGCGCCACGCTGCTCATCTACGGCATGGTCTTCCTGTTGCCGGGTGACCCGGTAGCCGCGATCGCCGGCGACCGGCCGCTGACGCCCGAGGTGGCCGCGCAACTGCGGGCCCGCTACCACCTCGACGATCCGTTCCTGGTGCAGTACCTGCGCTACCTGGGCGGCGTGCTGCACGGCGACCTGGGCCGGTCCTACTCCGGGCTGCCGGTGAGTGACGTTCTGGCGCATGCCTTTCCGGTCACTCTACGGCTCGCGCTGATCGCCCTGGTCGTCGAGGCGGTGCTGGGCATCGGCTTCGGCGTGATCGCCGGACTGCGTACGGGGGGAGTCTTCGATTCCACCGTCCTGATCGCCGGGCTCGTCATCATCGCGATTCCGATCTTCGTCCTGGGCTTTCTGGCCCAGTTCGTCTTCGGGGTGAGGTTGGGCATCGCGCCGGTCACCGTCGGGGAGCGGTCGACGTTGGGGCGTCTGCTGCTGCCCGGCATCGTGCTGGGCTCCGTGTCGTTCGCCTATGTGGTGCGGCTGACCCGATCCGCGGTAGCGGCCAACGCGCACGCCGACTATGTCCGCACCGCCACCGCCAAAGGGTTGTCCCGGCCGCGCGTGGTGACGGTGCACATCCTGCGCAATTCGCTGATCCCGGTGGTGACGTTCCTGGGCGCCGACCTGGGGGCGCTGATGGGCGGAGCCATTGTGACGGAAGGCATTTTCAACATCCACGGCGTCGGCGGGGTGTTGTATCAGGCCGTCGCCCGGCAGGAGGCGCCGACCGTGGTGTCGATAGTCACGGTGCTGGTGTTGATCTACCTGATCACCAATCTGACGGTCGACCTGCTGTATGCGGCGCTGGACCCCAGGATCCGGTATGGCTGAGCGCAGCGGCTTCTGGCGCGACACATGGCGTGGGTTGCGCGGCCGGCCGAAGTTCGTCATCGCCGGCCTGCTGATCCTGTTCATCGTCGCGGTCGCGGTGTTTCCGGCGTTGTTCACCGGGGCGGATCCCACCTACGCCGACCCCGGCCAGAGCCTGCTTCCGCCGTCGCGCGCGCACTGGTTCGGCACCGACCTGCAGGGCCACGACGTCTACGCCCGCACCGTCTACGGCGCGCGGGCCTCGGTCACCGTCGGCTTGGGTGCGGCCCTGGCCGTTTTCGTCGTCGGCGGGGCGCTCGGCGCGCTGGCCGGCTTCTACGGCGGCTGGATCGACGCGGTGGTCTCCCGGGTCAGCGACGTGTTCTTCGGCCTGCCGCTGCTGCTGGCCGCCATCGTGCTCATGCAGGTCATGCACCACCGCACGGTGTGGACAGTGATCGCCATCCTCGCGCTGTTCGGCTGGCCGCAGGTGGCCCGCATCGCGCGCGGATCGGTGCTCGCGGTGCGCGCCAGCGATTACGTGCTCGCCGCGAAAGCGCTGGGGCTGAGCCGCTTTCAAATCCTGCTGCGCCACGCGCTGCCCAATGCCCTGGGCCCGGTCGTCGCGATGGCCACCATCGCCCTGGGCGTTTTCATCGTCACCGAGGCCACGCTGTCCTACCTGGGTGTCGGGTTGCCGACGTCGGTGGTGTCCTGGGGCGGCGACATCAATCTCGCTCAGACGCGGCTGCGGGCGGGCTCACCCATCTTGTTCTATCCCGCCGGCGCACTGGCGACCACGGTGCTGGCCTTCATGATGATGGGCGACGCGTTGCGCGACGCCCTCGATCCGGCGTCCCGAG
The DNA here is from genome assembly GCF_001667585.1 of Mycobacterium sp. E2733. Classification (GTDB taxonomy): domain Bacteria; phylum Actinomycetota; class Actinomycetes; order Mycobacteriales; family Mycobacteriaceae; genus Mycobacterium. The sequence continues at coordinate 126,595 of NZ_LZJZ01000140.1, forward strand.
CGTGGCGGCCATGAACGACAGGCCGCTGCTGTCCGTCGAAGGCCTCGAGGTCGCCTTCGGCGATCAGGCCGCCGTCCGCGGCGTCGACTTCACCGTCCCGCCGGGCCAAACCGTCGCGGTGGTGGGCGAGTCGGGATCGGGGAAATCCACCACGGCGGCCGCGATCCTCGGGCTGCTTCCTACCGGCGGCCGAATTACCGCCGGGCGCATCGTCTTCGACGGATCCGACATCGCCGGGGCCGGCCGCCGGACACTGCGCTCCATCAGGGGCCGCCAGATCGGCTACATACCCCAAGACCCGATGACCAACCTCAACCCGGTCTGGAAGGTCGGCTTCCAGGTATCGGAAGCGTTGCGGGCGAACACCTCCGACCGACCGACGCGGCGACGCGCCGTGGAGCTGCTCGCACAGGCGGGCATGCCGGACCCGGCGAAACAAGTGGGCCGCTATCCCCATCAGCTGTCCGGCGGCATGTGCCAACGGGCGCTGATCGCGATCGGGTTGGCGGGCCGGCCGCGGCTGCTGATCGCCGACGAGCCGACGTCCGCGCTGGATGTCACCGTGCAGCGGCAGGTGCTCGACCACCTGCAGGGTCTCACCGCTGAACTGGGCACCGCGCTGCTGCTGATCACGCACGACCTCGCGCTGGCCGCCGAACGCGCCGAGTCCCTGGTCGTCATGCGTGCGGGAGTCGTGGTGGAATACGGTGCCACACAAGCTATTTTGCGGGACCCGCGCCACGAGTACACCCAACGGCTGGTGGGCGCGGCGCCGTCGCTGACGGTGCAGAGCCCCGCCCGGCCACGTCCGGCGTACCACTGCGCGTCCGACGACATCCTGGTCGCCTCGGAGCTGACCAAGGTCTACCGTGAGTCGCGCGGCGCTCCTGGCTGGCGGGGGAAGCGGCGAACGGAATTCCGCGCAGTGGACGGGGTTTCGTTTCGGCTGCGGCGGGCGAGCACGCTGGCGATCGTCGGGGAATCGGGTTCGGGAAAGTCCACCCTGGCGCAAATGGTGCTCGGCCTCCTGCCCCCGAGCTCGGGCACCGTCGTTTTCGACGGCACCCGCATCGACGGCGAACGGCGCCGGCACCAGCAATTGGCCTTCCGGCGGCGGGTGCAGCCGGTCTTCCAAAATCCCTACAGCAGCCTGGATCCCATGTACACGGTGTTTCGCGCCATCGAGGAACCGCTGCGCATTCACCGCGTCGGCGGCCGTGGGCAGCGCGAGCGAGCGGTGCGCGAACTGGTCGACCAGGTGGCGCTGCCGTCATCGGTGTTGGGCCGGCTGCCCCGCGAGCTGTCGGGTGGCCAACGGCAGCGGGTCGCGATCGCCCGGGCGCTGGCGCTGCGGCCCGAGGTGCTGGTCTGCGACGAGGCGGTCTCCGCGCTCGACGTTCTGGTGCAGGCGCAGATATTGGATTTGCTGGCCGAGTTGCAAGCCGAACTGGGCCTCACCTACCTGTTCATCAGCCACGACCTGGCAGTGATCCGGCAGATCGCCGACGACGTCTTGGTGATGCGCGCCGGTCGGGTGGTGGAGCGGGCCGCCACCGACGAGCTGTTCACCCGGCCCCGGCACGAATACACCCGGCAGCTGCTGGAGGCCATCCCGCACGCGCCGGCATCCGATCGCTGAAGCCGGGATAGGTTGGCAACCTGTGACGGCTGATCCACTGGCTCCGTTGATGGAGTTGCCGGGCGTCGCCGAGGCCAGCGACCGGGCGCGCGACGCCCTGGGCCGTGCCCATCGGCACCGGGCCAATCTGCGTGGCTGGCCGGTGACCGCCGCCGAAGCGGCGTTGCGGGCTGCCCGCGCATCCTCGGTGCTCGACGGCGGTCCGGTCCGGCTGGAAGACCTCGCGGACGCCGGGGCCGTGAGTGATCCGGTGTTCGGCGGGGCGCTGCGGGTGGCCCAGGCGCTGGAAGGCGGCGAGGGTCCCCTGGTCGGGGTTTGGCGCCGGGCACCGCTGCAGGCGCTGGCCCGCCTGCACATGCTGGCGGCGGCCGACCAGGTCGACGAGGACCGGCTGGGCCGGCCCCGCGCCGACGCCGGGGTCGGGCCCCGGCTGGAGTTGCTCGCGGATCTGGTGAGCGGCGGCACTCAGGCGCCGGCGCCGGTGGTCGCCGCGGTCGCGCACGGCGAACTGCTGACGCTGCGGCCATTCGGCAGCGCCGACGGTGTTGTCGCTCGCGCGGTGTCGCGGTTGGTGACCATTGCCAGCGGGTTGGATCCACACGGATTGGGTGTGCCCGAAGTGAGCTGGATGCGCCAGCCGGCTGACTATCGCGACGCCGCCCGAGGCTTCGCCGACGGCACGCCGGTCGGGGTGGGGGCCTGGCTGGTGCTCTGTTGCCGGGCGATGCGGGCCGGCGCGCAGGAGGCGTTGACGATCGCCGACTCGCTGTCGAGTCGATAGCTGAATGGGTAGCCGGCGGCCGCATAAAACGCTGCCGGACAATGCAAAGCGGGCGACGTCCCGAAGTATTCGGTCCGCCGCCCGCTAGCACGGAACTCGGTTACCATGCGTGCATTTCGGGGCTGCGTGGGTTGGCCTCGGCGATCTTGCGACGCTTCGGTTGCAACCCCACCCAAAGGGCCGTCGACACCATCCACATTTCGCAATTACGCAGGCCCGCAACACTTCTGCCATTATCGCGGCTATGACTCCGCGTGGGTGCCGAGCACCGTGCTGGGCGCCCGGGTCGGGAGACCGAACCTTCTCTTCCGGATCGACCTAGGCCTCACCGGGCTTCCGTGGTTCCTTTGTACTACTAGACCCTTAACGCAGCAAGGCCCAATTTTGCGAAAATTGCGAAGCTGTGCGGAAATGCGTTTGCTGCGAAACGCTGGGCTAGAACGCGAAGCGGCGCAGCAGCGAATAGGTGACCGCGCCGGCGGCCAGCGCACTGACGCCCACCGCCGCGGTCGTCGCGATCGCCGCACCCGAGGGCGCCGGGATGCGGTCGCGCAGCGACACCGGCCGCGAGAACGACAGCACGGGCCAACCGCGTTCGACGGCTTCCCGGCGCAGTCCGCGGTCGGGATTCACCACGCTGGGGTGGCCGACGGATTCCAGCATCGGCAGGTCGGTGATCGAGTCGGAGTACGCGTAGCAATGCTCGAGTGGGTAGCCCTCGCGGGCGGCCAGCTCGCGGATCGCTTGCACCTTGCCCTCGCCGTAGCAGTAGAACGCTATCTCGCCGGTGTACCGGCCGTCCTCGACGACCATGCGGGTCGCCATCGCGTGGGTGGCGCCGAGCGCCCGGGCGATCGGCGCCACGATTTCCTCGCCGGAGGCCGAGACCACCACCACGTCGCGGCCGCACAACTTGTGGGCGGCGATCAGGTCCGCGGCTTCGGCGAACACCAGCGGCGTCACGATGTCGTGCAGCGTTTCGTTGACGATCGACTTGACCTGATCGACGTCCCAGCCGGTGACCATGTTGGTCATGTGGAGGCGCATTCGGTCCATCTGGTCATGATCGGCACCGGAGAGCAGGTAGATGAACTGGGCGTAGCTCGACTTGAGCACCGCGCGGCGGTTCAGCAGTCCCTGGTTGAAGAACGGTTTGCTGAACGCCAACGTGCTCGACTTGGCGATGATGGTCTTGTCCAGGTCGAAGAAGGCCGCGGTGCGGGCCCGGGGAGCGGAGGTCGCCGCCGTGTGCCGCTCCGCGGCCGGGTCGAAGACGGTCACCGACCCAGCATAGGTCGGTCGTCCTGCGGCGCCGTGTTTGTGGGCCCCGAAAGGCCGCTCAGCAAAGTGGGACCGACGGTAACGCCAGTGTTTTTGCGGCTCAACGTGTTCTTTCACAGAAAGAGCTATTGCGTTACCGCGGCTTGTCATGTGTATAGTAAGCATTACTCGGCCTGAGCCGAGGGTGTATCAGCCCGACCCCCCGGGGCTGATGCACGACGACCCTCGCCTCCTCCCCCCCTGGCGGGGGTCGTCCCTTTTCTAGGGTCTTTTTCGGGTCCGTTCCGCGCATACGGACCACGTAGCGCGGCCGTCCAAGTGGTTGCGGACATTCCCTCTCCCTTGCGCCGTCGGAGCGCCGCCCGATGCCTTTGTGCACACTCGCGTCTCTATCCACAAATGCGCATTTGGGACTGGCGTCCAACATCGCGAGCCCGCCAGAGTGGGCGCGTGACTAGCAGTTCCCAGGCCGATGTGGCGGCTTCCGCGGGCGTGCTGGCGGCGTTGGCGGACCCGGAACTGCGCCGGGAGCTGGATCGCGTGGCCGCGGCCGTGGGTGTCCGTGTGGTCCACGCCGGCGGCGCCCTGAGCCGCAGGACGTGGTCGGCGGCCGCGGCGGTGGTGCTGGACGAGGCGGCGGCCGAACGGTGCCGGCGGGCGGCGTTGCCGCGCCGCCCGCACGTGACGGTGCTGACGGCGGCCGACCCGGCGACCGCGACATGGGCGGCGGCCGTCGCCGTGGGCGCCGGTTTGGTGCTGCGGCTGCCCGAGCAAGAGCGCGACTTGGTGCGCGCGCTCGCCGAGGCCGCCGAATCATCGCGCGACAACGGGGCGCGCGGCGACGTCGTCGCCGTCATCGGCGGGTGCGGCGGGGCCGGCGCTTCCTCGCTGTCGGTGGCCCTGGCGCAGGCCACCGCCGACGCGCTGTTGGTGGACCTCGACCCGTGGGGCGGGGGCATCGATTTGCTGCTGGGCGCCGAGAATGCGTCGGGCTTGCGCTGGCCGGACCTCGCGCTGCAGGACGGCCGGCTCAACTGGTCGTCGGTGCGTGCGGCGTTGCTGCGGCACCGGGGAGTCAGCGTCCTGTCCGGCACCCGGCGCGGATACGAGTTGGCGGCCGGGCCGGTGAACGCCATCGTCGATGCCGGCCGCCGCGGCGCGGTCACGGTGGTCTGCGACCTTCCGCGCCGGCTCACCGATGCGGCGCAAGCGGCGCTTGATGCCGCCGACCTCGTCGTCGTGGTCAGCCGATGCGATGTGCGCGCGTGCGCTGCGACGGGTGCCCTGGCGCCGGTGCTGGGCGCCGTCAACCCCAACGTGGGATTGGTCGTGCGGGGTCCGTCGCCGGGCGGGCTGCGGGCGGCCGAGATCGCCGACATCACCGGGCTGCCCTTGCTGGCGTCCATGAAGGCGGAGCCCCGCTTCGCCGAGCAGCTGGAGCGCGGCGGCCTACGGGCCGGACGGCGATCCGCGCTCGCCGCCGCGGCCCGCGAGGTGCTCGCCGTGTTACCGTGCGCCTCTTCAGGGCCGGCGCGAAACGGCAGGGCCGCATGAGCGGCTCGCTGATCGACCGGGTGCGCGAGCGGCTGGCGGCGGAAGCCGTCCCGCTGGGCGCTCCGTTGGGGCCGAACGCCGTGGCCGCCGCGATCCGGGCCGAGTCCGGCGGGATGCTGGGCGACACGGAGGTGCTGGCCAACCTCCGGGTGTTGCAGACCGAGCTGACCGGCGCCGGCATCCTCGAACCGTTGCTCTGCGCAGACGGCACCACCGACGTCTTGGTCACCGCGCCCGATGCGGTGTGGGTGGATGACGGGAATGGCTTGCGGCGCACGCAGGTTCGGTTCGCCGACGAGGCGGCGGTGCGGCGCCTGGCGCAACGGCTGGCACTTGCCGCCGGCAGGCGCCTGGACGACGCGCAGCCCTGGGTGGACGGCCAGCTCGCCGGCATCGGCGCCGGGTTCTCGGTGCGCTTACATGCGGTGTTGCCGCCCGTGGCGACCGCGGGCACCTGCTTGTCGCTGCGGGTGCTGCGGCCCGCCAGCCAGGACCTGGCGGCGCTGACCGCGGCCGGCTCCTTGACTCCCGAGGCCGCCGTCCTGGTTGCCGACATCATCGCCGCGCGGCTGGCCTTCCTGGTGTGCGGCGGAACGGGGGCCGGTAAGACGACCTTGCTAGCGGCGATGCTCGGTGCCGTCGCGCCCACCGAACGGATCGTGTGCGTCGAGGATGCCGCCGAGCTGGCGCCCCGACATCCGCACCTGGTGAAGCTGGTCGCGCGGTGCGCCAACGTGGAGGGCGTCGGCGAGGTTCCGGTGCGCCAACTCGTGCGCCAGGCCCTGCGGATGCGGCCCGACCGCATCGTGGTCGGCGAGGTGCGGGGCGCCGAGGTGGTGGACCTGCTGGCGGCGCTGAACACGGGCCACGACGGGGGAGCGGGCACGGTCCACGCCAACAGCCCGGCCGAGGTTCCGGCCCGGCTGGAGGCGCTGGGCGCGCTGGGCGGTCTCGATTGCGCGGCGCTGCACAGTCAACTCGCCGCGGCCGTGCAGGTGCTGTTGCACGTCACCCGGGATCGGACCGGGCGGCGCCGCCTCGGTGAAGTCGCCGTGTTGCGCCAGATTGCCGGGAGGGTCCGGGCGGTCACGGTGTGGCATGCCGATGGGGGCATGACCGACGACGCCGACTTCCTGCATCGCTTGCTGCAGAGCCGGAAGCCGGCATGAACGGCCCCGTGGCCGGCGCGCTGCTGTTGGCGCTCGCCCTCATCGCCCTGCCGCCCTCACCGCGGCGCCGCCTGGCGCCGGTGGCGTCGAACCGTCGGTGGCGCCCGCGCACCGGGCCCGCTGCGGTTGGCTGGCTTGCCGCGGGGGTCGCGGGCGCCGCCGCGGGGTTGTTGCCGTTCACGACGGTGCTGGCCGTCGCGGTCGTGGGGGCGACCGCGAGCCTGCGCTATCGCCGCCGCCACCGCAGCCGGTCTGCCCTGCGCGAGGGACAGGCGATAGAAGGCGCGCTCGACGTGCTCGTCGGCGAATTGCGTGTCGGCTCGCATCCGGTGCGCGCGTTCGGCGTGGCCGCCGGCGAAACCGCCGGTGCGGTCGCGAAGTCGTTGCGGGCGGTCGCCGCCCGCGCCAGATTGGGGGCCGACGTCGCGGCCGGCCTGCGTGCCGCGGCGAAGTCCTCGACCCTGCCCGCGCACTGGGACCGCCTCGCGTTGTGTTGGCAACTCGCCAGCGACCACGGCCTGGCGATAGCCACCCTGATGCGAGCCGCGCAACGCGATATCGCCGAGCGGCAACGGTTCTCGGCGCGGGTGGCATCGAACATGGCCGGCGCGCGCGCAACCGCGGCGATCCTGGCGGGGCTGCCGGTGCTCGGCGTGCTGTTGGGCCAACTGATCGGCGCGCGACCGCTGGCCTTCCTGCTGGGCGGGCACGCAGGCGGATGGCTCTTGGTCGTCGGCTCGACCCTGGCGTGCGCCGGCCTGTTGTGGGCCGACCGCATCACTGATCGGCTCGAGTCGTGACGACGGCGGCGGTGTTGCTGGCCGTGGCCGCGTGGATCGGCCCCGGCCCGTCGCTGGTGCGGGCGCGGGCGCGGATACCGGTCCGCGAGCATCGTGTGCGTCCGGGGCGCGGGCCGGCGCACGGGCCCGACCCGCTGGCGGTCGCGTCCTGTCTCGACGTGCTAGCGGTGTGCCTGGGAGCGGGCATGGCGGTGGCCACCGCCGCGGCGGCCGCCGCGGCGTCGGCGCCGCCGACGTTGGCCCGCGTGCTGCGGCGCGCTGCCGACCTGCTGGCGCTGGGCGCCGATCCCGTTGTCGCCTGGACGATTACGCCGGCTGCCCGGGCCGGCGCCGCCGACGCACAGGTCGAAGTGTTGTTGCGGCTGGCTCGGCGGTCGGCGGCCTCGGGCGCGGCGCTGGCCGAGGGCGTCGCCGAACTGGCCGGTCAGGCGCGCCACGACGC
>NZ_LZJZ01000141.1 GCF_001667585.1 Mycobacterium sp. E2733
CGTTGCCGGTGGAGGCGTTGACTGTCCGGCAGCAGCTGGTGATGTTGGAGCGCTGTGAGAGGGCGCGCCGGCAGCTGCCGGCCGTGGAGCACCCGCTGATCAACAACCTCGCCCGCCAGGCCAGTCCCGAAGAGGTGGGCGGCACCCTGCCGCACGCGATCGCCGAGGCGACGTTGATCAGCCGCGCCGAAGCCGCCCGGCGGGTCAAAGAGGCCACCGACCTGGGGCCGCGCCACGGGTTGACCGGCGAACCGCGGGCACCGATTCTGTCCGCCACCGCCGCCGCCCAGCGCGACGGGAAACTGGGCGGCGGGCAGGTCGCGGTGATCCGTCGGTTCTTTCACCACCTGCCGGGCTGGGTCGATGTGGCGACCCGCGAGGCCGTCGAGGCTGACCTGGCCGCGGCGGGCACCCACTTTCGGCCCGAACAGCTGGCCCAGCTCGCCGAGCACGTGGCCGACTGCCTCAACCCCGACGGCACCTACACCGACGCCGACCGCGCTCGGCGCCGCGGCCTAACCCTGGGCAAACAAGGCCCCGATGGCATGTCGGAGCTGCGCGGCCTGCTCACCCCAGAAGCCCGCGCCCCCGTGGAGGCGGTGCTGGCCAAACTGGCCGCACCCGGCATGTGCAACCCGCTCGACGACGTGCCCTGTGTCGATGGAGCCCCTAGCCAGGATGCGATTGACCGTGACACCCGCAGCACCGCCCAACGCAACCATGACGGACTGCTGGCGGCCTCGCGCGCGTTGCTGGCCTCGGGAAAACTGGGCCAGCACAATGGGTTACCGGCCTCGATCATCATCACGACCACGCTGCAAGACCTACAGGCCGCCGCCGGCACCGGCCGCACCGGCGGCGGCACCCGGTTGCCGATGAGCGATGTGATCCGGCTGGCCCGCCACGCCCACCACTACCTGGCCGTCTTCGACAACGCCAAGCCCCTGGCGCTCTATCACACCAAACGGCTGGCCTCCCCCGGACAGCGAATTGTGCTGTATGCCAAGGACCGCGGCTGCTCGGCACCCGGGTGCACGGTGCCCGGCTACCTCTCCGAAGTCCACCACGTCACCGACTACGCCCAATCCCGGCGCACCGACATCGACAATCTCACCTTCGCCTGCGGACCCCATCACCGCCTCATCAAACCCAGCGGATGGACGACCCGCACCAACGCCAAGGGCCGAACCGAATGGATCCCACCACCCCACCTCGACAAAGGCCGACCCCGCACCAACAACT